>CADBKQ010000058.1 GCA_902795275.1 uncultured Eubacteriales bacterium | reverse complement strand
GTGAGGAACGGCGTTGATACAACGGTGCCCTCGGGCTGATCCTCCACGTCGGCGTTCTCCCAGTTGCCAAAGTCTCCCGCTTCCATCCAGAAAATCACATCCGACATTCCTGATTCCAGCGCCAGAGCTCTCGCGGCAGTATCGATCGACACGAACTCAACATTCATGCCGAGCCGCCTGCCAACTTCCGAAACGAGCGCCGTATTGAAGCCGATGGGTTCACCGGCATCGGAAAAATAATCCATCGGCGGGCGATCGCCCGTGACCGCAACCTTCAGGGCCTCGCCGCCCTCGAACACCTCGGGAACGACCGCTTCGGGTTCGGCCCCGGCGATGACCTCGTCGATGTACTGCTTTTTCAGCGCATCCAGCGTGCCGTCGGCCTTCATGGCCTCGATCGCTTCGGAAATCCTGTCGCACAGCGCGACGTCCTCCTCGCGCAGCAGCATGGAGAAATTCAGATTATACGAAGGAACCGTCTCAGGCGGATTGTAGATCGCGTATTCCTCCGTCCTTGAGAGCAGGTATTCGGCCGTGAATTCATCGAGCGCCATTCCCGTGATGCGCCCGCTGACCAGCGCCCCGATCATGCTGTTGAGATTATCAAAAAAACGATAGCGGGAAAACGGCACTTTGTCAAAGTAGCTTTCCATAATGGCCTGTGTCAGCGTGTCCTCATCCACATTCAGCTTGGTCAGGCGCCCGAGCTCGCCCTGATCCCCAGCCAGCGCCGGAAGGCCCATTGTGGAAAGCGCCAGAAGCGCGACCAGTATCAGACAGATTGCTTTCTTCATGGTTGAATCCTCCTGTTTTCCATTCAAGTCGCCATATGCGCTTTCTCCTTCAGCTTATCCGACAGCGCAAACAGGCCGAACACGATATAGGACAGCGCCAGGTAGATCAGCATGCCGATGATGATGGTCAAAAGCGGCTGCATGGTGCGGGAGGCGGTGTTGTTGATGACGCGGGTCAGATCGGTGATGGTGACGTAGCCCACCACGCTGGTCCACTGGATCAGGTTCACGATGGTGGATTGATACACGGGCTTGGCGATGCGCAGCACCTGCGGCAGCGTGATCAGCCGGAAGGTGTCCCAGGCGGAAAAGCCCAGCGTCCGCGCCGCCTCGCCCTGGCCCCTGTCCGCCGCCTCCAGCGCCGAGCGCAGCAGCTCCGCCACATGGGCGGACACGTTCAGCGCAAACGTGAGCACCGCCACCGTCACGGGGTTCAGGCCCGCGCGGGCGAAGACGCCGTAGTAAAGTAGAAGCAGCAGCATCAGCACCGGCGTGCCCCGCAGCACGGCGATATACACCGAGGCGATGCCGCGGGCGACGCGGTTCCTGCGCGTGCGCAGAAGGCAGACCAGCGCGCCCAAGACTGTGCCGAGCAACAGCGCGAACAGGGAAATCTGCACCGTGACCCAAAGGCCGCCCAGTATGGTTTGCCAGGAGCCGCCCTGAATCAGGATTGTATAGAGCTTGTCGCTCAGAGTCATTGGTCAAAGCCCCCCTTTTTTTGGGCTCTTCACGGAAAGTTGTGGGATTTCCCCATCATCAGTCACCTACGGTGACAGCTTCCCCCCAGGGGGAAGCCTTTCTGCGCTAAGCCTTCCCCTTGAGGAGGGGGAAGCCTTTCTGCGCTAAGCCTTCCCCTTGAGGGGAAGGTGCCCCGAAGGGGCGGATGAGGTGTTTGTCATCCCCCAACTTTCCGTGAAGAACCTTTTTTTGTATAAGATTCAAGAGAGAGCCGGAGGCGTTTCGCGGCACGGCTGCGGCTGCGAAACGCCCCGGGGAAAGACTGCATGGTTTTGGCTCGCCTGCGTTACTGGCCAAGGCTGGACTTCAAAGTGACGGTGACGAACGCATCGGTGAAGTAGGAATCGGTGACGATGGTGCTTTCCGGGATGTCTCCCTGGGCGACCGTTCTCGCATCTTTCCAGTCTGCCAAAGCGCTCATGATTTCCAGCTGCTCCTCGGTGTATTCGGGATGGCTTTCGGCCAGGGCAGCCTTGAATTCCTCATTCGTCAGCGTTTTGCCGTCTGCTGTTT
>CADBKQ010000057.1 GCA_902795275.1 uncultured Eubacteriales bacterium | reverse complement strand
GGGGGCGATGCGCACCACCTGCCCGCCCAGCGCCTGCACCAGCGGGTAATACTCGCCCTCCGGGTCGCAGATGATCACGTCGTCCTCCGAGAAGAAGAACTCATGGGCGATCTCCCGCTTCGCCGTGAAGGACTTACCGCTGCCGGGCGTGCCGAGAATCAGGCCGTTGGGCGTCTTGAGCTGCTTCCGGTCGGCGTAGATCATGTTGTTGGACACGGCGTTCAGGCCGTAGTACACCGATTCCTCGCCGGGGATGAACAGCTCCTGCGTCGTAAAAGGCACAAAGATAGCGGTGGAGGTGGTGGTCAGCGCCCGCTTGATGGGCACTTGGTTCCAGCCCAGCGGCAGACTGCTGACCATGCCCGCCTCCTGCATGCAGTCGAGCCGTCGCAGCGCGCAGTTGTAGCGGTGGGCCACGCCGTCCACCTGTCCCACGGCGTTTTCCAGCTCCTCCCGTGTCCGTTCGGTGTTCAGCACCAGCACCGTCACCAGGAACAGGCGCTCATTGCGGGATTGCAGATCGTCCAGCAGGTGCTGGGCTTCGCCGGAGTAGGTATTCAGGTCGGAGGGGATGATGTCCATGTCGTAGCCGGAGCGCACGGCCTTCTTCTGCTCCTCGATCTTCATCTTGTTGATGTCGCTGACCTTGCCCTTCACCATCTTAATGGCGGCGCTCTGCTCAATGGACTGGATGTGCATGGTGATGACCATATCCCTGTCCAGGTCGAGGAACTCGGCCAGCATCTTGTCAGCGCCGGTTCTTGAAGTTGAAGCTGGTGGGCGCTATATAATCCTTGGTGGACATGCCCGACTTCAGCACCAGGTCGTAGCTGAACTCAAAGGGCGCTTTCGCGTCCGGGTTGAAGAATTCGTACATCTGCTTGAGCCGCTCCGCGCCGGTCAGCGGGTAGGCCACCACGCCCAGCACCTTGAAGTTGGTGAGAATGTCGGCCTCAATGCGCTCCAGCTTCGGCTTGGCCTCGCGGAAGTTGTCCGCCTCGATGGAATAAGTGATGTATTTGGTGCGGATCAGGCCGTTGTTGCCCTTCTGGAGCTGCTCCCTGAGCATATCGGCGTACTCTTCCATCAGGTCGGAGAAGCGGTCATTCCGGGGGCGAACCTTGATGAGGTTCTCCAGCTCGGCGGCGATGCTGTGCCGGTTGGAGAAGGTCAGCTGGGCGTGGATGGTGTAGTCGAAGTAGTTGAGGAACTCCGACCAGCCGTCGAATATGTCGGCCTTGTCGTCGGGCTGCGCCAGCTGGTAGTTCAGGTCGAGGTAGCGGATAGTCTTGGAATACAGCCGGTCATGGACGCGGCAAATGCCGTCCTTGCCCATCTCCCGATAGGGAATGGTCGCCTGCGCGGAGATTGCCCGCTTGTTCTGCTCCTTAGACTGGGGCTTCTTTTTCAGGCCCTTTTTCTTGGCTGTGGCCTTGTGTTTGGCGGCGGCCTTCCTGCGGGCGGACTGACACTTCGCCGCTTCCATCGCCTCCCGCTTCGCCGCCTTTTCAGCGGCGCGGCGCTCCCTGCGGCTCATGGGCTTTCCCGCAGGCGGTGTATCGACGAAATCCGTCTCGTAGGCGCTATCCGGCATTTCCACATTGGTGGTCATGCCGGTGTCAGCGCTTCTTTTTCTTCGGAACATTCCTGGCTCCTTTCCGGGCTGCGCCCCTGGCGGGCACCGCCTTTTTCTTCTCATAGAGGTTGGTCATTTCGTACTTGCGAACGCCGGGACGCAGGAATTTGGTGGTGATGAGGTTCATCAACACCTTCTCCAGCGGCAAGCCGTCGCGCTCATACATGGCGAACAGGAATGCGGGCAGCATCAGCAGCACCATGCAGGTGGCCGACGCGGTGGTGCCCAGCGTCTCCCGCGTCAGAAAGTAGAACGGCAGTCCAATCGCCGCCGCGAGGGCGAAGCAGATCAGCTGCCGCCGGGTCAGGTTGAACACCAGCTTGTTTTTGACTTTCGTCAGGTCTTTGGGGACGGAAACATAGGCCATAAAATGCCTCCTTTCAGATTTGGCTTAAACGCATTCCGCACTTCCAGCATTTTCCCATTGATAATCTTCCGGCTTTCGAGTATAATAGAAGTGGGAAATCCCTATTTCCCTACTTTCCAACCTGGAGGTGTCATTATGTCTCAGCCTGCGTTTGTCAATGATGCGAGGGTGATGGCCAAAGGACAGGTCACGATTCCGAAGAATGTGCGCGCCGCGCTTGGCGTGGATACCGGGGATCGGGTTACGTTCATCGTCGATGGGAACAATGTCCGCGTCGTCAACTCCACCGTGTACGCCCTCATGCGCTTTCAGGAGCAGATGAAGGGCGAAGCGGAAAAGGCGGGTTTGTTCACTGAAGATGATGTTGCCGAGTGGATCACACACTCCCGCAAGAATGATTAGTGCGCGTTGAACACGGACTTGGACAGGCTGCCGGTTTTCAGCAGCGCAAAGCACAGCATGACGGTGTAAGCCGCGATGCCGAACAGTGCCGAGTGCATATTGTCGGAGATCTGCATCGTGGAAACCAGCACGGCGTAGATAGCCACGCACACCATGATAAAGAAACCCTGGAACGCCAGCGCCAGCAGTCCGCGCAGGTAGTTGTTGCCAATCTGTCCCCACTCCCGGTTGCTCATGGTGGCAAAGGGGATTGCGGCGACAGAGGAATACAGATAGATTTCGATCATGCGGCCATACAGCACCACCGTGATGATGACCGACATGACCTTCATGCCAAAGCTCACCAGCAGG
>CADBKQ010000056.1 GCA_902795275.1 uncultured Eubacteriales bacterium | reverse complement strand
CCATTCGGTGTATAGGGATCGGCGACGCCTTCCGGCTTCGTTTTGTGCAGTTCCGTCACCGCCATATCGTATTCCCAGCCGTCGTGGGGGAAACGGTAATGCCACAGGATGTCGTTCTGCATGAAGGAGACGCCGGACCCCTTGATCGTGGAAGCGATCAAAACGGTTGGTTTGTGATCGGACGCTTTTTCCGCCTGCGCAAACGCCGCTTTCAATTCGTCATGATCATTGCCCTTCACTTCAATCACCCGCCATCCGAAAGCGCGCCACTTCGCCGCCAGATCGTCCAATTCCAGCGTGTTATTGGTAAAATCCAGGCTTTGCATGTGGTTGTAATCGACCACCGCCACCAGGTTATCCAGCCGGAAATGATTGGCGAACAGCGCGGCTTCCCATACGGAGCCTTCATCACATTCCCCGTCGCTCATGACGACGAACACACGATGATGATCCTGCCCGCTTTTCTTCGCGGCGTAAGCCATGCCTGCCCCCACCGAAAGCCCGTGCCCCAGGGAACCGGTCGATACCTCTACGCCGGGAACGAGGTGGGAAACATGGCCGGACAGCCGGCTTCCATTAGCATAATGCGTTTTCAGCTCCTCCACCGGGAAAAAGCCGTTTTCGGCCAGCGCCGCGTAAATCGCTGCCCCCGCATGGCCTTTGCTCAAAATAAAGCGGTCGCGCTGTTTCCAGTTGGGATTTGCGGGATCAAACCGCATCACATCGGCATAAAGGACGGCAACAATATCAGCGACGGACATCACCGAACCGATATGGCTGCCATGGGAAATATGCGTCATTTCAACGCTGTGGCGCCGAATGAGCCAGGCCAGTTGCTCGCTTGTCATCAGTCATACTCCTCAAAAACCACTGCGAATGGATAAGAATCAGAACTCCTTGAGCCAGGGCATTTCCGTAGGCGTGACGTTTTTATCCGCGTGGGAAACGCGGTTCAAGCGGGTCATTTCTTGCCAGGTCAAATGCCAATCCTGCGCGGTGGTGATATCCCGGAGCTGCTTGGCGTTTTTGATGCCGACGATGGGAATGCCGTTGGGAAAGAGGTCGAGAATAAACCGAACGGCGGTGGCGGAACAGCTTTTATCATGGCTGGCAGCTACTTTACGGAGCTCTTCTACAATGCGAAGATTGTGCTTCAGCTTTTCGCCGTGAAAATTTGTATAGACTTCCCGCCTGCGCCGGTCGTTTTCGCTGAATTTGGAGTTTTCGTCATACTTGCCGGAGAGCATCCCCTGGCCCAGGCTGCCCCAGGTGAGGGGCGTCACATCCATGGCGTCGACTGTCTGGCGAATTTCCGCTTCCCATTTCCGGCAGCACAGGGAAAACTCGTGCTGGGAGGTGACGAATTGCCCTTGGAAAGGTTTGTAGAGCGCCAAGACTTCGGGGCGTGCGTTGGATAAACCGTAATAGCGAATCTTGCCTGCCTGCTTCTGCTTTTCCAACTCTTCTACGATCACCGCCGGGGGCGTTTTCTGATCCCAGTAATGAACGACGTAAATATCGATATAGTCGGTGTTCAGTCTCCGCAGAGAGTCCTCCAGCGCTTTCTGGATATAAACGGGCGTATTGTCAATGACAGTGTTCTGGCCTTTCTGGGCGCGGACGCCAAATTTCGTTTGAATGACGACGTCATGGCGATTGCCGTTCAGCCCCTTGGACAGCGTCTTTTCCGATTGCCCCAGGCCGTAGGTATCCGCTGTGTCAAAAAAGTTCACGCCCAGATCAAGCGCTGTATGGATCGCGTCGATAAAATCTTCTTCTTTGGTGTCTCCCCAGTCATAGCCGCCCATGGGGCAGCCGCCCATGCAGAAGCGGGAAACGGTCAAGTCGGCATTGCGCAGCTGAATGTATTCCATGCAGTCTTACTACCCCCCCCGAAAAAAATCGGGATCAATTTTTGAACAGATACGTTGAACCTTTTTTGATGACAGCGCCTATGGTTTTGAGGAACAGCTTAACGTCTGTCGAAAAGCTGACCGTCTCCGCGTATTGGATACGGAGCGCGTTTTTCTTTTTCAGCACCAGCTTTTCATACATGGCGTCAGGATCGTCCGAACCGACAATCTCGTCCAGGTTGATGAAGGTCAGGGAACTGTAATCCGTGATGCCGGGGCGTACCTCCAGAATCTCCTTTTCCTGGCCTTCGTATTGCGAGGTGTACTGCAATAGTTCAGGCCTGGGGCCGACAAAGCTCATGGTGCCAAGGAAGATGTTAAACAAGTTGGCAGTTTCATCCAACTTGGTTTTTCTGAGGAATCGGCCCACTTTTGTAATCCTCGGATCGTGGTCTGCTGTGGTGCTCCCGCCGATTTTGTCTGCATTTTTCACCATCGTTCTGAATTTTGTTATACGAAA
>CADBKQ010000055.1 GCA_902795275.1 uncultured Eubacteriales bacterium | reverse complement strand
GCCCCACATCACGATCCGCATCAGCCAGCGCGGCAGGTGGGTGAAGAACTCCATGCCCTTGGTGGAGTTGTCCATCACGTCGTCCCGGCGGCACTCGAAGATCTCCTTCATGATGCGCTCGTGCAGGGAATCGATGGTGGTGTCCTCCGGGAACTTGATGAAGGCCAGGCCCTCGGCGCCGTTGTCCTTGAACTGCTTCTTCACCACGAAGCCCAGGCTCAGCTCGTCCCGCTGGTACAGCCTTCGACCCTGGATGAAGCGGTTCATCTTCGGGCGCAGCGTGATGGCCTTGACCACGGCGGCGCAGACGGCGTGGAAGATGGTGTAGCGGTGGCCGTGGTCCAGCCCCTCGTTCTTCTTCGCCAGGAACGCCTCCAGGTTCGTCAGGTCGAATTCCTCCTCGACGAACGCCTCGTTGTCGGCGCGGTTCGGGTAGAGATAGGGCACAAACCAGTGCAGCGGATCGATGTCCCGCACCAGCGTGGCGTCGAAGCGATCCCCCATGCGCTTCTTCGGGTTGGCCATGGGCATTTTCCCCCTTCACGGTCGTCGGCTCGCGGACGCGAACCGGGTCTTGTCAAAATCACCCCATTCTAACACGGCTATGCTAATTTCTCCATCACAAAAGCCCGCGATTTTCCAAAAATGGGCCGGTTTGCCGCATAAAATAACCTTACATTAATATTAAACCGGTTGTTTATACGGCTAAATATGGTTTTTAATACCATATTATGTATTTTTATAATCCCATCCCTTGCGCCGCCGCCCGAATCATGCTATGATGAAAGCCGCCGAATTAACCGCCAAGCGAGGTGTTGAACATGAAGCTGATGATCGCGTCGGACATCCACGGCTCCGCCGCCTGGTGCGAAAGGCTGCTGGCCGCCTGGAGGCATGAACAGCCGGACCGCCTGCTCTTGCTGGGCGACCTGCTCTACCACGGCCCCCGGAACGACCTGCCGGAGGGCTACGCGCCCAAGAGCGTAATCGCCCGGTTGAACGAAATCGCGCCGCACCTTCTGTGCGTGCGGGGCAACTGCGAGGCGGAGGTGGATCAGATGGTGCTGGGTTTCCCGGTGATGGCGGACTACTGCGCCCTGGCCGTCGACGGCCACGTCCTCTACGCCACCCACGGCCACGTCTACGGCGAGGACAATCCCCCACCCCTGCTGCCCGGCGACTTCCTGCTCTGCGGCCACACCCACCTCCCCGCCTGCCGCCGCCACGAGACCTTCACCTATCTGAACCCCGGCTCGGTCTCCATCCCCAAGAACGGCACGCCCCACAGCTACTGCCTCCTCGAAGACGGCGTCATGACCTGGCACGACCTCGCCGGCGGCGTCTACGACTGCCGGCAGCTCTGGTAATACTCTGGTATAAAACGTAAAACGAAAAGTATTGGATGCCGCCCCGTTGCCGAACCAGGGCCGAAACGTCAGATTACAGAATTGTGACAAAGCGCCTGGTCGGCCCTCGCAGGGACGCCATTCATGGCGTCCGCAGGGCAGATTGCTCCATTCGGACGCCATGAATGGCGTCCCTACGGCGTTTTTCACCCGTCTGTAACAGAATTGTAGTCCGACGATGCAACCCTGGTTGCCGAACTTTTTTCCTTGACGCCACAGCCGTCATCCGATATAATAGGTTAAAAATATGCGACCGCGCTCCGACGCGGAAAACCGCGAATTCCCGCACCACAGGAAAGCGCCGAGGCGCTTTCAGATAGATGAAGGAGGTATCCCCATGAAGAAGCTTGCCACTCTGCTCCTTGCGCTGGCATTGGTGTTGTCCCTGCTGGCCGTGCCGGCGATGGCGGAAGACACCGCAGCCGCCGGTGTCCTGTCCTATCTGAACATGACCGACAGCGAATACGATGCTTCCAATGCTTCTGTAAAGGCTTTTACAGCCTACAGCAGTGGGATGGGCTGGCTGTCTGAGCACGGTTATCTCCAGCTCATGTATGATACCAGCAGCCCGGCGCTCCAGTACAGGACGGTTTTCTACGATTCCATTGACGCGCTGCTCATGGCGCTGAATGTCGGGGATGTTATATGCATTACCGACATTCCCCAGACGACCGGACAGTATCTTTGCGCGCAGAACGATGCGCTGGCGCCGCTTTTCCTGTTTGACCGCGACAAAATCGAAGCGGACGGCGGCTTTGCCATGGACTGCTTCGGAATGTCCGGGGCGGGATATTCCTTCATGATGAATGCGGACAATACAGCCCTTCGCGACGATTTCAATGCGGTCATTGCAGAGATGAAAGCGGATGGAACGCTGAACGAGCTGGTTCAGAAGCACATTTTTGCCGCGATTGCCGGAGAGGAAATCGCGCCGATTGAAATGGATTCCGTGGAAGGCCGTGAAACCATCAAGGTGGCCGTCACCGGTTCCCTGCCGCCCATGGATTATGTGGCCGCGGACGGAACCTTCGCGGGGTTCAACACCGCGATGCTGGCGGAAATCGGCAGGCGCCTTGACCGGAATATTGAGATCGTCCAGGTGGACAGCCTCGGCCGCGCCGCCGCGCTGGCTTCAGGCACCGTAGACGCCGTGTTCTGGACAAGAAACAATCCGGACGGACCTTCCAAAACAGCAGACGGCAAAACGCTGACGAATGAGGAATTCAAGGCTGCCCTGGCCGAAAGCCATCCCGAATACACCGAGGAGCAGCTGGAAATCATGAGCG
>CADBKQ010000054.1 GCA_902795275.1 uncultured Eubacteriales bacterium | reverse complement strand
GCGATGTGATCTTCTTCTCCGGCACCATAGAGGGCGAAACGGGCATTACCCATTGCGGCCTGTATGTGGGCAATGGAATGATGGTGCATAGCGGGTCGCCGTGTTCTTATTACGACATTGTTCACGGGAGCCTGAAAAACAATATTGCCGGATATGGCAGACTGTATCAGCATTGACGAAGGAGGAAAGAAATTGAGCGCCAAACAGGAAACCAACATGGAAAAACTGAACCGACACCGGGCTGATCTGGCCCGGTGTTATGCTACCCGCGAAAAGCTGAACGAGCGCATTTCCCGGCTGGAAGAACGGGTGAACCAGGAAGAAAACCAGGAATACTTGCAGATCGTCCACAGCGCCAACATCTCGCTGGATGATCTGCGGGTACTGATGCAAGGCAGGAAGCAGGAAGCCAGCCTTACGTCCCTGCCTGTGGTGAACACGAATATGAAGGAGACAGAAGAAAATGAAGATGAAAACGAATAAACGAATCTGGAGTGATCTGGTACTGGCGCTATGCCTGCTGCTGATCTGCATTTTCCTGGCCTGCGGCGGTTTTGGAATGATCAATCCGGCCCAAGCCGAGGGAACCGATCCCTATGACTGGTCGAATTACGACGGACTGCTGATTCTGGACGATCCTGAGTTTTTCATGCTTCCCGAGGATGAAGATGTGGTGCATCAGAGTCAATCGGAGGAACCTGCTGCTGTAGATGATACACAGGAAGTTCCGGAAGAACGTTCGGAAACAGAGCAGTCCAATTCATCCACAGAAGAAATTTACCCGGAGGCCAGCGAACAACCCACCGACGAACCGGCGCAGACGGAAGAACCGCCTGCGCCGATTGATTTAAGCGGCATGTTCAAGATAGAAATCAAGGTTCCCCTCGATTGGACAAACGCCCAGGCGAAACATGTCCGCATCAAGATCACGCCCAAGACTGACAGTGCTTGGGATCAGGTGAAGTACAGGCTGGACAGCGGCGACTGGGTAGAAATCAAGGAACATTTCACCCTGCTGGACGGCTATTCCTACTATGATCTGGAAGTGACAGGCAATGCCGTCATGACGGTGCGGCTGCTGGATGCCGCTGGCAATTACCTCGATGAACAGAAGGAAATCCGTATCTTTGACCACCTCGCCCCGGTGGTGACGGCAGGCTTCAAGGATAAACTGCTTCATGTGGAAGCCCCGGATGATCTGTCCGGCGCGGCGGGCGTACAAGTCAACGGCCTTCTGTTCACCACCCTGGAAAACGGACAGTTGGACGTGCGCATGGAAGATTTGCTGCTGTCCTATCCGCAGCTGGCGATCCGCGCCTATGACTACGCCGGAAATTTTTCTGAACCCATTACCCTGGACAATCCCTATTATGTGGCCCCGACGCCTACGCCCAAGGCAACCAAAAAGCCCAATTCCAAACCCACCGCTGCGCCTACCGAAGCCCCCAAGCCCACGAAAAAGCCGTCTGGCGGAAAGCAGCAGGAAACAGATAAACCGGCAGCGACCAAGGAACCGGCCGCGCCCGCTGTCACAGCCGAGCCTGTGGTGATCGTCGTCACCCAGCCGCCTTTGGTCACGCCGGAACCTATCGTGAAAACGGAATATGTGCCCATCGGTCCCGGCCAGCCTTTTACCGGCAGCGGCAATATGCAGACCCTGGACGTGCTGTATTCCGCCGCCACCAACAAGCAGTTCATCACCGTGCAGAGCAAGAAGGGTCAGACCTATTACATGGTGATCGACTACGACAAGCCTATCGACGAAAAGAATGACATTTACGAAACCTATTTCCTCAATATGGTGGATGACCGCGACTTGCTGAGCGTTCTTTCCGATGATGAAATTGTCGCCACGCCCACACCGAAAATTATCTATGTGACGCCGGAGCCGACGCTTGCCCCTTCCGTCACGTCCGAACCGGTTGTCCAGCCGGAAAAGCCAGCTTTCAACGCTTCCGGACTGATTCTGCTGCTCATCGTGCTGCTGGGCGGCGGCGGCGCGGCATACTGGTTCCTGAAGCAGAAAAAAGGCGCTGCGCCGATTCCCCGGATGCTGGATGAATCCGGCTTCGAGGACGATGTTGAAGATGAAGAAGAAAACGAAGATATGAATGCGGAGGAAAACGAGAATGAGTAATATCCTGCTTCCCATGAACGCCCATACCCTGGTCGTTGCGGAAAAGCCGTCCGTGGGCCAGACCATCGCCGCCGTGATCGGAGCGAAGGAAAAGAAGGACGGCTTTCTGCTGGGAAACGGCTGGATCGTCACCTGGTGCGTCGGTCATCTGGTGGAGCTTGCCATGCCCCAGGATTATGACGAACGATACGCCAAATGGACGGGCGGCGACCTTCCCATCTTGCCTGATCCCTGGCAGTACGTTCTGACCGAAAAAGGGAAGAAACAGTTTTTCACCCTGAAAGAACTGATGAACGCGCCGCAGGTGGAAAGCATCGTCTGCGCCACCGACGCAGGCCGGGAAGGTGAATTGATCTTCCGGCTCGTTTACAGCCAATGCGGCTGCCATAAGCCGGTGAAGCGGCTGTGGATTTCTTCTCTGGAGGAAACCGCCATTCGGGAGGGCTTTCAGCATCTGCATGACAGCAGCGAATATGACCGCCTGTATGAAGCCGCGCTGTGCCGTCAGAAAGCCGATTGGCTGGTGGGCATCAACGCCAGCCGCCTGTATTCCCTGATCTACGGAACCACCCT
>CADBKQ010000053.1 GCA_902795275.1 uncultured Eubacteriales bacterium | reverse complement strand
CTCGTATCCCTGTTTGTGGCGCTCTGCATGGTGTTCACGATGATTCCCGCCCTGGCGGAAACCGTTCCTGAGGAAGCCCCCATAGAGGAACAGACCACTCCTACAAGGAAAAGCCCCAAAAGCAGTAAGGCCATGGCCGCCCCGTCAACCGCGATGCAGCGGATGGGGAGGGAACCGCTCTTTGAAGTTCAAAGAACGGTTCCCTCCGTATAAAGCCTTGGATAAACACAGGACGTGTATATAAGAGGAAAAACAGCGGCCCGCGGCGAATAATGCAAAGCAGAAGCGAACGCGCAAATCCTTCCCCATGAAAGGAAGATTCTGATGAATGTTTATGATTTTGACGGGACGATCTGCTATCCGGACAGCTCTGTCAATTTCGCTATCTACTGCATGAACCGGCATCCGCGCCTGTGGTTCACCTTTTTCCCGAAAGCGCTGTGGAACCTGCTCCTGTACAAGAAGGGAAAGATGACCCGCGCCCTGATGATGCGTAAGTTTTTTACGATTCTCCAGCTCAAGGATTTTGACCGGCTGATCGAGCGGTACTGGGATACCCATGAAAAGAATATCTCCGCCTGGTATCTGGCCCAGAAGAAGCCGGACGATTTGATTATCAGCGCTTCCCCGTCCTGCATCATCGGGCCGATTGCCCGGCGTCTGGGCGTCCGGTTTGTCGCCACGGAATATGACCGGGAATTTGGCGTATTCACGGATAACCTGATGTTCGCCAAGGGCAAAGCGCGGTATATGATTGACCATGGTTTCCCGGTGATCGACAACTTTTATTCGGATTCCCTGGCGGATACGCCCATCGCCCTGTGCGCGGAGAAAGCGCATATGGTCATAAACAAAGCCCAGACAGTCATCGACTGGCCGCATCTGAACTCCGAAACCATGAAGGAAGTCCGGCGGAAGATCGATACCGGCTGGAATGTTCATATTTAAAACAATACGAACGGAATAAAAGGAGGCGTTATGACCATGAAAAGGATGATCGTATCTGTACTGACCCTTGCGGTGCTGCTGTGCAGCTTTGCGGCGCTGGCGGAGAACGAAGTTGAGACACCGTTTTCCCAATGGAACGCGGACGCTCCGTCGCTGAAAGCGCTGATCGAATATGTGGAGGCGGTGACGGACGAAGAATCGCCTGATTACATCCCGCCGGTAGACCGTATCGCCACGTTCGATATGGACGGCACGCTGATGGCCGAACTGGCCCCGACCTATCTGGAGGTCATGCTGCTGACGGAACGCATCCTGGCGGACACCTCCTGGCAGCCGGATGCTGAAATGCTGGAATTTGGCCGCATGACGCGCGACAACGCGCTGGACAAATCCTTCCCGGACGATTACGACTATGAGTTTTCGTATCACCAGGCAAAGGCTTTCGCCGGAATGACGCTGACAGAGTATGCTGATTTTATCACGCGCTTTCTGGTAAAAGAGGCGGACGGCTTTGAGGGCATGACCTACGCGGCGGCCTATTACCTGCCGATGGCGGAGGTCGTGGAATACCTGCAGGATAACGGCTTCAAATGCTATGTCGTTTCCGGCAGCGACCGCTTCATCGTCCGCACCTTTATCGAAGGGATTCTGGACATTCCCTATGAGAACATCATCGGCTCCGATACCGCGCTGGAGGCGAAAAATCAGGGCGGCACGGACGGGATCGAGTATGTGTTTACCGGCGACGATGTGCTGGTGCGTACGGATCGGTTCCTTGTCAAAGATCTGAAAACGAACAAGGTACTGCAAATTGCGCAGGAGATCGGCAGGCAGCCGGTGCTGTCCTTTGGCAACAGCTCCGGCGACGTGAGCATGAATAATTATGCGCTACTGAACAACCGTTACAAAAGCGCCGCCTTCCAGCTGATCGCCGACGACGATGTGCGGGACTATGGTAACCCGGAAAAAGGTCAACAACTGCGTGAGCAATGGGAAGGCATGGGCTATCACGTCATTTCCATGCGGGACGACTGGAAGACCATTTACGGAGAGGAAGTCATGAAAACCAGTGTGTTCCACTGGTTGGAAAACTATGCGGACGACAGGATTCCGACTGTTCCCGAAACGGAAGCTGAGACGGAAACCAGCCTGGATGTCCAGTATGTCCTGTACCTGGGCACCAACGACAAGGATACCAACACCCCTGTGTTTACCCAGGCGGAAGCCCTGGAAAAAGTGAAGGATATCCTGCTCCGGCATTTCGGCGGTTATACGATTCAGGAAGCCCACGGCGGATGGATTGACAATGATATCGAGTATCAGGAATACACGCTCGTCATCTATTCATCCGATTTCCTTGTAGAGAGAAACACTGAGGATGTATTATATGCTTTTGAAGGGGGCCAGAAATTGCATGGCGTGATTTTGTAATTCCTATTAATCGATTGAATGCGGGTAGGTATCTTACGCTCATCAAATCATTAGTAGACGAAAACTCCCCATATTTTCAAGAATACTGTTCGCTCCGCCGCTATTACGAGAAGCTTAAGAGAAAGTATAATGAAAAGACAGACAGTAATAGTTTCAGCCCTAAAAGGTGATTGTATGAAGGAAAATCAGCAATCCGGTTTTCATATCCATAACCGCCGCCTGATGAATGTGTCCCTGTATACGCGGGCGACGGAACAGCCGATGGGGTAACGTTTTGAACCCCCACCCTGTGTCCCGAGGATCAGGGCTGCCTTTTATCCATGATCCAAAATGCGAAGCTTTTGTTTCTCCGGTATACCGTTTTCATTTCAAATGAGCGTGTATGTGATCGCTGATACGACCCAGGAGGAACGGGCACGCATCGTTGCGGAATCCATCGGCAGCCTTGACGGCGCCTGCGATGGGTGCAGGCCGGGGCTGATTGAAATGTACCGGGATTATATTGAGGGCCGCAAGGAATTGCGCCAGATCAACATGGAATTCAGCGCCCGGTATATTTCCGGCGCGGAAGGGCCGAAACGCGAAGACTGCGGCTTCATTGAATAGC
>CADBKQ010000052.1 GCA_902795275.1 uncultured Eubacteriales bacterium | reverse complement strand
AGCAAAGGTGGTATCGTCGTGAAGAAATTCATTACAAGTTGCTTGTTTATTGTTCTATTAGCCTGTATGACAGTAATGCCCGCGAAGGCGGAACTGGAAATATCATACACATACACAGAATACCCCCTGGAACGGGCAGGGATTTCCCTACATCTGGATTGCGTGTGCGTTGAGGGAGCGGAGCCGGACAGGAGCATCCTGCTCATTCACGGCGTCACCTATTCCTCCCATGAATTCGACGTTGACTATGAAGATTACAGTCTCGTGCGGTTTCTCGCCCGCAGCGGCTATGCGGTTTGGCGGCTGGACATTGCCGGCTTCGGACAATCGGAAGAAGTAGAAGACGGTTTCCTGCCGGATTCGGATTACGCCGCGGAGGACATCCATGCCGCAGTGGAAAGAATCTGCGAAGCATCGGGACAGGATAAAATCGACGTGCTGGGTTGGAGCTGGGGTACGGTGACGGCTGGCCGGTGCGCGGCTAAATATCCCGAGCATATCAGAAAGCTCGTGCTTTACGCGCCGATCCTGTGCGGCATTGGCGAATACGAAGTGACCGAACCTTTTCACCACAACACATGGGAACACGCGGCGGATGATTTCCAGCGGAAAGAAGACGGTACGTTTGACTACGAAATCGCAGATCCTGTCGTTATTGAAATGCTGTGCTCAAGCTCCTGGCATTATGACCGGGAATCCAGCCCCAACGGAGGCCGGCGCGATCTTTGTGCAGCTGAATCACAAACGCTGATTGATTTGGAAAAGATTACGGTTCCCACACTGGTCATCTGCGGAAGCCAGGATCCCTACCTGAATTATGACCGTGTCTTTGCGGTATTGGACTGCCTGCCGGAAGGGTCGGCGCTGGAGGTAATCGACGGCGCGTCGCATGTGGCGTATCTTGAAAAGCCCTATTACAAGGATTTCCAGGAGAGGCTGCTCCGTTTCCTGGATGGAAACACGATAGAGCGTATCCAAAGGCGTGGCGTGCTTCTGGTGGGCACAGCCGGAGACTACAAGCCCATGTCCTTCCTCGACCCGGAAACAAGAACCTACTGGGGCTTTGACACGGAGCTGGCGGAGGATTTGGCCCGCGCGCTGGGCGTGGAAATCCAATATGTTCCCACTTCCTGGCCCACCCTGATGGAAGACACGCTGGCGGGTACATTCGATCTGGCCATCTGCGGCATCACCGTCACCGACGCGCGGAAGGAACAGGCGCTCATGTCTGAGGGCTATCTGGAAAACGGCAAGACCGTGTTGTGCCGCGCCGAGGATGCGGGGAAATATACCAGCCTGGAAGCGATCAACCGCCCCGAAGTGCGCGTCATGGAGAACCCCGGCGGGCTGAATGAGAAATTCGCCAGGGCGAATCTGCCGGACGCCACGCTGATTATCCACGGCGTCAATGAGGAGATTCCGGGGCTGGTCGCTTCCGGCGAAGCGGATGTTATGATCACCGAGATCATGGAAGCCGGTTACTATGTGGGCCAGGACAGCCGCCTTGCCGCCCCGCTGATCGGCGCTCCCTTTACCCGGGGACAGTTGGGCGTGCTGATGCCGAAGGGCGCGGAAGATTTACTGGCGTTCGTGAATGAATTTCTTACCATGGAACGGGAAACCGGGAGATTGGATGAGCTGGCGGAAAAGTATATTTTCGTCAATCAAACCGAAGAAACCATCCTTCCGGACGCGGCATAATCATGCCAAAATGAAAATCTCCGAAACAAACTCCCCCTAAACCGGGTAATCCGGGCGGGTGTAGAGCTGAAAATCGCTCACGTTGGCTTCTACAGCGCACGCCAGTCTGCCGCAAGGAAAGGGACGGGGTATTATTCACCAGACTGCCGACTTCCACACGCCGACCTGCCGCCTGGCGTCTCTCACATGCGTGCTGCCTTTATGCTGAAGGCCACGTCTGGAACGCCAGTCTGCCGCTGTGAAAGGGACGGGGGTATTCAGTGCTGCCGTTTCTCGTGCTTCATTTTAGCGCCGCCTTGTGGCTTTCATCCTACCCCGTTCCAGGGGAGGGATGATGCTTACATGGTGGGCTTTTCTTATTCTTCCTTTGGCAGGATTCGCCGCATCCCATGTCGAATACTGTCACATGAAACACCACGTCGCTTATTCTGGGCGTAAGGCCGGCTGTGAATGTGCACGAGGAACCATGGGCAATTTCAGTCCCTACAGCGAGGAATGGGAAAGGCAACGCATCAAGAAGACGCTTGACGAAGCCACAGAAAAGTATCTCCGGCAGAAAGCCGCTTTTGAAAAGCTGCCGCGTCCTATCCAAGCTCTTGTGCGTGCCGGGCAGCCCTGACCATCTTCCGTATCTACCTTCGGAAAAAAGGTTGACTGGAAGTATCGCGAAGAGATGGAAGCGGGCGTGGAGGAGATAAAGAAGTTGGTGGAAATGGCGGCGAAGACCCCATCACCCGCCTCAAGAGAAAGACCAGTAAAGAGAAAAAAGGAGCCAAAACAAAATGAAAAAGATTCTGTCCATGATCCTGGCGCTGTCCCTGCTGGCCGTCCCCGTGATGGTGGGGAATGAAGAAAGCGTACTGGCATTCACGGCGTTCGTTGGCACCGCTACATGCGAGGAAGCGGAAACGTTTTCCGGCCGAGGTTCGGCATGGGTAACAGATCGTCCTGTGTTCGGCATCCTTTCCTATTGCAACGCGGATGAGGAGGAAGTCAGGAAACTTGTAACCTCCAGATTGATTTATAACAGGCTGCTGCAGGATTCCGGATATGTAGCGTTTGACGTAACAGAGGGATACGATCTTCGATTTGACGATCTCAGCGAGGCGTATGTTCAGGCTTTCAGGGACTCTATGGAAATCAAATTCTATGACTCCCTGAACGCTATGATCATGGCGCTCAAATCCGGCGAAGTGGATGCGATTTTCGTTCATAATGTGGTGGCGGATTATTTATGTGCCAGGGATGAGGCGCTGTTTTATATCAATCATTTTGTCGCTCCCGACGCAGACACCAGGAACGCTTTGGCCAAGCGCCTGGTGGAAAACGGATTTCATTCGGATGAGTTCACTTTTATGCTGATGGAAGATAATGAGGCGCTTCGGGATGAGATCAACAGAGCGCTTGGCGCTATGGAAAGCGAGGGCGTGCTGTCAGCGCTTGAAGCCACGCTTAACGCGGCTGTTGAAGAACCTGTTCCCGTGGAGATGGAAAAGATCGAAGGGGCGGATACAATCAGGGTTGGTGTGACCGGAGACCTGCCGCCGTTTGATTATATTTCCGAAGCAGGCGTA
>CADBKQ010000051.1 GCA_902795275.1 uncultured Eubacteriales bacterium | reverse complement strand
TACTCTGCTGGCCTGCGTTTTTTTGTGGCAGGCCATGCCCCTGAACGTGATCGCGGAAGCGGTGAATCCGTTCCCCACGGCCCAGGAGCTTTCCGCCGCGCTGGCGATCACGGGCCTTTCCGACGACGCGCCGGGCTACCACAGCGGCATGGCCCCCGATTACAGCATGACCGCCTTGCAGCTGACAAGCTGGATCAACGATTTTCAGAAAAATCAGTTGAACTACATCCTGGACAGCTTTGAAAACTATGACGTGGCGCTGTACGACATCATGGAAAATCATCCCCTGGATTATGAAACGCTGAAAAAGAACTGCGGCGGCGGCATCGACATGCTGTATGAAGAATACAGCTTGGCCAAGGAATGGCAGGACGAGGTGAACTATTTCGCCAATCGCCTGCCCATTCTGGCTGGCGAAATCTACAACCTGGCGGACGCCTTCCAGGGCGAAGAAAGCCTGTCCGAAAGGGATCAGGTGATTTACGCCTTTGAGATGCGCTCCAAATGGGAGGAACTCAAGCAGCTGATGGAAGAAGCCGTGGACCGGACGACCGATTGGAAAAGAATGTATACCCGCTATGATCGGCTGCTCAATATACCCAATCCGAACGCTTCTCATGAAGAAAGCGTTTATTGGCTCATGAACGAAATGGATGCCATAAACGGTCGGGATGGGCTCGCTGCCCGCGCCATGACCGTCTCCGCCAGCGCGGTGCGGGTGGCCCCGGATCAAACGGTGATGACCAGGCTGGCCCGGCTGTCGCCCATCAGCAGCGCCCTGGCGGACAGCGACCAGAAAATGACCGTCAAAATTCTGGACGATAAGAACTTTGGTATCTCCGTGGTGGACGGCAGCAAAAAGGTTTCCGACGCTTCCGTTACCATCAGTGAAACCGGGAAAAAGGAATATACCCAATCGACGGACAATACGGGCAGCGTGATGTTTCCTATCCGTAATTTTCAGAACGACGCGGACGGGGAAACGATGCTGAATGTGAAAGTCAGCGCCAAGGGCTACCGCAGGCTGGAGGCCCCCGGCGTATGGCTCAAGAAGGGCAAAGCGGTGAACATCCCCCTCCAAAAGGACGACGGCAAGCCCTACCTGGTGTCCTGGTCTTTCTGGGGCCATGATATGCAGGCATCCGCCTACACCCTGGTCACCAGCCCGCTGAACGACTCCAAGCAGCCCATTGCCCTCAAGGTATACAGCCCCGCTGATTATCATTTGAAGGTGTATTTTACCGATAAAAATGGGAGCAATCCCGTGACGGTGGGCGAGGCAAACGGCAAAAAAGGCGAGCAGAGCTTTACCTTCGAGGGGCAATGGCTCATGAAGGCCCCGGCGGAAGGCAAGCTGTACGCCGAAATGACCTATAACGGAAAAAAGGAAACCTATCAGGCGCAGCTGGAGCTGAAAGCCAGTGTGCTGAAAAAGCCCCTGGGCGATCCCAACACCAAGTTTGTGATGACCCCCGGCTTCCAGTTCACGCTGCCAGACGGCTGGGTGAAGCCCTTCGGCGGTATGACCATCAGCATCAATCTGCCCCTGGCGGAAAAATACCAGCTGCGCGGGTATTTCGATATTAACGGCAGCGGCGCGCTGACTATGGGCACATCCGTCCTGGGCGACGTGACCAAGAAAATGACAGAAAACTGGAAAACCCAGGATCAGAAAGCGCTGGACAAAGCCGTGAACGAAGCCAAGGGCAAGGGCTACATGGCCGAAACCAAGGCGAAGAACGGCGGCGACTGGGCGGGGCGCAGCAAATGGAAGCCCATGTCGCTGGGCGCGATTTCATTTGACATCAGCTTTTTCGCCTTCGCGCAGGTGCAGTATACCGAGGACGCCTATGATTACGGGCGCATCTTTGGCAAGGGCGGCGCGGGCTTTACCGCCACCCTGAAGGGC
This sequence comes from uncultured Eubacteriales bacterium, assembly GCA_902795275.1. GTDB lineage: Bacteria > Bacillota > Clostridia > Christensenellales > Aristaeellaceae > RUG563. Next base: position 2,755 of record CADBKQ010000051.1, on the reverse strand, counting down.
AGCTACACCCTGCAGTGGCCCCTGGCTTCCCTTTCCGCTTACATCTCCGCCACCTTTACCATCTTCCCGGAAATCGCCATCATGGTGGATACCTATTGGCCCTCCGGCGCGCTCTTTCCGGAATTCAAGAAATTTGAATACGCAAGAACCGCGCTCAATATCATCCTCCGCATCGAAATCGGCGTGGAGGCCTGCGTGGGCTTAAAGGGCGTTGCCAGCCTGTCCATCCGGGGAATAGGCTACCTGGAATTTGTTTTCCGCGCGGGCACAAATATCGACTTGGATAAGATCATCCAGGAATTCAAGGAAACGGGGGTTATCCATAGCTCCGGTAACACTGAAAAGGATATCGTATTTGAGATTTATGCCGGCGGCTCGGTGGACGTGATATTGGAAATCCTCTGGGCCAAAGCCACCTACGCGATTCTGAATCCCCCCGTCCGTTTCATGCTGTATCCCGAACGGAAGCGGGTGAGCGACAATGCGCCTGCCAACCCTGTGCAGCGTTTTATCGCTTCCTTCCTTTCCTCCGCCCAGGCAGCGGAGGAAGGCGCGCCGCAGGAGGGCGGCGGCCAGGTGGATACCGGAAACAAGGATCTGATCATCAACGGAGAATTACAGAGGCTTGGTATCAACGTATTCGGCAAGTCATCCATCTTCTCCATGCGGACTGTAGGCAGCAGCCCGGCGACTAAGACTATGATGCTGACGATTGCCCAGAGCCTCTTTGATCCTGATTATGGCTATTATACCCAGCCTATGCTGGTAGGCATTTCGCTGGAAAACGCCCGTTACATGGGGGGAGGTTTTCAAAACACGGTTTGTGTTCCCCTGATCTGCCAGAATGGCCAGACCGGGGAGCTTCAGGATCATTATACGCATAAAAACGGCTATGATGTGATCGACTTTGATTACTGGGTGGCGGACGTTTCAGACCAGAATATCACCACGTATGTCAATGGGAAGGGCGATCTGCGGCTGAACGACGTGCTGTTTACCGTATGCATTCTGGCGAAGGATTACCATAATGAATGGCTGTCCGGCGGCGGCCGCCGCATCGTCAAGGTGCCCAATGAAACCTGGGCCTATGTGAGCTGCTATTGTTTGGATGACGATATGCTCAAGCATGTGATTCTGCCCCAGGAAAAGGCAACGAATAACTATCTGGCGATGTGCTATCCATTGGAGGACGCCGGAAAACACGATCCCAGCGAACAGCCGCGCATTACGGGAACGATCCGCAAGCGCTACGGCGATGATGATGCGCTGCTATACCAGTATGCCGTGGTTACAAATGCCCAGGGCGTGGAAAACAAGGATGATCGAAGAGGCTTCACCTTTGGCGATGTGGTGTACGCCAGATACTCCTACGAAAAGCGAAAGGAACGGGCCGCGGATAATAAGCCCAAACCCATGGGGGGCAACCGGTACGTCGATTATCAGTATTTCCAGCGGAACGAGGATTCCTTCATTCATTTTTACCTGACGAAGGACAGCGCCTCAACGGACGGTCTGTGCAATCTGGGCTTCGGCTATAACGACGTCAACGCCGTGGGCTGGTACCCCGGGATCTCAACCTCCGGCGGATCAGGCATCGCAAGCCGTGTCATTTCCATGGAACCCCGCGATCCGGAAGCGAAAAAACCCTATATCTTCTACCTTCAACAGACAGAGGATGGAAACAGCTATCGCCTGATGGGCTGCGAAATCACAGGGGAATATCCCCAAGAAGGGTATTATTATTGGAACATCCGGGATTACGATTTGGAACTGCCCCGGACGGATTTGCACATGGCAAAGCTGTACGGCAGGGAATGCCTCTGGTGGCTGGAAACGGCGGGACAGACGGAGGATGGGAAGAACAACCTGTATAAGCTGCGCGCCGTGTGGTACGATGGAACGGCGGACGCGTTCAGCGAGCCTTTCGTAATCGCCACCATCAAGATCGCCGCTGACAAAGGCGCGCCGGAGGACGTCTATCTTTTAAACGACAAACAGGGCTATTACTACGTACGGAAAAAGAATCAAAACGGCATCGAACTGTACAAGTTCACTTTCCAATTGGTGCCGGGGCTGAAAATGGTCGGAAACGTGCTGACGGACACCCTGGCCAATCCGGGCAGCTACGACGATATGCTGCTGACCGTGTTCAACAACGGCAATCTGCCGCTGACGGGCTTTGATCTGGTGGCCTATCACGAGGCGAATGGAAAACAGGCGGAAGCCTTTGAAACCATCCACCTGGATCTGCTTAACCCCGCCAACAACTCCGTCACCCTGAACAAAGGGCTGACCGGCGGAACAGAACGGCGTTCCGGTGAATCCGTGGCCCGGGCGGAAGAGAGCTCCATGAACGTGGATGGAGCGGAGTACCGTTACGGAAACACCAAGTGGATTTGGTCCAGAGGCCCTAAAGTCCTCGAAGAAAAAACGGATTTAATGAAACCCAACATGCTGATGCCGGGCACCTTCAAGGCCTTCAATATCTCCCTCCTCATTCCCCAGGGCTGGGAGGGCCGGCAAGACATTTATCTGGAGGTAGACCGTTATTATGTATCCAACGGCACTTCGTTCCAGAAAAGCGTGAGCGGTAAAAGCATCGACGGGATGCTGCGCTACGCGGCAATGCCCCGGGACGATATTGTTTCCATCGGCAGGGACGGCACCGTGCGGAAGGAAAACAGCGGCGTCATGCGGCTCTTTGCCGCCGGGAGCGGCGCGGGGGAAACGGAAGAGGATTACTCCATGTTCAAAA
>CADBKQ010000050.1 GCA_902795275.1 uncultured Eubacteriales bacterium | reverse complement strand
GTTGCTCTGATCTACCTTCGCTGTGGTGGAAGGGTGGTCTACTTACCGGGAAGGACTCCATTGAATGGGACTTGACCCACATCTTCTATGGATGCCTCGAAAAGTGCTGCCAAAACCGTTCTTTTTTTTCATGTTCCATTTTTCCTCCTTCTGAAAATCGGATACCGCACAGCTTGGGAAGACGCATAATACATGGAAACAAATGATACGATTAGAATAGACCGTCAGCATAGGTTCAATCTTCGTGATCCAGGCGTTATGCACAAAAGCATGGATGCGTTGGAATGGCTGCCGTTATGCCTGCTGAATCTTTAGGCTCAATTGATTGGGCAGTTCAGCGTTTTCATTCCAGTTATACTTCATTTCTTCCGTTATTCCCTTCAATACTGCCAGGGCAAGTTCATCTCCGTTGTTGATCACGTCCAGGCGTTCCCCTCCATAGCTGACGGTCCATTCCGCGGTTTCCGCGGCCTCGGAGTATTCGCATACCGCCTGGATGCGCGGGCTTTCCAGCAGGGACACCAGAATCTGCGCCGTTTCCTCAAAGGTCAGCTGGATGCGGCTGGCGGTTTTGGGAGGAATCTGGTTTTTATTGCAATAGACTTCGATCTGTCCCGCCATGCCCAGGAAGTCGTAATCACGGCTTTCGATGTTCAGTTCCAATACTTTGAGCTTCTTGATGAAGCGCCGGGTGTTTTCTCTTTGCGGATGTTCAAAAATCTGCTCCGGCGTGCCTTCCTCATAGATGCCGCCCTCGTCCATGTAGAAGACCCGGTTGGAAATGGCGCGGGCGAAGTTCATTTCATGGGTCACGATCATGAGGGTTTTGCCGGTTTTGGAAAGGTCGCGGATAACGGCCTGCACTTCGCCCACCATGGTGGGGTCGAGCGCGCTGGTGGGTTCGTCGAACAGAATGATGTCCGGGTTCATGGCCAGGGCGCGGGCGATAGCGATGCGCTGCTTCTGGCCGCCGGAAAGCTCGTCCGGGTAGTTGAGCGCCTTTTCCGCAAGGCCCACCGTGCGCAGCAGCCGCATCCCTTCGTCATAGGCTTCCTGCTTGCTTTTTCCCAGCAAGTCCATGGGTGCCAGCATGATGTTTTCGATGACGGTCAGATGTCCGAACAGGTTGAAGGACTGGAACACCATGCCCATCTTCTGCCGCACCTTGCCCAGGTCGCATTTGGGATCGGTCACGTCGGTTCCGTCCACCCAGATATGGCCTTCCGTGGGCTTTTCCAGCAGGTTGATGCAGCGCAATAGCGTACTTTTCCCTGTTCCAGACGGGCCGATGACAGAGATCACGTCCCCGTCGTTGATTTCCACGGATACGTCTTTCAGGGGTATGATATTGGGATAGACCTTTTTCAGATGTTCGATCTTAATCATGCGTGTTCACCCCTTTCAGGATTGTTTCCGGCTTGCGCTTTTTGGGATTCATACGAATCTGTATTTTGCTGACCAGGAAGCCCAGCAGCCCTTCCAGAATGAAGTAGATCACCGTCACCGCGATCAGGGGGAAGAACGCTTCATACGTGCGGCTGCGCACGATGTCGCCCATCTTGGTCAGATCCTGCACGGCGATGTAGCCCACGATGGCGGTCGCCTTGATCAGGCCCACGATCTCGCCCTTGTAGGCGGGCAGGATATGGGGAATGGCCTGGGGCAGGATGATGCGGAAGAAGGTGCGCCGGTTGGCGTAGCCCAGGGCGTAAGCCGCTTCGTACTGGCCCCGGTCGATGGTGCCAACGCCCATTTTCAGCAGCCCGAACACTGCCGCGCCGAAGGTGAGCGTAAACCCGATGACCGCAACGAAAATGCCGCTGATGGCAACGGAACCGAAGATGATGTAATACAAAATCATGAGCAGCACCACCATGGGCATCCCCTGCACCAGCCACATGCTGAACCGGGTGACGCCATTGGCAACGATGTTCCCGTTCCGGCAGAGCATGAAGACCCCGAAGCCTAAAACCGTGCCGAAGAAAACGGACAGGACGGTGATCAGCAGGGTGGTCAGCACGCCGTTTACGAACAGCTCCCAGCGCCCCTCCCGGATGAAGGTTTTGTTGAAGCTGGATACGATGCCGTCCCAGAAGGATTCCTGCTGCTCAGCAACGGCGGAGGTCTTTTGTTCCGCCTTCAATACGGCCAGCACCGTGCCGCCGGAAAAATTCGGCTCGGAGAACAGCACCGATTCCGCGCGTTCGGCCGTAATGGTGATACCGGCCGCGCCAAAGGAGTACTTCCCGGTATATACGCCGGGCAGGATGCCGCTGAAATCCATGTTCTCGATTTTCAGGCCGTATCCGTAAGCCTGGCAGAAGCGGGCGGCAATTTCAATATCGTAGCCTACGATTTTTCCGTTCTGGATATAGGTGAACGGCTCGTACAGCGCTTCCGTCGCCAGGATCAGCATGCCGTTGACGGCGGGAAGGGATTGATAGTCCATCATTTCCTTGGCTGCGCTCTCCCCATTCCACTTCTCTTCTAACTCATCCAGCGTGCCGTCGGCCTTGATGCCCCGGAGGAATTCATTGAACTGCGCGCAGAGCGCTTCTCCGTCCTCTGTTTTGGGGAAAATAAAGCCAAAATCGAACTGATCCAGGTATTCGGGGACGGCGGTGAGCTGGCTTTCCTGCCGCATCTGGGATTTCAATACCGGCGCGTCCACAGCGTATGCTTCGATCTTTCCCGTTTTGAGCGAGTTGATCAGGTCCGCTTTGCTGTTCACGTACACGATTTCCGCGTCGGGCAGGGCCTTTTTGACCAGTTCGTCAAAGCTCTGGCCCGTCTGCACGCCGATCTTCGCGTTGGCAAGCTGGCTGAGGGATGTGTATTTTCCCTCCGGAATATCCATTTGCGCTGCAGCCTGGGTTGAAAGCACGCCCACTGCAATGCCGCCGTAATAGTTCGGCGAACTGAACAGCACGCTTTCGGCTCGCTCCTGCGTAACGGTGATACAGGAGGAAGCGAACTCGCACTTGCCGCTCTGCACGGAAGGAAGGATGCCGCCAAAGTCCATGGGCACGATTTCCAGGCCGTAGCCGTATGTCTGGCAGAACCGGGCAGCCACGTCCACGTCGTAGCCCACGATCTTGTTATCTTTCATGTAGGTAAAGGGAGCCATGGACAGGTCGACCGCCATGCGCAGCGTGCCGTTGGTGGCAGGCAGGCTGCCAAAGTCCATCACCGTGCGCTTTCCATCGTCTTCGCCGAACCAGACGGCGTCGATTTCCTTCATGGTTCCGTCCGCCCACAGCTTTTCCAGGAATTCGCTGTACTGGCCGCACAGCGCCTGGCCCGCTTCCGTCTTGGGGAACACGGCGGCCAGGTTGCTTTGGTCCAAAAGCTCGTCCAGGATCTTTATCTGCGGGTTTTCGATTTTCAGAAAGCGAAGCATAGGCTCATCCATGCATCCGGCGTCCAGCTTCCCGGCGTTCAGCGCGGCCAGCACATCGGTCACGGTGTTGTAGTAATAAACCCGCGCGTTCGGCAGGCGCGATTCGACCAGCGCCCCGCAGATGGTACCGGTCTGCACGCCAATGCGGGCGTTCGCCAGATCGTCTATCGAAGTGACGCCCATGTTTGCCGTCTGCTGTGCGGGTGCCGCCGCTTTGCTCTTGAGGATCGCCATCACCGTACCGCCGGTATAGTACGGATCGGAGAAATAAACGCTTTCCTTCCGTTCCTCGGTGATGGTCAGCCCGGCGGCGGCAAAGTCCGCTTTCCCGGACTGGATGGCCGGCAGGATGCCGTCAAACAGCATGGGAACCACATGCAGGCCGTAGCCGTTCGCTTTGCAGAACCGGGCGATCAAGTCAATTTCCAGGCCCACCACTTCGGCGCCCCGATAATACATCATGGGGGCGTAGGAAGCTTCCGTCGCCAGGGTCAATACGCCCTTGGGGGCGGGAAAGGAGGCATAGTCCGGCACGGTCTTTTCGCTTTCCGGGCCGTCCGTCCATTTTTGCGTGAGCAGCGCAAGTTCCCCGTTCTCCTTCATGGACGCGAGCCAGGCGTTGATTTCAGCAAGCAGCTTTTCCCCGGCCTCCGTTTGGGGCAGGGCGATGCCGAAATCAAAGCTGTCCATGCGTTCTTCCAGAACGGTCAGCTTATTGTTCTCCGCCGCCATCAGCCGGATCACCGGTTCGTCGCCAGGGAAGGCGTCGATCTTGTTGGCTTCCAGCGCGGCGGCCATATCGGGATAGGAATTGAAATAGCTGACGACTGCGTCCGGCAGCGTTTCCAGCACGATTTCATCAAAGGTGGTGCCTGTCTGCACGCCGATGCGCTTGCCATTCAAATCTTCCAGGCTGGCGATCCAGCCGCCGACGCTTTCTGCACAAGCCGATCCCACCAATAGCAGCAGGAACAGCAACAGGAAGCACAGAATTCTTTTTTTCACAGTTTACACCCTCTCTGTCGTTATGAATGTTTACCCAACACCGTTTCTATACGCTATTTTCTTCAAAAAATCAAGGTTTTCTTACCGGATGGGATTAGACTGTTTATTCCGGACTGACTCAATCAGAAGCATATCGCTGCCTTTACCGCTGCCTCCTTAGTATCGATAATTGCCTGAAACTTGCTCGGGTCTTTTTTGATGCTTTCTTCGATGGTCATTGTGTTGGACTCCTTTCTTCTGGCTTTTTTGAACACAAGAAACGCACAGTTATCACAGATCGACACTTCCTGTCTCGTCCCCTCTTACCCAGTAGGCTTTATTCTCGTCATTGGATCACCACCCTCGGCCCATCCTCGGCCTTCTTTCCACGCTTTGCGGGTTTCTTTTCCTTCACGGGCTTCTTTTCTTCCACAGGCTTCTTCTCTTTTGCGGCGGGAGCAGCGGCCTTCTTCCGACCACCGCGTTTCTTTGGTGCGGCGGCAGGCTGTTCTTCCACGACGGGGGCGGTGGCAGGCTGTTCATCCACGGCGGGAGCGGCAACAGTCTGTTCATCCTTCTTCTTACGGGAAGTGCGCTTCTTTGGCACAGCCGGAGCCTCCTCGACGGCTTCATCCACAGCAGGTTCAGCAACCTTCTTCCGTCCGCGTTTCTTCGGAGCAGCTTCTTCCACAGCTGGGGCGGCGGCAGCCGGAGCTTCCTCGAGAGCTGGGGCGGCAGTAGGCTGTTCTTCCACGGCAGGAGCGGCAACAGTCTGTTCTTCCTTCTTCTTCCGACCACCGCGCTTCTTGGGCTGGGCCGCGTCCTGTTCTGTGGTGATGTCCACACCATAGACCTCTTTAATCTTCGCCACGACAGCGGCGCTCGGCTGGAACTTCCCTTTCTCATAGCCGATGATGGCTGTGCGGGTAAC
>CADBKQ010000049.1:3502-9256 GCA_902795275.1 uncultured Eubacteriales bacterium | reverse complement strand
GTTTGATGCCCTTTTCCTTGTCAACTGTTTGTTTTTGGGATTATTTTTTCAGGCGGATTCTCTCTGTCTCGGGTGTTTCGTTATGGGAAAGTTGAGTTAATTTCTTTTTTTGAAGATTTAATTTTCAATTCTAAGCGGTCTGTGTCAACATGTGGCGCTTTCTGTTTCTCCGATTGAGCAGTATCTGAAGCTGAAGAAATTGATCTTCCGTCAGGTTGATTTCATTTGATTTATCTTCCTGTATGAAAAAGACTAAAAAGGATTGCCCGCTGCTTCTTGCTGATAGCGTCGATCAGGTCTCAAAAACAATGTGGAAAATCTTTTTCCAAAAAAGTATTGACAAGAATTAAAAAGCGATTTATAATCAGATTAAAGTTAAGTTTACAAATTACTTAACAAAATCTTAAGGAAGGTAACACGATGAAAAAGTTCCTGTCTCTGGTGCTGGTTGCCTGCATGCTGCTGGGCCTGGCCTCCTTCGCGTCCGCCGAAGCGCTGCCCACGTTGGATCAGCTGACCCTGGGCGACAACGCTGACCTGGCCGCCGATCTGGTTTTCGCTTATCACCGCACGGACCGCCGCGAGGTGCTGTAAGGCTATGTGAAGCAGTTCCAGGAAATCTATCCCAACGTCAACATCACCTACGATCTGGTGACTGACTACGCCGAAAGCGCCCTGCTGCGCGTGGGCACCGACAACTGGACCATCATGGGCATCCCCACCGTTGCCAAGGATGAGCTGCCCACCTATTTCGTGCCCTTCGGCACCGTGGAAACCCTGGCTGAAAAGTACAACTTCATCGATGCGTGGGCCTTTGACGGCCTGGCCTACGGCGTGCCCTCCACCGGCAATGCCCAGGGCATCGTGTACAACAAAGCCGTGTTTGAAAAAGCAGGCGTGACCGAGCTGCCCAAGACCCCCGACGCCTTCATCGCCGCTCTGAAGCTGGTCAAGGAAAACACCGACGCTATCCCGCTGTACACCAACTATGCCGCTGGCTGGACCATGGGCGCCTGGGACGCTTATATCGGCGGTTCCGCTACCGGTGATGCCAATTACATGAATCGGGTGCTGCTGCACAAGGCCAATCCCTTCTCCGATAACGGCGATGGCACCGGCCCCTACGCCGTGTACAAGATCCTCTACGACGCCGTGAAGGAAAGCTTGATCGAAGAAGACTACACCACCACCGACTGAGAAGGCTGCAAGGGCATGATCAACAGTGGCAAGATCGGCTGCATGGTGCTGGGTTCCTGGGCTTACAGCCAGATGGTGGAAGCTGGTCCCAACGGCGACGACATCGGCTACATGAGCTTCCCCATCACTGTGAACGGCAAGCAGTACGCCTCCGCTGGCGCTGACTACTGCTTCGGCATCAACGTGAAGGCCACCGACGACCAGAAACTGGCCGCCATGTACTACATCAAGTGGCTCACCGAAAAGAGCGGCTTCGCTTACAGCGAAGGCGGCGTGCCCATCGACAAGAACGGCGAATATCCCGCCCTGTACGCTGCCTTTGCCGGGATCGACATGGTGGCTGACGCTCCCGCCCTGGAAGGCGAAGAAACCCTGCTCAACGACCTGAACTCCGAATCCCTGCTGGCCATCAACGCTGGCGGCAACACCAAGATCCAGGAGATCATCGAGCACGCCTTTAACGGCGACAAGGACTTCGATGACATCATGGCGGATTGGAACGAAGCATGGTCCGACGCGCAGGCTGCCCTGAACGTGGAAATCAAGTAAATCATCCATCCTCCGGGGGCCACAGGTTCAACCCGTGGCCCCTTTTCTCTTCTCATTTTCCATACTGATTCTGGAGGTGACATCCGTGACCACCGTTGCCGCGCACAGTCTGCGAAGAAGGAAAAGAATCAATTGGCAAAAGATCCTGCTGATCGTAACCTTTTCCGCGGTGCCGCTGTTCCTGCTGGCGCTGTTTACCTACGTGCCCTTCGCCAAGATGATCAAGTTCAGCTTCTTTGATATGAGCTATACGAAAAACAAAGGGTATGTGGGCATCAACAATTATCTCAAGGTGTTCAGCAAAAGCGAGTATGTGGGCGCGATGCTGCTGAGCCTGTATTACATGGCAGGCGCGGTGGTGCAGCTGGCGCTGGCGCTGTTCTTCGCCACGCTCCTGTCCAACGGCATCAAGGGCGGCGGCCTGTTCAAGGGTATTATCTTTTTCCCGTTCCTGGTGAACGGCATCGCCATCGGGTACATTTTCAAATTCTTCTATACCCGCGGCTTCGTGCTGGATACGGTATTGCAATCCCTGGGGATTCCCCTGGAAAAGCTGCCGTACTGGCTCCGGGATCAGAGCATCAACAACTGGTCGCTGGTGTTCACCTCCGTATGGAAGTATTGCGGACAGAACATGGTGCTTTTCATTGGCGCCATCGCTTCCATTGATCCCACGCTTTATGAGGCGGCTACCATCGACGGGGCGAACAAATGGCAGCAGTTCAAGGCGATTATCCTGCCCGGTATCAAGACCGTGTTCATGCTGAACCTGATCCTGTCCATCACCGGCTCCCTTTCCGCCTTTGAACCGGCTTACGTGGTGGGCAGCATGGGGGCCAACGGCACCGCCACCTTCTTTATCAAGATCCACCAGATGGCGCACGTGAACAACAAGGTGGGCATGGCCTGCGCCATGGCGATGGTGCTGATGGCGCTGATCATTGTGTTCACAATTGCCCAGCGGCTCTTCTTCCGCTATGTGATGAAGGATGCGGACAACACCTTCAACAGCAAGGCCAACAAGGCCAAGACGCTGTGGTAAAGGAGGATTGGAAAAATGTCTGTGAAGCAATCTGCCCTCCCTCGAGGCAATACGCGGGAAAACAACAGCGCATTAACGAAAAAGGTAGTTTTGCGCACGCTGGCCTATTTCTGCCTGCTGCTGGCCTGCTTTATCGCCCTGCTGCCCATCGTATCCGCCTTTACGGTGTCCTTCAAGACCGCGGAGGAATACAGCACCACCAACGCCATGGCCCTGCCGCAAAACTGGCTGAATTTCTCCAATTACAAACAGGTTTGGGAGGGCAATCAGCCCAGCCAGAGCCTGCTTCGCGCCTTTGCCACTTCCGGATTGGTCGTGGTGATCGTGGTGGCGGTATCGGTGATGATGGGTTCCATGCTGGGCTATGTGCTGAATCGCTTTTCCTTCCCCGGCAACGGCCTGATCCGCAACCTGTTCCTGGTGGCCACGCTGATCCCTGGCATAGCCATGCAGGTGACCACCTACCAGATCATGACCGACCTGGGGCTGGTCAATACCCTGACGGGCTACATCATCCTCATGTCCGGCACGGACGTGATTTCCATCTACATCTTCCTGCAATACTTTGAAAACTTAGACGTGGCGCTGGATGAATCCGCCGTGCTGGAGGGCTGCACCTATTTCGGCGTGTTCTTCAAAATCCTTCTGCCGCTCACCAAGCCCGCCATCATTACCGTGGCCGTGCTCAAGGGCGTGGGGGTGTACAACGAATACTACAACGCCAACCTGTACCTGAATTCCGGCAAGTATTACACGGTTTCCACCGCCTTGTATTCCTTCTCCGGCCCCTACAAATCCCAGTTCAACATCATCTGCGCCGGGGTGCTGCTGACGCTGCTGCCGCCCCTGATCGCGTTCCTGGTGTTCCAGAAGCAGGTATATGCCGGATTAGCCAGCGGCTCCGTGAAGGGATAACGCCCTGCCGTGTCGAATAAATGAAGGCAGGGAGGCGAAACGGATGAAAAAAGTAACCATGCGGGATATTGGGAAGATGGCCGGGGTTAGCGCCGTCACAGTTTCCAAAGCATTGGCGGGAAAACCCGGCATGAGCGAGGAAATGCGGAAACGCATCCTCCAAATCGCCAAGGAAACGGATTATCAGTATCCCGCACCCGAAAAGACGGAGGAACGGACGAGTCTGGACATCGGCATCCTAGTGCCCGAGCAATACTTTGAATCTGCTTCTTTCTATTCCTCGATGTATAAAAAGCTGGCGGGGCGTCTTACGCAGGAAGGGCATTTCGGCCTGCTGGAGATCGTGAACGGCCAGGCGGAGGAAGCGCTGCAGCCTCCTCAAATTATGCGGTCCCGGCACGTGGACGGCATCATCATGTTAGGGCAGCCTGCCAAGCCCTATTACCGCATGATCGCCGCTTCCGGGATTCCCACGGTGTTTCTGGATTTTTACGACGAGCAAGGCAACGCCGATTCCGTGGTAGGAGATAACACCTATGGCTGCTACCGGCTGACCAGCCATCTCATTAAAAACGGCCACACCAAAATCGGCTTTGTGGGCAACGTACACGCTACCAGCAGCATCATGGACAGGTATTTGGGCTATTACCGGGCTATGCTGCTGCATGGCCTCCCCATCCAGGAAAAATGGATTCTGCGGGATCGGGACGACCACAGCAACCTGACGCCCATCAAGCTGCCCCGCGATCTGCCCACAGCCTTTGTCTGCAATTGCGACGTGGTGGCCGGCAGGCTGATCGCCGCGCTGCGCGGCAGGGGCTTGCGCGTGCCGGAGGATATCTCCGTTACTGGGTTTGACGATTTTGTGATGGACGCATCTTCAGAGATTTCGTTAAGCACCTTCCGGGTGGACACGGACAGCATGATCGAACTGGCGGTCCAGGCCATCGAGGAGAGGTGCGCGGGCTCCACCAAGCCCTATGGCCGTGTAGTGGTCAGCGGTCAGCCCGTATATCGGGGCTCTGAGGGAATTTGCGAGCATCAGGAAGGATGTAATATGCAATGACGACCGACCATCCATACGAGGGCCAGCCAGATGCCCTTCCCTGCGTTCACACGGTCTTGCGTTATCTGAAAGACCTGTCGGGGAAGGGCATTCTGACGGGGCAGCACACCCAGACCATGGAACAGGAAGAACTGCGCCGTATTCAAAGCCTGACGGGCACCCTGCCCGCGCTGGTGGGCTTTGAATTGCTTTCCTACTCTCCGAATATCAACTATCTGGATACAGACGACGTATGCCAGGAAGAAATTAGAAGGAATTACGGCACGCTGAGCCGGGCCTGGGAATGGGCGCGGCAAAAGGGCCTGATCACCTTTACTTGGCATTGGTTCTCCCCACTTTACGGTCACGGGAAATCTTTTTTTGCGGAAAACACCCCTTTTGACGCCAGACGGGCGGTCATCGACGGAACAGAAGAAAACCGGGCGCTGCTTTCCGATCTGGACGTGATGGCGGGGCTGCTTCGGCCCTTTTGCGATCAGGGAGTTCCGATCCTGTGGCGGCCCTTCCACGAAGGGGACGGGGATTGGTTCTGGTGGGGCAGCAAGGGGCCGGAGACCGTGAAAGCTCTCTATCGGATCATGCACCATCGCTTTACCCGGCTGCATCATTTGAACAACCTGATCTGGGTGTGGAATTCCCCGATCCCCGCCTGCTATCCGGGAGACGATGTGGTGGATATCATCTCTCGGGATCTGTACCCGGAACCCCATACGCATACCAGCCATCGGGAAGAATTGCGGGAACTGAAGGCGATCACAGGCGCTGACAAGATCACCCTGATCGGCGAGATCGGCCCCATTCCCGATATTGACGCGCTGTGCGAGGAGAAAAGCCCGTGGGTCAGCTTTATGACCTGGTCTGGCGCGTTTTGCCTGGAAGAAAAGTATGGCTCTTCCCTAGAAAGTGTGGGTGGCAAAAACCGTAGAAGTAAGGGAATAAAAGGATTTGCAGGGTTTACATGGAGCCTCTGACATATGTGATGTAA
>CADBKQ010000049.1:0-3458 GCA_902795275.1 uncultured Eubacteriales bacterium | reverse complement strand
GCTCGCCAGACAGGCTATCACATATGTCTGCTCCATGTAAACCCGTGCAAATCATAAGTTTGTCCTCGACAATTTACCCACATCTTCTAGTGAAGCCTCAAAAGTATACGGATTTTGAGACGCTGAAAAAAATGTACAGCCATCCTTACGCCATCACGAAGGATCGGCTGCCCGTCTTGTACTGAAATCGGAGGGGAGTATGACACGTTTCTTTGCGGAAGTTCATCAGGAACTGACGAGGCGAATCTTGCCTTTTTGGAGCGGTCTGCGGGACGATGTCCGGGGCGGATACGTGGGGAAGATGGATTATGATTTGACCCGGCATCCGGAAGCGGACAAAGGCTGCATCCTCAACAGCCGTATTCTCTGGTTCTTTTCGGAAGCGTATCTGCTGCTGAAGGACGAAGCCCTGCTGGGAGAAGCGCGTCACGCCTATGAAATGCTGAAACGGATGACGGATCAGCAAAACGGCGGGGTGTACTGGTCCCTGCACGCGGACGGCACGGTGGCGGACGCCACCAAGCACACCTACAACCAGGCGTTTGCCATTTATGCCCTTTCTGCCTACTTCCGCGCCGGGAAAAATCCCTATGCCCTGGAGCGGGCCAAGGTGCTATTCCGCATGATCGAGGATAAATGCCGGGACGCCGGGGGCTATCTGGAAGCGTTTACCGCGGACTGGCGGCCCGAAAGCAACGAAAAGCTCTCCGAAAACGGCGTGATGGCCACCCGCACTATGAACACCCTGCTCCACGTAATGGAGGGGTACACGGGGCTCTATCAAGTCTGGTCCGACCCGGAGCTGAAAGCCCGGCTCTATGAAATATTGGATATTTGGGAATCGAAAATCTACAACAAAGAAAAACGCCGCCAGGAAGTGTTCTTCGATCATGAATACCATTCCCTCATCGACCTGCACTCCTTCGGCCACGACATCGAAACCAGCTGGCTGACGGAAAAGACGCTGGAAGCCCTGGACGACCCGGCCCTGACCGCCCGCATCCGGCCACGGCTTTTGGAGATGGCGGATCATACCTGGCACGCCGCTTTCACGGATCACGGCTTCGCCAACGAATGTGAACGGGGCGTGGTCAATCAGAAGCGCATCTGGTGGGTACAGGCGGAGGCGCTGATGGGTTTCCTGAACGCCTGGGAAAAGACGGGCGAAACCCGATACTGGGACGCGATGCTGTCCCAATGGAACTACATCCGGGACGTGATGACCGACAAGCGCACCAACAGCGAATGGTTCTGGTACGTCAACGAAGACGGCACGCCCGGCAGCGACGAACCCATCGTGGAGCCCTGGAAATGTCCCTATCACAACGGGCGCATGTGCATCGAGGTGCTGCGCCGCGGCATGAAGGAGGAAGCAAAATGACCTATCAGGAATTGCAGGCTCGGTATGAAATCTTAGTGAACCGGAAAAACACCGTCAATTATGACCGATACAACGGCATTTACGAGCGCTGGAACCATGCGGTGCTGACCCGCAATCACATCCCGCCCTTCTGGATGTACGACCCGAACCCGGAAACCAATCCCTTTATGATGCAGCGCTTAGGCGTCAATGCAGTGTTCAATAGCGGGGCCATCCTGCTGGACGGGAAATTCACCCTGGTGGCCCGAGTGGAGGGCAGCGACCGTAAGAGCTTTTTCGCCGTGGCCCAGTCAGACAGCGGAGTGGACGGTTTCCGCTTCTGGGACGAGCCGGTGCTGCTACCCGATACCTGCCCCGAGGAAACCAACGTGTACGATATGCGTCTGACCCGGCACGAGGACGGCTGGATCTACGGCGTGTTCTGCTCCGAAAGCAAGGACAATACCAATCCCGATCTCTCCGCCGCCACGGCAGCCGCTGGCATCGTGCGCACAAAAGACCTGAAAACCTGGGAGAGGTTGCCGAACCTCGTCACCCTGCGCTCACCCCAGCAGCGGAACGTGTGCCTGCATCCCGAATTTGTGAACGGCAAATATGCCTTCTATACCCGCCCCATGGACGATTTCATTGAAACGGGCTCCGGCGGGGGCATCGGTTTCGGCCTGTGCGAAGATATCACCCACGCCGTGATCGACGAGGAAAAAATGACCTCCGTCCGCAAGTACCATACCATCACCGAAAGCAAGAACGGCGCGGGGGCCGTGCCCATCAAGACCGATAAAGGATGGATTCACATTGCCCACGGCGTGCGCAACACCGCGGCTGGACTGCGCTATGTGATCTATTGCTTCGCCACCGCCCTGGACGATCCTTCCCGGGTCATCGCCGAGCCCGGCGGTTTCCTGATCGGCCCCGTGGGCATTGAACGGCTCGGCGATGTCGGCAACGTGTGCTTCACCAACGGGGCTATCGCCGCGCCGGACGGCAAGGTGTACATCTATTACGCCTCCAGCGACACCCGGCTGCACGTGGCAACTACCGATATTGACCGCCTGACCGATTATGTATTCAGCACACCCCGTGATCCCGGAAGAAGTGTGGAATGTGTACGGCAGCGAATCGGCTTTATCCAGAAGAATTTGAATTATTTTTCGCAGCAGTAGTATTTCCACATGCCTTGCAAAAGGCTGCATGCTGCATAGATGCCTATTGCAACAAAACTCCTACATTATCTGAATTTCCGTGTAAACAGGGGGGTATTCAACCCCCTCTTTTCCAGTTATAGAGGGAGTTGTTCACAATCCCATACTTCTGCAACGTTTCCCGCGCACCGTGGGATTGGTAGTACGCGATAACCTCCGCCTTGAATTCCGGCGTGTAGCGTTTCCGCGCTTTGCCAGATAGGGAGCCCTGCCTCCTGGGATATTTCTGTCCTTCCGCCTTGCTTTTCCAATCATAGAGCGTGTAGGAGGAGATTCCAAGTTCCTTGACGGTGGCGACGGCGCCCTTCTCTTCCATCATGGCGAGCGCAGCGGCTTTGAATTCGGGGGTGTAATGCCTCCGCTTTTCGTTGACGACAACATCCTCTACGGCGAGGATCTTTTCTTCTGTTTCGGAGAATTGCTTTTTGTTTATCATCATAACCGCCCATTCCGCACTCTTCCAGATCATGGCAAGATATGCTTGGTTACGGAATGAAGCAATACTGTGGCCGGGAGTAAGGAATACCACACGTCCCTTCCCCTCTGTTCGGCACCAGCCGCCCATGTATTCCCTGCCCTTATACTGGTAACGCATCAGCGGCACCACCTCATCGCCTGACATCTCAAACTGATAGGGTTCTTCCAAGAGAGTGAAGCAGGCCATTTCACGAAGAAATCCATCAGGGTGCGGAGAAAACTCAAGATCGGTTTGCGGCGGGTGACCGGTGAATTTCCCGCCGATCAGGTGAAACAGCGCTTCATCAGTCTGTAGGGAAATACCGTTGTGCAGGCACAGCAGACCGCCGCCGCCGCGTACAAAGGAAAGAATTGCCTCCCCCGTTCCCTCCGGCAGGGCAGCGTCGAACATATCAATA
>CADBKQ010000048.1 GCA_902795275.1 uncultured Eubacteriales bacterium | reverse complement strand
TACATCACATATGTCAGAGGCTCCATGTCAACCCTGCAAATCCTTTTATTTCTTTACTTCTACGGCTTTATGCCACCCACACTTTCTAGGGAAGAGCCAAAGAAAGAAATATCCATTTGGATACGCAAGAATCAAACGAGGTTCTTCGTTAAGATGGACGGGAGGATGTGACGATCATGAGCCGGTTCTGGCAACGGGCTTTCGCCTGGACGTGTGTTTTCGTGATGCTGCTTTCGTTCGCGCCTGCGATGGCGGAGTTTTCCCCGCGCTATGGGAAGCTGAGCGCGGGCGGCGGCTTGACCCTGACGATGCGTGTGAAGGCTGAAACCCTTTCTCCGCTGTCCAAGGCCACGCTGGAAACGATCAACGACTGGCTGGACGGCCTGGCGCTGACCGTGTCCACGGGCCAAAACAGCTGGGCGGATCTCAGCCTGATGGGGGAGAGCGTGCTGCGGGCCGACGTGCAGCGCAAGGACGGCTACACCCTGACCACCTTTTCCCCGGACGGCGGCAGCTACCTCACCGCGGCGGGCGATCCCGACGCGCTGACGCTGCTGTGCGGCAGGGATTTTGAGTGGCCCGATCCGTCGGCCTTCCCCGGGGCGTATGTGAAGCTGGCGCCGGAACTGTACGAAAAGCTGGCGTCCCACGTGACGCCGAAGAAATCCAAGGAAGGCACGTCCATCAAAAACGCCTCCAAGGCGGCGTCCAGCGAAATCTATATTTTCTCCGGCGACGATCTGAACGAGTTCTGGCCCCGGGTGCTGGACGCGCTGCTTCCTGCCATGGAAGAAGTCCTGGCGGGCCAGCCGGGCCTGTATAAGAAAGCCGAGGAGCTTCTCGAAAACGTCACGTTTTCGGGCGAATGCAAGTTCAAGCGCTTTTTCAGCAAGGCCGGGGACGATATGGGCCTGCAGTTTACCGGCAACGCCGCGCTGGAGGACGACAAGCGCAAGATCACCCTGTTTTACGGCTTCACGCCGGACAAGGGCGGCTACCTTTCTTTCTCCGCGCCGGCGGTAAAGGGCAAGAATAATTTCAAGCTCACCTGCTCCGTGCAGCTGACGAGCAAAAACACCACGAACACCGTGGCCGTCGAAGGCACGTACACCCGGACCTTTGATAAGAAAACGGTGTCCGGCTCGGTGACGGCGAACCTGAAAAACGCCGTGAAGGAAGAAGAAGAGAAATGGACGGGCAAGGTGACGGTGACCCGCACCGAGGACAAGGTGAAAAGCACCTGGACGCTGACGCCCGCCCTGGTCTTTGACGACGAGGGGCTGTCCGGCAGCGTGGGCCTGCAAAAGAAGGAAGGCAGCAAGAATACCGTGAAGGCCGCCTTTGACGTGAAGGCGGGCCCCTACCAGGGCGCAATCCCGCCTGCGGCGGCCAGCGCGAAGGATTTGCGCGATGCGTCGCCGGAACGCGCCCGGGCGATGGTTCAGGAGGAGATTGCGCCCCTGACCGCGGCGCTGGCCGAGCTGATGGAATCCCTGACCGATAAGGAACGCGCTTCCCTCCTGCATGACCTTCGCACCGACGCCTGGATGAACGGCCCCGTGACGCCCGCGCTGGAAGCGGCGGTGGAGGAACTGGAAGAATCCGAAGAGCCGGAAGAATCCGAAGAATCCGAGGAACCGGAGGACGAATGGGACGAAGAAGGGGACGAATAGCCGCCGTTCAGCCGTCCGGCACAAGAATAGTTGAGGAGGACTCTGCACATGAAACGATGGATTTCCCTCGTCCTGGCGCTGCTGCTGGCCCTGAGCGCGGCGGCGGCGTTCGCGGAAAACGATACGCTGCTGGATAAGTTCTACCAGCAGGCGGTGAAGGAATCGGCCTATCGGGGGACGCTGACGTTTACCGTGATCGGCGACGATACCGCCGCTCTGTCCAGGGAAACCTGGGCGCTGCTCAAGACCCTGCTTCCGAAGCTGAACGTGACCCTGGAGCACAGCACCCAGCGGAAGCGCGACGAGGGCGAAGTGAGCGTGACGCTCAGCGTCAGCGGTCAGCCCGATCACAAGCTCTCTTTCCTTTATGATGAAAAGCTCACGGGCCTTTCCGGCGATTTGCTGGATGCCGACGCCGTTTATACCGCCGCCCGGGAATGGAGCTGGACGCGCCTGTTTGCGCCCGCTGCCGGGGAGGGCGAAGCGTGGCCTCCCATGTGGCAGATGCTGCTGAACGTGCTGAACGCCCCGGAAAGCTGGAAAAACCGGGCTAAGCCGCTCCTGGAAAAATATGAAACAAGCGTGGCGGAATGGATGAACACCTTCGCGTCCGTTTCCTCCGGTATGGAGGATGGAAAGCAGTACTCCGAATTAGCCTGCGCCATTCCCGCCGCGGAAGTGACGAAGGAGATCGGCGCGCTGCTCGCCGAAGTATACCAGGATCAGGAATTGCTTTCCCTGCTCGCGGAAGTGGTGACGCCCCAGGAGGCGGCGGCTTATCTTCAGCCCGGCGCGCTGAACGCGCTGAGCGCGATGGTCAGCCGGATGAAGATGGAGGGCAGCGTGGAAATCGCCCGCCGCCATGATTCCTCCGGCACCGCGCTGCTGGACCGCATTTCCTTCCCCTTCGCCCAGGACGCGCTGTTTACCCGCCTCGCTGTTTCCGTCACCCCGGCGGAAGGCGGCCAGGAGTGGAAGGTGACCGGCGCGGCGAAGGATGGCACCGAATTTGACATTTCCTGCACGCAGGCTTCTGCGGACACCTATACCGGCTCCGTGGAGCTGATGCTGCCGGTGAAGGCGGAGGGCGCTTCCTTCGTGGTCAGCGACGGCAAGCCGCAGCTCAAGCCCTTCAGCTTTGATTACAGCTTCACCTGGGATCCGGGCGAGGAAGCCTACTCCCTGGCCGACGACAAATCCACCCAGACCATCCGGGGCAGCCTGATGATCGTTCCCCGCGGGGAAACGGAAATCCCCATGCAGGTGTTCTCCCTGACGGCGAATCTGTCCTCCGGCAGCTCCAAGCAGTCGGCCACCCACCTGGACGGAAACGTTTCCTGGATGGATATGATGAGCGGCGCGGCCGTCACCGCCCAGCTTTCCAGCCGCACAGTGGCGCCGTTTGACTATACGGTGGCCTCTGAGGCGGAGGGCGCGGTGCGCATCGACCAGATGACCGAAGAGGAACGCGCGTCGCTGCTGGAAGGCTGGACGGCGAACCTTGCCGGGTGGATCGCCGCCGCAGCGGCCGGGGCGGCCCTGGCCCCGCAGGAATAAACCGAAGCGGATGGGCATAGGCTGAAATGTCGCTTTCGCCGCTTCAACACCGCGGCGTGAAGCCACAAATGGTATTGTCAAAAAAATATGGATGTGTTATAATCAGGCATGTGAAAAGCGAATGATCCAAGCGCCAGAAAATGATAACCGCCCAACCGCGGCTTGAATTCCTGCAAAGATATTCGCGAAAGAAAAGAAAGGGGTATCATTCATGAAAAAACTGATTGCGTTGCTGATGGCGATGATGATGGTTTTCTCCTGCGCCTCCGTGCTGGCTGAGGAAACCACGGAAGTTCAGCTGCCCGCCATCGAAGTGCCGAATTTCACCCTCAACTATCACCTGGACCTGGATGAAGCACAGGTTGCGGCCCTGCTGCCCGCCATGGGGCTGCCCGAGGAAGCCGCCGGCATGGTGCAGATGTTTCTGCCCCTGCTCAACGGTATCAGCGAAAAGCTGGTGTTTGCCGACATGGGCCTGCAGTATGACCTGAGCATGAAGGGCCAGGAAGTGCTCTCTCTCGTGGCGGAAGCGACGGAAAGCGGCTTTGCCCTGGGCACCAACCTGCTGCCCAGCTATGTGCTGACCATCCAGAACGCCACCATCCAGAACCTGATGGAGCAGGTCATGCAGCAGACGCAGGAAAACGCCGGCAAGCTGGATATGGAGCTGATGCAGAAAGCTGCTGAAAAGCTCGTGGGCTATGCCATGGAAATGACCGGCGTTTACCAGAGCCTGGTGTCCATCAGCGAACCCGTGAAGGGTGAATACGCCGACCTGATTGAAGGCGTTGTGTTCACCGGTGAATCCGACCTGACCGTGGATGCGAAGGGCATGATGGACGCTCAGAAGCAGTTCATCGCCAAGGTTCTGGGCGATGAGGACATCAAAGCCGCCATTGATTCCATCGCCGCCACGATCCCCGGCGCTTCCTTTGATCCCGCCCAGATCCTGAGCGAAATGGAGAGCACCGAAGGCGAAGTGATTCCCGAAGTGGCCGGCAAGATCTATACGATCATCGACGAGGAAGGCAACCAGATCGCTCCCAACACCTATGTGATCGTCAGCGCCGACGTCAAGGAACATCCCGAAGGAAACACCAACACCTACGTGTATGTTGCCGAGAATTCCCTGGACATCCAGGTGGAAGTGCCCGCTCAGAATGTTTCCGTCGAAGTGTATGGCGAACTGATTGAAAACGGCATTGCCGCGAACATCGCGGTCTCCGCTGAGGGCGTGGATGCGGAACTGGCTCTTACCGCGGCTGCGTCCGATACCGGCATGAAGCTGGACGCCGCGCTGTATATGGGCGAAGCGGAGAATCCCCTGGCCGTTTGCTCCGTCGATTTCGCTATGGGCGGCGAACGCACCAAGAAAGCCTTTGACGGCGAAAAGACCGAGCTGCCTCTGGAAGGCTTGATGGATGCCGAGAACGCGGCCAACGTGTCCGGCGCGCTGGTGATGGATCTGCTGGGCAACGGCCTGGCCAATGTGCTGAACAACATCAAAACCGTGATGCCCGAACAGGGCGCCATGCTGGAGCAGATCGTCAACCAGCTCCTGTCCCAGTTCATGGGCGGCGGCGCTGCGGAAGAAGTTCCCGCTGCTTAATCAATCCCTGATTTTTCCTGCCGTCCGGGTGATCCCGGACGGCTTTTCTGACCTTTTCGGAAGGGAGCAGGCCATGCAGGATTTTTCTTTGCCCCAGGCGCAGCCGTTCTGGTTTCCGGAAGGAGATCACGGCGTGCTGCTGATCCATGGGTTCACCGGCTCCCCGGCCCATATGCGCCTGGTGGGCGAAGGGCTGCGGGACAGCGGGTTTGCTGTGCGCGGCATTCTGCTGCCGGGGCACGGGGAAAGCCCGGAAGCCATGGGAAAAGCCACCTGGCAGGACTGGTTTCAAGCGTGCCGGGAAGCCGCTGTGGACATGCGGAAAAGGTATCCGTATTTGACGGTGGCGGGCCTGTCCATGGGCGGGTGCCTGGCGCTGATGCTGGCGGAGCAGATGGACGCGGACGCCTGCGTGACGATTGCCGCGCCGATGAAGACCATGGCAAAGTTCCGTTCCCTGGCCCCGATTGCCGCCCTTGTGCATCCCGTTGTCAACAAGCGGGCGGACGGCGGCAGGGCCAGCCTGAACGCGGACTATGACATCGGCTATGACAGCTATCCCCTGTCGAGCGTCGCGCACCTGAGCGCTGTCATGCGGCAGGCCAGGCAGCACCTGTCCCTCATCCGCTGCCCGGTGCTGGCCGTTCAGTCCCATGGGGACAAAACTGTCACCCCCGACAGCCCGGACATCATCCTGAACGGCGTGTCCAGCGAAATCAAGGCCCGCCTCTGGCTGGATGAAGCGCCCCATGTTTGCACCATTTCCCCGGAATATCCCAAGATCGTGGAGGCCATGACCGAATTCCTGAGGAAAGCGGAAAAGCGCTGATGTCAGTTGCTTTACGAAAGCAATCAATTAAGGCTCTTCCCTAGAAAGTGTGGGTGGCAAAAACTGTAGAAGTAAGGGAATAAAAGGATTTGCAGGGTTTACATGGAGCCTCTGACATATGTGATGTAAGCCAGATGACGAGCCAGCATTCATTCCCGCCATTCGTATAGGCGGGAAATGGTGGCTGGCTCGCCAGACAGGCTATCACATATGTCTGCTCCATGTAAACCCGTG
>CADBKQ010000047.1 GCA_902795275.1 uncultured Eubacteriales bacterium | reverse complement strand
TTCCCCGGCTGCATCGGTCGTGTTGGGAACCAGCGGCTTCATTTCTTCTCCACAGCAGACAACCCGAACACCGGAATCCTCGATGTGAGCGATGATGTTGCCGCAATGGGTGCATTTGTAAGGTTGTGTAAATTGTAGCGTAGAGGAGAGATAATCTTTGAAAAAATCAATCCCGCAAAAATACCAATCCATGGCCGACCAATTCAGGGCTGACGGCGCTGATGAAAAGACGATCAGAAAATGGATTCAAGAAGAAATGCAAGGGGATGAGTTTGCCCGCAAGGAAGGAAGCAGCGATATAGAAGCCTACAAAATTTGGATGAGCTGGCCCCAGGAACGCAGGAGCCTTTACCTCGGAAACGCATTCTGCTCCAAGTGCAGCGTCACTTCATTTGCGCCGGGATATAATATCCGCAAAGATAGATTTGGATTAATCGTGGAAGGAAACTGCGCAACCTGCGGTGCGAAGATTTGTCGGTGTTGTGATTAATCAGATGCCCGCTTCGGCGCCAATGCAAGCGTTATCATCTACTCTGTCCTAGAGACCGCCAAGTCGAATGGGTTGAACCAGGAAGCATGGCTCAACCACATACTGTCCATTCTGTCGGTTCGCCTTGCTCAGAACCCTGATGCTGAAATCGATGATTTGTTTCCGTGGACTGATGTCATGCAACAACACTTTGCTCTGTAGCGCGGATTATTGAGCGCTTACGATCCGGTGAAACGCCATATCCCGGCCCGCATCGTCGACCGCGTCGCTCCAGAGGAGAGTATCCCCGCTCAGGGTGAAAGCGGCCTCGCCGTGCATGTACTTGTACTGCATGAGCGGCCCGCCGTTTTCTCCGGTCGTCTGCAGCATCCGGCTGCCGCTGCCGTCCAGCACGCCGGTCTCCAGCAGCGTGCAGGTATATTCCCAACAGAGCGCATCGCTCTCGCCGACGTTCTGGAAGATGACGACGCTGTACACGCCCCGGCGCAGCGAGATGCTGAGAGACGTATCGCCGCATTCCCATTCGCCGGTGAAAAGGCCGTCGTCCAGATCGTCGTCGTTTACGAAAACCCGGTCCTCCAGCGCGTCGCCGGAGCCCGTCCAGTGGAGCAGGCTGTCTTCGTCCACGGTGAATACGGCGTCGAAGCGGTCCGCCTCCACGTCGCCCAGGACGGCCTGTTCTCCTTCCTTTCCGGTCTCCATGACCAGGCCCCGTACCAGCAGGCCGCCCTTGCAGATCAGGGCGTTCTGATCTTCATCGAACCAGCACACGTCGAAGCACACGCTGTAAGCGTCGGTTTCGGTCAGGCGCACGGCGGAAAAGCGCCATGCTTCACCGTCGAACCATATTTCAAGGGTATCGTCCGGATCGGCCTCGTTGACCCAGGCGTGTTCGAAGAGGGCGGTGGCCGCCTCGTTCGCGCCGGGGAATCCGGCCTCGGCCAGAGCGGAGCAGGATGCGCAGGCCAGCAGCGCGGCCAGCAGCGCGCAGATCAGTTTCTTCACGGTTTATCTCCTCTCCTTCCGCGGCATAATTCAGCTCTAATTACTGGAATCCTGAGAATCGGAACCCTGTCCGTCCTGGGTCTGGGCGCATCTCGCGCAGGAACGCTTCATTCCGTTTTTGAGTCCTTCGATGGGCGTCCATTCGCCCCACTCGTGGCCCAGAGGCTCGCCGTAGGGCTGGCCGCAGACGGCGCAGACCGCCCGCTCCGTGCAGGTTGCCTCGCCGCCCTCGTGGATATGGGCCGGCTCGGCCTCCGGCTCCGTCGTCGGGGCGGCGAAGACCGCCCGCTCCGTGTAGGTTGCCTCGCCGCCCTCGTGGATATGGGCCGGCTCGGTCTCCGGCTCCGTCGTCGGGGCGGCGAAGGGACTGGGTATGTCGATCTCCATATACCGGAACTCCTCGTGGGCCTCATCCCGGGTGCAGACCCGGCGCTGGAGCATCCGGCCGTCCTGTACTTCCACGTTCTCCCACTCGCTCCATTCGTGGCCCAGAGCGGGAACCGGCTCCGGCGAAACCAGAGTCACGCCGCAGCGCGCGCATTTTGTGCCCGCAGTGCTGCCCTCTTCGGTGCAGGTGGGCTCCACGGCGGGCACGGTCTCTTCTTCATGGCCCAGGGGCGCTTTCAGCACCGTATCGCAGATATAGCAGCGCCCGTATTCGGTACAGGTTGGCTGAGTCTTGTCGTTCATCTCATGATGAGTGCATAGCGTAGGCTTCTCCACTATCGCCTTCGGTATGTCTGATTTCACGGGCGATGTAACATTGTTCGAATCAAGCAATGCTATTTTATACTTGCCTCCGGCCGCTTTCGTTACTGAGAAAAACTCCTTGGTGATGGTCCCTTTGTATTTATACCCGCTTTTCATCAGAGCTAAGGCCGCTTTTTTAATTGCGGTGGCGCTGTCGTAGATAGTGCAATTCAATTCCATCAGAAACTCGCCGTATATGATGCCTTTCACGGCCTCTGGCGCATGTTTCTTCACCGTGATGGTATTGAGGGCCGATTTGAGCGCATTCAGAATGACTGTGATTTTTTCGGGTGACATAGTATATACTTCCCCGGGGTCGATTCCCGAATATTTCGTCGCATGTGCCGTTCCGGACGGGGTTCCCAGCCATGCCGCACCCGGGATCAGGCATAAAGCCAGCAGGAATGCGATCCAGCGCTTTGTTTTGCCGTTGATCATGCTTCATCCTCCTTTGTATCGTTTCCGCCATCCAGCGGAATGAGTGAAAACAGGTCTGTCATGGCGTCGCGGACGGCGCCGGCGTCGGGATAGAACTCCTCGTGAAGCATCCCGTCCTGCAGCACGTCTCCCTGGGAGACGGCGCCCCGGACGGTGACGATTCCCCGGTCCTCGCCTTTGATCAGCTTCTGGGCGATGCGGGAGAAGTCGTTGCCGTTCATGTCGGATACAGCCGCGTCTTTCAGCGCGTTCCACAGCGCCAGCCCGAAGGCCGCGTCTTCCGCGGTCTTCTGCTTCACCCGGCTGAAGAACGACGCCATGTACTGCCGCTGGCGGGCCATGCGCTCCGCATTCGTTCCCCCGCCCACGCTCTGCCGCGCCCGCAGGAAGATCTCCACCTGCTCGTCGTTCAGCAGGACGGTCGCGCCCCGAACCATCGCGGGGTCGGCGGAATCCAAGTCATCCTCAATGGTGACCTCAACGCCGCCCACCGCGTGGTTCAGTGCGGCGGCGTTCTCTATGCTCATCACAAAATACCCGTCGATTTGCACCAGGCCGCCCAAGTATTGGCGGACGGCGTACATCGTGTTCCCGACGGCCATCTCCGGGGTTAGGCCGTACCAGTGGGCCGTACAGATCTGCAGGTTCCGGCTGGTAATCTCGCTGATGTCTGTGTCCAGCTCCCGCACGGCTGTCATCGTGTTTGGGTCGATCTGGATGCAGCCGATGGCGTCGTCCGTGTGGTCGAGCACCATCAGCAGCAGGAAGTCTGCCATGCCGCCCCGGAAAGCCTGTGGGTCGCTGCTGCCGCTGGCGTCCGTTCCCATGAACAGGAAGGTTTCGATCCGGTGGTCAAAGCCGTACAGGCCGCCTTCCAGGGTCAGGGTATTGTCCTCCGTCCAGGAGGACGGCTTGAGCTTTTCGCCCTCCGCTCGCAGTTCCGCCTCGCGCTCGGCCTGCCGTATCCGTTCCAGCGCCGTCGAACCTAAGAGGACGGCCTCCATCACCAGCGCCAGAGCCGCGAGCGCGGCGATCGTTTTTCCACGAAACGCTTTCTTTTTCATGTTTCTATCTCGTTTGCCGACTTTCCGCCCGGAATCCTTGCAGCGGCATTTCCTCCAACATGGTCCCCGCGTTTTCATGAGCAGGCTCATTTTGCTCCGGGAAAATCGTTCAGATATTCATTTTTAAATTGTACACCATTGGCATGCGTTTTTCAAGCGTGGAAGAGAAAAAAACAGGACTATAATGTCCCCGTGAAACTGGACCAGCAGTAGCGAAAAGAAGGTGAACATGGTAGAATGAAAGACGAAGGAGAGGATACCATGAATTACCAGCACTACAGTCCAGAATTCAAAGCCAAGCTCGTCCTGCAGGTGCTGCAGGGAGAAAAAGAAATCGTGGAGTTGGCGCAGGAGCACAGCGTCAACCCGAACCTGATCCGGAAGTGGAAGACGGAATTCCTGGAGAAGGCCAGCACGGTGTTCGAGGACAGCCGGAAAGAGGCGGCGAAAGCGAAGAAGAAGGAGGATCGGTTGGAGAAACCTAATGTAGGACAGCTTGAATTATAGAAACAAAACAGACGAGGTGAACCATGAGTACCTGCGACTGGGGCTTCTCCTTTGAAGCCATGAAAACCTACCACGACACCGAATGGGGCGTGCCGGTGCACGACGACCGGGTAATGTTTGAGCACTTGATGATGGAGGCCATGCAATGCGGCCTTTCTTGGAGCCTGATGCTCAAGAAGCGGGAGATCTTCCGCGCCTGCTTCGACGGCTTTGATTATGACAAAATCGCCGCCTACACCGAAGATGACGTGGAGCGCATCCTGAATGTTGACGGCATGATCCGCTCCCGCCGGAAGATCGAAGCGGTGATCAACAACGCCCGGTGCTTCCGGAAGATCCGGCAGGAGCACGGCAGCTTTTGCGATTGGCTGTGGGCCCATTCCGGGGGCAAAACCATCCTGTATATCGGCCACGAAAAGGGAAAGATCCCCGTCAGCAACGGCCTGTCCGACCTGATCGCCAAGGAGCTCAAGGCCTACGGCTTCAAGTACATGGGCACGGTGACGGTGTATGCCCACCTCCAGGCCTGCGGCGTCGTCAACGATCACGGCGACGCCTGCCCCTGCTACCACGCCATCAACGCGCAATACCCCACGGTGCGGAAACGGCGGTATCTGGAAAAACCGTAAGAAAAGGAGAAATTGAGATCATGGAAAGAAAGTATCAATATAAAGAAATGCTGGAATCCATGCGGGGAACATACGGAGAGTTTTCAAAAAACTATGGGTTCAACTGGAAAGAGTTTGTAATGGGAATACCAACGCCACTGTTTCTTGTAACAACCTACAAATCCAATGGGCAGCCAAACGCAACCATGCAGTCGTGGGCGTGCTTTACGAGCGCAAATCATGGAGGCGGATACTATGCGATCCTGTCCAGCGTGAATAAGCAGGGGCATCTCTGCCAAAGCCTGCATGAAAAGAAAGCGGCAGTGCTCAATTTCATGTCTCCTGATTTATACGAAGCCTGTATGCAGACGATCCGGAACAATCAGTTTGAGGCAGATGAAATCACTGCGTCGGGGCTTACCGCGGAGAAAGCATCCTGGGTAGAAGCGCCAATGGTCGCCGAGTGCTTCATGAACCTGGAATGCAGATATATGTGGGAGAAGGAGATCGTTCCGGGCGATGACCATGTCATGGTCTGCATGGAAGTCATAGGCGGGCATATCGAGAGGGACTATTTGGAAAACAGGTTCGGAGGCAAAGGAGTCCTTTACAATATTCATTATCCGATGAACCCGGAAAATGTGAAAGAAAAAGGGTGCGATTATACCGCCAGGCTTACAGAAGCAAATCAATCCTATGAATACTGATGATCGGGACAGATGAGGAAGGGAGCATGACGACATATCAGCCTGAGTAGGCGCAGACGTGATCTTTGGCCAGGGAGGATGAATATGGCCTTGACAGAACGAAACAGAACAGATTTGGATCGGACCATCAAGATTGCGTTCCTTCAGCTGCTCCCGGGAAAGACCTTGGAAGAGCAGCTGGAGATTGGGCAAAAGGCCTGCCGGGAAGCAAAGGAAAAAGGCGCGGACATCGCGCTGTTCCCCGAAATGTGGAGCGACGGATACTTTCTTCCTCAGGATGAACAGGCGCTGAAAAGCCTTTCGATCAGCAAGGACAGCGCCTTTGTTCAATCGTTTCGGCAGCTAGCCCGGGAGCTCCGCATGGCCATCGGGATCACCTTCCTGGAAGCGTTTGATCCGGACCCGCTTAATTCCGTCGTTTTCTTCGACAGGCTGGGAAATGAGATCCTTCACTATTCCAAGGTACACACCTGCGCGTTTGATGATGAAGCGGTGCTGTCCGCCGGAGAGGATTTTTACACGGCGGACCTGGACTTCGGAAGAGGCACCGTAAAGATCGGTTCCATGATCTGTTTTGACAGGGAGTTTCCGGAAAGCGCAAGAATCCTGATGCTGAAAGGGGCGGAGCTGATCCTGGCCCCCAACGCCTGCCCCATGGAGATCAACCGCTTATCCGCGCTGAGAACACGGGCTTATGAGAACATGGTCGCCGTAGCGACCTGTAACTATCCCGCCGGGCAGCCCGACTGCAACGGGCATTCATCGCTTTTTGACGGTGTGCCGTGGGTTCGTGAGCTTCCCGGCGCCCGGGATATGTGTGTGATGGAAGCGCC
>CADBKQ010000046.1 GCA_902795275.1 uncultured Eubacteriales bacterium | reverse complement strand
TTTGTAATACATGTCGAATCCGGCGATTCGCCAGACGATGCCGTTGATCGTCCAATAGTCCCCTATGAACAGATCGTCGAACGTCCCCGCCCGAATCGCCGTGCTCTGCGCCGATGTGAGCGCTGACCCCAGGCTTTTCCCGCGGTACATGCTGTTGTGGAAGCCGGCGTTGTTGTTGCCAAGCGTGGCGTTTGCCACATAGGGCAATTGATGGAGCTTGGGCGTCAGGATGCCGTGCAGCGCGTTCAGCCCGCCTCCGCTCACGGGGGCCAGGCTGCTGAGCGACAGGGTTTCGCCGGACGAAATATCACGGGTGGCCGTGTGCAGCGCGCCATTCCAAATCACGTATTGCCCGGCGCTGACGGCCTGGGGCGCTTTGCCCGCGTTTTCCGGGATGGCGATGGCGGCGAAAGCGTCGCTGAGCCGCCGCCCTGTGTTGGGAATTTTACTGATCGCCATTGCGTTTCACCTCCTGCTGTGATGTGATGGAATGCCATTCCATTTTCTGAAAACTGCCGGTATCGCCGCGCGGCGTTCGGCGGCAGTACCGGCTGAGAGCTATTAACCCGATGTTCTGTTCCTCCTTCCTGTTTTGCTGCGGCAGGATAATTATCAAATGAATCGCGCGAAAATAAGGGCCCCCCGGCTGGAAAAAGGCGCAATAAAAAAGCCGCCGGCCTTGAAACCGGCAGCGGGGGAGGGATTAGGGATTAGGGATTAGGGAGTAGGGATTAGGGATTAGGGATTAGGCATTAGGGAATAGGGATTATGGAAGGCTTTTTGCGTGACCCTATTGCCTATTGCCTACTGTCTATTGCCTATTGCCTCATCCCTAATGCCTAACCAACCCAAATTACTTCTGCGATCTCATCCAGTCCAGCAGCGCGGCGACGCTTTTTTCAGGCAGGCGGAGGGAAAACTCAGGCTCCTGTATGTTTTCCAGATAATGGGCGTCCGACGAATGGAGGACGTGCTTGTTTTCCGTGGGCTCCAGGGGGCAGGGCAGGTCCTTCCACACTTCCACGGTGGTGAACACGGGGGAGGGCGGCATCATGCCCAGGTTCACCAGCAGCCCGTTGCTGCCGCGGTTGATGTGGGCGGGCACCGGCACGCCGCCGACGGCCCGCACCTTCGCGGCGCAGTCCTCCAGCGATAAATCCGTTGCACCGATGAGCAGGGCGTCCTCGTGATCGATCACTTCGTCGTCCTCGTTCATCACCAATTGCTCCCCGAAAAAGGCGGGCTTGTTTTTTTTCGGCGGCAGGTGCTTTTTCAGCATCTCGCCAAAGTCCACGGCGGTGGGTACGTCGGGGAAATAGCCCAGCATATGCACTTCCTCGCTGGTGGTGATTTCGATGGCGGGCACCAAAAGAAGCCCGTAGGCCGCCGCGATCTTCTCCGCCGCGGGCAGGTTGCGGGCGGCGTTGTGGTCGGAAATCGCCACGATCTCCAGGCCCTTCACCACCGCCATCCCCAGGATGTTGCCCGGCGTCATGTCGTTGTCGCCGCAGGGGGACAGGCAGGAATGAATATGCAGGTCGGCAAAGAAATTCATCTTATTCCGCCTTTTCCGGCACGCCTTTCGCCATCATGCGGCCGCAGATGGTGTAAGCGGACAGCGGGCTTTTCAGCACGCGCAGCCCTTCATCCGCGGCCTTTTCCAGGATGCTTTCGGGCATGTCGATATTCTCCGGCAGGATCACGCAGGCCATTTCTGCCAGCGCCGCCACCGCCACCACGTTCATGTGGGTCTGCACCGTCACCCAGGCCATGCCCTCGCAGCCGTGGGCCATCACCCAGGACAGCAGGTCGCAGGTGTATCCGCAGGACACTTCCCGGTCCTCTTCCACGCCGGGGGTCATGTTTTCAGCTTCCAGTAATGCCGTCAGTTCAGAGACCTTCATGATCCATCCTCCTTGATTAAGGCAATAGGGATTAGGCATTAGGCATTAGGAAATAGGGAGTATGACGAGGCAACCGGCGCGAAGCGCGGTTGGCCGTCCCGCCGCTTCTGTATGGAAAAGCGGCGGGCGTCAGGGAATGAGGGAATAGGGATTAGGGATCAGAGATTATTGTCGATTCTGTATTCCTTGTCAATGATCTAATGCCTAATGCCTAATGCCTTCGTAACTCACCCGAAGTTCCTGCCTTTATTCCTCTTCCTCTTCTTCTTCTTCTTCCTCTTCACCCGCATCCACGTAATCCAGCTCGGCCATCCGCGCCCGCAGATACCGGGCCAGCAGCCGCATTTCCTCGGGCGTATGCTGGGGCTTGGCGGCTTTCAGGCTGTTAAAGAGCAGATAATCCACGCCCACGTCCAGGACGTTTGCGATCTGCACCAGCGTGTCGATGCTGGGAATGCGCAGGCCGCGCTCGATGTTCCCATAGAACGAGGAGGAAATGCCGATCATTTTCGCCATGTCCTGCTGGGAGAGATGCTTGGAGCGCCGTTTCACCTTCATGCGCCGCCCCATCGACTGATAATCCACCATGCCGCTTTCCTCCTCTCGCGGGATGTCCGCGCTTCTTATAGTATAGCGGAACGGGCGGATTTTGTAAAGATTTGTCGAAACGGGAACGCAAAAAAACCGCGCCTTTTGCGGCGCGGACAGGCTGTCGACAAAGTCCCCGGGATGCATCGAAGGGCCGCAGCCCTTCGATTGTAATCCGCAGGCGACGGCGTGTACGTCGCCGAGGAGCAACAGAATGTTGCTTCCTATATCAATTTCTGCCCGAAAAATGAGCGTTTTCAGCTTCTATTGATGCTGAAAACGCCATTTTTCAAGAAATTGATGGATCGAATGAAAGGACGGTTTTCCGGCCTTTCATTCGCAGAGTGTCGAAAATTCTTTTTCGACACTCTGACCGCGCCTTTTGCGGCGCGGAATAGGTTTGTGTCACTGAACGGCGTCGGAATGTCCGATGCCGAGCAGTTCGTTTTGGGGTCGCCCGTTTTTCGTTTTATTGACGTTGATCTTTTTTCCCATGAACAGCATCATTGCGGTATCGCCGCCGTCAAGGTTCATTGCTTCCTGGCATCCCAATTCCGCCATTTTTTCAGCCATCCAACTGCACGATTGTCCTTCTCCGCCATTGGCCTTGCCTTCTGTCAAAACCACCACATAATGTCCCGGTTCAACAACCCCGAAGGCCGTGCGTGGATTCAGCGTACTGCCAAACTGAGAAGCTCGGGGAGAGACTTCGCCGTTTTCCACAAGAATCGGGCCAAACGAAAGCGTGTTTACAGCGCCTTTTGCCAGCAGGTCTTTTGCGGAAACTGTTGCGTTTTCATGCAGACTCACGGTTCCGTCGGGATAGAATGCCATCACATCCAGAGGCGGATACACGGTGGTTCCGGCCTTTTTGGGACGGTCTCCCAGAATTTCGCCGTTGCGAATGACCACGCCCAGGGGATAATCGTAGGATTCCTCGTGATCTCTTTCAACACGATAAATAAAATAATCCGTGTTGACGGCGAAAACCAGATGATGCTGCGCTGCGATTTTGTAAGCATCCGTTTTGTAGCGATCACCATAAGATTTGTAATGATCCTTATCAAAGGGATACAGATCGAAAAGCTCGCTCAAGTCTTTGACGTAAATCTGGGCTTCGTACCAGTTGCCGGGCTTGTTGTTTTGATTGGTCGAAACAAATTTTTTGATCTGAATCCGCAGGGTCTGGGAGGCGTAGAGCCACAGGCCCTCGTTTTCGTTGGCGTAGACGAATTCGCTCTGACCGTCCGGCAGGAAGCCCTGGGCGGTGAGGGGCGGGAAGTTCTCGTTCAGGCTGGCGGCGTCCACGGTGCCGGTGAAGCCGCCCTGTGCCGCGGGCGTGTCCTCAAGCGACGGGATGCCGCCGGACTGGGCGGGAGCGCTGTCTTCACCTGTATCGTCCTCGCCCGTATAGTAGAAGTCGTCCTCCACCTGGGAATACGTGCCGGGGGGCACCACATCGGGATCGTCGGTCAGGGCTTCGTCGGATGGTTCATCGGAAAAGTTGATGATGGGAATGCCGCCGTCCGGCTGTTCCTCGCTGGGAACGGAAACCTCCGGTACGTCAACGGTGCTGTCGGCGGGTTCCGCTTCCGGCTGGGTCGGCGTTTCCGCCACGGCGGGGGCGGCCCCGATGGGAAGCAGCTGGTAGGGATTGTCCATGCTCCCGCTGCCGGAGCCGATGGTAACCCGGGTCAAATCCAGATACACGGTGGGCCGCACGCCCAGGTCGCTGTTGCCGGTGGAGATGCGGCCGATCTTGCCTTCGTCCATCACGCGGCGCTGCTCATGGGGATAATCCACCGACCGGGTGCGGCTCCACCAGGGGCTGTACTTGTGGCCCTTGGAATAGACGTACAGCGGCTTCCAGCGGCCCCGGTTGTTGGTCTTGGGCAGCTCAAAGATCGGCGGGTCGGGCAGGATCTTGGCGTAAGCGGTGCTTTCGCACAGGCGCGCGTTATTGGAGGAAAAGCCGATGGAGGCGTCCTTCATTTCGTCGGAGGTGATCAGCGTCACCAGCGCGTTGTCCTCGGTGCGGTTGACCAGGGCGGCGCGTTCCGCGGCGGTGAAAGCGTCGTTGATGAACACGCTGTTCAGGTACATATACAGGTCGCTTTTCTCCCAGCCCTGATAGTGCTCGTAGTCCCCATGCACGGGGGAGCCGAACAGCACGTATTCGCTCAGCAGCCAGGCTTCGCTGCTGTCCGCTTTCAGCACGCGCCACAAGATGGGCCGCACGGTGCCGTCGGCGTCGGTGGGGTAGGAGCCGAAGGCCACGTATTCATAGCCCGCGCCCTTGGAATAGCCGCGCAGCGCCGCGTCCGCGAATACGGGCGCAACGGAGCCGACGGTGAGCACGAGGGTCAGGAAGAGCAGAAAGAGCGTTTTTTCCCGGAAAATGTTTCGCATACGCATTCCTCGCTTGTAAGTAGTACGGCTTAGTATACCATATTTCTCCTGAACTCACAAGACGGGAATTTCGGTTTTTACACATCCCGGGGCACAACTGTCATCCGCCCCCTCGCTGTCATCCCGAGCGGAGCGCAGCGGAGTCGAGGGACCTCCCCCATCGTTATCATAGCAATTCGCTGCGAAGCGAGCGCCCCAAAAGAAAAACCTTCCCCGCAAGGGGAAGGTTTTTGACAGATGCCCGGAAGCTTTTGTTTTCCGGGTCGGATTAATCCAGAGGTACGACAGCGTCATCCTCCCATTCGGCGTTCTCGGGCACATCCGCATAGGGCATGGTGCCGGTGCGGAGCGTTACTCCGCAGCCAAGGCAGATGACCTTATATGTTGCCACGTCTTTGGTTTCTATATACACGGTTTTTTCTCCGCCGGTATGGTTGTTGGCGTCTTTGCCGGTGTTGACGTGCGTGCGGCTGATGACTTCGCCGCAGGCGCAGTACTCCACCTCGTCATAGCTGCCCTCGGCCTTGCAGTTGCCCGGCACGACATTTTCATGCTTCGTTTGGGAAACGGTATGCACATGGGGCGTGGGGGAGGGAGAAGGTTCAGGCGTGGGTTCGGGCGTAGGTTCAGGCGTAGGCGCGGGCGTGGGTTCAGGCGTGGGTTCGGGCGTGGGTTCGGGCGTGGGCGGGACTGTGGGATCAGGCGTCGGCGGGATTGTGGGCGCGGGGGTCAGCTTGGGGATGGGGCGGGTTTGCTTATGGCTGCTGTCGTTCTGGCAGATGCGGGTTTCCTCGCCCGCCGCGTTCACGGTGGCGGGGGTGGTCACCTGCCATGCGCCCCATTTGTGGCCGAGTTTCTTGACGGTCGTCTGGTTCTCGAACACGGTTCCGCAGACGGAGCACTTCTTCCCGGCGGTTCGGCCATCACTTTCACAGGTGGGCGCGATTGCGTCGCCGATGGCTTCATAGGTGTGGCCCATGGGTTCGATGGTGATGTGCCTGGAGGAAATGACCGCATTGCATTCCGTGCAGCGGGTCACCAGGTCATAACTGCCGCCCG
This sequence comes from uncultured Eubacteriales bacterium, assembly GCA_902795275.1. GTDB lineage: Bacteria > Bacillota > Clostridia > Christensenellales > Aristaeellaceae > RUG563. Next base: position 1,549 of record CADBKQ010000046.1, on the reverse strand, counting down.
CTGTGCAGACGGATTCCGTCACGTTTTCATAGCTGGTTTTTTCGGCGGGAACGTGGGCGTTGGGGTCAATGGGGATTATTTCTGTATAAGATTCCGTATATCCATAATCTGTCTTTTGGGCTTTGTCAGGAGTTCTTCTGTCTTGATAGGTTATAAGATAATTCGTATAGCCTGGGGTTCGACAGGTTGCGGCTTGAGTTTTTTTAATCTCCCATTTGCCTATATAAGATTCAAGCGTTGTCCCGCATTCATCGCATTTATGGGTAACTTCGCATAGATTTCCTTCAAATTTAACACTCATGCTGGAACTCGGATGTTTACATATATCAGTCAACTTAGTCGTTGTGTCATCCGTCTGGTTGTTGTTCGTCCCGGCCTTGGCTTCCGTAGCGGGGCCGGAGATGTCGCTCCCGACGATTGTGATATTGAGTTTTCCTCCTCCCCCTTTTGTGATGCTTATTATGCCGGTGTTGCCCGTAGGCCAACTATCAGAGTCTGATTCCATTGCGGCCATTGCGGCTTTTTTAATGTCTGTTGCTGAATCAGATATTTTGATGCGCTGCAGCACCGCCAAAAAGAACCCATCTGGGTTATCCAGGACTGCACCTCGGTATTGTTTCATCGTGGCCGAGTTTATGGCCGTTTTGATGGCGTTTAAAATAACGGCTTGCTGTTTTGCAGTTGCATGAAGCAGATCATCTAATGTTGCCGCTTGCGCCCCGGCCGAGTACGGAATGCACGGCCACGCCAGCATCAGGCACAGCGCCAGACACGCTGCGTGAAGCAATATTTTCTTTCCTGTGTTCATGGGGTTGCCTCCTTTATGTGGTGGTATATGCGAATGGACAAATTTTTTTCAGTTTCAGTATAGCATATTTTCCCTTTCTTTGAAATAGTCTTTTGAAAAATACATACAATATGCAGGGCACATCGTGTCATGAAACAGGGCGCGTAATGTCATCCTGAGCGAAGCGAAGGACCTCCCCCATTGTCATCCTGAGCGAAGCCGAAGGGACCTCCCTCCCCCATTGTCATCCTGAGCGAAGCGAAGCGAAGTCGAAGGACCTCCCTTTTGCGTGGAGGGAGGTCCCTTCGACTGCGCTCAGGGCAGGCTCTTCGACTCCGCTTCGCTCCGCTCAGGATGACAGTGGGGCACCTGCCGTCCTCTGACTAAATTGACAATTCATCCCCGATCCTCAAATAATTTATGTGGAAGTGTTGACAAAAAAGGGATTATTGATTAAAATATGTGATGTCTGCGGGTGTAGTTCAATGGCAGAACTTCAGCTTCCCAAGCTGACCACGTGGGTTCGATTCCCATCACCCGCTCCACTGCTATGCCTGATTTCCAAGGCATGGAGGAGACCCACCGGCTGGATATGCCGGCTTTCCCAGGTTCGCCCGGCTGTTAGCCCGGCATCAACTTTTTCATTCAGAAACGGAGGAGATTCCCATGGCAAAGGAAAAATTTGAGCGCACGAAGCCGCACGTAAACATCGGCACGATCGGCCACGTTGACCACGGCAAGACCACCCTGACCGCCGCCATC
>CADBKQ010000045.1 GCA_902795275.1 uncultured Eubacteriales bacterium | reverse complement strand
CTCCCCAATCCGTAATGCATCGGATTTCAACTCTTTTTCCATGCTCTTATTATATCATATTTTCTTTCATAGTTCAAGTATTTGTTGGTGAATCAATAGTACGACTGCCAAATCTGAACCCGTAACCATCACGAAGACTGAAAATCAGTCTGCGACGGATGACACCCAAGTTAAGACCACTGATGGATATTCTGTCGGCGATACCATCCATTTCACCATCACTACTGTTATGCCCAACTACCCCGCCAATGCGACCAAAGCGAAGGCGGTCATCAAAGACACTCCGAACGGATTGGATGACGATTCCTCTACTGTTACTGTCAATGTCGGGGGCACGGATTATACCGAAGGCTTCACCGTTGCAGATGCTGGCAAAGGCTTCACCGTTACTTTTACTCAGGCTTTCATTTTGGCTCATCCCGGCGAAGCTATTATCGTTAAATACGATGCGGTTCTGGAAGCTGTTGATAATGTAACTGCAACTTCCACCAACACTGCTACGATCACCTATAACACCAACCCCTACGTTGACAGTGAAGTGGAACCCGGGGATGAGGACAAGCAGAACAACTATGGCGTTTATGTCTACAAGTATGAAGACGGTAATACCGGAAAGGCTCTGGAAGGTGCCAAATTCATTCTCGTAAAGGCGAATGATGCGGGAAATGCTCCGGCTGATCCTCAAGTCATCGTTGGTACGGAAGCTACGACAGATGCGGCTGGTCATGTTTCCTGGGAAGGCCTGAAGGCCGGAACCTACTTCGTCATTGAAACTGCTGCTCCCGCTGGCTATCGTTTGGATTCCAATCCAGTGGCTGTTGTTCTGAGCAGCACCGCCGCGACCCTTGACAATCCCATGACTGACACCAAGGAAGAACAGTATTATAACAAGGCTGAGATTCCGAATACTCCTGGCGCTTCTCTCCCCTCCACCGGCGGCATCGGTACTACGATCTTCTACATTGCTGGTATCGTGCTCGTCCTGGGCGCTGCCGCGATCATCATCGCCCGTCGGAAGGCCGAACAGAACTAATCTCATAACCAACCATGGCTGAATAAGCCATCCCTTCCCTGTGTCGGCTTCCGCTGGCACGGGGATTTCTTTTCTTTCAATTAACAATTCCACCAAGCACCAAATAAGAATGAAATAAATACTACCATTCTGCGCATACGGACGCGTTCGCTTGCATGCCACTGAGCAAAACGAAGGACCTCCCCAAAGGGCGGGCAGAATCTCATAGTAGCGTTTTCAATCTTTCGGATAAGCCAGTCGCTTTAATAAACAAAGAGTCAATAAACTCATGGTTTGCTATTTTGAGCTGTCCTCCTTGAAATAGATTTCAACTATGGTTTGTGTAAAAAAGAATTATCAATTGACAATGCTTTGACTCAGATACCAGAACACTGTCTTCAACAGTTTTATCTTCCTTCAGTAAATTGTATCCGTTGGAAGCTTGCGTTTCATATAGCATATAGGTGTCCTTGCCCAAACCCTTGATAATAACTTTTGAGCTGCTCAGGGAATTACCGGTAGTGCCTTCGGTGGGTTCAATCACATAGAATGCGCCGGCAGTAGGAGGGAGAAGCGTCGGCCGTGCCGGACGGCATTGTATACAAGTGTCATCATCTGCATTTTTTATGTTTATTTCTGTTATTCGGCTTGACGGATCAAAGAAATATCGCTATCATGGTTATCTAAACGTATATGCCGTTTTTACGGTGTCACAAGGGAGTCGTCCAATGAACGCTAAGTTTCTTTCTTATTTGGTTAAGCGATTGCTGATGGCGCTGCTGACCATTTTTCTGGTGATTGCCATCACGTTTTTTGTGATGCACGCCATTCCCGCCAGTCCCTTCAGTTCTGAAAAGGCCAAGAGCGACGCGGTCATCGCTGCCCTGGAGGCCAAGTATGGCTTTGACAAACCCGTGACGGTGCAGTTTTTCAATTACCTGTGGAGCATTCTTCACGGGGATTTCGGCCTTTCCACCGGCTGGGTGGGCAACACAGTGATCGACCTGATCATCGGCGGCTTTTCCTATTCCGCCCGCATCGGCTTTACGGCGGGCTTGCTGGCAATCATTCTTGGCGTGGTATTCGGGTCCATCGCGGCGCTGCAAAGAGGCAAAGCTTTGGACAAATTGATCCAGGTGTTGACAACGGCATTGGTATCCATGCCATCCTTCGTCATGGCGACGATCCTCCTGCTGGTTTTCGCGCTGCAATTGGGCTGGCTGCCCTCCATGGGGAACCAGTCGGGCGGGCTGGTGCTTCCCATCATCTCTCTGAGCCTGTATCCCATGGCCTATGTGACCCGCCTGCAGCGCTCCTCCATGCTGGACGTGCTGGGCCAGGATTATATCCGCACCGCACGGGCAAAAGGCGTGAACAACACCAAGGTGATTTTTAAGCACGCCCTGAAAAACACCCTGACCCCCGTCATCACCTACGCCGGCCCCATGATGGCCTACATTCTCACCGGCTCGATGGTGGTTGAAAACATTTTCTCCGTGCCCGGCCTGGGCCGCTTGTTCACCAACAGCATGCTGCGCACCGACTACATGATGATCATGGGTGTGACCATTTTCCTGGCCACCATGATCATCCTGATGAATTTCATCGGCGATATTCTTTACAAGGTGGTTGATCCCCGGATCGACCTGACCTGACACACAGGAATTGCAGATAATCAACGAAGCAGGGGAAACGACATGTCTGAAAACAAGAAATTCAAAAACCCTTTAAGCCTGCAGATTGATCCCAATCTGTTTGATAAGGCCAGCGACGAAGAAAAGGCCCAGCAGGTGACCATGCGGGAATCCGTCTCGTTTATGCGGGACGCCATGCGCCGCCTGCGGAAAAACCACATCGCCATGATTTCCCTGTGCGTGATCCTCCTCATCGCGCTGATCGCCTTTATCGTGCCCAACTTCTATCCCTACACCTATACCAAGCAGGATGTGTCTGCCCAAAACCTGGCGCCCTTCCAGTACAGCGCCAAGGAGCAGGCGAAGATCGCCAAGGGCATCAACGTGTTTCCCCACATCATGGGCACCGACGCCTTGGGCCGCGACTACGCCATCCGCGTGATTTACGGCACCCGCATTTCCCTGCTGGTGGGTATTTTCTCCGCCCTGATCGTTATTGTGATCGGGATTATTTACGGCTCCATTTCCGGCTATTTCGGCGGGAAGGTGGACATGATCATGATGCGCATCGTGGATATTATCTATTCCCTGCCTGACGTGCTGATTGTGATCCTGCTATCCGTCGCCATAAAAGATTGGGTGTCCACCTCCAAGAGCGAATTGATCGCCCGCCTTGGCGCGGGCATGGTATCCATCTTTATCGTTTTCGGCCTGCTGTACTGGGTGTCCATGGCCCGGCAGGTGCGCGGCCAGATCCTGTCCATCAAGGAGCAGGAATATGTGCTGGCTTCCAAAGCCATCGGCGCGTCCCCGGCCCGCATCATCCGCAAGCATATGATCCCCAACTGCGTGTCCGTTATCATCATCGTGGCGGCCATGCAGATTCCCAGCGCTATTTTCACCGAGAGCTTCCTGAGCTTCCTGGGCCTGGGCGTATCTATCCCCATGCCGTCGCTGGGCTCCCTGGCCTCCGACGCCCGCACGGGCCTGCGTTCCTATCCCTACCAGCTGATTTTCCCGGCCCTGTCCATTTTCCTGATCGTGCTGTCCTTCAATCTGCTGGGCAACGGCCTGCGGGACGCTTTCGACCCCAAACTGCGTTCATAAGGAGGGAAGCAAACCATGAGCATGCTCGAAGTCAAAGACCTGCACACCTCCTTTTTCACCCCCTCCGGCGAAGTGAAGGCCGTGAACGGCCTGTCCTTCCAGCTGGACAAGGGCAAGGTGCTGGGCATCGTGGGGGAGAGCGGCAGCGGAAAATCCGTCACCGCCTACTCCATCCTGCAAATCCTCACCAATCCCGGCCGCATCGTGTCCGGCTCCATCAAGCTCCACGGCGAGGAGCTGGTGGGCAAGAGCGACGAGGAAATGCGCAAGATCCGGGGCAACAAAATCAGCATCATTTTCCAGGACCCCATGACTTCCCTGAACCCCACCTTCACCATCGGCAACCAGCTTCGGGAAGCCATCATCCTGCACACCGACCGCAATAAAAAACAGGCGGAAGAACGGGCCATCGAAATGCTCAAGCTGGTGGGCATTTCCGAGCCGGAAAAGCGCATTCACCAATACGCCTACGAGCTGTCCGGCGGCATGCGCCAGCGCGTGATGATCGCCATGGCCCTGGCCTGTGAGCCCGACATCCTGATTGCCGACGAGCCCACCACCGCCCTTGACGTAACCATCCAGGCCCAAATTCTGGAGCTGATGCTGTCCCTGCAAAAGGAACTGGGCATGTCCATCATCATGATTACCCATGACATGGGCGTCATCGCGCAGATCTGCGACGAGGTGATCGTCATGTACGCCGGCGGCGTGTGCGAGCGCGGCACGGCGGACGCCATCTTCTATCACCCCATGCACGAATACACCCGGGGCCTGATGCGCTCTATTCCCGATATGAGCGACGATGAAAAGACCCGCCTGGTGCCCATCACCGGCACGCCCATCGACCTGCTGCATGTACCGCCGGGATGCCCCTTCGCGCCCCGGTGCGACCGGGCCATGAAAATCTGCCTGAAAGAAAAACCCAAGGAATACTGGGTAGGCCGCGACCATCTGTCCGCCTGCTGGATGAATATAAAAAATGGCGCCTGCTATGAAGAACGCCCCGAGGAGGGCACGGTGGAGGTAGAAGATCATGACTGACAAACAAGCCTTCTCCCCCGCCCCGGATTACCTGGTGCAGGTGAGCCACTTAAAGCAGTATTTTCCCATTTCCACGGGCTTCCTGCAAACTACCATGCTCAAGGCCGTGGATGACGTGACCTTCAACATCCGCAAGGGTGAAACCCTGGGCCTGGTGGGGGAAAGCGGCTGCGGTAAAACAACGGTCGGCCGCACCATGCTGTATCTATACAATCCCACAGCAGGGGAAATCTGGTTTGACGGCAGGAAGATCGGGGACAAGGAATCCCTGAAAGAGTACCGCCGCCGGGCCCAGATGGTGTTCCAGGACCCCTATTCCTCCCTGAACCCCCGCATGACGGTGGCGGACATTGTGGCCGAGCCCATTGATGTGCATCACCTGTGCGAGAATAAAAAAGCCCGCGAGGAACGGGTGCATGAGTTGATGCGCCTGGTGGGGTTGAACACCGAGCACGCCACCCGCTACGCCCACGAGTTTTCAGGCGGCCAGCGGCAGCGCATCGGCATCGCCCGGGCTCTGGCCTCCAAGCCGGAATTCATCGTGTGCGACGAGCCGGTGTCCGCCCTGGACGTGAGCATCCAGGCCCAGGTCATCAATATGCTGGAGGATTTGCAGAACCAGTTCGGCCTGACCTATCTGTTCATCGCCCACGATATCAGCGTGGTCAAACACATCTCCAACCGCATCGCGGTCATGTACCTTGGCCACATGATGGAACTGGCCTCCTCCAACGAGCTGACCCACCATCCGGTGCATCCCTACACCATCTCCCTGATGAGCGCCGTGCCCATCCCCGACCCCCAGGAGAGCCGGAAGCAAAAGCGCATCGTGCTGGAGGGCGACGTGCCCAGCCCCCTGAAAATGCCCTCCGGCTGCCCGTTCCGCACCCGATGCTCCCGCGCCACCAAGGAATGCGCCCAGAGCTGCCCCGCCATGCGCGAGGTGTCCCCGAACCATTTCGTGGCCTGCCATCATGTCTGAGCAGGCAAGAGGAATCAGGCAATAGGCATTAGGCAATAGGCAAAATATCCGGCATTCATTTGTTTGTGATCCATGGTCACAAAAAACGGCCTGCCCAATCCCTAATGCCTAATCCCTAATGCCTAATGCCTATTGCCTAATCCCTAATCCCTAATCCCTAATCCCTAATCCCTATTCCCTCACTCCCCCGTGTTTCCCGCCGTATGGCGTGAACAAATATACTTTTTTCCAAAAGGAGGATCCCCTAATGAAGAAGATCGTTGCTCTTCTGCTGGCACTGGTGATGGTGCTGAGCGTCGCTTCCTTCGCGTCCGCGGAGGGCGGCAAGGTTGTCAGCCTGTTCCTGGGCGGCGGCACCCCCCTGTCTATGGACCCCGCGCTGAACAGCGCGTCCGCCGGTTCCAACATCATCCGCTCCGCGTTTTCCGGCCTGACCACCTATGAGGTCAATGACAAGGGCGAAGAAGTGCTCAAGCCCGACCTGGCCGAGTCCTACGAAATGTCTGAGGACGGCCTGACCTACACCTTCGTGCTGCGCGAGGGCCTCAAGTGGTCCGACGGCACCAACGCCACCGCTTCCCAGATCAAGGCTTCCTGGGAACGCGCTGCTTCCCCCGAACTGGGCGCCGACTACGGCTTCCTGTATGACGTGATTGCCCGCACCGCCGACGGCGGCCTGGACATCGACGCGGACGACGCGGCCCGCACCCTGGTCGTGCATCTGCCCCAGCCCTGCGCTTACTTCCTGAACCTGTGCGCCTTCGTGCCCTTCTATCCCGTCCGCGTGGATATCGCCGACAATGAAGGCATCTGGGCCACCAACCCCGAAACCTACGTCGGCCTTGGCCCGTTCAAAATGACCAAGTACGCCGTGGACGACGTGATTTCCTTCGAGAAGAACCCCTACTTCTGGAACGCCGAAAACGTGAAGCTGGACGGCCTGAACTTCTATCTGTCCGAAGACAACACCGCCATCCTGACCGCTTACGAAAACGGCACCGTGCAGTATATCCAGTCCATCTCCTCCACCGAGTATGACCGCCTGAACGCCACCTATCCCGGCGAACTGGTCTTCTGGCCCACCCAGGGCACCTACTACATCCTGTTCAACGTGTACAAGGATCTGAGCCCCGCCGCCAAGCAGCTCACCGTGCAGGAGCAGAGCAAAGCCCGCTTCGCCCTGGGCCAGCTGATTAACCGCTACGAAGTGGTTACCTACATCACCAAGGGCGGCGAAGTGCCCGCCACCGGCTTCTTCCCGGACAGCCTGTCCGACGGCCTGAACAGCAACGTTCGTATCGCCGAGGGCTACGGCAAGTGGTATGAAGGCACCAACGAATTCTCTGATGTGAACCCCGACCTCACCGTGGACCAGGTGGAAGCCCTGCAGACCCTGATCGACCTGGGCTATCCCTACACCGGCAGCATCGAGGGCGGCGACATCCAGTTCACCGACTTCCCCTCCATCGAATTCGCCTTCAACAACAGCGGCAACAACGCCCTGATTATCCAGTACGTGCAGGAAACCTGGAACCAGTTCGGCATTCAGGGTGTGGTCAACCAGGAAGCCTGGGCCACCCTGCAGACCAAGCTGAAGGCCGGCGACGCGGAAGCCGCTCGTATGGGCTGGATCGCCGACTTCAACGACGTTGTCAACTTCCTGGAGATCTTCATCTCCGCTTCCGGTAACAACTATCCTCGTCTTGGCCGCTCCATCGGCGATTACACCCGCAACAGTGCCATAACCGCTGACGCCGGTATCGGCGCTTACTGGGGCCCCGACGGCGACAAGACCTGGGCCGAAGCTTATGACAAGCTGGTGGATGAAGTGAAGGCCGCTACCGATCCCGCGGAGCGCGCCAAGCTGGCTGCCGAAGCTGAAAAGGTTCTGATGGCTACCGGCGGCGTGAACCCGCTGTACTACTACACCACTGCCCAGATGCTCAAGCCCAACGTCCATGGCGTGATCCGCCTGGCTCTCGGCGACGTGATCTGGACCTACGCTGATATCGACTGATTCAGTTTCATAACACAAAGGGAGGAGCCGCTTGGCCCCTCCTTTTTTCTGGTACGCCCGCCATGGTCAATAGCTTGGTGGTGAAAGTCCACTACACGCTTGGCAGTAGGAAGTGTTAGCCGAACGGCAAGGGTGTCCACTGCGAGGTGGAATCTGAAGGAAGCCGCAGGCAAAGTTCCGAGCCGATGAACAGAAACCGCATAGTAAGGCGGGGCAGAGCGGACGAGGCTGCAAGACAAGTCGAAGTCCCATACTACCCGGACTCTGTCACGTAAATGCGGCGGCCGCATGAAATGAAGGCTATTGCACCTTATGCGGGGAGGTCTGTGGGAAACGCAGCGCAAGCCGTAACCCATGCCACAAGGCATGGCTGAGCCCACAGGTATGGCAGAATTGCGGAACGTCTCGATTTCCGAACAAACATGCTGCCAAGTGCCGGTAACTGAACCGCCGCTTGCGGGTCCGCATGAGCGGTGGTGTGGAAAGACGGGGGTTATCCCGTACTATTATGTGGAAAAACTTTTTCGGCGTCACGCTGATTTCCCTCTGGTCATTTCGCTGGTTTTATGCTATGCTTGTCATGACAAAGTTCATCTGGATCAGTTGGTTTGCTCACCTTCTATGGATACCAGATTTCAGGATCTTTTCGGCTCTTCCCTACAACCTGTGGGTAGAGAATGAGGGAGAAGCCTTGAAATAAAAAGCATCACAGGGTTTTCCCGATATACTTGAGATTGTGTAGAAATCAAGGTCAGGAGAAGAGCCCTGTGACAATCTCAAGTTTAGCGAAATTCATCGCCGGTGTCAAGCGTATGGTCGTGGAAAATGTGGAGATCGAGAACCCCGAAACGAATCCGACAATCATCATCCGTGTAC
>CADBKQ010000044.1 GCA_902795275.1 uncultured Eubacteriales bacterium | reverse complement strand
CTTCATCGGCAAGCAGTGGCACGACAGCGCCACCCTGTGCAACTGGATGTACCCCATGACCATCGCCACCAGCAAGAAGCGCAACTACATCGGCGACCTCGACCTGGACGCCAAGTACATGTCCGCCGTGCTGGGCGAGGAATACACCCGGGACGATCAGGAACGGGATTCCGAACGCATCAGCCAGCTGCTGCGCGTGATGACCGCCGTTTCCTTCAAGCTGAACCTGGGCAGCACCAACCTGCGCAAGGATCATGACCGGGTCAGCGACTGGGTCTTCGACAAAGACCCCGACCTCAAGGCGTTCGACGAAGGCACCGTGAAGCTCGACCGCGAGGACTGGGAAAAGAGCCTGGATATGTGGTACGAGGCCATGGGCTGGGATAAGGAAACCGGTATCCCCACCCGCGAGACCCTGGAAAAGTTCGACCTGAAAGACTGCGCGGATAAGCTGGAAGAACTGGGCCTGATCTGATTCAATCCAATAGAAACGCAAAACGCTCCCGCGCAGAAATGCGCGGGAGCTTTCTCAAAAGGAGGTATCCCCATGGCCCTATTTGGACGCCGCAAGCCGGGCTTTTCCAAGGAAGTGGAAATGAAGCCCAGCGAGATCCCGGGCGAGTTCAGCGACGCACTGGACCCCGCCGTGAACAAGGAACTGGACAATCCCAAGCTGGAAAAGAAGGAAATGCAGGAGGCCGCCGAACAGGCGATCAATGGGGCGGAACCTGCCAAGAAGCCCGACATTTTCGACTACATGCAATCCCTGCCCGACGTGGAAGACCCCTTCAAGCCCTCCGAGCCGGAGCCCGAACAGCCCCCGGAACCGGTGAAAACCAAGGCGCAATTGCTGGCCGACTTCATCCGCACGCGCTGCAAGTCCGCCCTCATCACGCCCAAAGCACTGATCGCCAAGGACGAGGAGGACATCGACGGGCTGCTGAAAGAGCTGTTCCAGGACGAAAGCTGCAAGGATATCAAGCTCGTGACCGGGCACAAGGACGTCTATTTCTATTCCGATGATCTGATGGCGAACAACTACGCCAAGATCGCCATGCTGACCCTGGAGAAGGACGACGCCCGCACGGTGGCGGAAATGGTGCGCTTCAACTGCAAAGCGTTCCCCACGCCCACGCCGGTGTATTACTTCGCCCGCCAGCCCTTCTTCCTGAAAAAGGAAACCATGGACGCCATCCTCGCCCAGATGAAAACCGACCCGGAATACCAGGACATCCGGGAATGCACGGCGGAAATCAACGGCGAGCGCTATCTCTACTCCATCGACCTGATGAGCGAACGGTACGCCAGGGCGCTCGCCAACGGCGCGGAATCCCGGGAAGCGGACGACTGACGCGGAGGACGGTTTTTTATGCGATTCTCAGGCAAAAGTCTTTTCAGCCTTGGGCCTGAGAATCGTATGATTCCATGCTCTGAATCAGCTTGTGCAGCAGCAGGAACAGCTGATATGCTTCCTCGTGGGCCAGGGGGATGCAGCCGCCCACCCGGAAAGGAATGTCCTTCACCCGCTGGCGCAGCTCCCAGCCCTGAGGCGTGACCGTGATCGCCACCACCCGCTCGTCCTGCCGGGAACGGCTGCGGGCGATGTAGCCGCATTCCTCCATTTTTTTCAGCAGCGGCGTGACGGTGCCGTTGTCCAGATACAGCCGGCGGCACAGGTCGCCCACCGTGGCGCTGCCGCTTTCCCACAGCACCAGCAGCACAATGTACTGGGTGTAGGTGATGCCCAGGGGTTTCAGATACGGCGTGTAATGGTTCACCACCTTCCGCGCCGCCGCGTACAGCGGGAAGCAAAGCTGGCTGTCCAGGTGCAATTGGGGAAGGTCGTCCTTTTGATTTTGTTCAGGATCGGTCATGGTCGTCACCTGCCCTTCTTTGTGGAGAAAAGATTCTGAAATGATATGATAAACTAGAATTTGAACGATTTACTTCAGGTTTACTATGTCATGTAATTTTTCTTCCCATCTCTATCCGCATATTGTGTTCTTCAGGTCCGTTGTTTGAATAAGCGTATCGGTCAAAGCCAATGATTTCAAAACCGTTTTTCTGATAAAAAGAAACAGCTTTGAAGTTGAAGCTCCGTGTTTCAAGCACCGCCATCCTTGCACCGCTGTTCACAGCGTCAAGCATCATTCTGTCCAGAAGCAGCGTTCCAATCCCACGTCTACGGTCTGATTCGTCAAAAACACAGATGTTAGTAATTCGGAAGCGGTTATTCCACTTCTCCAAGAAGCCCTCGATAAATCCAACCATCCTTCCATGTTCAAACGCGCCATAGGCTGCCGGGTCTTCCAGCCAGTCTGACAGCATACTGTCATGAATTGACATCTTCAATTCAGTTTCGGTATAAACCCATTTCATTTCAAAACCATTATTCCCGGGTTCGATGGATAAATACTGATCCGAACGAATCTCAGCATTGTATTTCTTGCCCTTGTAATCATTGTAATTCAGTTGATTGATCTGCATTTTTTATCTCTCCATTGACAGAGAATTACATTGAGGAGCTGCTCAAAGACAAGTCCCGAGTTGTCGATCGATAAGCTGTCATAAAATCAATGGCGCAATTCACCACCGGGCCGGTGATGAAATGCGCCATTGCCGTCTGCGGTATTACAGGTTGCCTTCGATCCAGGACGTGATCATGGGTTCGGGCTTGAAGCCGATGGACTGATCCACGAACTGGCCGTTCTTGAGCAGCACCAGGCAGGGTACGGAATTGACCCGGAACGCCATGGCCAGTTCGGACGCTTCGTCCACGTCTACATTGTAAAAATCTACCTTGCCAGCCAGCTTTTCGCTGACGCTCTCCACCACGGGGGCCAGCATCCGGCACGGGCCGCACCAGGTCGCTGAGAAATCCACCACCGCCACCGCGCTCTTCTTCGCTTCGCTTTCAAACTGCTGCGCATTGATTTTCTTGACCATTTTCTTTTTCTCCTTTTTTCTGGGGGAAACCGCTCTTTGGAGGCCAAAGAGCGGTTTCCCCCAGTATTACTTTCGCATCTTCTGATCCAGGTACGCCACGGCGCTGAGGGCGGCGACATTGCCTTCGCCCGCGGCCTTGATGTATTGGTAGGGCGTGCCGGTGATGTCCCCGCAGGCGAACACGCCGGGGATGCTGGCCGCCATTTTGCGGTTCACGATCACGTGGCCGCCGTCCGTTTCCAGGCCGGGCACCAGCTGAGCCGGGGCCACGGCCTCCCGCAGCACGAACACCCCGTCCACAGTATACCCGGTTTCCGCGGTTTTGACAACTCTTTCCTGTTCCCGGGTTTCAATGCCGACGACCTTTTCCCGGATGACCCGCACGGATTCAGGCAGATGCGTTTCTTCCTTGTATGTGGGGAAGTAGAGGACTTCGCTGCACACCTCGCTGAGGAACGCGGCTTCGGCTTCCTCCCGGGGGCTGTACCCGATCACGGCGGCGCGCCTGCCCCGGTACAGCGGCGCGTCGCAGGTGGCGCAATAGCTGACGCCGTGGCCCAGCAGTTCGGTTTCCCCGGGCAGCGGCTTGCCCTGCACCACGCCGGTGGCGAGGATGACGCTGGAGGCTTCCAGCATGTCCTCTCCCGCCTGCAAAGCGAAGAAGTCCCCCATGGCGTAGACGGCGTTCACCCGCTTTTCGGTGATTTCAATGCCCATTTGGTCGATGTGATGCTGGAACGCCGCGGCCAGGTCAGCGCCTTTTATGGCGGGGAAGCCCAGGTAATTCTGAATCTCGTGGGCCTTGGCCAGCTTTTCGCTCAAATCCTTGCTGCCCAGCAGCAGCACCTTTTTGTTCCGAATCGTGGCGGTGATAGCGGCGGACAGTCCCGCCGGGCCGGTGCCGATGATGGCGATGTCGTAACGCATTTCTTTTCCTCCGGGCGGCGGTTCTCGCAGGGGCGGCAAAGCGGGATGATCGTGCCGCCCGATTCGCCGCATCAGGTCAGCCCTTCCGCCCACGCCGCCATGTCCTGCCTGCTCTGTATTTTCTCCAGGCGATCATTGATTATTATCTTTGATCAAATATAATTTTACCACAGAATTTCAGTTTGTCAATCCCTTTTTGAAAGCCGGTCAAAATAATCCTGAATGGGCTGCTTGCAGCTGTCGGTGAGATGGAGCGGCAGGCTTTCCCGGTCAAACCAGGCGACCTGCGCCACTTCCTCGGGCTGCAAACGCATGTCGCCGTGGTATTTGCCGCACACATACACGATATCGATGCAGGAGGTTTCGTCGCCGTTGGGATAGACGTGGTGGTATTCCGCCCCGGAATATACCCCTTGCAGCCGAATCTCCTCCAGCTCAATGTTCAGTTCTTCCCGCACTTCCCGGCGAAGCGCTTCCTCGGCGGATTCGTCGATCTCGATCGCGCCGCCGTGGTAGCCCCACCTGCCGTCGTCCACCCGCTTCTGCAGCAGGATTTTCCCTTGCCCGTCCTCGATGATCACGCAGGCGCAGGGCATGATCAGGGTGCGGTGTCCCACGCTTTTCCGCAAATCAGCAATATATCCCATGGCTTACACCTGCTCCATATCGCAGTACGCGCACACGTACTTGGTGGGGATGCGCACCAGTTCGCCGTGGCGCATCACCTGATGCACCGGGTAGAACAGCGGCTCCAGGCCCTGCTCGGTGGAGGAAATGCAGCGGGGGTTTTTGCACTGCTTGCCGGTGGTGATGAACACCCGGCTCGGCTTGGGCGGCAGCTCCGTTTCCGCCATCAGCTTCATGATCAGCGCCTTGCGCATGATCTTGCCGTACATCACCTGCTTGAAATAACAGGCCCGGGGGTCGCTGTCCACCTTCACGTCGATCTCGTTCACCCGGGGCAGGGGGTGCATCACGATCATGTCGGCGGGCGCCAGGCGCATTTTCTCCTCGTCCAGGATGTAGCTGTCCTTGAGCCGCAGGTATTCTTCCGGGCTGAAGAAGCGCTCCTGCTGGATGCGGGTCATGTACAAGGCGTCCAGATCGCCGATGGCGTCCTCCAGCGATTCCGCTTCCTTGTAGGGAATGCCCGCCTCGATCAAATCCGCCACGATGTGTCCCGGCACCCGCAGTTCCCGGGGCGAGATCAAAACAAATTCGTTGCCGGGATAGCGGCTCAGCGCGCCGATGAGGGAATGCACCGTGCGCCCAAAACGCAGGTCGCCGCACAGGCCCACCTTCAAATGATCCAGCCGTCCCTTCTCCTTTTTCAGGGTCATCAGGTCGGCCAGGGTCTGGGTGGGGTGGTGGTGCCCGCCGTCGCCCGCGTTGATGACCGGCGTGGTCGCCGCCTGCACCGCCGCCCAGGGCGCGCCCTCCAGCGGATGGCGCATGGCGATAATGTCCGCGTAGCAGCCCACGGTGCGGACGGTGTCCTTCACCGATTCGCCCTTGGCCGCGGAAGAATTGCTGGCCCCCGCGAAGCCGATCACGTGGCCGCCCAGCTCGTACATGGCCGCCTCAAAGGACAGCCGCGTGCGGGTGGAGGGCTCAAAGAACAGGGTGGCCAGCTTCTTTCCTTCCATCACGTGGGCGTACTTGTCCGGGTTTGCCTCAATATCTGAGGCTGTTTCCAGCAGCGCGTCGATCTCGTCCACGGATAAATCGGTGATGCTCAGTAAATGGCGCATGGTGGGCCTCCTTTTTTACTTGCTCATCCAGCTTTCGTCGCTGGGATTGTCCCGGAACTTCCGCAGGCGGTCGCAGTCCTCTTGCTTGATGTAGCCTTCCTCTGCCGCCACTTCGATGAGGGCGTCGAAATTGGAAAGGCTGATGTTCTGCACGTTGGCCGCGGCTAAGCGCTCAAGGCCCTTCTTCATGCCATAGGTGAAAATGCTGGCAATGCCCAGCACCTCGGCCCCCGCTTCCCGCAGGGCGTCCACCACCTCGATCACGCTGCCGCCGGTGGAAATCAAATCCTCCACCACCACCACCTTCTGGCCCGGTTCCAGCTTCCCTTCGATCTGGTTGCCCCGGCCGTGGTCTTTCGCCCCGGAGCGCACGTAGCCCATGGGCAGGTTCATCAGATGCCCGGTGATGGCGGCGTGGGCGATGCCCGCGGTGGAGGTGCCCATGAGCACTTCCGCGTCGGGATAGTAGGTTTCGATCAGCGCTTTCAAGCCCTGCTCCACATGGGTGCGTACTTCCGGCGCGGTGAGGGTCAGGCGGTTGTCACAGTAGATGGGGCTCTTGATGCCGCTGGCCCAGGTGAAGGGCTCCTCGGGCCGCAGGAACACGGCGCGGATGGACAGCAGGTCATGGGCGATGGTTTGGGCGACGGTGGTCATGGCGGTATCTCTCCTTTGATTTTATAGCGTGGAAAGGATCAGCATACAGGTTTCAGTGATCTTTACATTGTCCTGATTCAATAATTCACGGATCTGAGGGATAGACATTTTGTGGGAGAGGATCTCCTCATAGGATTCGTCGCAGGGCTGCATATCGCCGCGCACGGTGACGAACACGGGCACGATCAACTCGTCCGTGATGCCCACGCTGTAGCAGGCGGGGGGCAGCACCCGATCCACGGAAACCAACTCCAACCCCGTTTCCTCCTGCAATTCGCGCCGGGCCGCTTCCTCGGGGCTTTCGTCCCCGTCAATCACGCCGGTGGGAAACTCCCACACATAATCGTTCACGGCGAACCGGAATTCCCGGCAGAGCAGATAGTCCCCGTCCTCGAAGCGGGCGATGATCTCCACAGCGGTTTTGCGGCTGGCTAAGTCGGCGGCGGTTTTCAGATCGTTCAGGGAAATGACCTCCCAGCATACTGGCTCTCCGTCCGCGTCGTAATGCAGCTCAAACTTTTTCAGGAAGCCGCCGGAAACCTGGCGGATAGACTGTAGTTTCTTCATCGACTTTCACCTGACCTTCGTAATGAAGATAGGAGATAGGAGATTCATTATGTTTGCGCTTTTGTCTGGCACACAGCAGTTTGCGTACAAATTTGACACAAATCATCTCCTATCTCCTATCTCCTAGCTCCTATCTATCCTAAGAATTCCTTCACGCAGCGCCGATACGCGGCGACGGGGTCTTCGGCGCGGGTGATGGGCCGGCCTACCACGATGTAATCGCTGCCGCCCAGCCGCGCCTTTGCGGGAGTCATGACCCGGCGCTGATCGTCGGCGGCGCTGTCGGCAAAGCGGATGCCGGGGGTGACGGTGGCAAAGTTCGGGCCGCAGGCTTCCTTCACCAGAGCCGCTTCCAAGGGCGAGCAGACCACCCCGTCCAGCCCGGCGATGAATGCGTTGTAGGCGTAATGCTTCACGGTGTCCGGCATGGTGGCGTTGATGAGCAGTTCCTTCTGCATCCGCTCCTCACTGGTGGAAGTCAACTGGGTGACCGCCAACAGCAAAGGCCGCGTGCCGTCCTCCCGCGTCAGCCCTTCCAGGGCGGCGCGCATCATGTCGATGGTGCCCGCGGCGTGGAGGTTCACCATGTCCACGTCCAGCCGGGACAGCACCCGCATGGCGGATTTGACGGTGTTGGGAATGTCGTGCAGTTTCAGGTCCAGGAAAATCTTGTGTCCCCGCGCCTTGATCTGCCGCACGATTTCCGGCCCTTCGGCGTAGAACAATTCCATGCCGATTTTCACGAAGGGCTTTTCCTGCTGGAACCTATCTAAGAATGCGTATACATCCGCGGCAGAGGGGAAGTCCAAAGCGATGATCACGTCGTGGTTCATGAATGCGCGCCTCCTATGATTTCTTCAAGGGAAGTGATTTTGTATTTTTCCATTTCTTCCGGCAAGGCTTCGATGATCTCCTTGCAGGCGAAGGGGTTCACTAAGTTCGCGGCTCCCACCTGCACCGCCGTTGCCCCGGCCAGCATCATTTCGATGACGTCCCGGGCGGAGGACACGCCGCCCATACCCATGAGGGGAATCTTCACCGCTTTGTATACCTGGTAAACCATCCGCAGCGCCACCGGGAAAACCGCCGGGCCGGACAAGCCGCCCATGGTGTTGGCTAAAATGGGCTTCCGGGTTTTCAGGTCAATGCGCATCCCCAATAAGGTATTGATGAGGGACAGCCCGTCCGCGCCCGCGTCCTCGCAGGCTTTGGCGATGGACACGATGTCCGTGACATTGGGCGACAGCTTCACGAACACTGGCTTTTCCGTGACGGCCTTCACCGCCTTCGTCACCGCTGCCGCGCTGTCCGGGCTGGTGCCGAAGGCCATGCCACCGCCGTGGACGTTGGGACAGGACACGTTCACTTCCAAGATACCCACCTGCTCCTGAGCGTCCAGCAAAGTGCAGGTCTTTACATATTCCTCGATGGAAAAGCCCGACACGTTGGCAATCACCGGCTTGTGAAAATAAGCTTTCATTTCCGGCAGTTCGTGGGCGATGACGTGTTCCACACCGGGGTTTTGCAGGCCCACGCTGTTCAGCATCCCGCAGGGGGCTTCCGCGACGCGGGGCGTGGGATTGCCGAAGCGGGGCTCCAGGGTGGTGCCCTTGAAGGAGAAGGAGCCTAAGATGTTGATGTCGTAGTATTCCGCAAATTCCTTGCCGTAGCCAAAGCACCCGCTGGCGGGAATGACAGGGTTATCCAGCCGCAGGCCGCACAGATCGACGGACAGGTTCACCATGGCAGTTCCTCCTTCCGGAACACGGGGCCGTCCTTGCACACGCGCCGGGGGCCGTGATTCGTTGGAATGGTGCAGCCCATGCAGGCCCCGAAGCCGCAGGCCATGCGCTGCTCCAGGGACAGCTGGCCGGGGGCATTGCATTTCTGATACACCGCTTTCAGCATGGGTTCCGGGCCGCAGGCGAAGAAGGAATCATAGTTTTCCGGCAGGGCGTCGGTGACGAAGCCCTTCACGCCGAAACTGCCGTCCGCGGTGGCGACGGTGACGGGCACCTCCAAGTCCTCGAACTCGTCCAGCAGGAAAACTTCTTCAAACGTGTTGAAGCCTAAAACCACCTTCGGCGCTTTCCCCGCCCGGAGCAGGGCTTTCGTCAGGCCGTAGAGGGGCGGAATACCCGCGCCGCCGCCGATGACCAGGGGCGCGTTCCCGCAGGCGTTCACGTCGTAGCCATTGCCCAGGCCGTTCAGCGCGTCCAGAATGCTTCCCGTTTCCAGCCTGGACAGGGCTTCCGTACCCTCGCCGACCGCCTTGTAGATCAGGGTCATGCCGTTCTCATCCCAGTCGCAGATGGAGATGGGACGGCGGAGATAAAAGCCGGGGATTTGCACCTGGCAGAATTGCCCCGGACGCTTCACCATGGATGTGTCCCCCGCTAAATCCAGCAGGTACACCTTCGGCGCGACTTGCGCGTTTTCAATGATTTGGTATTGCATGGGATGCTCCCACTATATAATAGAGAATCAATAATGCCAATCAATAAACTGGAATTTGTCTTTATCTATGCTTTTCTAAGCGTATAAGACCTTCTTCATCCGGTACACTAATTCCGTTTTTATATGTGTATCCCATTTTTATATAAAAG
>CADBKQ010000043.1 GCA_902795275.1 uncultured Eubacteriales bacterium | reverse complement strand
TCCTTCAGCCAAGAATCTCGTTTCTTGGGCTGGCTGCTGTCCCAGAAACGACAGAAGCGCCAAGCATGTCAAGTCTACCCGTATTTCTCAGGCAGGCAGCTGCCTGAAACCGCTTCTTGTTCAAGTCGCCAACGCTCTCATCAATTCCAAGGATCACCCTGAATTTGTTGAGCGCTACCGTCGCATCAAGTCCCACCGGGGTCATAAGAAAGCCATCATTGCCATTTGCAAGATGCTCCTGACCGCTATCTGGAACATTCTTTCAACCGGCGAAGTTTACAATCCCAGTGGCTATCTTATCCAGACTCCCCGTCCCATCAATGACACGAAGGTTCTGACTCAGAAGCAGGCTTTGGAATTGCTCCGCCTCAGAGGTTATGTCATTAAGGACGATCCTCTTGAGCCTAAACCTCTTCCTGCCTGACCTGTACTGTTTTTTTGCCTTCCTTGTGAGGGCTTGTTTGCTGTGTCTTCTTTTGGGGTGGACTATGTATTGATTGTTTCAAACTTCATTCCTCCGAAAACAGGCTGTACTTGGTGATGTCCATTACAGCCTTTCCGTCAGCCTCAAAGCTGATGCCCCGGGCGGAGGGGTCGGTCAGGATGGTGGCGGTCATCACCTGCTCGCCGTCGTTGATGAACACCTCGATGCTGAACCGGTCCAGGATTACGTGCAGGTGGATTTCACCGTTGTTCTGCGACACCTGGCAGCGGCGCTGGTGAATGTAGGCCCGGCGGGAGCCGGAGAACTTCCGGTCGATCTTCAGCAGGGATTCGTGGGGGCGGAAGCTGAGCATGGAATAGTATTGATCGTCCTGGGCGAATTGCATGATGAATTTCAGGTAAGGGTTCTGGGCATCCTCCGGGCGGATGCGGATATCCATTTCCACGCTGCGCCCTTCGATCCCCTTCAGCGTCACCCGGTCGCTGACCGGCACATTCCTGTATTCCACCTTGGGACCGCGATAAAGCTGGAGTTCCCGGATAGGCTGCTGGTACAGCCTGCCGTTCCGGATGGACAGCTCCCGTGGCAGGCTCATCTGGCCGAACCACTGCCGGTCCTCATAGCCCGTATTCTTGCAGGTGTCCCAGTTCTGCATCCAGCCGATCATTACCCGCCGTCCATCCGGAGTCAGCAGGGTTTGCGGCGCGTAAAAATCTATGCCGTAATCGATGGCCTGGTGATGCTCCGGAAGGAAGCGCTTGGTTTCCTCATCGAAGACACCGATTTGGCACACGGTTCCGTTGCCGTTGTGATACTCAAATCCCTCCGGCAGCATATCCTGGGGACTGACGAACAGCACGTGTTTTCCGTCCAGGGGGAAGAAATCCGGGCATTCCCACATGAGGCCGAAGTGCCCGTCGTTTTCAGCCAGGATGCTTTCAAAGCGCCAATGGAAAGCGTCCTCACTGCTAAAGAGCAGCAGCACGCCCCGTTTATCCATACGGCGGGCCCCGACGACGCAGCGATAACCCCCGCCGGGCATGCGCCATATTTTGGGATCCCGGAAATCGTAGGGACTCAGACCCTCCGGCAGATCTTTGGCGTCCAGCACGGGGTTCCGGGCGTATTTTTGATAATCAATTCCATCGCCTACAGCGATGCACTGAGTTTGGAATTCCTTGCCCTTGTCGCCGCCTTCCTTACGCACGCCGGTGTAGAGCAGCAATTGCTTGCCGTTTGGCAGCTCCATGGCGCTGCCGGAAAAGCAGCCGAAAGAATCGTACGGCGCGTCCGGGGCCAGGGACGCGGGCAGATACGTCCAATGCAGCAGATCATGGCTCACCGCATGGCCCCAGTGCATGGAGTTCCATTCAGTATCATAAGGATAATACTGGTAAAACAGATGATATTGGCCACGATAATAGGAAAAGCCATTGGGGTCGTTCATCCAACCCACCCAGGGTGTCAGATGAAAAATGGGACGGGCGGACGCGGGAATTTTCCCGCCCGCCTCTTTTTCATAGGCCCTGGCAAAGATCAGGCTGTGGTTCATCATGAGGATCATCCTTTATTTTGTATATTCCCGCAAATCGGTGAAGGTGACGGTGTTGGTTTCCGCGTACAGCCGGATCGTCTTGCCGCTGACGCCGTACAAGCGCACAGTCAGGGAGGCGTCTGCCACATAGAAGATGCCCACGGAGCCCTCCTGGATATAGGTGAAGGCGTATTCCTTGCCTGCTTCCAATTGTACGTCGGTCTCAGTGATCAGGGTGCTGCCCTCGTTGAACTGCAATTGCAGCTTCTGGGCGGTGGGATCAAGCGTGATCAGCTTATATTTTCCCGCCTGTCCGCTGTAATCGAAGGCCAGGCCGAAGCAGCCTTTGCCGGTGTAGGTGAATTTGCCTTTCAGCAGGAAGCTTTCATAGGCCGTAAAGGCTTCCGTGTAGTTGTACCGGGAACCGGCCTGTACGGTCAATTGATCTTCTTCCACCGCCAAATGACGGCGCTTGGCAAACTGATTTGCAATGCTTTCCACAGGCGTCAATGCCAGATCGCCGTTATCCTTTTGAATGATTTTTTGCACGGCCAGGTTGCCCGCCCAGCCAGACACCTCAGACGTGGAGGAGGGGGATTCGCTGCGGCGCGCCCAGCCTACCATGAAAGCGCCGTCCGGGCTTTCCACGTGCTTGGCGGCGTAGAACAGCTTGCCGTCCAGCCGCTTGGCTTCGCCGTAGGGGCCGTAGGGCGTATCGGACATGGCGTACCAGAGGGTGTCGTCCTGGGCGGAATAGGTGAGGTAATACTTGTCGCCCAGCTTGAAGGTGTCGCTGCATTCCAGGTTCCAGAAGCTGCCAACGGCGTTGGTGAAGATCACGCCGTCATAGGTGACGTTGCTGAGATCACCACTCAGGGTGTATTTGAGGATGCGGGCCACGCCGCCCTGGGAGGCGGTGACGGTCAGGGTGATGGTGTCAGTCGCCGCGTCATAATACGCCTGAGGATCGCGGAAATCCCGCTTCTGGCCGATCTCCGCGGGCGGGGTGATATCCCAGCCTTCCACCTTTTCAAACTGGGTGGGGCTGCTGCCCTTGGCCAGCATGATCTTTTCCATGTATTCGTAGGTCTCGGCGGAGGCGTGGCCGGTATAGAAGAACAGGTATTCATCCTTCACTTTCACCACAGACCCGGTGCCTGCCCAGCCGTCCTGACCGCCGCTGCGAGCGGATTCCAGGATGGGCTCGTCGTATTCCGTATAGGTGACAAAATCCTTCGTGGTGGCCAGGTAAATGGAGTGATTGTAACTGTCGCCGCCCTCTTTGAGGTAATAGATGTAATAGGTGCCATCCTCATAGTAGGGCATGGTGTCGCCCACGTAGGGCTGATTGATGCCGTCGACGGCGGGGCGGAAAAAGGCTTTGTATTCGTAGGCCGCTTCCTGGCTGCCGGGGGTGCGCAGGGCGGAAAAGTCCTTGTCCTCCACATCTTCGGCGAAAGGCTCGCCTTCCGCCTTCGGCGCTTCGGTAGCCGCAGGCGCGGCTTCCTTGCTGCCGCAGCCCGCCAGCGCCAGGCACAGAACGCACAGCAGGGCCAGTACCGCGTAGATTTTTGTTTTCATGGATATGCCTCCCGATACAAAGAGCAGGGAGAACGGGAAAGCCATTCTCCCTGCCTTTGTGATTGCAATTACATGACCTGCATCTGATAGATCGTCACGTTACTGAATTCGATGGTCACATCATCCAGCTTGGACAGGGCCTCGGAACCGAACTGGAAGAGCAGTTCAAAGTCCATATCCATGATGAAGGTGTCGGTGGTGGCAAAGCGGAAGGTCTGGAAATCGGTGGTCAGGTCCATGCCCTCGGACACGCGGGGATCCCAGCCGCCCATGGGGTTGAGGAACACGCCGCAGGAAACGGGCTTGTCCGCCTTGGCCGTGATTTCCACGATGTAGTAGCTGTCAGAGGCCAGGGTGAGGGGGTTGCCGCCGAAGCCGCAGATCAGCTTGTTGTGCCAGTCCACAGTGCCGCCGTTGTCGATGCGGTAGAAGAAGCTGCCGTTGTCGGTCCAAATGGTGCCAACGCCGCGGTCGTTGTCCTCGTCAGTGCCGTTGAAGGTCTGCCAGGGATAAGCGGTGTTTTCCTTGTTGACGGTGGTGGGGCCGAAGGGCATGAAGGCGTCGATGGTCTTCTTGGTTTCCTTGTCGCCTTCCATCTTGCCGAATTCCACGTTGCTGATGGTGATCACGTTATTGGCCGCGCCTTCGGGAGCGTTGCCGATCTGCAGGCGGATCACGGGGTCATCCACATCGGCTTCCGCCACGAACACGGAGGATACCACAGTATCTTCACCGGCGGAGGCGTTCAGGCCGTTGAAGTTGGCGCGGCATTCCCAGCTGCGAGCGGCGCTTTCCACCAGAGCTTCGCCGCCCTGGCCGTTCTGAGCGTTGATGGTGAAGCGGTAATAATACTTCTGGCCCTTTTCGATCTTGAGATCGCCCAGAAGGATATTGGCCTTCACGCTCCACACGCCACCGTCGGTGGGATAATTGTCGATGGTCACGACGGCCTTGCCGTCCGCGAAGGAAGCGCTGGCGTTGGCGCCCTCGCTGGCTTCGGCGGTCACGCCTTCGTTCTGGGTGAAATCAGCGGTGTAAACGGGCACTTCGTGTTCTTCGCCGGAGATCTCGTACAGCTCGATCTTGTCGATGGTCACGGTGAAATCCGTGGGGGTGGTATCCTCGGCGTTGTCGGGGTTGGGGGTGATCTTGCCCAGGTTGAAGAGCAGTTCGGCGCTGCCTTCGGCGGGGGAGGAGAAGCTCAGCTCCAGGGGAGCCACAGTTTCATTGATGCGCACGTTGAACGCGCCGCCAAAGGTTTCCCAGCCTTCCGCGTTTTCGTTCCGGGCCAGGATGTGGGCGTAGGTAGGCTTGGAGGCCTTGGCCCAGATCTTGATCTTATAGTCAGCCGCTTTCAGGGCATAGCCCGCCTTGGCCAGCTGCACGTCGCCGTCGCCGTTGCCGGGGTTCTGAATGTCGATCACATACGCGCCGTTCTTGAGGGCCGCAGTGGCCTGGGCGGTTTCGCCGATCTTGGCTTCCCAGCCGTGGTTGTCAGTCACTTCCACGGTGCTGAAATCGAAGGTCTTGTATACGACTTCTTCGCCGGTCTTCTTGGTGACGGTCAGGGTGGCGTAGTCCTCGCCGGTGACGCCGTTCTTGTCGGTCACAGAGTAAACCAGCTCATAATCGCCGGGGTTTTCGGGGGTCGCCTTGCCGTTCTTGAAGTTCAGGGCGGGGGTGGCTTCGATCATGATCATTTCGGTCAGGTCGTTGCCCTCGGCGTCCTGGGCGGTGATGCCATCCAGGGCATCAAATTCCGTTCCGGCCATCACGCTCTGGTCGCGCACGCCGTCAAAGGTGGGTTCGGCGTCTGCCAACGCCAGCATAGGCACGGTCATCATGCACAGGGCCAGCAGCAGCGCAGCGATTTTCCTCAGCTTGTTCATGAATCCGTCCTCCTTTTTTTACTTCGCCATGTAGCGGTCATAGGCATCCTGATAGACCTTCTGGATACCTGCCAGGTTCACTTTGCCGTTCAGGTCGTTCTGGAAGCTCTGCCAGGCCGCGTCGGACACGCCGCCCTTCATCAGCCAGGAAATCAGGTTGGTGCGGATGTAGTCGTTCAGGTTGGTTTCGTAGTTGGAAAGGGTGTTCAGTTCTTCCAGGGTGAACTGCAGGTTGGGGCAGGGCTTCACGTTCTCGGGCACAAAGGGCTTGGCGCAGAGCTGCAGCCGCTCCAGACGCAGCTGGGCGCGGGGCTCCATGTGCACCACGTTGTTCCAGGCGTATTCGCCCAGGTTGATGATGCCAAGAGGCGCGTTCTGCAGGCGCAGTTCGTCGCTGGTCACGCCTTCAGGCAGGGGCTTTTGCACCAGCATGCCCTTATCGTCCCGTTCTTCTTCGTACACGATGCCGATGGGGCCATAGTTGATCTGGGCGGAGATGACGGGATCATAGTAGCGGTCGAAATAAGCCAGCAGCACTTCGGGGTACTGGCACTTGGTGAACAGGATCACTTCGCCGGTGCTGATTTCGGGGTTGTTGCTGACGCAGATGGTCTGGTCGCCGTTCGGGCCGACCAGGGGGCTGCAAACGATGTAGTTTTCGGGATTGGATACCACGGTTTCGCTCTCCCACCAGTAGAAGGCGCCGTAGGTTTCCATGCCCTTGCCGTTGGCCAGGAAGTTATCCTGGCTCTGCTCGAAGGATACCTTGTCGATCAGGCCGGTGTCCACCCACTTGGCGATGAAGTTGGTGGCGTCCTTGAAACGTTCGTCCTGGATGGTGTAGGTGATCTTGCCGTCCACCACCACGCGGTGCTCCAGGTTGTCGTTGAGACCGAACATGCCGTACAGGTCGCACTGGTTGCCCTGCCAGTTGTTGTACACAAAGCTCATGGGGCGTTCGTCGTCGGTCTTGCCGTTGCCGTTCATGTCGTGATCCCGGAAGTAGGTCAGGATCTGCTCCATCTGGGCGGCGGACAGGGCCAGGCCGTCCTTGAGCTGATCTTCGGTCAGTCCTTCCACAGCGCCGGCGGCGATGGCTTCCTTGGTCCAGGCAATGTTCAGGAACAGCAGGTTGGGGCTTTGCAGCAGGCCCATTTCCTCGATGCGGGGCAGGGAGTAGATTTTGCCGTCTTCAATGTTGATGAGCTGGGCCTTGATGTCGGGGCGTTCTTCCAGCAGCTTTTTGAAGTTGGGCATATAGTCCAGGTAATCGCTGATGGGCACCAGCACCTTGCGCTTGGCGTATTTGATGATTTCGCCCGCGCCCATGCCGGCGTGGTAGATGGCGTCGGGACGGTTGTCCTTGTTGCCGAAGATCAGGTTCTTCTGCTGGGAATACACGGACTCGGACACGTTCTCCCAGTTGACCTGCACATTGGTCTGGGCGAACAGGTCGGCCATGATCTTCATGTCGTTGTAGTCCAGGGCGGACGCATTCTTGGAAGAATACACCTGGAAGGACAGCTCCTGCGCGCCTTTTTCATTCAGGATGGGCGCGGTGGGATCGCTCCACTGGAAGCCGTAGGTGGCGTTCAGGGGATGATCGTTGGCAGGAGCGGCAGCCGCAGCAGGCTCCTCCGCCTTGGCGGGTTCCTCAGCCTTGGTTTCGGCGGGGGCCGCAGCGGGGGCTTCCGTGGCGGTGGCCGCCGGAGCCGCCGTGGGGGTGCTCTCCTTCTTGTCGCCGCAGGCGGTCAGGGCCAAGGCCAGAACCACCAGCAGGAGCAAGGCAAGCCATTTTTTCATGTTCTTCATTCTTGTTTACCTCCCATAATTGAATTGAAAGCACGGATGGGGGATCGTCAAGGGGTCCTCCCCTTGACTGAAATCGTATCGACCGGCTTCGCCGGTCGGGCGGGGAGAATTTCGCTCGCGAAATTCATTCCTTGCGGTTTTTCCGCCCGGGAGCGAAGCGAGAGGAAAAACCGGGCGGGGGGCACACGGGGGGTATGCAATACCCGCCCGTGATGGCTTTAGCCCTTCAGGGAGCCGATCATGACGCCCTGGGCGAAGTACTTCTGCACGAAGGGATACAGGCACAGCACCGGCAGGCTGGACACGATCACGGACACGTATTTCAGCTGGTTGGCCAGGCGGTACTGCTGCAAAATGGTTTCGCCGCTGCCGCCCACGGTGCTCTCGGATGCGATCAGGATCTCTTTCAGAACCAGCTGCAGGGGATACTTGCCTTCGTCCTGGAGGAAGATCATGGCGTTAAAGTAGCTGTTCCACTGGCCCACGGCGTAATACAGCGCCATGACGGCGATGATGGCCTTGGACAGGGGCAAAACGATGGAGAAGAAGGTGCGGAACTTGCCTGCGCCGTCGATGCGGGCGGCTTCCAGCATACCTTCCGGAATGGAGGATTCAAAGAACGTCTTGGTCATGAACAGGTTCCACACCGACATGATGGCGGGCAGGATCACGGCCCAGGGGGAGTTGATCAGCTTTAAGCTGCTCATCACGTTGTAGAACGGGATCAGGCCGCCGCCGAAGAACATGGGGATGATGAAGTACAGCATCCAGAATTTCTTGCCGGGAGTGGTCTTGCGGCTCAGGCCCCAGCCCGCGGGGATGGTGACCGCCAGCGCCAGGATGACCGTGACCACGGTGTACCAGAGGGTGTTCCAATAGCCGGTCCAGATGTCCTGGCGCTGGAACACTTTTTCATAGCCCTCGAAGGTCACGTTCACCGGGGCGAACACCACCTGGCCGCCCAGAACGGCGTCGGGGTCGGAGAAGGAAGCGATGACGATGAAGTACAGCGGGTACAGGATGATCAGCGCCAGCAGGCCCAGGAACAGGGCGTTGATGACGAAGAAAATCTTGTCGCCCTTGGTATCCTTCAGCGCGTGGCTTTCCTTGATTTTGAGGGCAGGATTTTTAACAGTCATTTTCTCTTCCCCTCCTTACCACAGCGAATTTTCGGAGAAGCGCTTGGAGGTGGTGTTGGCGATGATCAGCAGCACCACGTTGATGACGGAGTTGAACAGGCCGATGGCGGTGGCGTAGGCCTGGTCCGGCACGCCGGTCAAACCGCGCTTATACACGTAGGTGGCGATTAGCTCGCTGACAGCCAGGTTGCCGTCGGTCTGCATCAGCAGCGCCTTTTCATAGCCCACGCCCATTAGGCCGCCGATGGACATAATCAGCATTACGCTGATCATGGGCATGATGGCGGGGATATCCACGTGCAGCACCCGCTGGAACCGGGTAGCGCCGTCGATCATGGCGGCTTCATGCTGCACCGGGTCCACGTTGGACAGTGCGGCGATGTAGATCACGGCGCTCCAGCCAAAGTCCTGCCAGTTGCTGGACAGGATATACATGGGCCGGAAGGCGGAGCTTTCCAGGAAGTAGGAAATGCGCTCGCCGCCCAGGCTGGCAGCCAGGTTGTTCACCAGGCCGTAGCGGCCGAAGAACAATTGCAGCATACCGACCAACACAACCAGGGAGATGAAGTGCGGCGCGGTATAGATGGTCTGGAACACCTTGCCCGCCTTCTTGTGCTTCAAGGCGTTCAGGGCCAGGGATACCAGGATGGGCAGCGGGAAACCGATGATGAAGCCGATGATGCACAGCAGGAAGGTGTTCTTCATCAGGGGCCAGAACTGCACGTCGTTAAAGAACCGGGAGAAATTCTGGAAGCCCACCCAGATCGTGTCGCTGGACAGGATGGGATCGCCGGGCATGAAGTCCTGGAAGGCGATCAGCACGCCGTAGATGGGCAGGTAGTTGAACAGGAACACCACCAGAACCGCCGGGAGAATCATGATCAGGTAAGGGGTGTTCTCCTGGAAATCCCGCAGCCGCTTCCCCAAATCCGGCTTTTGCTTCTTTTGCCGCGCCGCCGCGGCAGGGGCTTTGCTCGCGCTTTGCATGTCTTCCCTCCTTATCGATTTGATTCAGATTCAGAAAACGCAATGATTCGCTTTTGGGTAAGCCCCCTTTCGTAATAACGGTCGGTTTACAATTGCTGTTCACAATCTTTGAATCGAGTTTACATTATCCATGATTTATTTTACATTACGATTTACAATATGTCAATATAAAAATAAAAATTTTGTGTAAAACGGAAAATTAAGCAAGAATATATCTAGTCAAAGGTAAAACAACAATCAAATCCGATCGTGAAATTTACATTTTGTAAACTTGATTTGATATGCATAATATGTTAAAATGTATTCAATAAAAAACCAGAAGGGTTGAATTGCACCATGGCAAACAAGCGGGTCACCATGCAGGACATTGCCGACGCCTGCGGCCTTTCCAGAAATACGGTTTCCAAGGTGTTCAACGGCCGCGGTGCGGTGCCCCCGGCTACCCGCGCGCTGATTCTGCAAAAGGCGGGCGAACTGGGCTACGGCCTGCCTGCGGAAGAAAAAGCGTCTGCATCTCATCCAATCGGCGGCAGCATCGCCTTGCTGACCAACAACATGCCTGTGGATTACCACTTCGGCACTTATTTTGTTACCACGTTCACCGACCAGATCTGCCGGGCGGGTTATACCCTGAAAATGTTTGAAATCTCTGCCGGCGAAATGCAAAAAAAGCAGCTGCCGCCTCACTTCATCCCGGAACAAACGGCAGGGATCGTGGCGATCGAGCTGTTTGACGCTGACTATTTGAATATGATTTGCGGGCTGGGTCTGCCCACCGTTGTGATCGACAGCCCGGCCCATTCGCTGATCCATCTTTATCCGTGTGATTTTGTTTCCATGGAGAATGTGGCCAGCGTAAGTCTCGTGATGAAGCGGCTCATTGCGCTGGGCGCGCGCCGTATCGGTTTTGTGGGCGACAAGGAGCATTGCGGCAGCTTTTATGAGCGCTGGTTCGGCTATCGGCTGGGCCTGGAACAGGCGGGGCTTAAGCCGGATGAACGCATTTGCATCCTGGCCCCGGACGCTTCCCCCTACAACAATCCCGATTGGCTGATCGGTCAAATGAACCGTATGCCCGCCCTTCCCGACGCCTTCGTCTGCGCCAATGATTATCTGGCCATCCACCTGATGAACGCGCTCAAACGAAAAGGCGTTTCCATTCCTGACCAGGTCATGGTCACCGGCTTTGACGGCACCTCCCAATCCGCCCTGGTGGAACCCGCCCTCACCACCGTGCAGATCCCCAGCATCGAAATCGGCCGCATGTCCGCCGATATCCTGCTGGCCCGCATCCGCAACCCGGAGCTGCCCTTCAGCTGGACGCACATCCGCACCAATCCCGTGTGGCGCAAGAGCACGAGAGAAGGATAAACGGAAAGAAGAATTGTCAAATTCAAAGCCGAATGTAATAAAATGTCACTAGTATATCGTCCGATAATTATCTAGACTCAATTAGTGCCCTGTGGTATAATATATCCAATCCATCAAGGAGGGGTATGAACCATGGGAAGGAAAGCAAGTACGATCACCCTTTCGGCAGAAGATAGAGCTCGCCTGGAAGCGCAGATTCGAGCCAGGACAAGTCAGGCACAGGTTGTCAACAGGGCCAGAATTCTGCTACTTAAAGCAGATGGGAAGACTGTCGATGAAATAGCAGATAAGGTTGGGTTGAACCGTAATAGCGTTCTTCTGTGCATCAAAAAGTACGGAGAAGGAGGGGTAGATAATTCCCTATACGATGCTCCTGGGAGAGGACGCAACCCGGAAATCAGCGATGAGGAGAAAGCCTGGATTACCAATATCACCTGTCAGAAACCGATCGATCTCGGTTATGCGGCGGAGACATGGACATACACTTTGATCACAGAGCATGTTCATATGAACGCAGAAGCTGCTGGTTATCCAAGGCTGTCTACAATCAGCAGGAGCATGGTGCACTCCATACTGGACGAGGCGGACATTAAGCCGTTCAGAATCAAGTACTATTGCGAGAATCGCGATCCGGATTTTGACGGGAAAATGCACAATGTGTTGCTGGTTTACAAGCAGCTGTCCATACAGTTCGACGAGGAAGGCAATCTTGTACCGTTCCCTGATGGAGAAACCACGCATGTGTTGTCCTATGATGAGAAGCCAGGGATTCAGGCTATTGCCACAACCTCACAGGACAAGCTACCCCAGCCTGGAAATGGCATCATCATGCGGGACTATGAGTATCGTCGCCTTGGGACGCTGTCCCTGCTCGCCGCAATCGATCTGCAGACAGGGGAAGCCATTCCGCTGGTACGGGAAACACACAATAGCGCTGATTACATCGACTTCCTGAAGATTCTGGACGAGAAATACCCCAGGGGAGATAAGATTCGTCTTGTGCTGGACAATTTGAGAGTACACACCTCAGAGGCTACCAAAGCATATCTTGCAACGGTTCCGGGTCGGTTTGAATTCGTGTTCACCCCCAAACATGGATCCTGGCTGAATATGGTCGAAGGTTTCTTCAGCAAGATGACAAAGCAGATGCTTCGCGGGATACGAGTTAAGTCCAAGCAGGAACTTGTGGATCGGATCTATCTTTATTTCGATGAAGTCAACTCTGATCCTGTCGTGTTCCACTGGAAGTACAAAATGGATGACATTGATGTATCGGAAGAACTTAAAGTGGACACCTTGCTCGGAGCATGATTTAGTCCAGAAAATTCGTGAACGCTATACTAG
>CADBKQ010000042.1 GCA_902795275.1 uncultured Eubacteriales bacterium | reverse complement strand
AGTGGTCTGTTCCTCTATGGGGGCTTCCTCAGGAACGGTTTCCGCCAGGGCGGGAATCATCGTGAACACCATGCAGAGCGCCACAAACAGGGATACGAGCTTTTTCATGATCTGTTTCTCCTCTCAATGATTGTTGTTCCCTTGATGATGGGGCAGCGTTCCTTGCTTCCAGCCGTGAGCGCGAACGAGGGAACAAACTGGTCGTATCGCTTTCACGGCGGAGGGGGTTTTTCTGTACCTCACCTCCCGCAATCATCAGACAGGTTCTTGCGATAGCGGCATAGAGCGGTGCTGCTGTCGTTTCCTGAACGTCTGTTTCTTTTTCCGCCTGGGTGGTTAGTCCTTCATCGGAAAGGCCGGGGCCTCATCATTTGCTTTCGCGCATCCCCGTGCTTCCACCCTATACAGCATTTTACAAAACGAAGTGCAACAGAAGTGCAACACGGAATAAGCAGATTTGCCTTGAACTATTGCAAAATAATTAAAAATATATTACATAATTATAAATTTTTTATTTTTTACCATAATTATAGATTGAAGAAACGCGCTTCGATGTTCGATGCGCGATACAACAAAACTCAATATCGAATGATCGATTGGTTTAAGAAAAGGGCTCAAATTGCCGCAAGATCATATGAAATGCTTGCAGATAGGCTGGCTATATGGCATATTATCACTTTGGGCGCTGACGCGGTTTCCATGGGGCTGTCCTCTGATGGAGCAGCTGGCGCACTTGATGTTGCCACGTCCCCGTTTTTCTGGTATAATTTTTTTGATAACGACATTCGAGGAGGAATACCCGTGTGTGTCAACATCCCACATGCGCAAATCCGATCATTTTACCAGCTGATCGCGGCAGCAGATCCAAATGCTTTCAACATGCTGCTGACTGTGTTTGACGGCAAAAACGCGGGAGAAAAATGTCTTCTCTCATCCGGAAACCTGATGGGCGAACTGCGCAGAAGCGGTTTCTTTGCAAGACACCTTCAGGAAATCAGGGATATGACCCACGGCGGCGTACTGGAATTGGACGGAAATCGGGTGCTTTGCGAACTGCTGGGAAACGAAAAGAAGATGGTCATCTGCGGCGGCGGGCATGTTTCCCAGGCGGTTGTGAAAATCAGCCTGATGCTCGGCCTTCATGTGACCGTGGTGGAGGAACGGCCTGAATTTGCTGAAAAGGCCCGGCTCGCAGGCGTTCACCGCGTCATTTGCGCGCCATACGAGGAGGGTCTTCAACAGATTCCGGGGGATTCGGACACCTTTTTTGTGATCGTCACCCACGCCCATCGCTTTGACACCCAGTGCCTGAACGCCATCAGCCGCAAGCCCCACGCCTATATCGGCATGATCGGTTCCAGGCGGCGGGTCGCGCTGGTCAAGGAGTATCTGATCAGCGAAGCGGGCTGTGATCCCCAGGTGATCCAATCGGTTCACTCGCCCATCGGTCTGGATATCGGCTCGGAAACACCGGAGGAAATCGCCGTTTCCATCATGGCGGAAATCATTCAGGTGAAAAACAGGGAACGCCGGAACGCTTCCTGGCCTCCCGAACTGCTCCGGTCGCTGACGGATCCGCAGACGGCGGAAACGCCCCGGGCGCTGGCCACCGTGGTGGAACGCAGGGACAGCGCGCCCCGGGACGCAGGCGCCAGGATGCTGATCTGGCCGGACGGACAGATTGTGGGCACCATTGGCGGCGGTATTTTGGAAAGCAAAGTGATTCAGACGGCGCGCCGCCAGCTTGAGGCGGGCGATCCCTCCGTTCGCCTGCTTCGCGTGAAGCTGGACGCGGAAACGCCTGACGCGGACGAAATGGCCTGCGGCGGAGAAGTAAGTGTGCTCATCGAAATCACCTGACCATTCAAACGCCGAACCTGGACAAAAAATCGTTCAGCAGGTTCAGGCAGACGATTCTTTGGTATTCGGGGCCGACGCGGCTCTGATTGACAAGGATGCGTTCCTCATAAGCCCGCAGATAATCGGCTTTCACTTTTTTTGCCTCATCGGGCGTTTTCCCGATGAGGCTTTTTTCGATGTCCCGATACCGCTGAACGGCGTCTCCCGCCGCGCCGAACGCCGCCGCCGCGTTGGTGATCCTGCCATTTTCCAGGCCGAACACGCCCGCGAAGGATACGAAGGAAACGGCCTGCGACTGCCTGCCGCCTACCTTTGTATACGCATAGCGCTCCAGGCCCTTCCTGGGCAGCAGGATCTCCGCGATCAGCTCGCCGTCGGACAGGCCAAGATGTTTGCGGCTAAGGAATACCTTGTCAATATCAGCAATGCGCTCCTTTTCCTTTGAGACGATCCGCGCCTTTGCGTCCGCCGCGAATTCCACCACCACAGTATCCGCCTTGTCGGAGCCATTGCCAATATTCCCGCCGAAGGTTCCCGCGTTGCGAATGGCGGGAGCGGCGATATGGGAAACCGCTTCCTTCATCAGCGGCGGCACCAGCGGGCTGGCAAGCGCTTCGGTAAACGTGACCGCAGCGCCGATGCGGATATATCGCTCGTCCGCCGTGATGCTTCGCAATTCTGGAATTTTCTTCAGGAAAAGGTATTTTACGCCAGGACGGTTTTCCAGCATGAGATCGGTTCCCCCGGCGTAAGGAACCGCATTTGTTTCTGCGAGAATCGTCAGGGCCTCTTTCAGAGAGGAGGCGGTGTAACCATTCACCATAACCCATTTCCCTCCTTCGCCGCGCCGCTCACGGCGTTCACGATGGCGTTATAGCCCGTGCAGCGGCAAAAATTCCCGGAAAGCCCTTCCCGGATCTCGTCTTCGCTGGGGTGCGGGTTCTTCGACAGCAGGGCTTCCGCCGCCAAAATCATGCCGGGCGTGCAGAAGCCGCACTGGACGGCGGACACCGCGGCGAACGCCTTTTCAAGCGCGGCAAAGCGCGCCGTTTCCCGGTATCCTTCCAGCGTGACGACGCTGGAACCGTCCACCGCGCCTGCGGCTACACAGCAGGAATTATGAAGGATACCGTCGATCAGGACGGCGCAGGCGCCGCATTCGCCTTCCCTGCAGCCGCACTTGATGCTGGTGCAGCGGTATTGATTCCGTAAAACGTCCAGCAGCCGTTCCGTGGCGCTGCCATGGTATTCCGTTTCTTTTCCGTTGAGGACAAAACGAATGTCCGCCATCTCATCGTTCCTCCTTCGCCAGGGCCAGGATGGTGTCTTCCGCGGTAAACGGCACGTGATGGAGCGGCCTTCCCCCCAGCGCCTGCTCCATGGCGGCCAGATACGCGGCGGGTGCGCCAACCAGAGGCAGCTCTCCCGCTCCTTTCGCGCCATAGGGGCCGAAGGGATAGGACTCCACATGCAGCATGGTTTTCAGGTTTGGAACGTCTTTCGCGGTGGGAATCAAATAATCGGCGAAGTTGTTGTTACGGATAAAGCCGTTCCGGTCATAAGCCATTTTTTCCATGGAGGCGAACCCGATACCCTGAAGGAAGCCGCCCTCCATCTGCCCCATTACGATATTGCGGTCGATGGGCGTGCCTACGTCGAAGATTCCATAAGCGCCCAGCACTTTGGAAATTCCTGTCAAGGTATCGACCTCCAGTTCGATCACACTGACTGACCAGGAATAGGCGGGATAGGCATCGCCCTCCATCTTTTCCATGTCAAATGGGATCAAAAAATCGGGATCGTGATAATGCTCCTCCACCTCCTGTTCCTGTCCGTCCGCCCATTGCTCCCGCAGCTTGACGGCGGCCCTGCGGAGGAGCTCGCCCGCGATCAGGATGGAACGCGAACCGGCGGTGGGGCCGGAATTGGGCACCCGGGCGGTGTCGGGGTGATCGTAAAACACCTTGTCCAGCGGAAGCCCCAGCGTTTCCGCGACGATCTTCGGAAAGGTGGTGCGCAGGCCCTGGCCGATTTCGCCGTTTGCCGCCAATACCTCCACCGTGCCATCCGCGTTCTTATGCAGCCGGACGACGGATTTAGTCAGCTCGTTTTCGGTCGCGCCGTTCAGGCCGCCGCCATGGGAGCAGAGCGAAAGCCCGATGCCGCGCCGATACCGTCCGGACTGGGGCTGGCCGTAAGAAACGGCCTTTTTCCGATAGCCACAGGCCCGGTCGATTTTTTCGATCATGGCGGGTAGGGGGATGGGAAAATGATACCGGCCGCAGGTGGCGGTCAGATCGCCCTGCCGGGCGAGATGCGCCGCCTTAAAAACCAGGGGATCAACGCCCAGGTCACGGGCGATATGGTTCATCAGCGTCTCCACGGCAAAAAAGACCTGGGGAGCGCCGAACCCTCGGTACGCGCCGCAGGGCGTGGTATTGGTTTTTACGGCGCGCCCGTGAACGCGGATATGGGGAATGCTGTATACGCCCTCCGCCATGAACACAGCGCGCTGGAGCACAAGGCCGGAGAGGGTGGAATATGCCCCTGCGTTGAAGAGCACGTCCACATCAAGCGCCGTTACCCTGCCGTCCTTGACCGCGGCGCGGTAACAGCAGACGGAGGGATGCCGCTTGGAGGTGCACTGCATATCCTCACGCCGGTCCAATACACATCGAACCGGCTTCCCGCACTTATGCGCCGCAACCGCCACCTGGCAGCCTAAGATAGACGGATACTCTTCCTTTCCGCCGAAGCCTCCGCCCGTCACATCCTGCAGGGCGTGTACGCCGCCGTCTCCACAGCCCAATACCCGCTTGACCGCGTCATGGATATAATAAGCGTTCTGCGCTGAGCCATGCACGAACATGCGTCCGTTTTCCTCCGGTTCCGCCATCATGCCCTGGGTTTCCAGATAGGCGTGTTCATGGTATCCGGTCTCAAACGTTTCATCAAATATTTTGTCCGCTTCAGCGAATGCCTTCTCCACGTCGCCATGGCCGAATTTGTATTCAAAAAAAGTCTCTTGGGCGCGATTCGGGTCAAGAACGGGCTCCAGCTGTTCATACCGCACCCGGCATTCATCCCGCAGCCGTTCCACCGTCTTTTCGTCCGGGCCGCACAGCATGGCGATCGGCTCGCCGATATATTCCACAGTTTCCCGACAAAAGACAGGCGTATCATACAGAACGATTTCGACGGCGTTTTCTTCCGGAACATCCCTGGCGTCCACATAAAAGTACCCATCGGGAAGCGGGGGTGCGTCAACATCCAATATCCTGGCGCGCGCCACCGTTGAACGCAGCATTTTTCCGCACAGTACGCCCTCCGGCGGATAATCGGAAACGTACACGCTGCGTCCCGATACCTTGGGAGCGTGATCCTTCTTCATCACGCTATGGCTGATCTTGTCCATTCAGATCGTTCCTCCCGTTTGAATCATCCATTCGCAGAACCTTTTCATAATCGTCCGGGGTGTCAACATCGATGCAAACGCCAACGTCATCCACAGGAACGGAGATGATCTCGCTTTCATATTGTTTCCACAGTTCCCGAAGCCCGCCCTCCCTGTCAAAAGCCAGGATGGACGGGATCACCCGCGCGTCGATCAGCGGCGGATGCCTGCGCCGCCCTTCCAGCGTCGGAAAGATCACCGGAGCAGGATAGCGGGCGCGTTCCAGCAGCAGCCGCCTGAAGGTGTCCTGTGAAATCAAAGGCATATCTCCCGGCAAAAGGAAAAAGGCGCCGCACTTTGGCATGGCTGAGACTCCGAGCTGAATAGAACGCTTCATATCCGTTTTGGCATACGCTTCATTCCGGACAAACTGAACCCTTCCTTCAAAAGCACGAAAAATCGTTTGCTCCACGTCAGCGGCGCGGTATCCCGTCACCACGACGGCCGATTCCGCTCCGCCGGACAATACGCTTTCAACGCTGTTTTCAATCAGCGTCCTGCCCCGAAACGGCAGCAAGGGCTTGAAATCGCCCATTCGCCGCGAGCTTCCCGCCGCAAGAACCAGGGCCAGGATCGTTTCACGGGATTGTTTGGAATGCATTTCGGTCTCAGTGATCACAGTTTCACGCCCCAAGCTTTTGACAGGAAAGTGCGCCCGTTGCTTTTCATCTCGTATCCATCCTTTCAGCTTGATTCGCAGCTGCCCGGATACCCTTGATTTATAGTTTATCATGCCGGGGCGGGTAATGTCCATAGCGATTTTCTACTTTCAATGTCCATTTTTTTAAGTTATTATACTGCAAAACTCCCTTGTCGGCAATGGTTTTTTATGAACCAAAAAGCAAAAAAGAGCCGGGGAGGAGTTGAAAGGCTTTTCCAGAGATGATTAAAGGAAGACTTGATATTCGCTTTTTATCGGGATATAATAAATGTACCAATGTCGTAAGGAGGAAAACCGATGTGCAGCTTATCAATTCATATTCCCGATCCCGTACTGACCACGATCCGCATGAATCAGGAAGAAGCGCAGGCTTTTGCAAATCAGATGATCGCGCTGGCACTATATAGGGAGAAAAATGTTCCGCTTGAAATATGCGCGCAGATTGCCGGAATGAGCAGCGAGGAGTTTTCAATTTTTTTGATGCCGGATATGTTTAACGCGGAAGAAATCGTCAGTGAAGTTTCCGCTACCATGGCAATGGAAGGAATGCCGCTTACAGAAAAAGACAAAGAAATGCTCCGTGATCTCCATTCGGGGAAAGTGACAGGAGATGGATTGCGTCAACGGATCGTCGCTTCCGCGATGGAGAAAGCGGCAGGATAATCAATCTGCGAACAAAGGAAAAAAAGCGCTGCAATGAACGGCGAGGATGGGAAGGATACGATATGCCGGGCGATGAACTGTATTGTTATCCAGGCGGGGATGTGCTGAAAAACAAGCTGAACATCACGGATGATGAATTGCTGCATGATGTGGAAAGAAAGCTGACGGCAATACGAATCGATGAATTGCTGCGACGTCGGGTGCGCGGCAGCTTTGATTTTGAGCATTTGAAAGCAATTCATTTTTTCATTTTTCAGGATTTATACGCATGGGCGGGACAGCCGAGGAAAATCAACATTGCCAAGGGCGTCATGTTCTGCGACGCAATGTTCATCGACGATATGGCGAAGGAAATATTCACCGGTCTGAAAAAAGAGAACTGTCTTGCCGGACTGAACCGGGCGGATTTCGTGAAGCGGATGGCTTTCTATTTCGGGTAAGTCAACGCGCTGCATCCTTTCCGAGAGGGAAACGGAAGGACACAGCGCGAGTTCTTCCGGGAACTGGCAAAGGCCAATCGTTATAAACTTAGTTTTGTAGGCATTACGGAAGAAGAAATGGTTCAGGCCAGCGCGGATTCATTCGTCAGGGATTACCGTGGACTGGAAACGATCATGGATAAAGGATTGACGCAAAGATAAAGCTTTTCAAAGGGAGGCATCCATAGAAGATGTGGGTTAAGTCACCTTCACTGGAGCCCTTCCCGGCAAGTAAATCACCCTCCCACCACAGCGAAGGTAGATCAGAGCAATCAGGTTATTTATGTTCCGAAAGCCATAGGCCATCCGAATCGTCAGCTTGATCTTGTTGTTGGCAGCCTCAACTCTGGCATTGGAGATTTGGTGCGTCACGGTGGCGACAATAGCGTTCATATGACGCTTGATCTTCCTCTGGAGCTCGACGAATTCCGGAATTCTGCAAGACCAGGCACGGCGGCGCCATTTCTCCAACGCAGGACGGACTTCCTCGGCGGGGAGGTGAAAGATTGCCCGGAGGCCTTCCTTCAATCGATAGGCTGTGGCCAACCGTCTGTCATAAAGGAGAATCTGCTGAAGCTTGGCCTGATAAGACTCGCTTAAATGATCCGGGTTCATCAGCAGCGGGTACTTGGAATTCTTCATGATCTCAGCTTCTTTCTGCGCAGCGGTTTTCTCCGCGGAACCACCCTTCGGGCGGCCTCTTTGGCGTTTTCCCTTCCCTTTGTTCTCTTCGGCGGCCTTCTTTCTTGCTTCTTTCCATTGCTGCTTTCGGACAGTGTCGAGCACTTCTTCGCACCAGGAAACCACATGGAACGGGTCAATGCAGAACGTCGCTTGAGGACAGTAATTTGCAACGGTGTCTTTGATCCACCTGGCGCCGTCACCGGATACCAACTGAATGCTTTTCCGCTGCGCCGGCGTCAATTCCTTGAAGAAGCTTTCAAGCACCTCCTTGCCGAAGCCCTTCGCCGCCCAGACCACAGCATTCGTATCGTGGTTGATGACGACAGTAATGTACTTGTGCCCCTTCTTATAGGAAGTTTCGTCGATCCCGATTTTCACCAGACCGTCAAATCGTTTGTCTCCTGACCGGGTCTCCTTCTCCACCCTGCTGACCATAGGGCCGACAGTGTCCCAACTGACCCGCAGATACTCGGATACTGCTTTCCGCGACAGGTGCAACGACATCCAGACAGCCGTATCCTCAAACCCTCGGGTATGCTTTGATCCGTGCCGTGCCCATGGAACCATCTGCACCACAGCGCCGTGTTCTTTGCACCAGACTCTTGGAGAATCGCTTTCAAGATACACCTTGGAGCAGTTGCCGATGTCCATTGCCCGCCAGCGCCGTCTCCCGCTCCCTTTGTCGTATCTGCTGCATTTCTTCCCACAGATTCCGCAGCGGCACGAATCCCGCTTGGCTGGCCGGACGCTGATGATGTTTGCGGGATTGGTTTCCGGATTTTCGATCTCCACATTTTCCACGATCATACGCTTGACACCGGCGATGAATTTCGCTAAACTTGAGATTGTCACAGGGTTCTTCTCCTGACCTTGATTTCTCGACAATCTCAAGTATATCAGGAAATCCCTGTGATGCTTTTATTTCTTCGGTTTTCGTTCATTCTCTACCCACAGGTTGTAGTGAAGAGCCAGAATTATCTGGAATTGTCAAATGCCCGGATACAAGGGGGAATCTTTCTGGCATCAATAGGCATAATTGCCTAAGTCGTTCAATTTGACTTTTCCCATATCCCCATATTTCTCCCGCTCGCTCTATAGTCATGTTTCTACCCTCTTTAGTGGCTTGATTACTGTTATTGACTAAGGAATTAATCATGGATCATTATGAGATGGTAGAAAACCTGCGGACCAAGGCTAATGTCACCTACGAAGAAGCGAAAGCTGCTCTGGAAGCCAGCGATTGGGATATGCTGGATGCGTTGGTTAAGCTGGAGAGCGAAGGCAAGGCCAATCAGACCACTCCTGAATTTACCACCAAGGAAAAAGAAGAACCCCGGCAGTCTGCCCACAGCGAAGTGAAAGGGAACCTGTCCAAGCTGGGAGCGTGGTTGAAAGAAATGCTCCGGAAGGGCAACAACAACCAGTTCGTCATCAACCGCAAAGGCGCTGAAATGGTGTCCATGCCCATCACTGTGATGGCCCTCCTGACGGTTCTGGTCTGGCCTTTCTCCCTCGTCCTTCTCTTCGTCGGCCTCTTCCTCGGCTGCCGGTACTCCTTCCGTGGACCGGATATCAACACCTCGCTCAACGATATGATGGGCAAAGCGCAGGATAAGGCTGCTGTGGTGGTCGAAGCTCAGGTGGAATGAAAAACACTCCTGAACTAAGCGTTTGGGAGGAAGGAGGAGTGAAATGCTGCTTCATGTGTTAGCGTCACTTGTCATCGGCGCTCTGGCCGGAGCCATCGCCAACAAGATCATGAATGGAGACTCGAAGGGTTTCTTCCAGAATGCACTGCTTGGCATTGTCGGCGGTGTTGTCGGCGGATTTCTTGGCGGCTTGATCGGGATCGGGGGCGATGGTTGGTTATCCAGCATCCTTCTCGCCGTCGGGGGCTCCTGTGTGGTCGTGTGGCTTGCCAGGAAGATCGCAAGGTAATACTACAAGGATACCGTGCTTCCGTTTGGCAAAGAAAATGCTGGTTGGACTTTTTTTCTTTGATATTCTGCTGTAATCAGGAAAAATTGTATCCTGCATGGGGAAATGCTGCGAAGCCCATTGCTAACCTCTATATTATAATACTGCTTTTGTGAAAATTGATCAAGCTGTTAAAAGAACTTCCACCGGCTCAGGAAGTATCCCGCCATCACCACGAGTAGGAAAAACGCCCAGCTGATCATGGTAAACACCTTGATGAATTTTCCGCCGTTCTTGGGATATTCGCGCACATAGATGCGATAGTTGATCACCGATGCCAGTGAACCGATCAGCGAACATAGCCCCGCCGTGTCCGCGCCATAGATCAGGCC
Source organism: uncultured Eubacteriales bacterium (assembly GCA_902795275.1). Taxonomy (GTDB): domain Bacteria; phylum Bacillota; class Clostridia; order Christensenellales; family Aristaeellaceae; genus RUG563. The sequence continues at coordinate 16,541 of CADBKQ010000042.1, read as the reverse complement.
AGCAAAGTTTTCCGTAAACGGATAAAGCACGATGGTAGCGGGCACGTTGGAAATGATCTGACTCAGGCCGATGGCCCACCAGTATTCGTTCCCGGCCACCGCCTGCTTGAGCACGGCGGCAATCGTTTCATTTCCGGCGATGGAAGAAGAGAAAATGAAGAAGCAAAGGAACGTGACCAGGAGCACATAGTCTACCTGCAAAAGCAGTTTGCGATCCAGGAACGCAATCACGCCCAGCACCAGCAGCACCGCATAGGGCCACAGGGAGGTCCGGGTAACGATCACCGTGATAATCACCGCGAACAGCAGCAGATAGGTGACACGACGCACCTTTCCCGCGTCCTGCCAGGGCTCGTCTTTCCCCGCCGAGGAGATCTCTTCCCGGGGATTTTTGCGGTACATAAAGAAAATGAAACCCACCAGCAAAAGCCCGGACAAAGCGCACAGCGGCAGCATATGCAGCATGAAATGCCATGCGGTCACATTCGCCTGCCCATACAGAAACAAATTTTGCGGGCTGCCGAAGGGCATGAGCATAGAGCCACGAATGGCCGCGATATTTTCCAGCGTGATGACCGGCAGGATATAATGCTCCTTTCCACCGTTCCGAAAAAGCAAAATCGTCAGCGGAACAAAAATGATCAGCGACACATCGTTGGTAACGAACATGGACGTGAAAAACACACCGAACACCATAAAAAGCGACAGCGAGGTCATATGTTTCAGGCGCGAAGCCAGGCCCACCACCGGTTTCAGCACGTTTTCCTTCTTGAATCCTTCCAGCACGCAAAGCATCATGAGCAGCGTGCCTAACGTGTGCCAGTCAATATTCTGGATCAGCTTTTCAGTGGGAGGTGTAATCACCATGGCGATGATAGCCGCTAAAACAGATATTGACAGCATGGGTTCCTTTTTCAGAAACAACAGCGTTTTCTTCATTCTCCTACTTCCTTTCACCAGGCAAATCCGGCCCGCACAGTATACATCACAGCGACAGGAAAAACAAGCTGGAGAAAGTAATAAAAGAGGTTCTTTGCGCTTGTTCTCAGAACGTTCCGAAAAAAAGGGCAAGCAATGATTTCCGATATCATAATCGAAAATCAGCGCTTGTTGGGGAAGCATCCCCCAAAGCCCCTTTGATCGCATGATGAACCATGCGGCTGCGCGTTTTTTCAAAACGCTTTAATTAATGAGATATTAAAAATATTGGAGTGATAAAAATGGATAATACCTGAATCCGTGAATCTCGTATGGGTGATTTAATATGTCCATTGAAACTGCTTGAAAAGTCAGACGCCATCTTGTTTTATGGCTTGTCACGGTGATTTGAGTTTCACGGATTCAGGAAAGTGCAGAAAAATAAATTGTACAGATTGCGCAGGATGAATTTGCTCCTGCAAGGCGGAGGAGGGCGGCGTAGTGGCGCTACGCTGACCGACGACAACACAGCAGGATCGAATTCAGACAAGCAAAATGTACAATTTATTTTTCTACAGTTCCTAAGTGTGAACAATTGGAGTAAGCCTACATCGTTATATAAGAAGTTCAAGCCTGAATAAGCCCGCCGAATCATGAAGAAGCGTGAAATCCACTATACCCCAAATCATGGAAGCTGGCTTGATATTGCGGAAATAGCACTGTACAAACTGAAGGCAAGGACATCTGCTTTTATGTTTTTCAGGGCATTTGTTCATCGGGAATGATGGGCAGAATCAAAGCGGAGGGGTGGCTGGCATCGTGGTAAATGCGCTGATGCGCCACAATGCCTTCGGCGTCGTAGCCCACCTTGCCGAAGGTGTTCATGTTCCTGTCCGCATCGGGGAAAAGGGAACTGGTCACATCCAGCCGGATAGCTTCACCAGGCATTAGCACGATGCTGATGTTGGCTGCTTCAATGCGATAACAGACGATTTCGCCGGGAGTCAGGGGTTCCGGTATTTCGCCGTTGCGGTAGCGAGCGCGCACCAGCTTTGAGCCCAGCTTGTAAACCGAGCCGTCCCGCCGCACGACGCCGACACGGGCCACAAAGTCCGTGTCCCGGGCGGAGGAAGAAGCGTACAGCTCGGCCACTATGGGGCCGGTGATTTCGGTTTCGTGCAGCACCGCGGGCGTGGTATAGACCAACACGTCCTCGCGGGTCTGCAGCAGGCGCTGATCCTGCATCAGCATCCTATTCGGCTCGCCGGTGCTGGAAGGGCAGGGATTCATGGGGTCATAATCGTATTCATCCCAAGGCTCGTCTCCGGGTTTTTCGGCAGAAAGCATCCCATCGCCCAGCAGCGTGCGGGCATGGCCGCCGGAATGCAGGTATACCGGCGTGAATCGGGTGCGCGCCAGGGGCCATTCGTACTCATCGCGCCAAATGTTCTTTCCCATCACGAACAGGCGGATCGGCGCACCGCGCATGAATTCGCCGTCCTGACCCTTGAGCCAGTAATCGTACCACTCGATCAGCTTCTCTGTGAAGCCGTATCCGTCGCAGTCGCCCTGCGGCCCGTAGTACACGCCCTCGATCCATCCTTCCAGCTTGCCGGAATGCATCCAGGGGCCGACGATCAGGCGGGAATACTTCCGGCACGCTTCGCTGCCGCCGCGCTCGCGGAACTGGGTGTAATTGTAGATCGTTTTGTCCCGCAAAAAATCATTCCAACCGGTCACATTCAGGGTGGGTACGGTGGTTTGCTCAAAGCCTTCCACCCGCCCGATGGACGTGAGATATTCCTTGCTGTCAATGTTCTCCAGCAGCTCCCGGTGGAATTTCAGCTCCGGTATACCTGGCACGTTTGCTGCCGGCATATCCTTCATAGGCAGGTAGGACACCTGAGCGTTCATGTCGCCAAGGTTCCGCATGGCCTCCATGGCTTCCTGAGAATACTGGCCGGGATAGTAGCGTTCCCTTTCCAGAGCCCGCCCGATGATCCAGCCATATAGCACAGGCGAGAAGATGCCGAAATCGTAAATGGCGGGGAACTTGGTCCAGGAGGTCATGAAGGGACAGATGGTTTTCAGGTGTGGTGGATTGGCGCGGGCGCAGGCCAATTGGGAAAAACCGTTGTAGCTTTCTCCCGTCATGCCCACGTTGCCATCGCACCAGGGCATGGCGGCGATGGTTTCGATAGTGTCATAGCCGTCTTCGTCCTGATGGCCTGCCGGGTCGCAGATGCCCTCGGAATGGCCGGTGCCGCGCACGTCCTGAATGATCACGTTGTAGCCGCAACCCGCCATGACCAACGCTTTGCAGTAAGAGCCGACGATAGTGTCCGACTCCTTCAGGTATGGTGTGCGGTTCACGACGGCGGGATATTTTTCTTCATTGTCCGGACGGAACACGTCCATGTACAGCGTCACGCCGTCCCGCATACGGATCGGCACATTGTACATGACCTTCACATCCATCAGGTGGCGTCCGTTCAGAGTTTTTGGCATAGGTTCAGCTCCTTGTTGATTCAATTGAAGCTAGGGCGGTTTCATCCGGCACGTCGAAGCCGCCTACCGGCAGGCGGGATGTGGTGATCTGCGCGCCGCTGCCCAGCGCATTGAAAGTGATCCGGTGCACCCGGCAGCTTTCCAGCCAGCGCACCTCCAGCACAAGCGTCCTGTCCTCCGGGCACCACCCGGCCACAGATACGGTGCGGGCTGGATTGCCGTTGAGGGGCGTCAGGAGCGTAACAGTGCGCTGACCGTTCAGATCGACCGGCACACAATCCGTCCTTCCACAGGCGGTGACTTCCAGAATCAGCCCGTCTCCATCCCGGTGGAAACCAAAGCTCTGTACCGGGGCCAGGTAGCCGGGGTTAAAAATACACAAGTCGTCAGCATAGAAATGCGCCGTTCCTTCAGTTACACGCAGTTGCTTGTCCACAAACAGCTGCAGCGTCGTTTCATTGCGGTTGATTTCCGGCATGGGGATATGTAGGCTTTCCAGCCGCGCCTGGAAAGCGCGGATTTCCTCTGCTGTCCAGGGCGTTTCTCCGTCCTGCACGCTGCCGGCAAATCGGTCGATGGCGAGCCGCACTGCTTTGTCCTGCGCCATGGAGGAAATGGTCTGGCTGAGGGACAGAATCATATCTTCCCTGGGGAAATACAGGGCCCATTGGCCCATCGCCCCGTCAGCGGCAAAGCAGTTTTTCCAAACCCACATCATGCCGCCGTAGGTGTTTTCGCCGCCTGTATGCGGGTTTTCCACCCGCAGGGCGAAGCGCACCCAATTCTCGGCCAGCAGCCGTTCGCCCTGCCATACACCGCCTCGGCGGTACAATTCCATCATCAGGGCATTCTCCCTGGCATCCGAAATCAGGCCCCCGCTGCCATTCTCCTGGCCGTCGGGATGCTTATGCCAGCGCAGATGCTGCGGGTCAATGCCGATTTTGCGCAGTACCCGATCCGACAAAAAGTCCAGGAGGCCCAGATCGGTCTTTTTCCGGATGCAGGCGCCGACCATGGAACAGGCCACGCTGTTGTAAAAAAACGCCGTGCCAGGCTGATGCACGATGTCCATGTGGAAAAACGCTTCCTGCCAGTCGGCGCTGGTGACGGGCGGTTGTTGTTCCATGCCCGCCCCCATGGACGCGATGTGCCGCACCCGCAGCTCATCCCACCAGGGTTTTCCCGCGGTGTGGCAGGCGTATTCGGGGAAGATGTCGGTCAGCCGGTCGTCCAGCGTCAGCAAGCCTTCCTGCATCGCCACGCCGAGCGCCACGCCGGTCATGGTTTTGGTCAGCGACTGGCTGCCATGGATTTGACCGGGGCGATAAGGGGCCCAGTATCCCTCCATCGCCTGGATGCCATGGCGCATAATGCACAGAGCGTGCATTTCCGAGCCGGACGCTTCCAGGGCATCTAGGAAACAGTTGGCATCCCTGTACGGAATGCCAACTGCTCCCGGATTCAGTTCACAGTTTGTCATTTCGCCTCGTTGAAGGCCTGCATCTGCTGACGGTAATCTTTCACGATCTCGTCGATGCCAAGAGCCTTGCACTGGGCAATGAATTCATCCAGCTTGGCTTCCGTCTGATCGCCGAAGAGGCCGAAGCCAAACGCGAAGCGGTATTCGCTGAACAGGGCGTTCAGGGCGGACAGCTCGGCGTCATACTTGCTGGCGTCATAGTTGAAGCCGTTGATGGGGAAGGTGTCGGCGGGCACTTCCGCCGCTTCGTACATATCCTGATACTTCTGATATTCAGCGTCCATCAGCTGGGTGGGATTGGAGTCGTTCTGGATCGCGGCGTTGTTGGCGAAGGCGTTCCAGGGGAAGTCCGCGGATTCGGGACCGGGAATATAGTGCTTGCCATCCTCGGTGAGGGTGTAGTGGCGGCCTTCGATGCCGCCCACCAGCAGACGGTTCACAATGGGATCATTCTTCATGCAGTCCAGCGCCACGGCAGCGCGTTCGGTGTGCTTGGAGTTGTTGGTGAAGCAGGTTGCGTAGATCATGTAATTGCCGCGGCGGGTCACGCATTCATCGTCCCAGCCGTTGTTCAGGAACACGGGGGTGCCTTCCTTCACGCTGTCCTGAATGGTCTTGTAGTTGTTGGGCAGGGCGCCCAGAATGGCGGAGGTTCCGTTGTAGAAGTTATCGTCGATCAGGGTGTCATTGTTCATCACGCTGGAGGGGAACACACCGTTTTTGTAGAAGTCGGCCATCTGCAGGCAGAACTGGCGGTATTCGTCGGTATCGGCGAACCACTTGAAATCTTCATAGGCGAAGGGCTTGCCGGTATTGTATTTCCATACCAGCCACAGCGCGGTGCCCGCGTTGGTATCCATCATGTGGTTGCGGCCGGTGAACCAGCCGCCGTCCATTGGATAGCTGTTCTGGGCGTTGATGGGATAGATGCCGGTGGTGGTGGCATCCTTGGCCACAGCATAAAGGTATTCGATCATCTTGTCGTAATTGTCGATGTCCTCCGCCTTGAAGCCGTATTTATCCAGCAGTTCCTGGCGCGTCCAGGTGCCGCCGAAGCCGATGCCCGCCTGGTTATTGGTGACGCCGTAATACAGGCCGTTAAAGCGCACCTCGTTCCAGCTGGTCGGCGCCTGGTTCTTGGCGGTCAGGGGCATGTATTTTTCTACGAAGTCCCAGTCAAAGCCCTTATAGCCGCCGTTACGGGCATAGCCGGCAAAGTCCAGCCAGTAAGCGCCGTACACCAGGTCCACATCCTCGTCGCCGGCCAGGAACAGGCTCAGCTTGGTGCCGTAGTCGCCGTAGGGCACGAAGGTCACGTTCACCTTGGTGTTGATCAGTTCCTTCATGCGCGCGTTTGCGAGCTCCATGATTTCGTCGAAGTCCTCAAAGCCGAAGCCGGGAACGAAGAAATTGATTTCCACGTATTCGGACAGATCCAGGCCGCTCCAGGGATTTTCCTCCTGCTCTGCCAGCGCGTGGCAGCAGGACAGGCAAAGCACGAGAGCCAGCATTAGGGCAAGAAAACGTTTCATAGGGGTACCTCCTTTTTATTTCCAAGAGGCAAAGCCTGCCTCATGGGATTCAATGAGAATCATCGGAAAAGCAGCTGCGCTTATCCCTTGACCGCGCCGATGGTGAGCCCTTTGATGAAATAGCGCTGCACCAGAGGGTAGAGGAAGATGATCGGCCCGATGACGACGCAGGTCATGGCCATGCGCATACTGGTGGTAGGCAGGGAAATGTTCTGCGCAGCGTCCAGATAGCCGTTGGAAATTAGATCCTTGAGGGCTTTGGCGGTGGACAGCATATCCTGCAGAAAGTACTGCAGGGACTGCATTTCCTGCTTGGTAGAAAACAGCATGGAGTTGTACCAGTCGTTCCAGTAGCCCAGGGCGGAAAACAGCCCCAGCGTCGCCAGGAGCGGTTTAGAAATGGGAAGATAGAGCTTGAAAAAGATCGTCAGCTCGCCCGCACCGTCGATCATGGCGGATTCGGAAATTTCATAGGGCACGCCACGCATGTAATTTTTCGCGATGATCATGTTCCATACCGGAAACGCCATGGGCAGAATCAAGGCGCGGAAGGAATTTTTAAAGTGCAGCACCTTGGTGCACAGGATATACCAGGGAATGAGACCGCCGCTGAACAGGGTGGTGAAGAAAAAGAAGAAGGAGAAAGCGTTGCGCCAGTCAAAGCTTCTGCGGGAAAGAATATATCCCGTAAGCGTGCACAGGAACAGGGACAGCAGCGTGCCGACGACCGTACAGAACGTGGTGTTCAGGTATGCACGGCCAATACGCCAGGGGTTGGTGAACACCAGGTTGTACGCCTCCAGGGAAAACTCCTCCGGAATCAGGGCAAATCCGTTGCGGATGAGGGCGCTTTCACTGGCGAAGGAGGAGATCACGATCAGATAAAACGGAATCACGCACAGCATGCCGAACGTGAACAGCAGCGCGTAGCCCGTCGCCCGGAAGAGGAATTCGTTCATCGGCAGTTTTTTTCGCCGCTGCATGGTAAGCATAATCCATCCCTCCTCAGAACAGCGTGTAATCCGGCTGGATTTTTTTCACGATGAAGTTGGCCAGTATAATGGTAACGAAGCACAGCAGCGATTGATAGAAGCCCGCTGCGGCACCATAGCCCAGGTTGGCGGTGCCCGCCATGGCCCGGTAGATGTACAGGTCGAGAATATCGCCCACCGGCAGCAGCACGCCGTTGTTGCCAATCAGCTGATAAAACATGCCGAAGTCGCCGCGGAAAATCTGGCCGCAGGCCAGAAGGAACATGATCACCATCGTGGGCACCAGGTTGGGAATGGTAATCCGGAAAACCTTCTGCCAGCTGTTTGCTCCGTCGATTTCCGCCGCTTCATACATTTCCGTGTCGATGCCGGCAATGGCGCTCAGGTAAATGATGCTGCCGTACCCCACGCCTTTCCACATGCGGAAGAACACCAGCAGGAAGGGCCAGGGAGCCGTATTCGTGTACACATTGATCATCGTGCCGCCCAAGCCCTTGACCACGCGGCTGATGAGGCCGTTGTCAAAGTCCAGCATCGTCTGGATGACGGCGGAAGCCACCACCCAGGAAATGAAATACGGCAGGAAGATGAAGGACTGGAAGGTTTTCTTGAACCACCGGCATTTCATTTCGTTGATGATGATGGCAAATCCCACCTCCATCACCATGCCGACCACAATGAACGCCAGGTTGTACAGCAGCGTATTGCGCGTCAGCGGCCAGAGCTTATTGGATACCACCAGGAAGCGGAAGTTTTTCAGCCCCACCCACGGGCTTTCAAACAGTCCCTTGGAATAATTGTAGTTTTTAAACGCCATGGAAACGCCCGCCATGGGCACATAGGAAAACAGCAGCACATACGCGATCGCCGGAAGCAGCAGCAGCACATACACGCTGTTTTTCCGCAGATGAACCAGGCCGCGGCCTTTGCCCGCTGTGTTTTTCATTTTGTATCACCCTTTTCAAAGCGGCGTGGATCGACGTAGGTCAGCCGCATCCCGGCCAGCTGGTAGCGCTCCTCCCGTGGCTTGGTGATGCCGGTAAAAAATGCGCCAGCGTGATCAATGGCCTTGTAAGCCCCGCCGCTCAGGGGCAGGCGCTCGCCCTCCGCGCATACCCAGCGCCAGCCCAGCACGACACCCTCGTCCCGTGTGGGCGGAAGCAAGCCCCGGAGCTTTAAAATATCCGCTTCCTCCAGGCCGTTTTTCAAGGCGATTTGCTGGAAGGCGCAGTTGCCGATGCCGGGCCGGACGGGCTGATCGGTCAGGCAGATGGATTCATTCGTCACATCATAATGCAGACTTCCCGCTGTCCCGGGAGCAACCGGGCATCCTGCCATATCCATCGCCCGCCAGGGAAGCGCGCCGTGCGCGTCCCGGGTATCCAGAATCATATCGCGCAGCGGTACATACTGTATTTCCCCGTCTACCAGGCGCAGGCCGCCGTCCCACTCGTTCAGGTTGCCGTTCATATCCCATACGCCGGATGGCTTGCCGTTATGGCTCCAGACGCAGGGGCCGCTGCCGGTGAGCACCAGCCCTTCGCCGCAAGGCGTGCCCTGCTCCTGGGGCCGAAAATAATCGTGGCCCTTATCGTTGTTGCCGTGAGGGAGAGTGCCTTCTTTTAAACTTTTCAAGGATAAAACCGTCCGCACAAAATAAGGCGTCAGGCACCAGCCAAGTCCTTTGCGGCGGCAATCCTCCGCCGCTTCGTCCTGAGAAGGATAGCGCGTCGGCGCCGCCATGGGCAAGGATGCCGCCGCGCCTTCCCAGCGCCCGGACAGATACTTGCCCACCCAGATTTCTTCCAGCGGTTCGCCGTCCGTTCTGAATACTTCATGAAGCGTTTGATCCTCGCAGCCCTCCAGCAGCTCCGCACCGCTGACCGCTTTCAGCCGCACCATCACCGAAGGCACGCCGTTTTGGTCAAACAGCACGGTGTTTTCGCCTTTTGAAAGCGTTTCCACCGCTTCCTTCAGTGCTGCCTGAGCCTCAGCATCGCTTTGACAGAGCGCCAGCATATCCGCTGATTTTCTTGTGGCTTCCTGCGCTGATAAGCCCCAAACGCGGTATTCATCCGCCAATAGACGAGCATAACACTGCTTCTCCATTTCCTCACTCTTTTCCGTCGGTTGTTCGCTGTAGCTTGGCTGGGCCAATGTGTTTTCCGCTTTTTTTGAGCGTACCGGGGCAAAACTCCATTTGCTCATTTCCGCTTCAAACGCCAGCCTGGATTGTTTCTTTTGTTTTATTATACTTGACGCAATTTGTCATGCGGTATAAAATGGCTATACAGTCAGGACGATGGAACATATCGGCTAATTATTTCAGCCGGATCAGAAAAGGAGAAAGTTGAGATGCCCAATCCAGAATCCAAGATTATCCCTGTCTGGCCGTACCTGTGCAAAATTGAAACGGCGGACAGCTCTTCTGTAATCATCGCCACACAGCAGGATGAAAACTGTATTCTGCAGGTAATCGGTTCCGGCGTTGCCGTTCGCTATAAGGATCAGGAGTACGTTCTTAATGCCCAGCGCCTGCTGATGTTGGGCAGGCGTACCACGGCAGAACTGATTGCTCAAAAGCCACCCATACGATATATGCTGCTGCGCTACCGCCATACCTTTTCAGCCCCTAGCTTTGACTTGAACCATGCCTGTCTGCAAAATCCTTCCGTGGATACTTTTATGGGCGGGAAAGGGCGCTTCTGCATCCTGGAGGACCGGGACAATATTCACCTGACGCTAACCGCTCTTCATGACGAATGGGAACACCACCGGCCAGAAAAGGACAGCATGATCCGTTATCAATTGTATGAACTGTTTATCCGGATGGCACGGAGCTTTCATCATCGTAATCAGCCCATTGGCATCCAGCGTCTCCGGCGGGCCTGCGCCTACATCCAGGACAATTATCAGCATGATCTCAAGCTGGACGAGGTGGCGGCCATGGTCGGGGTCAGCCGCTCTTATCTGACGATGCTGTTTAAAAAAAATATGAAACGCACGTTCGTGAATTATGTTCAGGCTGTGCGCTGCGACCGGGCGGCATATCTGCTCAAAACCTCCAGCTTTGCGGTGGTGGATATTGCGGCGGAAGCGGGCTTCAACAGCCGTCAGCATTTTACGCGCACCTTTTCCCGCATCTATGGCATGACGCCCAACAGCTTTCGCCTTGCCTACCATGCGGTTTATCAGCGTTCCGCGACGGATCTTGCATAAACTGACAAAGATTGGCCGGAGGAACACATCGGTCGCTCCCATGAGTATTGGATTGGTTGGGCAGTCTGCTATTACCAGTGGTTCTCTGCGAGAAGTTTCAGCGACATCTTCAAGATTCTCTGTTTTGAAGAATTGCAAAATATGTGCTTTACGCTCCATGAAGCGGACATCACTAAATTTGCAGATATTCCTAAATCCGTGAAACTCGAACATTGAAAACTAATAAGACACATTGGAATGATTGACGTCATGGCACATAATGAAGTACTGTGAAAAAACACCCAACAGGTGCTGAAAACAAAGCGATTTCAAGCCCTCCGTAGTATAATAAGAGCACAAGGAACGGAGGATTCGCATGTACAAACCGCGCATTGAAGTCGTCTTCGGAAACGAACGGATCATCTCACCCAGCGGACTGAATATCGTCGGAGCAATGCTGGGAAAAAGCGACTTCAAAAAGCGGTGTGACCGCCGCAAGGTTGATCCAAAACGCAGTCAGCCTCAGATCAAGGACGGCGACATCCTGCTGACCTATATCGGGCTGCTGACGTTGGGTAAAACCGCTTATGATTCCGTTCATGAATTCGACGATGATCCGGACTACTACCAGACTGCCCTGGGGATCGCCCGAGGGATTCCGTCAGCGGAAACCATTCGTCAGCGGATGGATGACATCGGCGACAGCCTGCGTGCCAATCTGTTGGATGCCAATGTGGACATGTTTGTTGCCCATGGCGTTTTTCCAAGCACATTGCCAGGAGGAGAAGTTCCTGTTGACATGGACGTGACTCCTTTCGACAACTCCAAGACGATGAAGGAAGGCGTATCCCGGACGTACAAGGGCTTTGACGGATATGCGCCAATGGTTGCCTATATTGGTACGGAAGGCTTCATGGCGAACATCGAGCTTCGAGAGGGGAAGCAGCATTGTCAGGCTCATACACCGGAGTTTCTAAAGGAGACCCTGGCGGTATCGCATCGCATGACCGATAAGCCGCTGCTGATCCGGATGGATTCCGGGAACGATGCTGCCGAAAACCTGGGAATCCTGATTGAGGATGGTTCCTGGTTCATCGTCAAACGGAATCCGCGTAAGGAGTCCAAGGAGGTGTGGCCGAATGAGCTGAAAGGATGTTGTAAGGACATCCTCCACCCTCGACTTGGGAAAGATGTCTACGTGGGAACGACCTGGAAGGACGTCACCTACAAGACCAGTACTGGTGAAACGAAGACAATGGGAATGCGGATCGTCTATGAGATCATTGAGCGTACCATTGACAAGCACGGCCAGATCCTCATGATTCCGGACGTTGAGCTGAACATGTTCTGGACCAATCTTGGATGGTCCGATGATGACGTCATTGCTTCATACCACGCACATGGCGAATGTGAGCAGTATCACAGCGAACTGAAGACCGACATGGATGTTGAACGCCTTCCTTCCGGAAAGTTTGCCACCAATGCGCTGGTTCTGGAGCTGGCGATGATTGCCTTCAACCTGCTGAGGATGATTGGCCAGGAATCCCTCAAACACAGGCAGCCAACGAAGCGGAAGGTTCGCCGCCGGAGACTGCGGACAGTGATTGAGAATCTGATGCTCTGTGCCAGCCATTTTACGAAGCATGCACGTCGTTTGATTATGGCTTTGGGATGCAGCAACACATGGCGTCACGCCTTTTGGGGCGTCTGGCAGCGGGGTGCGCATCATGAAGCCGTAGTACGTATAGGTCAGCGCTTCCGGCTTCGCTTTGCTCACGCCAAAGGAACCCACCGTCATCTTGGGATCTACATATGCGTAGTTCTCCGTGGCGGTGCGATCCAGGGATGGAAGGGTGGCGTCCGCCGCCCAGCGGGAGAGGCAGATGCTTTCGCCGCTTGCGATATGCCGCATGGCGAACATGGGCAGGCCGGAATAGGTCTCCTTCCGCTAGTGGTATGAAAGGTTCATATCCTTTCCCATCGCGTAAGGGGCAGCATACCGGTTGTCCCGATACCATTGCCCCGGGGAAAAGTATTCAAAATCCTCCAAGGTTTCCGATGCGCGCTGGCAGAAGGATATTTTCGTCTGAAACCCCAAATCACGTTGATCCGCCCGCACCACCACGGCGGATCGGCTGATCCTCAGCGCGCCGTGTTCATCGGTGTACCGATCCTCCACCCGGAGGATGGAGCCGTTTCCCGTTACAAATGCGGCGGAAGCGAGCACCCCATCCTGCGTTTCCGACACGGTTTCATACGGGATATCGCGGAAGCGAAGCATCGCTTCCTCCGTTTTGACGCATACGTAAACAGGGCGACGGTTGAAGTAGAGCACCCTGCCGTTTTTCAGCACCTGAACGCCGCCGTCCGCAAATTGCAGCGTATAGTCATCAAATTGCATATTCACAGCTTCGTCCCTCCCACTTTTCGGACGGGCTATGCCCATGATTCCAGCTGATAGCAGCCAGACAGCAGTATCAGGCAGAAGAAATACAGACAGTTATCGTAATACCGCCGTTTTTCCCGGCGCAGCGACGTATGGCAGGACCGCTGCAGCCAGGCGTTGGCTGTCGCGCCTTCGGTCATGACAGAGCCAGCGGCTACCGTGGCAATGATCGCGGTGGGGTGCATGGCAGGCTCCTGGGTGGGCGTACCATCGATTTGGTAAGCGCGGAAATCTTCCTCAGGAATGTCCTGGAAATATACCTGCAGATATGCCTGCAGATGCTCGGCAAAGCAGAGTATTCGCCATAAGCAGTTCAGTCTCCTTTCTCTTGTCTTATATATGAGGCTTCACTAGAAGATGTGGGTAAATTATCAAGGGCAAACTTATGATTTGCCTGGCTCGTCAGCTGGCGTACATCACATATGTCAGAGGCTCCATGTCAACCCTGCAAATCCATTTATTTCTTTGTTTCTACGAGTTTATGCCACCCACACTTTCTAGGGAAGAGCCCGATTTTGATACAATATAATTACCTTGGAAAAATCTCGGTCAGGGGGGTGCATTTGGCTTAGGGGGGTGCATTTTGGAAAATAATGGAATAATAGCCAATTATGGCAAACGGTCACTCCTCACAAAAATCAAACACCCTGTCGTAGAAATCCTTCGCCTCTTCAAACAGCCCATGTCCGAGTCCGTCGTACACATACAGGGTGCTCCCGGCGATTCCTTGCTTTAGCGCAAGGGCAGCGTCATTCCCGACGGTTTTATCGTCGCTGCCCGCAATGATGAGCGTCGGAGCGGTGATCGATTGCAGTTCTTCCCTCGCGTCAAAGTCCAGGATGGCATAGGCGTTCCGATAGAACCGTTCATAGCTCGAAGGCTTGGTGAGTCTGGCGACCAGCGGGAACAGCCTGCGGTTCCTGTCGAGGTACTTCTTTGAGTACATCCTCTCGGCGGTATCGACCATCAAGGCGGTGTGGTCGTCCCGCTTCGCCATGTCGATCCATCCTGTTACCACGTTTCTGATTGTCTCGTTCACGCCCGGCGCCGTGACCGCAAGGATCAATTTTTCTACCATCTCTGGATGGCGGATGGCCATATACTGAGCGATCATACCGCCCTGGGACACTCCGAGAACACAGGCTTTGCCGATGCCGAGATTCCGCATCGCCTTCACCTGGTCGTCAGCCATGTCCGCTATGCTATAGCCGTCCGGCATCTTGTTTTTCCGGCTGAACATGTACACGGTATAGCCGCGGAGAAAACGCTTATAAGGCGCGGCAAGCAGCAGCGCCTTTCCTTTCACGGTCGTTAAGCCATCCGAAAGCCCCGGCAGGACAATCAGCGTTTTTTCTCCTTCTCCGAAAGCGGCATAGTACATATCTGTGTCGCCGATATGAACAATACCATTCTTTTTCATACGCTACTCCGTCCTGAATCCCCGCTCCTCTATCACAGGAACGATCTCCACATCCATGTTGGTGATCTCCACATACCGCCCAGCGGCGATGGCGTCGATCACAGCGTCTATCGCTTCTGGCTCTCCTTGAATCTCCATCACCACTGAACCGTCCCACGCATTCCGACACCAACCGGTGCAGTTATGGAGGGAAGCGGCGTGACGAGCCCGCCAGCGGAAGCCGACGCCCTGGACGGCGCCTGTAAAAACAATATGCTTACGGATCATAGGATACTCTCTCTCCGATTCTTCTTGCTTTCTTCTTTCTTCCACACAGGCACCCACAGCTGTCCCGGCGCTTTCAGTTCAGACTGAAAATGCAGATGGAGGTCGCCGATTGCAAATAAACTCATTTCATTCTCCCGGATTCAACAGCCCATCATACGGTTTTTCGGCATGATCCCGATTATGATTATACTTGAAAATGCTTTTCCTTTCAACAGAAATTCTGTCCCTGCCATGAAAAAGGCTGACGGAAACCAACTTTATATCGATGGAATTCTCCGGCGTGTCTCCCGAACAGACGAGGAATGGGCACAGATATTCTCACCCTGGTATACTGTCGAACAATTGGAGAATTTTGCTTGTCCGGGTGAAGGCAAAGAAACCAGACGGCTTCTCGAAAAAGTATATGAAAACATATAGCGAATGATAAAAGGCCCGTGGCGATTAACCGCGGGCCGATTGAGGATTCATCATTCATTGTCATGGCTGCCGCCAAACTGCATGATTTCCATGATCTTATAGCGGTCCATCTGTAAGTGCTTTTCCATTTTGAGTGCTTCTTCGATGGGTATTTCCACAATACCTCCTTCCTGCGTACCAATGATGCAGTTGCCTCGGCCTTCAGCAAAAGCCATAACCGCATGATAGCCCATGCGTGTGGCGGTTTCGCGGTCACGCCCGGTCGGAGCTCCGCCGCGCTGGATGTGGCCGATGACGGTGATGGTGGGCTTGATGCCAAGGGCTTCCTGAATCTTCTGGCCGACTTCTGTGGCATGGCCCGCGCCTTCGGCCACAACCACCATAAAGTGTGTGTACCCGGCCAGTTTTGCGCCGCGGATACGTTCGATCACGTTGGTTTCAAAGTTCTCGGCGTGCTCCGGCACCAGCACGGCGGTGGCGCCGACAGCGGTGCCCACATACAGGGCCAGGAAACCCGCGTTGCGACCCATGACTTCCACCACGGAGCATCTCTCATGAGACTGCATGGTATCACGCAGCTTGTCAATACATTCAATGGCTGTGTTGCAGGCGGAGTCGAAGCCGATTGTATAGTTGGTGCAGCCTATATCGTTGTCAATCGTACCGGGCACGCCAACGACCGGAACGCCCAGACGGGACAGCTCCAGTGCGCCGCGGAAGGTACCGTCGCCTCCGATCGCAACGATGCCGTCCAGGCCCAACATTTTGCAGGTAGCGAGGGCCTTCTGCCGGCCTTCCGGAGTCTTGAATTCTTCGCTTCGGGCGGTATACAGAATTGTGCCGCCCTTCGACAGCAAGTGGCCGACGCTTGCGCGTGTCAGTTGAACGAAATCACAGTTAATGAGACCTTGCCAGCCCCTGCGAATGCCAATACATTCAATGCCATTCGCCAGCGCGGTACGTGCGACTGCACGAATTGCCGCATTCATGCCGGGGGCGTCACCGCCGCTTGTCAGGACGCCGATTCGTTTGATTTTTTTCATGTTCGTCTCTCTCCTCAATTATTTCTCCTCCGTTCCTTTTATCCGGTAACGAAGGGAGTATACAGATCATGTTCCAGTCAAAAGCGCAGGAGAAAATGGTCGTTCGCCAGATCGTGGTACAGCACACAGTTTCGTCCGCTCACATCCGCCAGCCAGACCACATCCTTCCATTTCGCGCCTTGGGGAACGGATGAGATGATGTTCTCCGCCTGTTTCAACAATTCCGGATGGAAGGCGATGGTTTTTTTGTCGGAAAAAACAGCGGTGTAAAGGATATGCGCCTCCACAAGATCCTGAAAGATATGGCTTCCGTAGGAAAG
>CADBKQ010000041.1 GCA_902795275.1 uncultured Eubacteriales bacterium | reverse complement strand
CATACTACATAAAAATGAGTCCATTTTGCGCGCTCCAAGATGTCTTTCGGCTGTAATTTTTGAACATCATTTTCGATATATTCCCTCGAATAATCTTTGATGTTGACTTCTCTGAGCGTCCTAACAATCAAAGCTGATACATTTCCTGCATCTTCAGGCTCGATTCTTCTGATAATCATTGCATCACATCCTCACAAATTCCGATTTGTCGTTTGGTTCCTTTACTGAGCAAGTCTCCAAACCGGTCTCTTTGGTTCTTTCTCTGACTCAGAGAAAGAACACGTCCTCTTCTCCGTCACTCCGCGTCAATGGTGGAGATGCCCAGGGTGATTTCCTCCAGCACGTCCAGGAGGACGCGGACGGTGTCCAGGGCGGTGAACATGGTCACGTTGTTTTCGGCGGCGCACTGGCGGATGAGGGCGCCGTCGCTTTCGTGGGCGAAGGAGCCGGGGTCGCGGGTGGAGATGACGTAGTTGACGTGGCCTCGGCGCAGGGATTCCAGGATTTCTTCGCTGCCCTGGCTGAGCTTCTTTTTGACCCTTGTGCGGATGCCGTGGCTCTTGAGGAACGCGGCGGTTCCGCTGGTGGCCTCGATGTTGAAGCCCAGCTGGTAGAAGCGGCGGATGAGGGGCAGGGCTTCTTCCTTGTCCCGGTCGGCGATGGTGACGAAAATCGTCCCGTAGTTCGCCACGTTCATGCCGCTGCTCTGCATGGCCTTATACAGGGCGCGGGTCAGGGACTTGTCGTAGCCGATGGCCTCGCCGGTGGACTTCATTTCGGGGGTCAGGTAAGCGTCCATGCCCCGCAGCTTGGAGAAGGAGAAGGCGGGGGCCTTCACGTACCAACGCTTTTTTTCGGACGGGTACAGCACGTCGATGCCCTGATCGTGCAGCGACACGCCCAGCATCACCTTGGTGGCAATGTCGGCCAGGGGCCAGCCGGTGGCTTTGCTGAGGAAAGGCACCGTGCGGGAGGAGCGGGGGTTGACCTCGATGACGTAGACGTTCTCCTGCTTGTCCACAATGAACTGGATGTTGAACAGGCCCACGATGCCGATGCCCAGGCCCAGGCGCTGGGTGTATTCCAGCATGGTGTCCTTGGCCTTTTGCGACACGGAGAAGGTGGGGTACACGGAAATGGAGTCGCCGGAATGAACGCCGGTACGCTCCACGTGCTCCATCACGCCGGGCACGAACACCCTTTCGCCGTCGCAGACCGCGTCCACCTCCAATTCTTTGCCGGTGATGTATTTATCCACCAGCACGGGCTGATCCTCGCTGATGTCCACGGCGGATTGCAGGTAATGCCGCAGGCCCTTTTCGTCGGCCACGATCATCATGGCCCGCCCGCCCAGCACGAAGGAGGGCCGCACCAGCACGGGATAGCCGATCTTCTCGGCCACCTTCACGCCCTCCTCCACCTGGGTGACGGCCTGGCCCTGGGGCTGGGGGATGCCCAATTCCTCCATGATCTTCTCGAAGGAATCCCGGTTCTCCGCCTTGTCGATGGCGTCCACGCCGGTGCCGATGATCTTCACGCCCCGCTTGGCCAGGGGCAGGGCCAGGTTAATGGCGGTCTGCCCGCCTAAACTCACCACCACACCCTCGGGCTGTTCCAGCTGGACGATGTTCATCACATCCTCCACGGTGAGGGGCTCGAAATATAATTTGTCGCTGGTGGTGTAGTCGGTGGACACGGTTTCGGGGTTGTTGTTGATCACGATGGCTTCATAGCCCGCCTGCCGGATCGTCCAGATGGCGTGGACGGTGGAATAGTCGAACTCCACGCCCTGACCGATGCGGATGGGGCCGCTGCCCAGGACGATGATCTTTTTGCGGTCAGACACGATGGACTCGTTCTCGTCCTCATAGGTGGAATAGAAGTAAGGCACATAGGAGGCGAATTCGCTGGCACAGGTGTCGATCATCTTGTACACCGGCAGGATGCCAAACTCCCGGCGCAGGGCGGCGACTTCATCCTCCTTCATATCCCAGACCGTGGACAGGTACCGGTCGGAAATGCCCATGCACTTGGCCTTGTATAAGGTGTCCTTGTCGCAAGGGCGGGACTTTAAGACCTTTTCAAAGTCCACAATGTTCCTGATCTTTTCCAGGAACAGCAGGTCGATCTGGGTCGCATTGTAAATCAGGCCCAAATCCACCCCGTTGCGGATGAGCTGGGCGATGGCGAAGATGCGCTGGTCGCTGCCGTCCTTGATGTAGGTGAGCAGGAAATCATTGGAGGATGCCCGAAACTTGGGGCTGTCGATGTGCCAGGCCCCGGTTTCCAGGGAGCGCAGGGCCTTGAGCAGGCTTTCTTCGATGGTGCGGCCCACGCTCATGACCTCGCCCGTGGCTTTCATCTGGGTGGAGAGCTTGTTGCTTGCCCCGTCCAGCTTGTCGAAGGGGAAGCGGGCAATCTTCGTTACCACATAGTCCAGAGAGGGTTCAAAGCAGGCGGGGGTGTTGGCAAGCTGAATCTCGTCCAGCCGCAGGCCCACCGCCACCTTGGCGCTGACCCGGGCGATGGGATACCCCGTGGCCTTGCTGGCAAGCGCCGACGAACGGCTGACCCGGGGATTGACCTCGATTAAATAATAGCGGAAGGAATTGGGGTCTAAGGCGAACTGCACGTTGCAGCCGCCCTCCACGCCCAGGGCGCGGATGATCTTTAACGCGCTGTCGCGGAGCAATTGATATTCCTTATTGGTCAGCGTCTGGCTGGGGGCCACCACGATGCTGTCGCCGGTGTGGACGCCCACGGGGTCGATGTTCTCCATGTTGCAGATGGCGATGGCGGTGTCGTTGCTGTCCCGCATCACCTCATATTCAATTTCCTTGTAGCCCTTGATGGACTTTTCTACCAGCACCTGATGAACGGGGGAGAGCTTGAGGGCATGGGCGGCCAGCTCCCGCATTTCGTTTTCATCGTCGGCAAACCCGCCGCCGGTGCCGCCCAGGGTGAAGGCGGGCCGCAGCACCACGGGATAACCGATTTCCTCCGCGGCGGACAGGGCTTCGTCCAGGGAGTTGGCGATCATGGAGGGCAGCACCGGTTCGCCCAAACGCAGGCACAGCTCCTTGAACTTTTCCCGATCCTCCGCCATTTCGATGGATTCAAAGGGCGTGCCCAGGATCTCCACCTGGCACTCGTCCAGGATGCCCTTCTTGGCAAGCTGCATCGCCAGGTTCAGGCCCGTCTGCCCGCCCAGTCCCGGCAGGATGGCGTCGGGCCGTTCATAACGCAGCAGCTTCGCCACGTATTCCAGGGTGAGCGGCTCCATGTACACCTTGTCCGCGATGGTGGTGTCGGTCATGATGGTGGCGGGGTTGGAGTTGACCAGGATCACATCATAGCCTTCCTCCCGCAGGGCCAGGCACGCCTGGGTGCCCGCGTAGTCAAATTCCGCCGCCTGGCCGATCACGATGGGCCCGGAGCCGATCACCAAAATGCGCTGTATGTCTGTCCGCTTGGGCATATCCTTGTCCTCCTGCATCACGGGTTCGATTGGTTTTCTTGTTTTTCTTTTCCGGCGCGCCTTTTACTGACGATGTGCGCAAACAGCTCCATCCCCAGCAGCAGGCCCATGCCCGCCGCCAGGAACCCGCCCAGATAGCGCAGGGTGGTAAACGGGTACCGGACCAGGCCGCGGAAGCCCTGCACGAGCACGACCTCCTCCCCGGCGCGCGGCACGGAGTACACGCTTTCACACCGATAGCTGGCGTCCGTGACGATCTCTTTTCCGTTCGCGTCCGTGTAGCGGACAGTCAGCTCTGCCAGCTGATAGTCCCTGCCGGAGCGCCTGTGCTTCCCGGAGGAACCGCTTTTGTGCTGTACCTTGCCCACCGACACCACCGTGGCCGTGCAGCGGGGCTGGACATAGCTATAAATGAAAGCGGCGCTGCCAAGAAGAAAGACGACTATCAGGATGCAGAGATACCGGTGCGTTTGTATCCACTGCCTGATCATGACTTCTTTCCTGCCATCATGGCGATGAACTCCCCGAACAGATACGCGCTGTCCTGGGGGCCGGGGGCGGATTCGGGATGGTACTGGACGGAGAAAAGCTGTTCCTCGTCGCTTCTCAGCCCTTCCAGCGTGTTGTCCAGTAAATTGATGTGGGTCATTGTAAGGGGCGTCCCGGCCAGGGATTCAGGCCGCACGGCGTAGGAATGGTTCTGGCTGGTGATTTCGATCTTGCCGGTCA
The DNA here is from genome assembly GCA_902795275.1 of uncultured Eubacteriales bacterium. Taxonomy (GTDB): domain Bacteria; phylum Bacillota; class Clostridia; order Christensenellales; family Aristaeellaceae; genus RUG563. The sequence continues at coordinate 21,751 of CADBKQ010000041.1, read as the reverse complement.
GCAGGTTTTTCACGGGATGGTTACCGCCGCGATGGCCGAACTTCATTTTATAGGTGGACGCGCCAAACGCCAGGGAAATCATCTGGTGCCCCAGGCAGATGCCGAAAATGGGCAGGCGTCCGTGAAGCTGCTTCACCAGGTTAATGACCGGCGTTACGTCCTCCGGGTTTCCCGGGCCGTTGGACAGGAACAGTCCGTCCGGCGCGAAGGAGAGAATCGTTTCGGCAGGGGTGTCGTAGGGAACGACGGTGACGTTGCAGCCGAACTCGTTCAGCTTGCGGATGATGTTCAGCTTGATGCCGCAGTCCACCGCCACCACGTTGAAGCGGTGGTTGGCCGTGCGGGCGTACCATTTCTTTTTGCAGGACACCCGGCGCACCTGGTCGGTGGGCATTTGGTAGCTGTTGAGCATTTCCATGGCTTCCGCATGCGGCGTGTCGGCGCTGGTGATCAGCACCTTCTGGCTGCCCTCGTCCCGGATGACGCGGGTGAGCCTGCGGGTGTCCACGCCCTGGATGCCGGGAATGCCGTTTTCCTCCAATATTTCCGACAGGGTTTTCGTGTAGCGGAAGTTGGAGGGCATGTCGTTGTATTCCCGCACGATCATGCCGCCCATGGTGGGCGTCTTGGTTTCGTAGTCCTCGTCGGTGATGCCGTAGTTGCCGATGAGGGGATAGGTCATCACTACCGTCTGGGCCGTGTAGCTGGGGTCGGTCACGATCTCCTGATACCCCGCCATGGCGGTGTTGAACACGATTTCGTTCACCGCGTCCACGTTCGCCCCGAACCCCCGGCCCGCCATTTCCAGGCCGTTTTCCAATACGATCTTGCGCCGCTCGTCCATTGCTCTTTTGACCTTTCTCACATTTACTGTATTTATACTAACAGGAGGTACGCTGGGGGCTCCGCGCCCCCAGACCCCGCGGCAAGGGATGTATCCCTTGCATCCCAATAGGCGAATAAATAAGTTGGGGAGAGCAGACAAGTTCCGCCTGCCGCGCTGGGGTTTACGAAAGTTTGAGGGCTTCTGGCCCAAGAAAGCCGGGAAAATCCCAGGGGAAAGTTTACTTTCCCTGAGGATTATTCCCGTGCTTTCCCCGGATGCGAAGCATCCGGGTTGGCGGCTTCGCCGCCGGGCCAGAAGCACAACGTCGTCAAGTCAATCGTCCGCGTTCCTGCCTGTAACAGCGGGAACCAAGCTTAATCGTCAATGCAAGCAGCATCCGCTATTGCGGGTCCAGGGCGGTCACCGCCCTGGTGGGGTGCGGGGCAAAGCCCCGCCGTTCCCTTCATACACTATTTTTCCGCCCGCCATGGTCATGACCACATCCCCGGTGGTTTCCCAGCCGTCGAAGGGGGTGGCGGTACCCATGGAGAAGAACCGGCGGGGGTCGATGATGCCGTGTTTGTTGGGGTCGATCACGGTGATGTCCGCCCGCTGGCCGGGCTCGATGCCGCCTTGAATGCCGAAGCGCTTCCGGGGGTTCAGGGACATGAGCTCCACCAGCTTTTCCAGGGTCAGAACCTTTTGACTGCGAATCAAACGGTCATACAGCACCCGGAACGCGCATTCCAGCCCCACCACGCCCATGGCGCTGCCCTCCAGGCCCTTGGATTTTTCGTCGGCGGAATGCGGCGCGTGGTCGGTCACGATCATGTCGATGGTACCGTCCAGGACGCCTTCGATCAGCGCGTCCCGGTCGGCGGCCTCCCGGATGGGCGGATTCATCTTGAAACGCCCGTCCTCCTGCAAATCCATGTCCGTCAGCAGCAGGTAATGCGGCGCGGTCTCGCAGGTCACGTTCACGCCCATGCGCTTTGCGGCGCGGATGGCCGCTACCGTCTCCTTCGCGGATACGTGGCACACGTGGTAGGGACAGCCGGTTTTCGCGGCCAGACGCAAGTCCCGCTCCACCTGAGCGGTCTCGCTCTCGGAGCAGATGCCCGCATGCCCGTGGGCTTTCGCGTAACGCCCGTCGTGGATGTAGCCGCCCCGCAGCAGGCTTTCGTCCTCGCAGTGGGCTACGACCATCTTCCCCGTTTTTTTCACCGCCATCATGGCCAGCTCCATCAGCCCTTCGTCCTGCACGCCCCTGCCGTCGTCGGAAAAGGCGCACACATAAGGCGCGAGGGCGGTAAAGTCCGCCAGCTGGCCCCGGCCTTTCTGTTCCATGGTGATGCAGCCGTAGGGCAGCACCTCGATCTTCGCGTCTTTCTTGATAGCGTTTAATTCTACCTTCAAATTCTTCAGCGTGTCCGGCGCGGGGGAGAGGTTGGGCATGGCGCAGACCGTGGTGTAGCCGCCCCGGGCCGCGGCCATAGTGCCCGTTTCGATGGTCTCTTTATAAACAAATCCCGGCTCCCGCAGATGCACATGCACATCCACGAAACCGGGAACAAGAAAACAATTTGAAAAATCCAAAACACGATCACCGGGCCGGGGAAGAATATGTTCGGAAACCGCCTCCACCAATCCCTTCTTCACGGCCATATCAGCCAAAACGAAACTGCCCTGCCGATATACCAAGCCGCCCGTCAGTAAGGTGCGCACGCTTTCCCTCACTTCCTTTCCGTACGTTCCAGCGCATTATACCTGATTCGTTCGGAAAAGTCAATCCCCGGCGATCTGTGACAAAACAGCACGGATATGACATATACGGCGGGCCATCCGCAAAAAACAGGAAAACAGCGGAACAATTGCGGGATCAGAAACGTTATGGTATAATGATGAGGAAATCAGCCGCAGGCTGATTGTCCGTCCAGCCGGGCCGCGAATAGCGAGCACGGCTGGCATCATGGGTAAAATGATGAGGAAATCAGCCGCAGGCTGATTGTCCGTCCAGCCGGGCTGCGTATAGCGAGCACGGCTGGCATCATGGTAAAATGATGAGGAAATCGGCTGATAGCCGGTTGTCCGTCCTGCCGACTCCCGAAGGGAAAGCCGGAAGGAGACCGGAAGAAACGGAGTTGAAACCAATGAAAAAATGGATTGCCCTGCTTTGTGCTTTTTGTCTTTTATGGGGCGCGCTGCCAGTTCAGGCGGAAACAGCCTGGAGCAGCGATGAATGGAACCAGACCCTCAGCCGCCTGTATTCCGCTGACCCCGCGCCGGTTCCCGCTTCATCCAGAATCCCGATGAAGCAGAGCCAGCTTTATCTGGCCGATCCCGCCGAGCAAAAGTCGGGATGGCTGAACATGGCGCTGATTTCCACGGATGCGTTGGATATGCGGGAAAACTTTGGCCGCAGCGAAGCGCTGCTGGTGTGCAGGATCAACCAGAAGACGGGCGAATTCCGCCTCTTGTCGCTGCCGGAATACATGAATGTGCAGATCGCGGGCCTGCCGGCTGAAATCCAGCTTAAGCACGCAAACTGCTTCGGCGGGCCGCTGCTGGCGCTGGACACGGTGAACCGGGAACTGGGCTTGAGCATCAATCGTTATTGCGCCATCAATGTGGATTCCTTTGCCGGAATCATCGACCGCTTCGGCGGCGTGACGCTGACGCTGACCGCTGAGGAATCCGAAGCGCTGGGACTGGGCCAGGGCGCGCAGACCCTGACCGGCGCGGACGCGGTGCGCTATCTGAAGCTGCGGCGGCAGTGGGACGGCGCGCTTCGGTTCCGCATCCTGCTGGAAGCGCTGCTGCGCCAAATGGCCTCGGGCGGCATGCTGAGCGCTGCGCTGACCCTGATCGACACCCTGCTGAATATGATCGACACCAACCTGACGATGGACGAGATCATCACATTTGTGCTTGCTCTGGTGGATCAGCAGGAAATGAGAGGAATCGCGACCTATCGGCTGGAAGCGGACGCGGAAGGCCGCGTGGACGAAGCGGCCCGGGAAGCCTGCCGCGATTTCCTGTACGGAGAGGCAGGAAACAAATGATTTTTGCGCTGTCGATGAATCCCAGCTGGGATAAAACGGCCAGCATCGCCCGGTTTCAGCCGGACGCCCCAAACCGCATCCAGGTGGAACGCATTGACGCGGGCGGCAAAGGCGTGAATGTGGCGCGCGTCGCGCATGAACTGGGCGAGGAAACGGAACTGATCGGCTTTGACTATGCGGGCGAACCGATGAAAGCCGCCATGGCGCAGGAAAGCATTCCGTGCAGGCTCCTCCCGCTGAACGGCGAGATGCGGATGAATATCAAGCTCCGCGAAACGGACACAGGCCGTACCATTGAAATCAGCGAGCGGGGCGTTCCCGTGACCGGGGAGCAGATCAAGGCCGTCCTTCATGCATTGCTGGAAACGGCGAAGACAGGCGCCTGGTATGTGCTGACCGGCAGCTTGCCGCCCGGCGCGCCGCCCGATACCTACCGCCGTTTCTGCGGGGCCATCCAGGCCTGGGGCTGCAGCGCGGCGGTGGATTGCGACGGAGAAGCGCTGAAAGAAGCGATCCTGGCAAAGCCCGCCCTCATCAAGCCCAATATTCAGGAATTCTGCGGCCTGACCGGCGTTGATGCCCAGGACAGGCGAGCCGTGCTGGACGCCTGCCGCCGTCTGTGCTTCCAGGGGGTTGGCCGGGTGTGCCTCACCTGGGGCGGGGACGGCGCGTGGCTGGTCAGCGCGAAAGGCGCCTGGGCCTGCGGCGCGGCGAAGATCGAGCCCCGCGGCACCCAGGGCGGCGGCGATACCATGCTGGCCGCGCTGATCACGGCCCTCTCCCGCGGGATGCCCGACCCGGAAGCCCTGCGCTTTGCCTCCGCCGCCGCTGCCGCCACCGTGATGCGCCCCGGCACGCTGCTGTGCCGATGCGGCGATGTGGAAGCCCTGCTGCCGGAACTGACCGTCTGCGCGCTGGAACCTTGATTGTTTATGGTTCAGTTGTAAAGGGGAACAATCCAACAAAGGGAACCGCTGGGGTTTCACCCCAGACCCCACCAGGGTACTGAGTACCCTGGACCCGCACCTGGCGAAATAACGCTGTTGGAAGAAACCAACAGTCTCCGCCTGCCGCGCTGGGGTTACGAAAAGTATGAGGGCTTCTGGCCCAAGAAAGCCAGGAAAATCCCCAGGAGAAAGCGAACTTTCCCCTGGGGATTTTTCTTTGGCTTTCCCGGATGCTTTGCATCCGGGTTGGCGGCTTCGCCGCCGGGCCAGAAGCACAATGCGACCAATTCAATCATCCGCGTTCCTGCCCGCAACAGCGGGAACCAAGCCGATTCATGAAATCAGGCAGATTCCGCTAAATGGGTCCAGGGGGCGAAGTCCCCTGGTGCGGGGTTCAGGGGCCGCATAGGCCCCTGCTTCGTTTCCTTTTACTGCATCGCTGTAAAAGCATTTCAAGCAAATCAACGGAATTACCTATTATTCCTGGAAGAGCCACTTGAATCCGCCGGCGGGCAGGGTGACGGCCTTGGCGAGGGACTTTTCGCCGGTGAGCAGGTCGGTGTATTCCTCGGGGTCGTTGACCTGGGCGGTTTGTTCTTTGTCGGAGAAATTGAACAGGGCCAGCAGCTTTTCGCCCTTGTTGTAGCGGCCGATGCCCAGGATGTGGTCGTTGCCGGTATCCAGCAGCCAGGTGTCCGCCGCGTCGTCGAAGACCAGGTGGTCGGCCCGCAGGGTTTCCAGTTCCTGGATGGCGGCGAAGAGCCTGCCCTCCACCGTCTTTTTGTCGTGGCGCAGCTCGGCTTTCTTCCAATCCATGTCGCCCCGGTGCAGGTAGCGGCTGTCGTCGGCCTTGAGCGGGTCGTTATGGTAGCCGTTGTCGTTCTCCTGGGCCACCTCGTCGCCGCTGTACAGCACCGGCACGCCGCTCATGGTGAACATGAAGGCGTGCAGCATTTCATCCAGCCGCAGGGCCTTTTCCATGGCTTCCTTGTCCTTGGTCAGCCGGGCCTTTTCGATGCCGCACAGGGAGGCCGTGGTGCCGCAGAGGCGGGCGTCGCCCAGGCGCGGGTCGTCGTTGTAGAGCTCGCCCAGGGCGGGGCTGCCGGGCCATTTGCCGGTCAGGTAGTCGTTCAGGTATTTCTTATGTGGCACCTCCTGCTGGCCGAACTGGGACAGGAACCCGTAGTCCAGGCCCCAGCCGATGTCGTCGTGGCAGCGGAGATAGTTGAGGAAGGTGTACTGCTTGGGCAGAGCGAACACCTGCTCCATCTGGTGGGCCAGCAGCCGCGCGTCCTTGGTGGCTACGGTGTGCCAGATGGAGGCCATGGTGGTCACGTTGTACAGCAGATGGCATTCGGGCTTTTCCACCGTGCCGAAGTAGGGCACCACCTTGCTGGGCTCCATCACGACTTCGCCCAGCAGCAGCGTGCCGGGGCATACGATTTCGCATACCATGCGCATCATGCGCACCAGGGTGTGCACCTGCAAAAGATTGCGGCAGGGCGTGCCCAGGGCTTTCCAGATGTAGGGCACCGCGTCCAGGCGGATGATGTCGATGCCGTGGTTGCACAGGTTCAGCATGTTGTCCGTCATGTCGTTGAACACGGTGGGGTTGGCGTAGTTCAAATCCCATTGGTAGGGATAGAAGGTGGTCATGACCACTTTCTTGGCTTCGTCGCACCAGGTAAAGTTGCCCGGCGCGGTGGTGGGGAACACCTGGGGCACGGTCTGCTCGTACCAGTTGGGAATGTCCCAATTGTCATAGAAGAAATAGCGGTGCTGGTATTCGATGTCCCCGGCCCGGGCCTTCTTCGCCCATTCGTGATCCTCGCTGGTGTGGTTCATCACGAAGTCCAGGCACACGGCGATGCCCCGCTCATGGCACTTTTCGGACAGGCTGTACAAATCCTCCATCGTCCCCAGCTCGGGCTGCACCTTGCGGAAATCGCTCACCGCGTAGCCGCCGTCGCTGCGGCCCTTGGGGCTTTCCAGCAGGGGCATGAGGTGAAGATAGTTCACGCCGCAGTCGGAGATGTAGTCCAGCTTTTCTTCCACGCCCTTGAGCGTGCCCGCGAAGGCGTTCACGTACATGAGCATGCCCACCAGCTCGTGGCCCTTATACCATTCTGGATAGGCTTCCCGCGCCCGGTCCATCATTTTCAGGCTTTCCGGACGCTCCTTCCAGCAGCGGTAGAGCATGCTGACGAAATACTCCCAGGCCCGGCTGTCGTTGTGGTACAGCTCGCAGTAGAGCCATTTCAGCTCGTCCTCGTGCCGCTTGAAGCGGGACGCGAATTCGGCTTTCCATTCTGTGCGGTCGATCATTTGAGGCCCTCCTCCACTTCTTCTTTGGTCGGCATGGCGGGAATCGCGCCGGGGCGGCTGGTGGTCAGGGACGCCGCCTTGTTGGCGAAACGAACGTATTGGTTCATGTCGTCAGCGGTCAGGCCCTCCAGCCCGCCGTGAACGGCAATGCGGCTGAGCAGCGCGCCGAAGAAGGTGTCGCCCGCGCCGTTGGTGTCGGCGACTTTGACCTTGAAGCCCTCTACTTCGCCCTCCAGATCCCCGAAGCGCCACAGCGCGCCGTTGGGGCCCAGGGTGACCACGGCCAGCTTCACGCCCAGATCCATCAGCTTCTGGGCGGCGGCGTGGGGATTCTTGACCCCGCAGAGCAGCGTGGTTTCCTCGTCGCTGATTTTCACAACGTCGCACAGCGGCAGCACCGCCCGCATTTGCAGCATGGCCGCGTCCTCGTTCTGCCAGAGCACGGCGCGGTAGTTGGGGTCGTAGGTGATGATGGCGCCGTCCCGCTTGGCGGCGGAAACGGTGTTCACAATCGTGTCCCGGCAGGTGGGGTCGGTTAAGGACACGGAACCGAAATGCAGAATGCCCGTGCCTTTCACGGCTTCAATGGCCTGGGCCGCGTCGATGCGGGTGTCCGCGCCGGGCTTGCGGTAGAAGGAAAAGCTGCGCTCGCCGCTTTCGTCCACCGTCACCACGGCCAGGGTGGTATTGGTCAGCGGCGTGACCTGCAGGCCGGAAATGTCCACATGATTGCGGATGAGGGTGTCTTTCAGAAGCGTGCCGAAAGCGTCCTCGCCGATGCAGCCGACAAACGCGCTTTCCACGCCCAGCTTGGCCGCGGCCACGGCCACGTTGGCGGGGGCTCCGCCGGGATTGGCGGCGAAATGGGGGATACCGTTCGCGTCGATTTGGGTCTGGGTCATGTCCACCAGGATCTCTCCGATTGCGGTGATTTTCACTTCTGCACCTTCTTTTGCTGAAATAATCAGATCACTTGCTTCGATTATAACATCTGCGCAGACGAAAAGCAACGCAAAAACAAAATTTCGGTCAGAAACATGAAAAGAGGGGTTGATAATTTCCGAAAGATGCATTATAATATGCGTGGTAAAAAAGAAAAGGTCAAATTCTGCTGCGCGCCGCATTCCGGAAATGCACTATTTCCTGCCGATTTGTATAAATACAGGGACGTAAAAGCAGATTATGACATGCCTGCCGCCGTATGATTTGTTGAGGTTTTGCCAAATAGGGACAGAAACTGCAGCGATGAAAGGAGGGAGAACCCGTTGAAAGCCTTCTATGAGCTTCGGAAGGAAGACTTTTATGTCGGCAAGATGACGGAATATCCCTTCCCGTTGCATGTGCATGAAACCGTGGAAGTCGCCATCGTGATCGAGGGAGAGTGCTCCGTACAGATCGACGGCCGGGAATACACCCTGCGCCCCGGCGACGCGGCGGTGGCTTTTCCCCTGACGCCCCACAGCTACAACACCATTGCGGAGGGCACGGCGGGTTTCGTCGCCATTTTCCCGGCGGACACCATTGCCGAGTTTTCCAGAATCTTCCATACCATGCTGCCCGACGACCCCGTGGTGCGGCGGGAACAGCTGGGCGAGGAAGCCTTCTCGATGGCCCGCTGCCTGATGGAAACGCGGGACGACCAGAGCCAGTATCTGCGGCAGGCGTATCTGCATGTGATTCTGGCTCATCTTCTCCACGCGGGCAGCTACCACGCGGGGGCGGCTTACAATGAGCGCGGCCTGGGAGCGCGGGTGGTGCGGTATATCTATGAGCACGCCTGCGAGGACATCACCATCAGCAGCGCAGCCCATGACCTGGGCATCAGCGAAAGCCATTTGAGCCACCTGTTCGCCCAGCAGTTCCACGTGAATTTCCGGGCGTTCATCAACGCCATCCGCATCGACAAGGCCACGATGCTCATGCGCGACCCGTTCATGACCCTGACCCAGATTTACTACCAATGCGGCTATGACAACATGCGCACGTTCCGGCGCGCCTTCGTGCAGGAAACCGGCATACTGCCCGCCGCTTATATGCGCGCCGCCCGGCGGGTCGCCGCGGGCAATGAATTTGTTCCCCAGGCTCTGGAAGAGCCTAAAAAATAAAAAAAGGAGTGTACCCTACTATGAAGAAACTCTTGTGCCTCGTGCTGGCTCTGGTCATGAGCCTGATGTGCGTCTCCTCTCTGGCTGAAGGCAAGAAGGTCGGCGTATCCATGCCCACCAAGGACCTGCAGCGCTGGAACCAGGACGGCGAAAACATGCAGAAACTGCTGGAAGAAGCCGGCTATGAAGTGGACCTGCAGTTCGCTTCCAACGACGTGCAGCAGCAGCTGAACCAGGTCACCAACATGATCAACAACGGCTGCGACGTGATCGTGATCGCCGCCATCGAAGGCTCCTCCCTGGGCTCCGCCCTGGATCTGGCCAAGGAAAAGGGCATCCCGGTCATCGCTTATGACCGTCTGCTGATGGAATCCGACGCCGTTTCCTACTATGCCACCTTCGATAACTACATGGTCGGCACCAAGCAGGGCACCTACATTAAGGAAGCTCTGGATCTGGACAACGCCGCTGGCCCCTTCGCTCTGGAAATCACCGCTGGCGACCCCGGCGACAACAATGCCCGTTACTTCTATCAGGGCGCTATCGACGTGCTGAATCCCTACATCGAAGCCGGCAAGCTGACCATCAAGTCCGGCCAGTTTGAATTCTCCGACGTCGCCACCCCCACCTGGAAGACCGAAGTTGCCCAGACCCGTGCGGACGGCATCCTGGCTTCCTACTATTCTGACGGCTCCAACATCGACGCCTGGCTGTGCTCCAACGACTCCACCGCCCTGGGCGTGACCAACGCTCTGGAAGCCAACTATGACGGCGAATGGCCCATCATCACCGGTCAGGACTGCGACATCTCCAACGTGAAGAACATGATCGCCGGCAAGCAGAGCATGTCCGTGTTCAAGGACACCCGCACCCTGGCTGCTCAGGTTGTGAAGATGGTTGGCCAGATCCTCAACGGCGAAACCGTTGACGTGAACGACACCACCACCTACGACAACAACAAGATCGTTGTTCCTTCCTTCCTGTGCGAGCCCGTGTTCGCCGATGTGAACAACTACGCTGAACTGCTGCTCGACTCCGGCTACTACACCGCCGATCAGCTGCAGTAATCTGCGGATGATACAGGATTTCATCCTGTAAACCAAACGATGCAGGCGGGCCCAGCCCGCCTGCATCATTTCAGATTCATCGGAAAGTCTCAGAAGAACAACAGAACAGTGATAAATTTCCATCTGATTGAGAAGCTGGAGGAGCGCCATGGCCAAGATTCTTTTGGAAATGAAAAACATCACAAAGACTTTCCCGGGTGTAAAAGCGCTCGATAACGTGAACCTTCAGGTGGAAGAAGGAGAAATCCACGCGCTGGTGGGCGAAAACGGCGCGGGCAAATCCACCCTGATGAACGTGCTGAGCGGTATCTACCCTTACGGCACCTATGAGGGCGATATCATTTACAACGGGCAGGTCTGCAAATTCACCAATATCAAGGATTCCGAAAAACTGGGCATCGTCATTATCCACCAGGAGCTGGCCTTGGTTCCTGAAATGACGATCGGCGAAAACATGTACCTGGGCAACGAGTGCGGGCACAAGTACGCCATCAATTGGAACAAAACCTATTCCGAGGCCGATAAGTACCTGAAAATGGTGGGGCTGGAGGAAAGCTCCAAGGTGCAGGTCAAAACCATCGGCACCGGCAAACAGCAGCTGGTGGAAATCGCCAAAGCCCTGGCAAAGAAAGCAAAGCTGCTGATCCTGGATGAACCCACATCCTCCCTGAACGAAGAAGATTCCCGCGCACTGCTGGATCTGATGCTCAGCTTCAAGAAACAGGGCATGACCATGATTATCATCACCCATAAGCTGAACGAAGTATCCTACGTGGCGGACAAAATAACGGTGATCCGCGACGGCGCCACCATCGAAACCATCGACAACCACGGCAAGGAGCCCGTCAGCGAGGAGCGCATCATCAAGGGCATGGTGGGCCGCGAAATCACCAACCGCTTCCCCAAGCGCGAGAACGTGAAGGTCGGCCCCGTGCGGATGGAAGTGAACCATTGGACGGTGCACCATCCCCTGTATCCCGAGCGCAAGGTGGTGGACGACGTGTCCATGTACGTGCGCCAGGGCGAAGTGGTGGGCATTTACGGCCTGATGGGCGCCGGGCGCACCGAGCTGGCCATGAGCATTTTCGGCCAGAGCTACGGCGTGAACTTTTCCGGCGAGCTGAAGCTGGACGGCAAGCCCGTCAAGATGCGCAAGAGCGAGGCCGACGCCATCAAGCACAAGATCGCCTACGTGACCGAGGACCGCAAGGGCAACGGCCTGGTGCTCAGCCAGTCCATCAAGGTGAACACCTCCCTGGCCAACCTGAAAGCCATCTCCAGCAACACCGTCATCGACGGCGACAAGGAGTACGCCGTGGCCGAGGAGTACCGGGACAAGCTGAAAATCAAGACGCCTTCCGTGGAGCAGCTGGTGGGCAACCTGTCGGGCGGCAACCAGCAGAAGGTGCTGCTGGCCAAGTGGATGTTCGCCGAGCCCGATATCCTGCTGCTGGACGAACCCACCCGCGGCATCGACGTGGGCGCGAAGTATGAAATCTACTGCATCATCAACGACCTGGCCGCCGCGGGCAAGTGCGTGGTGCTGATCTCGTCCGAGCTGCCCGAGGTGCTGGGCATGAGCGACCGCATTTACATTATGAACGAAGCCAAGTTCGTCGGCGAGATGAAGGCGGAGGAAGCCACCCAGGAGAACATCATGGCGGCGATCCTCAGATCAGGAAGGGGTGCTTGACGATGAGTGAGAAAGCGGTATCCACCGGCAAAAAGCCCTTGTTCCAGGACTTTAAGGCCGGCGAGTTTTTCCAGAAATACACCATGATCATCGCCCTGGTGGTCGTGACCATCGTCTTTGCCCTGTGGCCGGGGAAAAACGGGCTGATTCTCCAGCCCGCCAACGTAACGGGCCTGATTGCCGAAAACGGCTACGTGTTCGTGCTGGCCACCGGTATGCTGCTGTGCATCCTGACCGGCGGCAACATCGACCTGTCCGTCGGTTCCGTGGTGTGCTTCACCGCGGCCATCGGCTGCGTGATGATGGCTTCCGGCGCCAATATGTGGCTGACGGTGCTGGCCATGCTGGCCATCGGCCTGGCCATCGGCGCGTTCCAGGGCTTCTGGATCGCCAAGATCCGGGTGCCGGCGTTCATCGCGACCCTGGCCGGCATGTACGCTTTCCGCGGCTTCTCCAACGTGGTGCTCAACGGCTACCGCGTGGACATTACCAACGAGAGCTTCCTGCAATTGTTCGGCAACGGCAAAACCAGCTTTGTACCCGATTTTATCCGCCAGAACGCCCCCGGCCTGGACGCCGTGTTCACCAAGGACAACGCTTTCCTCAGCGGGCTGATCGGCGCGAACTATGTGGCCAAGTTTAACGTGACCTGCATGTGCATCGGCATCGTGGGCGCGCTGGTATTCGTGCTGCTCAGAGCGCACAAGATCCGCCAGCAGAAAAAGCTGGGCATCAGCCAGTCCGTTCCCGCCCAGGTCGTGTCCACCGTGCTGATCGCGGTGCTGACCCTGTGGATCACCTTCAAGCTCAGCTGCTACCGCGGCTTCCCCATGGTGCTGATCTGGATCGGCCTGGTGCTGGGCATCTACGCCTACATCACCACCAAGACCGCCATTGGCCGCCACCTGTACGCCGTGGGCGGCAATGAAAAGGCCACGGCCCTCTCCGGCGTCAAGACCCGCAATGTGTACTGGTTCGCTTACGCCAATATCGGCCTGCTGGCCGGTCTGGCCGGCATCCTGACCGCCGGGCGCGCCAAGGGCATCGACCCGGTGTACGGCGAGGGTTATGAAATGGACGCTATCGCCTCCTGCTTCATCGGCGGCGCTTCCGCTTACGGCGGCACCGGCAAGGTGTCCGGCATGATCATCGGCGCTATCCTGATGGGCGTCATCAACAAAGGCATGATCATCGTGGGCGTGGACGCCAACTTCCAGAAGGTGGTCAAGGGCATTGTGCTGCTGATCGCCGTCATGTTCGATGTGCTGTCCAAGCGGCAAAAGCGGTAAAGCGGGAAGGAGGAGAAAACAATGGATAAGAAACAAATTTCGGCGGTGCTGAAAAAGAACGCCATGCTCATTGTTCTGGTGCTTGTGTACCTGTTCTTCCTGATCCTCACCAAGGGCGGCATCTTCAAGCCCTCCAGCTTTACCGAACTGATCAACCAGAACGCTTACGTCTACATCCTGGGCGCGGGCATGCTGATGTGCATGCTCACCGGCGGCAACATCGACCTGAGCTGCGGCGCGTTCGTGTGCCTGCTGGGCGCGTTCGGCGGCGTGTTCATGATCGTGCAGGGCCTGGGCACCGGCGTTTCCATCCTGCTGCTGATGCTCATCGGCATCGTCTACGGCGTGATCCTGGGCTACCTGATCGCTTATGTGCATATTCCACCGTGGATTGCGACCCTGGCCGGCTACCTGGCCTTCCGCGGATGGGGTACCTCCATCCTGTCCTCCAATTCCAAGACCGGCTCCCTGGCGCCGTTCCCGGTGGATTTCCAGAACATCTTCTATGGCCGCGTGTTCCAGACGGAAAAGGGCGTGTTCAACGTTCCCTGCTTCGTCTTTGGCCTGGCCATGGCCGCTTTGGTGGCGCTGATTGTGTTCATGACCCGGAAGAACCGGCTGCGCAAGGGCTATGAAGCCGATTCCATGCAGGCTGCCGCCATCAAGAGCGGTCTGGGCGCCGCGGTGATCATCCTGGTGATGACCAAGCTGTCCTTCGATGGCGGCATTCCCACCACCCTGCTGTGGGTGGCCGGCATCGTGCTGGTGTACAGCTTCATCACCAGCAAGACCACCATCGGTCGCCACTTCTATGTGGTGGGCGGCAACATGGAAGCCGCGAGGCTGTCCGGCGTCAACACCCGGCGCATCATGTTCCTGGCCTACCTGAACATGGCTGTGCTGACCGCGATTGCCACCTTTACGGTCATCGCCCGTTCCCAGTCCGCTTACGCCGACGTGGGCAAGAACTTTGAGATGGACGCCATCTCCGCCTGCGTGGTGGGCGGCGTGTCCGCCAGCGGCGGCGCGGGCAGCGTGCTGGGTATGGTCATCGGCGCTACGCTGATCGGTGTGATCAACCTGGGCATGAGCCTCATCAGCCTGGACGCCAACTATCAGCGCGTGGTCAAGGGCTTCGTGCTGCTGGCCGCCGTGGTGTTCGACATCCTGTCCAAGAAAAGGGAAAAGTAATTTTAGGCATTAGGGATTAGGCAATAGGCATTAGGCATATCCGGGGGCATTCCTCTCCTTCCCTGTAAGAAGCTGAAACGGTGTCCCTCATGCCTAATGCCTATTGACTATTGCCTGATTAAAGAAGGTGCTTTCTTGACCAACGGAAAAAACCGCTCCTACCTGCTGGGTATTGTGGGGGCCTACCTGATCTATCTGGCTTACCAGCTGTTTGAGGGCCGGGCGGAAACTGACACGACCATGACTCCGGCGGTGCGGTATGTGTTCATTGCGCTGTTTGTGATTGCGGGAATCGCGCTGGCGGTGTATGCCGTGATCGTATGGAAGCAGAGCGGAAAAGAAGAGGAAAAAGAGGAAAAGCCCAAGCAGGACGAAACCGCTCTGAAATAAGGGCAAGGAGGCGGTGTGCCGGTGGAGGAACTTTTGGGGGCTTTGGAGCAGGCGTTCGCGGACTACCGGAGGGCTTTGGAAGCATGCCAGAAAAAGTACAGGCCCACAGACGGACTGCTCGGCTTCGGCCATTCCATCAAGGACGACCCCTGCCATGCGCAGGTGGATGAACGCGTCGAAAAAGCGGTTGCCGGAATCTGCGGGGCGAAGCCTTCCACGGAGGAAGCGGAGCGCGCCGCGCAAATGCTGCTTGCCCGGGACGACGCGCCCACCTGGCCCACGTCGGCCCAGCTGATGCTTCGCGCGTTGGAGCGCCATTGCATCCCGCTGGTTCCCTTCCTGTCCCGCGAAGCGGCGGGCGCGCTGCTCAAAAAGTATGACGCCCGCTATAAGCGCTGGGATCGCTTCCCGGCGCAGAAAGAAGTGTTCAAAGCGCTGAAAGCAAAAGCGCAATAGCAAACCGCCGCCCGTTTCGCCGGGCGGTTTTTTGTTTGCATTGCGCTGAGGCTTTTATAGTACACAAGGCGGGAGTCGAACCCGCAAAACCCAGGTTCTAAGCCTGGTATGTCTGCCGGTTGCATCACTTGTGCATAAACAGTGCGCAGGGCGGGACTCGAACCCGCAGAAACCAGGCTCTGAAGCTGGCATGTCTGCCAATTGCATCACCTACGCAAAAGTACACAGAGCGGGATTTGAACCCGCAAGAACCAGTTCCTGAAACTGGTATGTCTGCCGTTGCATCATCTGTGCATAAGAGGTTTCCATCCGATTGGAACGGATGATCGCGCCTTGACCGGGCTTGGCGATGGAACCATAAATCGGACGATCCCTGCGGGACTCGAACCCGCATTATCGCCTTGAAAGGGCGATGTCCTGGCCGTTTAGACGAAGGAACCGGATCAGCCCGTGCAAAGGGCTGAAAAAACTTTAGGAAACAGGACGCTGCTGGCCGTTCCGGACGATGATGGCGTCCATCGTCGTGCCGAACACCGATGCCAACACGATCAAGTTGTCCAACGTGGGCAAGGCCGTTCCGCGCTGCCATTTGTAAATCGCCTGGGGCGTGGAGAAGCCGAAGATGTTCTGCAAGTCCTGCACCGTCAAGCCCACGCTCCGGCGCAAGCGGATGATGTTCGCTCCGGTGGCCGCCGTGTTGATGGAAGGCAAAGCCGTCATTTGAATCACTCCCGCAAAAACAGAATAGAAGAAGGCCGCCTGTCCTGATCAGACAAGCGGCCGGTTCATCCATCGCTGTTATTGCGGAAGATGGGGCTGTTTCCTTGTCTTTTCAGGGCGAAGCAAAGCAGTGCGCAGTTCCTGTTCAAGGCTGCACAGCAGAAATTCAGGCTGTTCAAAATTGCGGTTCATCGTGCGTGCCATCTGAATTCCTCCTTCGCTTTTCCCGGTTTGTGGGATGGAGCCGCCGTATCGCGGCGCGTGGAATCATTTTCAAATACAGACTGAGAGCTTGATCTGCCCTGTCCGCGTCTGCCGGCGTTGGAACCGGTGCTCACACTGAGGATTAGTCAGTAGCGGACATCAACACTGATTTTGCAAAAACCAGCAAACTCTTGCATCAGGACGTGATAGATTTCCTTTGGGCACATTCTTCCTTGCAGGATTCAGAAACTGCCGTCTCTTAGAGTTGCACTTACTCGATACTTTCTCGTATGTCGGCTTGCGGCTTTCATACGTGTTCATTTTCCAGAACAATAAGTTGATTTTCTTTCCTGAAGCCGTACACGCTTTGGCTGCATTTGCCGGACTCGAACCGGCAACTTTCAATCCGTTGTCGAACGCTCAGCCATTGAGCTAAAATGCTTGTGGACTGTGAGGTGTACATGTACCATCCCTGTCTTTTGGACAAGGCCCGGAATTCACAGCCCTGCTCGTCTTGCAGACTCGCTTCTGTCCTTCCGTCCCTTCCTTTCGGTTTGAGGGACCCCTGGCAGATAAATGCAGCACTCGTTCCTGCACAACTCGCACCGCAGATCCATAAAGCTCTTTCCCCTGTTTCCAGGCCAGGAACCCGGCGATGTACCGCCGATCCCGATTCCGCCATACCCTCAGCAGTCGCCCTTG
Organism: uncultured Eubacteriales bacterium; assembly: GCA_902795275.1. Lineage (GTDB taxonomy): Bacteria > Bacillota > Clostridia > Christensenellales > Aristaeellaceae > RUG563. The sequence continues at coordinate 4,774 of CADBKQ010000041.1, read as the reverse complement.
GGCAGAAAGGCGGAACCTTGTTTATGGGTTTTCCGCTGGGCTTGCCTGGCGGCAAGTCGGAGCTTGCGCCCCTTTATCCCCATCACTGGGTTTATCTCAAAGAGCCGAAACCGCCCTTTTGAACAAATTCGTCGAAATCAGCATCACCGCGGGAAGGTTTTGTTCATGATGCCATCGTGTCCGCCGCCGGCGGATAAACAAGAAGACCGCCTGCCATGAAAGACAAGCGGCCCATGCATCTGTCTCCGTCATTGCGGAAGATGGACTTGTATCCTTGTCTTTTCAGGGCAAATCAAAGAAGCACGCAGCTCCTGTTCAAAACTGCACAGCAAAAATTCAGAATGTTCAAGGCTGTTCTTCATCGCGCGTACCATCTGAATTCCTCCTTCGCAGTTTTTCTTTCCCCTTGGTACGGTGCTATCATAGCACACTCAGGCGCGAATGTAAATATACTCGTAGTATAATTTTGGGAAAATCTTTGTATCCCCATGCTCAAAAAATCCCCGCACCCTGTATCGTGGTGCGGGGAAAGGTTCTGTTTGGTATCAGGTGTTTTCGCGCCGCTTGCGGCGGAAGATCAGCCACAGGGCTGCGCCCAGGGTGAGGGTCAGGCCGGTGAGGTAGTAGGGGAGAGTGCCGCTGCCGCCGGTGGCGGGGAGTACGATGCCGGGGGTGTTGGGCACTTCAAACGTTGCGGGGGTCGCTCCACTCGCAGCGCTGAATGTGTAGCTCACGGTATTACCGGTCGGCGTATCCACAACGCCATTTGTGATCGTGAATTCGATCGTGCCGGATATCATGTTGTATCCGGCGGGCGACTGGGTTTTAACCAATCGGTAATGGCCGTCGGTCAGATCAGAGAAGGTGATTTCACCGTCATTCTCCGTTGTTTTCACGCTCTGGGTAGAATCGGGATACATGCCGCTGTACAGGCCCACCGTGTAGGTGATCGCGTATACGGAGAAGCCCTCCGCGGGGAAGGAAACCAGCGTGCCGTTTTCCGTTGATTTCGCTGTGGCTTCGATAGCTTCCTGCTGTTCTTCGTTGTTTTCGATCCAGCTCCAGGCTGACGGTGACCGCTTCCTTGGGCTGGAGCTCGTTGTCGCCCTCCTCGAAGGCGGTATCCTGAAGGGTCAGCTCAAACACACCGGCTACTTCGGTTTGGGTGGTCGTTTTGGTAATGGCGGAATTGACGGCGCCCTGCGCAGAGACGGCCGCGTTTTCCGCGGTGTCAGCTTCGCCGGAATCGTCCGTCAAAGCCTGCGTCGCCATGAGAGGAGCCGCGCTCTTCATCATCCTGAGCCCGCCGCGCAGCCTGGGAGCAGCCTGCGCCTTTTCAAGCTCTGCCTGCTCAAACGCGCTCTGAGCCAGGGACTGCGCCAGATCCTTGTACTGCGCGAAGGCAGCGTTATCGTCCGTCACCGCCTGCTCGTCAAAGGCGATGGTGATGGCCTTCGCGCCGGCAGCCGTCGCTTCCACTTCGCCCTTCACCGCGGGGGCGGGGGCGATGATGTGGATCACCAGTTTCAGGCCATCCTTGGCCGTGAGCAGCAGATCGCCGTCGCCGGAGATCACAAGCGTGATTACTTCGGCCTCGGCTGTTTCGGTCTTGGTTTCTTCTGTTTTGGTTTCGTCTGTCTTGGTTTCTTCGGTTTCTTTCTTTTCCCCGTCTTCCGTGGAAACGGCGGCGTCAGCCTTCGTGGAAGAAATCACGATTTTCTCGGTGGGAGCGCGGCAAACACATCGGAGAGCAGCACATTCTCTTCCTTAGCCCGATAGGTGTATTCCGCCGGGGCGGGGTTGGTCAGCCGAATCTGAACCTCGGTATCGTCGTAGGGGCTCAGGCTGAGGGTGAGAAGCAGTTCATCGAAATAGTCCTGGGCGGTCAGCACGCCGTCCTCGCCGGGGACGACCAGGCTCTCATCGCTTAAGAAAGAAATATACCCTGTCACTTTTCAGCTTACATGCTTCCCCGGTTTCCTGGAGAGCGGCGTGTATATAGAAAAGCAACAGGGCAACCCGTAGGCTATCACTGTTATACTGCTACAGCATTCATTCCATTTGCTTTGGCAATGGCAATGATACGATCCGAAGGAACCTCTGTACAGTCTTGAATATCCCCTACAGACATGTTTTTTTTCAGCATCCGAACAACAATTTCTTCTTTGGCTTCTTTTTTCTGTTCATCTAATTCTTTGCTAAAGACTCTTCTTACGGCTTCCGTCATAATGCCTTCCTCCTCGATTTCCTTATACAATTCCTCGTTTACTGCTACACTGACGCGAAGAATGGCGCTTACATATTCTGCCATTCTATCGTCACCGCCGACTTTGCTCAGAACCTTTAACACATCTTCTTTCTTAGCATTTTTCGCAAGGATTTTAAATTCCTCATATTCACCTTGTGGTAGTCTGGATGCAATCACCACTTGAACTGGAACACACATCGGCCCTGATACGTGGTAGATACCCGGATGAGTTTCTTGAACACTAAAGCCGTATGTTTGCAATGCCTCAAACATCTCACGGGGAAAACTATGACGGAAAAGTGATACCGTCAGTTCTTCCAGCGGGATTGAATTAACAGTCTTTCCCAGCCCTTTATAAATCAGAGCATATCCTGCGGCCTTACAGAATGCATCGATGTTCAGTTTATCATCTGGCGATTTATACTCAATGACGTTGTGTGTCTTGAAAAAACTGCCAATTGGATCGGATAGCGGAATAGACTCCTGCTTGATGAGTAGCATATCCATTCGGACGGGTTCATCGCCCAGGTCGTGTTCTTGCTTGTACTCCATCTTAACATTGGTAGGCTCATAAACTGCGTGAACTGCACCGTAAAAACCATTGTGGTATTCAACCTGGCCAGTTTCCTCTTTTGCGCCCATGCGAATCACCTGCCTTTTCCTTCACCCCTATTATACTCGATTTCTGGTGAAATATCAAGCGTCTTGTACGTCGCGACGTGAGGCGTTTTCAGTTTCCCAGACCGTCTATCGGGTTGGTTTGAAGGGTAAAAACTCGACACAACGCGACGTGGTGACGGTCTCTAAAAACAAAAAAGGCCCCACCATGCAGCCATCATAGCTACATGGTGGGGAGTGTCATCAAAGCGCACGGCGGGGAGTGTTTTTTGATCACACGACGAGGGAAACACAGTGTTTTTTACTTCTTACTTCGATTGGGGGGTCGATAGAGCAACCTCCACCGTCACCCCAGCCTTGAACACTACTTCCAGGCGGTCAGGATGCACAACGGCTTTCTCCATGTACCGGATTACCTCGGCATCATTAAACGAGGTCATGAGGCCAACGTGGTTTGCCTCGGTTATCTCGCCAATGCGGGTTATGCGGTTCGTCCGGGCCACAAACTCATCATAGTCCACGCAGGCGTCCCCGTACATCCGGTCGGGAGCTGTCCTGCCCATCCAAGCCAGCAAACTCAGGATTTGCAGCCGTTTCTGTGTGTACTCCGTGCGCTGCATAAGGAGTGCGGCTCTATCCGGATCATCCTCCTCCATCCGGGAAAGCTGCGCATCGATAGGCGCAATCAGGGCCCGCTCGATCTGGTCCCGGAGAGTGAGGAGGTTCTCCCTCTCTTCGGGGAGTATGTTAAAAGCTTCCACAATGGCGTGGTGGATGACTGTTTCCTTCACACCTGCATTGCCGCACACGACAGTACCTTTCATCGCAGGATCAATCTTGGATCTGCAACGCCACACATGTTTCTTTCCTTCCAGCTTCCGGCGGTAGGTGAGGCCGCATTCACAACAGTACAGCCTCCCACTCAAAGCGGAAATCATACTGGGCATGTCCGGGACAGAGCCTTTTTTGAATGTGTTTCCGAAAAAAGCTGCGCGTCGCATCATCTCCCCCTGGGCTTGGAGGAAGACTTCGTAGGGGATGATCGGGGATGGCTATTCTCCACGTAGAACTGCGGGATCTCTCCCCGGTTGCGATGGACTGTCTTCGTGAGGAAGTCAACCGTGTAGTATTTCTGAAGGAGTAGATTTCCGGCGTACTTCTCATTCCCGAGGATGTACTTGATGGAGTCTCCGCGCCATTTTCCAGTCTTGTTGTAACGCCACGTCAAGCCTTCCTCGGTCAGGCGGCGTGCGATTATGCCGGGGCTATCACCTTCCAGATACTCCCGGAAGATCCTGCGGACGATGTTGGCCTCTTCGGGAACGATCCGTAAGGAAGCGTCCTCCGTCCGGGAGTAACCGAGGAAGCGCTGATGTCCCGCCCCTACTTTCCCCTGGGCGTAATGGTACCGGACGCCCATCTGGACATTCTGAGAGATGCTGGCCGATTCTTGCTGGGCGATGCTTGCCATGATCGTGGTCAGGATCTCTCCTTTGCTGTCCGTTGTCAGGATGTTCTCCTTCTCGAAGAAAATGGGTATTCCCTTGGCTTTCAGCTTGCGGATGTAGTTCAGGCAGTCCAGGGTATTGCGGGCAAAGCGGCTGATGCTTTTGGTAATGACCATCTGCACCTTCCCGTCCATGCAATCTGAGATCAGCCGGTTAAACTCTGCCCTCTTCGAGGTTCCCGTTCCGCTGAGTCCTTCGTCCGAGTAGCGTTCTTATCCGGTACTTTTTTCTGACCATTTTTCTGGAAGGAATACAAAATGGCATCCTGAAAACTCGCAGTGAGTGAGCAGGATGCCTTTTTTAGCTGTATAAAAGCGCCTCCTCTGAAGAAGAGACGCTGTAAGCTTACTTATGAATCCTTGCTGCGGATGTTTTCGATATTCTCCGTGCTGCCTCCGCC
>CADBKQ010000040.1 GCA_902795275.1 uncultured Eubacteriales bacterium | reverse complement strand
CAGCACGGGATAGCCCAGTTCTTCCGCGGCATTCACCGCTTCCTCCAGGGTGTTCACGCCCATGCCCCTGGGGCGGCGGATGCCGAAGTTCTCCAGCAGGGCATCGAACCGGGCGCGGTCCTCCGCAATGTCGATGGACTCGGCGGAGGTACCCAAAATGCGGATGCCGTGCTGGTCTAAATACTGGGTCAGCTTGATGGCGGTCTGCCCGCCGAAAGCCACCACCACGCCCACGGGCTGCTCCACCTGGATGATCTGCATCACATCCTCCGGTGTCAGCGGCTCAAAGTACAGGCGGTTGGCGGTGTCATAATCCGTGGACACGGTTTCAGGATTGTTGTTGACGATCACAACATCATAGCCCATTTCCTGCAATGTCCACACGCAATGCACAGAGCTGTAATCGAACTCGATGCCCTGGCCGATGCGGATGGGGCCGCTGCCCAGCACCATGACCACGGGCTTGCCGCTGCGGGGGAAGGGACGGCTCTGGCAGGGTTCGCCCACGGAAGAATAGAAGTAGGGCCGCTCGGTGCCGAACACGGCGGCGCAGGTCTCCACGATCTGGAAAGCAAAGGGCGTAGCGGGAATTTCCCTGGCCCCGCTGATGCGCAGAATGGCGGCGTCGGGATAGCCCAGTTCCTTGCCGATTCGGACGTTTTCTTCCGTCGCCCCTTCCTTCTTGAGCTTCGCTTCATAGTCCACCAGGTTTTGCAGCTTGCCCAGGAAGTAGGGGTCGATCATGGTGATTTTGTAAATCTCGTCGATGGATACGCCGGATTTCAGGGCTTCAAACACGGTGAAAATGCGCCGGTCATCCTGGGCGGCGAGGCGCTCCCGGATGGGCTGATTGTTCAGCGGGGCGGCGTTCAGGGTGTCCAGGCCGATTTCCGCGCCGCGCACGGCCTTCATCATGGCCGCTTCAAAGGTCGGCGCGATGGACATGACCTCACCCGTGGCCTTCATCTGGGTGCCCAGCCTGCGGCTGGAACCGGCGAACTTGTCAAAGGGCCACTTGGGGAACTTGACCACGATGTAGTCCACCGCGGGCTCGAACCCCGCCAGGGAGAAGCCGGTGACGGGATGCTTGATTTCAGCGAGGGTGTAGCCCAGGGCCAGCCGGGTGGTGATCTTGGCGATAGGATAGCCCGTGGCCTTGGAGGCCAGGGCGGAGGAACGGGACACGCGGGGATTCACTTCAATGACCGCGTATTCGCTGCCGTCGGGCTTCAAAGCGAACTGACAGTTGCAGCCGCCCACGATGCCGATGGCCGCCACAATGTCCAGCGCCGCCTTTCGCAGCATGGCAAATTCCCGCTCGTTCAGGGTCAGGGCGGGGGCTGCCACGATGGAGTCGCCGGTGTGCACGCCTACGGGGTCGATGTTCTCCATGGAGCAGACCGACACCGCGCAGCCCGTGGCGTCGCGCATGGTTTCAAACTCGATTTCCTTCCAGCCGGAAATGCACTTTTCCACCAGAATCTGGGTGATGGGGGACATATCCAGGCCGGTCTTGGCAATGACCTTTAATTCTTCCGCGTCCGCCGCGATGCCGCCGCCGGTGCCGCCCAGGGTGAACGCGGGCCGCACGATGATGGGATAGCCGATTTCCTCCGCGATGTTCAGGGCGGTGTCCACGTCCATGGCGATGGCGGAAGGCACGCAGGGCTGACCAATGGCCGCCATGGTTTCCCGGAACAGCTCTCGGTCCTCGGCCTTGTCGATGCCGTCAATGTCCGTGCCCAGCAGCTTGACGCCGTACTTTTCCAGGGTGCCGTTGCGCTTTAACTGCATGGCGATGGTCAGGCCGGTCTGCCCGCCCAGGCCCGCCAGCAGCCCGTCCGGGCGCTCCTTTTCGATCACCCGGGCCACGGTCTCCGCGTTCAGGGCTTCCAGATAGATTTCGTTGGCCAAATGCTGGTCGGTCATGATGGTGGCGGGGTTGGAGTTCACCAGCACCGTATCCAGCCCTTCTTCCTTGAGCACCCGGCACGCCTGCGCCCCGGCGTAGTCAAATTCCGCCGCCTGGCCGATCACGATAGGCCCCGAACCGATCACCATGACCTTGTGTATGGATTTATCTCTTGGCATAATGCATTCCGTCCTTTAATCATTTCAGTGCTGCGAAATTAAGGAAACGCCCTGTTGTGCCAGCTTCGTTTCTGTTTTGTTGCAGCCCATTTTATGGTCTCTTTAGTTCTTTCTCTGCCCCAGAGAAAGAACACGTTCCCCTCACAGTGTCGCCGCCATGACGGCCTTGATGGTGTGCATGCGGTTTTCGGCCTCGTCGAACACGATGGACTGGGGGCCTTCAAATACGTAATCGGTCACTTCCATGGCGGTGAGGCCGAACTTTTCATGGATTTTCCGGCCGATGGCGGTGTTGAGGTCGTGGAAGGAGGGCAGGCAGTGCATGAAGCGGCATTGCGGCCCCGCGTTTTCCATGACTGCGGCGTTCACTTGATAGGGTTTCAGGGCGGCGATGCGCTCGGCCCAGACCTCGTCCGGCTCGCCCATGGAGACCCACACGTCGGTGTAAATCACGTCCGCGCCCTTGGTGGCTTCCATGGGGTCTTCGATAAACTCCAGCGTTGCGCCGGTTTCGGCGGCAATGACCTGGCACTTCGCGGTCAGCGCCGGGTTGGGGAAGTAGGCTTTCGGCGCGCAGGCGACAAAATGCATGCCCATCTTCGCGCAGCCCACCATGAGGGAATTGCCCATGTTGTAGCGGGCGTCGCCCATGTAGACCAGCTTCTTGCCCTTTAATGCGCCGAAGTGCTCCCGAATGGTGAGGAAGTCGGCCAAAATCTGGGTGGGGTGGAACTCGTTGGTCAGCCCGTTCCACACCGGCACGCCGGAATACTTTGCCAGCGCTTCCACGATCTCCTGGCCGTAGCCCCGGTACTCGATGCCGTCGTACATCCGGCCCAGCACCCGGGCGGTGTCGGCGATGCTTTCCTTTTTGCCGATCTGGCTGCCGCTGGGGTCCAGATACGTTGAGTGCATGCCCAGATCCGCTGCAGCCACCTCGAAAGAGCAGCGGGTGCGGGTGCTGGTCTTTTCAAAAATCAGGGCCACGTTCTTGCCCTCATGCATCCGGTGGGCGATTCCTGCCTTTTTCTTCGCCTTCAAGTCCGCCGCCAGGTCCAATAAACCGCTGATCTCCTCCGGCGTAAAGTCCAGCAGCGTCAAAAAACTCCGTCCCTGTAAATTCATCAGCTCATCCCCCAATTTGTCAATCTTGTATATTCATGCAATTTTCTTTCTTTTCTGCATGAATATACATTATTATATATCCGGCGGCGCGCCTTGTCAATGGAGAAATTCAGGATTCCAGCCCAAACGCAAAAATATACAAAGAAAAAACCACATCCGCCCGCTTGACACGCCGGAAAAAACATGCTTTAATGAATAAAAAACGGAATCCATCGGGAGGATAAACGATGCTTTCATTTGAAAATGACTATTCCGAAGGCGCGCACCCGAAGATATTGCAGGCGCTCACGGAAACGAACCTGGTGCAGCAGGTGGGCTACGGGGAGGACGAATATTCCCTCCGGGCGAAGGACAAGATTCGCGCCGCCGTCGGCGACCCGGACGCGGACATTTTCTTCCTCATCGGCGGCACGCAAAGCAACCAGGTGGTGATCGACGGCCTGCTGCACAGCACCGAGGGCGTGATCGCTGTCACGACAGGACACGTGAACGTACACGAAGCCGGGGCCATTGAATACACCGGCCACAAGGTGCTGACCCTGCCCGCCCATGAGGGCAAAATCGACGCGGGCGAATTGGCGGCGTATCTTCGGGATTTCTACGCCGACCCGACCTATCCCCACATGGTATATCCCGGCGGCGTGTACATTTCCCATCCCACGGAGTACGGTACCCTGTACAGCAAGGCGGAGCTGGAAGCCCTGCATACCGTATGCAGGGAATATGCAATCCCGCTTTTCCTGGACGGCGCGCGGCTGGGCTATGGCCTGATGAGCGACGCTGCCGACGTGACGCTGCCGGACATCGCCGCTCTGTGCGACGCCTTTTACATCGGCGGCACCAAGGTCGGGGCGTTGTGCGGCGAAGCGGTGGTGTTTCCCCGCCACGGCGCGCCGAAGCGGTTCATCACCCATATCAAGCAGCACGGGGCCATGGTGGCGAAGGGCCGCCTGATCGGCGTGCAGTTTGACGCGCTGTTCACGGACAGCCTGTACTTTGACATCAGCCGCCACGCCATCGAGATGGCAAAGAAATTGAAGCAGGGCTTTGCGGAACGGAGCTACTCCTTCTTTATTGATTCACCAACCAATCAGCAGTTCGTGATCGTCAGCAACGATACATTATCCAAACTGTCTGAAAACGTGCGCTATTCCTACTGGCAGAAGTACGACGACACCCATTCCGTCGTCCGCTTCGCCACGTCCTGGGCCACGCCGCCGGAGAACATCGACGCGCTCATGGCGCTGCTGGACGAGGAGAGGAAAAACCTTTGAATGAAAGGACACTTTAGGTTATAAAAGGGATTAGGGATTAGGGATTAGGGAAGATAGTGTACAATGAACCTGTCCACAACACGATTGGAAACCAACGAAATAGCAAAACAAAAATGACTAATCCCTAATCCCTATTCCCTAATCCCTCTGTTACTTAAAGTGCCCTTTCCATCACGTCCTGCCGTTAACCCCTGACTGCAACGAGCATCCGTCATGCACCCTGGCTTAACGGTAGATTCGGCGAAAGGAGAAAAATCCGGAATTCCATCCTGATACTGCACACCCGAAATACCACGTTCTTCCTTGACCTGACGGGCAGCGTCACTTTGGGGAGCACAATCAGACTCGCTGCGCTTACCGGCCCAGCGATAAGATTCCAATGATGGAGTCTGGCGTATACGGTCAGCATAGGAACTCTGGTAACGGCCGCCAGGAGACACAGATGATTGTTCATAAAATGTTTTTGCATCCAGTGAAGGCCCGGATGCGATTGACATTCAAGGATTCGGTGGTATAATAGGCCCAAGATTTTCCGGGAAGGAGGAGCAGGGATGAAGCGCGACGCACGTCAACTGTCCATGGCTTGTCATGATGCGAAACGGATCATGTCTGTTCCTTACGCCTATGATTGCGCAGCGCGATTTACCAACGCACTGCGCTTTTCCTTTTTTGCGTATGATGCAAAGCCGAAACCCATCCGCGGGAACTGATCGGATTGAACAAAAGCGTTCATGAAGACGGCTCTTCCGGATGGGAGGCCGTCTTTTTGATAAAAAACATGAGGAGGAATTTGAACATGAAGAAACTGCTTGCTGTCCTGATTGCTTTATTGCTTTGCCTGGGCTGTACGGCCATGGCGGAGGGCTCCTATCGCATCGGCGTGTGCCAGCTGGTGCAGCATGTGGCGCTGGACGCCGCTACCCAGGGCTTCCAGGACGCGCTGAAAGCGAAGCTGGGCGACGCCGTGACCTTTGACGTGCAGAACGCATCCGGCGATTCCAACACCTGCTCCACCATCGTGAACAACTTTATTTCCGGCGGCGTGGACTTGATCATGGCGAACGCCACCCCCGCGCTGCAGGCCGCCGTGGCCGCGACCGGCGACATTCCGATCCTGGGCACCAGCGTGACCGACTACGCCACCGCACTGGACATTGACAATTGGAACGGGGCCACCGGCATGAACGTATCCGGCACCAGCGACCTGGCGCCCCTGGAACAGCAGGCCGAAATGCTCCGGGAACTGTTCCCCGAGGCGAAGAAGGTCGGCCTGCTCTACTGCTCCGCCGAACCCAACTCCAAGTACCAGGTGGATGTGATCACCGGCTATCTGACCGCCATGGGCTATGAGTGCGCCGAGTATACCTTCGCGGACTCCAACGACGTGGCTTCTGTGGCGCAGAATGCCTGCGACGGCAGCGACGTGATCTACATCCCCACCGACAACACCGCCGCTTCCTGCACCGAAGCCATCCGCAACGTGGTGGAACCCGCCATGAAGCCCGTGATCGCGGGGGAAGAGGGCCTGTGCAAAGGCTGCGGCGTGGCTACCCTGTCCATCAGTTACTATGACCTGGGCTACGCCACCGGCGAAATGGCTTACGAAGTGCTGGTGAACGGCGCGGATGTGGCGGCCATGAACGTGCAGTTCGCCCCCAACGTCACCAAGGAATACAACGCCGAGCTGTGCGAACTGCTGGGGGTCAAGGTGCCTGAGGATTACGTGGCGATTCAGTAAATGACGGAGGGATTAGGGATTAGGGAATAGGGATTAGGGAGATAGTGTGTGATACGATTGGAGACCAATGATAATTCAAAACAAAATGACTAATCCCTATTCCCTAATCCCTTCTCCATTGTCTACTGCTCCCTCCCCCGACCCAAAACTGTACCTGCTTGGAGGTTTCCTCATGAACTTCACCGCTCTCTTGAACGCCATGCCGGGGGCGATTGCCCAGGGGCTGATTTGGGGCATCATGGCGATTGGCGTCTATATCACCTACAAGGTGCTGGACCTGGCGGACCTGACCGTGGACGGCAGCATGGCTACCGGCGGCGCGGTCTGCGTGATGCTGATGCTCAACGGCGTGAACGTGTGGCTGGCGCTGCTGTGCGCCATTTTAGCCGGGATGCTGGCGGGCCTGCTGACCGGCGTGTTCCACACCGCCATGGGCATCCCGCCCATCCTCGCCGGCATCCTGACCCAGCTGTCCCTGTATTCCATCAACTTAGCCATCATGGATTTCAAGGCCAACCAGGGCATCAACGTGACCAAATACGCCCTGATCGTCAGCCAGCGCAACGTGCGCGCCATGGGTCTGAACAATCCCATTTTCACCGCGCTGATTTTCCTGGCGCTGCTGATCGCCGTGCTGTACTGGTTCTTCGGCACCGAGCTGGGCAGTTCCCTCCGGGCCACCGGCGCGAACGAGGCCATGTCCCGGGCCCAGGGCATCAACACCAACACCGCTAAAATTCTGGGCCTCATGATCTCCAATGGCATCGTCGCCCTGTCTTCCGCCCTGCTGTCCCATTACCAGGGTTTTGTGGATGTGAACATGGGCCGCGGCGCTATCGTGATTGGCCTGGCGGCGGTCATCATCAGCGAAGTGATTTTCGGGAAGCTGTTCCGGAATTTCGCCCTCAAGCTGACGGGCGTCGCCATCGGCGCGGTGCTCTATTACATCGTCATCCAGGTGGTGCTGTGGCTGGGCCTGAACACCAACCTGCTCAAGCTCCTGTCCGCCCTGATCGTGGCTGTTTTTCTGGGCATTCCGTACTGGAAAGCCCATATGTCCACCCGGAAAGGAGGCGGACGCCATGCTTGATCTGACCGACGTGCGAAAGACCTTCAACGCGAAGACCGTCAATGAAAAAATCGCGCTGGACGGGGTGAACCTGCACCTGAACGACGGGGATTTCGTCACCATGATCGGCGGCAATGGCGCGGGAAAATCCACCCTGCTGAACGCCATCGCCGGCGTCTGGCCCATCGACCAGGGCAGTATCGTGATCGACGGAACGGACATTTCCCGCCTGCCGGAGCACCGGCGGGCCCCGCTGCTGGGCCGGGTGTTCCAGGATCCCATGACCGGCACTGCCGCCACCATGCAGATTGAGGAGAACCTGGCCCTCGCCGCCCGGCGCGGGGAAAAGCGCACCTTGAAACCCGGCATCACCCGGGCGGAGAGGGAAAAGTACCGGGAACAGCTGGCTGCCCTGGGCCTGGGGCTGGAAGACCGGATGACCACCAAGGTGGGCCTTTTGTCCGGCGGCCAGCGGCAGGCGCTGACCTTGCTGATGGCGACACTGAAAAAGCCCCGGCTGCTGCTGCTGGACGAGCATACCGCCGCCCTGGACCCCCGCACCGCTGAAAAAGTATTGCAGCTTTCCGAGAAGATCGTGACGGAAAACAAGCTGATGACCCTGATGGTCACCCACAACATGCGGGACGCCATCCGCTTCGGGAACCGGCTGATCATGATGAACGAAGGGAAAATCATCCTGGACATCGCCGGAGAGGAGAAACAGCGCCTCACGGTGGAAAACCTGATGACCGCCTTCTTCAAAGCCAGCGGAGAGGAATTCGCCAACGACAGGGCGCTGCTTTCATAATTGAAAAACGAACATGAGCAAGGCGCAGGGGGCTGCTTGATACGTCCCCTGCGCCTTTTTTGCTGTGATAATTCTCTTGTGAAAGTCTCCGCCAATCCAACCATGACCTACGGGCGGACTTTCATTCCTGAATCTTTTTTCTAACTGTTCTTGTGAAGAAGTCCTTTTTGATCGTAAGGCAGCTTTCGAAAAAGCCCATGTGGTGCATGTGCCCGCGTACTCGCCCTATGCGGTGGCGGAACACGCCATTGCTCTCCTGCTGACTTCCGTGCGTCGCATCCACAAGGCGTATAACCGTACCCGAGAGTTCAACTTTTCCCTGAACGGCTTTATGGGTTTTGACTTTCACGGCAAGACCGTCAGCATAGTCGTCCCTGCAAGATCGGCAGGATCTTTATTGATATCTGCAGGGGCTTCGGGATGCACGTTAGCTGAGGGCGGCACCGTGTTTGTGGGTTAAGAGCGATCTGATAAAGAAATAAAAAATGCCCCCGACAAGGATTTCATTGGTAGGACGCCGAATTGATTATAGAAATAAGCTGCCCACCCAGCAAGCATCCCGCTTCGTAAACCTCTTACGAATATGGAACTCGGCTAAGCTGGCTGCTTTTTGGCCTTCAGTTGCTTTCCTTAATTGCCCACAAAATGTAGCCCGCTCCAACAGCCTGAAAATGTCCATTGAATCACCATCAACTGAACAAAAATGGAGGTCGTATTATGGAAATCGGAGCGCAATTTTACACGGTGCGGAATTCCTGCCAGAACCTGGACAGCTTTGCCGAGACCCTGAAAAAGGTGGCAGACATCGGCTACAAAACCGTGCAGATTTCCGGCACCTGCCCTTATCCCGCCGGGTGGCTGAAAGAGAACCTGGAGAAAAACGGCCTGCGCTGCGTGCTGACCCACATCCCCGTGCCGCGGCTGACGGGCGAACTCGACCAGGTGATTGCCGACCATGAGGTCTTCGGCTGCGATTACATCGGCCTGGGCTGGTGGGCGTTCGACGCGGAAAAGAACATGAGCTATGACCAGTGGATGGACACGTTCCCGCCCATTGCGAAGAGAATCGCGGAGAGGGGCAAGCTGTTCATGTACCATAACCACGACCAGGAATTCAAAAGGTATAACGGCAAACTCATCCTTGAACGGCTGGCGGAAGCCCTGCCGCCGGAGCAGATGGGCTTCACCGTGGACACCTTCTGGGTGCAGGCCGGCGGCGGCGACCCGGCGCAGTGGCTGGAAAAGCTGGCGGGCCGCATTCCCTGCATCCACTTGAAGGACTTTGCTTACGGCCGCAGGATGGCGGTGGTGGGTGAGGGCAACATCAACTTTGGCCGGGTGTTTGAGAAGGCCGAAGCGGGCGGGACGAAATACATGCTCGTTGAGCAGGACGACTGCAACGGGGAGGATCCCATCGAATGCCTCCGCCGTTCCTATCAGTACCTGCGCAGCTGGGGATTCCGGTAAGCGAAGGAAACCTTCCTTCATTTTACATATTGTTCATTTTTGCCTGTTGCGCGAAAGTTAGCTTTCAGTTATAATAATATTGAAGTGGCATAGCCATATACGAGAAAAAGAATACGAATCAAAGGAGGAAACAAAATGCTCGGCATTAACATGAACGACGTGCTGACCACGCTCGGCCTGCTGCAGAACCACCTGATCGCCATCGGTGTGTGCCTGGTGCTGGCCATCATCGTGACCATTGCTGCCGTCAAAATCAAAAAGCCCGCGCGCGGTCTGGTGCGCGGTACCGCCTGGGTGGCGTTCATTCTGGCGCTGGTGCTGGTGGTGAACCTGATCCTCACCGGCCCCATGTACAGCATGGTGAGCATGGTGTTCAAAAAGAGCGGGGACATCAGCGAACAGAGCATCAAGACCGCCCAGGATCTGTGCGAGGACATCGCCGACGAAGGCTTTGTGCTGCTTAAGAACGACGGCTTGCTGCCGCTGGAAGCCAACGCCAAGGTGAACACCTTCGGCTGGTCGTCCACCAATCCTGTGTACGGCGGCACCGGCTCCGGCTCCCTGTCCGGGCTGTATGAAACCGTCAGTCTGCTCAAGGGCCTGGAGAACGCGGGCATCCAGTACAACGCCGATCTGGTGAAAGCCTACACCGACTGGCGCGCCGCCCGGCCCGTGATCGGCATGTTCGGCCAGGACTGGACGATTCCCGAAATGAGCGCCGAAGAATATGACGCCTCCGGCATCATCGACAAGGCCAAGAGCTATTCCGACACCGCGATCATCGTTATCGCCCGCTCCGGCGGCGAAGGCGCTGACCTGCCCACCACCCTGGACCCCGCCATTCCCGCCACCTTCGTGGATAACGGCGGCGGCATGTTCGGCGTCAGCGGCGTGCGCCTGAGCGAATACCCCGAAGACCTGGACGCCTCTAAGCATTACCTGGAGCTGACCAACCGCGAAGCCGCGATGGTGGAAAAGGTCACCGCCGCGTTTGACAAGGTCATCGTGGTGATCAACGCCTCCAACGCCATGGAGCTGGGCTGGGTCAACGATTATCCCAGCATCAAGGCCGTCATTCTCGCCCCCGGCCCCGGCCAGACCGGCTTCAACGCCCTGGGCAACATCCTGGCGGGCAAGGTCAATCCCTCCGGCCGCACCATCGACACCTTTGTTGCCGACCTGACCGCCGCCCCCAACTTTAACAACATCGGCGAATTCGTCTACACCAACGCCGAGGACGTGTCCCCCGAAGTGGCCGGCTGGGGCGGCCCGCCCAGCGTCGTCACCCCCAACTTTGTGGACTACGTGGAAGGCATCTACGTGGGCTACCGCTGGTATGAAACCGCCGCCGCGGAAGGCAAGATCGACTATGACGCCTCCGTCGTGTACCCCTTCGGCTACGGCCTGAGCTACACCACCTTCGAGCAGAAGATGGGCGACATCGCCGAAGCCAACGGCGTGATCTCCTTCGACGTGACCGTGACCAACACCGGTTCTGTCGCCGGCAAGGACGTGGTGGAAGTGTACTACAATCCGCCTTATGTGAACGGCGGCATTGAAAAGTCCACCGCCAACCTGGTGGCCTTCGCCAAGACCGGCCTCCTCGAGCCCGGCAAGAGCGAGACCGTGAAGCTGTCCTTCAAGGTGGAAGACATGGCTTCCTTCGACTACCAGACCGCCAAAGCCTATGTGCTGGAAGCGGGCGACTATGTGATCTCCATCAACAAGGACTCCCATAACGTCATCGACTCCAAGACCTACACGCTGGCCAGTGCCATTACCTACGGCCAGGACAACAAGCGTGCCAGCGACCAGGAAGCCGCCGTTTCCCGGTTTGATTACGCCCTGGGCAACGTGACCTACCTGTCCCGCGCCGACGGCTTTGCCAACTATGACCAGGCCGTGGCCGCGCCCACCGACTACACCATGACCGACGCCATCAAGGATGGCTTCTACAACCACAAGACCTACGATCCCACCAAGTTCAACAACCCCGACGACAAGATGCCCACCACCGGTGCGAAGAACGGCCTGACCATCGCCAGTATGCGCGGCAAGGATTACGACGATCCCCAGTGGGATAAGCTGCTGGATCAGCTGAGCATCGACGACATGGTCAGCCTCATCGGCACCGGCGGCTATCAGAGCGTGTCCGTCAGCTCCGTGGGCAAGACCCAGCAGATCGACTGCGACGGCCCTGCCTCCATCAACAACAACTTCACCGGCAAGGCCTCCATCGGCTTCCCCGCGGGCGTCGTGATCGCCTCCACCTGGGGCACCGACCTGGCCAAGAGCTTCGGCCGCTCCATCGGCCAGATGGCGGATGAAATGGATGTGTCCGGCTGGTACGCTCCCGCCATGAACATCCACCGCTCCGCCTTCGCGGGCCGCAACTTCGAGTACTACTCTGAGGACGGCTTCATCTCCGGCAAGATGGCGGCCAACGCCATCCAGGGCGCGGCGGAAAGCGGCGTGTACTCCTTCATGAAGCACTTCGCCCTCAACGACCAGGAGACCCACCGCACCGATATGCTGCTGACCTGGACCAACGAACAGGCCATGCGCGAGATTTACCTCAAGCCCTTCGAGCTGTCCGTGAAGGAAGGCCACGCGGGCGCCGTCATGTCCGCCTTCAACTACATCGGCAACAAGTACGCCGCCGCCACGCCCGAGCTGCAGAAGGAAGTACTGCGCAACGAATGGGGCTTCCGCGGCATGGTACTGACCGACTACTTCGGCGGCTACGGCTATCAGGACGCCGATATCCTGATCCGCAACGGCAACGACTTCTGCCTGACGCCCCAGGCCACCGACTTCTCCAAGGTCACCGACACTGCCAGCGCCACCTCCGTACTGGCCATGCGGCAGGCCTGCAAGAACATCCTCTACACCACCGCCAACAGCCGCGCCTACGCCACCGATTCCAAGGCCGGCATGCCCACCTGGCAGAAGATCATGTACGGCATCATCGCCGGCATCGTGCTGCTGTGCGCGCTGTGGGAGTTCCTGATGATCCGCAAGTACCGCAAGGCGAAGAAAGCCGCGAAGTAAAACGCGGACTCATCCATCGCAAAATCCATTCGCCGGGCTCTTCGGAGCCCGGCATTTTCTTTCGGCAAGGCTTGCAAAGCAGCGCTGCCTCGATTATACTTGATATCAGTCATCATCCATGAAAGGAAGCGTTTTGACATGCAGGTTGAAGAACGGTTTTTGCGCTATATCAGCATCGACACCACCAGCGACGAGGCGTGTGCCGACTGTCCCTCGTCCAAGAGCCAATGGGAACTGGCCCGGATGCTGGAAAAGGAAATGAAAGAACTGGGCTTGTCCGATGTGCGGGTGGACGAGCATTGCTATGTGTACGGGTTCATTCCGGCGAACGCGGAAAACGCCCCGGCTATCGGCTTGATCGCCCACATGGACACCTCCCACGCGGTGCCGGGCGGCCCCATGAACGCGCACATTCTGCGCTATGCGGGCGGCGACGTGACGCTGGACGCGGACAAGGGCATCGTGATGCGGGAAAAGGACTTTCCTTCCCTGAAGAATCAGATCGGCAAAGACCTGATCGTGACCGACGGCAGCACCCTGCTGGGCGCGGACGACAAGGCGGGCGTCGCCGAGATCATGACCTTCTGCGAATACGCGCTCACCCATCCCGAATACCGGCACGGCAAAATCTGCGTGGGCTTCACGCCGGACGAGGAAATCGGGCGCGGGGCAGACCTGTTCGACGTGGCGGGCTTCGGCGCGGATTTCGCCTACACCCTGGACGGCGGGAAAACCAATGAAATGGAATACGAGAACTTCAACGCCGCCGCCGCCCGGATTATCGTGCACGGCTTTTCCATCCATCCCGGCAGCGCGAAAAACAAGATGCGCAGCGCCGTCCGGCTGGCGATGGAGTTCGACGCCATGCTTCCCGCCAGCGAGCGGCCCGAGCACACCGAGGGCTACGAAGGCTTCTACCACCTGACCGACTTCCGGGGCGAAACGCAGCAGGCCGAACTGCGCTACATCATCCGCGACCACGACCGGCAGAAGTTTGAGCAGAGTAAGCAGCGGATGCAAAAAATCGCCGCTTATCTGAACGAAAAGTACGGCGACGGCGTCTTTGAACTGACGCTCAAAGACAGCTATTTCAATATGAAAGAGAAGGTGCAGGAGAAGCCGGAGGTGATTGACCGCGCCGTGAACGCCATCCGCGCCTGCGGCCTGACGCCCGCCTGCGTACCCATCCGCGGCGGCACCGACGGGGCGATGCTCTCTTTCAAGGGCCTGGTGTGCCCCAACCTGGGCACAGGCAGCTATAACCATCACGGCGTGTTTGAATATGCCTGCGTGCAGGAAATGGAGACTATGGTAGAGATCGTGAAGCGCATCGCGGCGGCAGATTGACGCGTCAGCGCAGCAACAGGGAAATCAGCTCGCAGAACAGAATCAGCCCATGCCCGGCCATGCTGGCGAATGCCGCGCCGTAGATGCCCCGGGCGGGCGTCCATTGCCAGGTGCACAGCAGAGTGGCGGCAGCTCCCAGCAGTCCGGCGGCCAGGGAACGTTTTTGCAGGCCCAGGCCGGTCATCATCCCGTTCACTGTCTGCTGCACGGGCAGCAGCACCGCCAGCGGCACGGCGGCGCGGAGCAGCGGCGTCAGTTCGGGCAGGCGGTAAAACAGATTGGACACATAAGGGGCCAGGGCGTACAGTCCCGCGGCGGACAGCAGGCCCGTCGCAAGGCCCGCGGACAGCAGGCGGAGAGCCAGACGGTTTTCCGCCTGTTTTGTTTTGCATCGGGCCATGGCCGGGCCGCCCACCGCCGCCAGCGCGCCGGAAATCAGGCAGGGCAGGAACATCAGGGGCATTGCCATCCCGCTGAACATGCCCAGCCTGCTCATGGCTTCCGC
Organism: uncultured Eubacteriales bacterium; assembly: GCA_902795275.1. Lineage (GTDB taxonomy): Bacteria > Bacillota > Clostridia > Christensenellales > Aristaeellaceae > RUG563. The sequence goes on along the minus strand of CADBKQ010000040.1, from coordinate 5,415 downwards.
TTTGTCCAAGCCGCCCGCCATCAGCCGCTGCGGGATGATGACGCCGCAAAGGGAGCGCAGCCCGGTATGGCAGAATCGGTTCAGCAGCAGCGGCAGGCTGAGGGAAAAGAGCTTTCTTCGCCTGTCCGGCAGGCGGCTGTCTTTGCGGAAGGAGGGAATGCTTCCCGCCATCGCCAGGATGACCGCCAGCCCAGCCGCCTCTCCCAGCGTGGACGCCGCGGCGGGCAGCGCGGCGCGGTACGCCACCGTGACCCGGGGCACCAGGAACGCCAGCGCGCCGACCACGCCCAGCCGGACGATTTGTTCCGCCCCTTCGCTCAGCGCGGGCGGCAGGGCTTTTCCCCGGCCGAAAAAATACCCGTCGTACACGCTGGACAGGCCCACCGTCAGCACGCACGGCGCAAAAAACACCAGGGCGGGCAGCGTTCTTTCGTCGCCCAGCAGCCGGGCCAGAACCGGCGACAAAAACAAAAACAGCGGCGTGACGCACAGCCCCATCCATGCCGCCATCTGCCGCCCGGCATACAGGGTCAGCCACCGCTGTTCATCGTTCTCCGCCTTAGCGGTCAGGCGGCTCACCGCGCTGGGCAGCCCAGCTGCCGCCGGGGTCAGCGCCAGCATGTGCGCGCCGGACGCCAGCTCCGTCACGCCCAGGGCTTCCGCGCCCAGCAGCCGCGAAATCCACAGCCGCAGCCCGAACCCCATCGCCCGCACCAGCGCCCCGCAGCACGCCGTGATCAGCGCCTGCCGCTTCAGGCTTTCCTTCCTCATGCCCTCGCCTCCGCTTCCGTTCAGCGTATGCGGAGAGGATGGGCTTTATTCTGTCAAAAGCATTTGCTCACTTGCTGATCCCTCCTGTGATCATCCCCCGCCCGAACGATCCCCTGCAAAATCCCTGTCCCGGCGTGCCGCGGGGGCATTTTGATTTTTCCTGTTTGAAAAGCCTTGAATTCCCGGCCAATCTGGTTTACAATAATACATGGTATTCGATGTTTCTGCTTGGTCGGGGCGGCGCGCGCCCGGAAAGGACTGCGGACATACGCAATGGGAAACAAGGGCAAGAAAAAAAGCCATCGGCTGACGAATCTGCTTCTGGTGCTGATTTTGCTTGTCGGCCTGGGCCTGGTGGCTTATCCGGAGTTCAGCAACTACTGGAACAGCTTCCACCAATCCCGCGCCATCATGAGCTACGCGGAGAAGGTGGCCAACCTGGACAATGAAAAGTACCAGGCCATTCTGGACTCCGCCATGGAATACAACCGCTCATTCGCAATCAAGTCCAACCAATGGGTCAATTCCGACGAGGAAGTGGACTGGTACAACAGCGAGCTGAACGTGGACGGCACCGGCGACATGGGCATCATTTCCATTCCCAAGCTGAATGTGGAACTGCCCGTCTACCACGGCACCGACGAAGCCGTGCTGCAAATCGCCATCGGCCATATCGAGGGCACGTCCCTGCCGGTGGGCAGTCCCCACCCCAACGAGGAGGACTTTGACGACATTCCCTTCGCCTCCCACAGCGTGCTCAGCGGCCACCGCGGCCTGCCCTCCGCCCGCCTGTTCAGCGACTTGAACAATATGGAAGTGGGCGACGTGTTTTACATCACCATCCTGGACCAGCTGCTGACCTATCAGGTGACGGATATTTACGTGGTGGAGCCGAACGATTCCTCCAAAACCGCCCTGGTGCCCGGCATGGATTTGTGTACGCTCGTCACCTGCACCCCTTACGGCATCAACAGCCACCGCCTGCTGGTGCGCGGGCGGCGCGTGATGAACGAAAAGAAAATCCTGGACGTGCGCATCACCGCCGACGCCGTCAAGATCGAGGCCATTTTCGTGGCTCCCTTCTTCGCCGCGCCCGTGCTGCTGCTGATGGTGCTTTGGATTATGGTGATTTCGACCGGTATCAAGCGCCGGTTCTGAGAACGAAAGGTCTCGCCTTGAGGGCCGAAGCGCCCGTTCCCCAAGCCTTCCCCTTGAGGGGAAGGTGGGCCGCGCGGAACCAAGATGGAGAGAGTACGATAGAAAATTCGCGCGGCTCGGATGAGGTGATCCAGCGAATCGTTTCGGAATCAATTTGAGAGGAATTTCGCTTTCCACCTCATCCGTCAGGCGCGAATTTGCGCCGACCCATTGAACCAACTTTGCTCCGCGCCTGACACCTTTCCCTCAAGGGGAAGGCTTTTTTACCTTCACTTCCCATCTTGCTCCCACAAACTTCCAAATATCTCCACAAAAAAACTTTCCTCGCAAAAAAATTTCAAAAAAATTTTTTTCTTCCCCCAACTTTTTTTCGTTCGTTCCTTCCGGCGGTTTTCTTGCCAGGTTACACATGTATCCGGTGCTTCTTTTATGAGCTTTACACAAGATGTGGTTTTCCCCCTTCCGAAAAGCCCGCGCGTTCCTCAAAACGAGGCTGAAAATGTAGCTTTTCCGGCAAGAAAACATAACATTTTTTTCACATTTACAATAGAAACTGACCCTTCGCAAGGCTTGACAGCAGGCGAAAAAATGGATATAATGGACGAGGATTACAGGGGAGGATTGTACTTTTTCTGTATTCCTGCCTTGGGAAATCCTGGGAAGGATTTCGGCGCCAGACTGGAGGATGAATCCAGGTTCGCGCCACCATGAAGGGAGGGGGATTCATCATCAGCGAACCCTGGCTTTTCATTGCCGGTGCGCTGTAGTGCCACGAAGCCCATTCCCTGAGGCACTCCCCCGCCCGGCGAAGTTGAAAAGGGAACGCCCTTTTTGACGGAAACGTGCCCCAGCTCCTGCCGCTTTCCCCCGGAAAACGGGCAGGATTCACCCGGTGGCCCGCTCCCCGCTGCTTCGGCGGCAGGCGGACGGACCGCATAACCCGTTCCTGCGGAACAGGAACAAAGGATCAATAGAAAGGAAGGAAAAGAAATTGAAACAATTCAAAACTCTGGTCGCTCTGGTTCTGGCTCTGGTCATGGTGTTGTCCGTGGCGAGCGTGGCGCTGGCTGTTAATGACAGCATCACCATCAATAATGCGAAGCCCGGTGAAACCTACAACTTGTATAAGCTCTTCGACTTGATTGTTGATGACAGGACAACGCCGACTTCCTACAGCTATAAAGTCAATAGTGATTGGACAGCTTTCTTTACTGGCTCCGGAGCCGGTGCGCAGTATGTGACAATCAATAACGACGGCTATGTAACCGAAATCAAAGATGCCCAGGGCAATGTTGCTACTGACGCCAAGGATCTCGCCACCGCAGCTGCCGCTTGGACGGGGAAACCTACCACTCCGACCAGTACCATTACTGTTGCGGCTGGTGACAATACTGCTCCTTTCACTGGTTTGGCTGATGGCTATTATCTGGTGACTTCTACCGTTGGTTCTTTCGCTATGACCGAAACGACTCCTGACGCTTCTGCTGTCACTATCAATGAAAAGAACTTTGATGACACGATTGAAAAGACTGTCAAGGAAGATAGCACTGGAAACTATGGTAAAGAAAACGATGCTCAGGTCGGGGATACTGTGGAATTTAAGTCCGTGGCTACGATCCAGGCTCGGTCCATCAATGTGAAAATTCACGATACCATGACTGATGGATTGACCTTCAATTCTGGAAGTATCGCCATCTTTACTGATTCTGCTCTGACCACTGCTCTTAATACGCAGTATTACACGATCCAGGCTACCCCCGATACCGGAGATACCTTCACAATCGCAATTGATGACAGCTTTGCTGCGAGTGCCACCGCTGCACAAACATTGTACGTTACCTATACTGCCGAATTGAATCAGGCTGCCGTTGTGAAGGATGCAAATGGAGTAGCTATTGTTGATGCCCAGAACAAAACTAAAGTCACTTGGGGTAATGGCAGTAGCAGCCAGGAAGATCATACTGATACCACGACTCATAAGTTCAGTGTGTGGAAGCATACCAGTGCGAGCAACGATAATCTTCCTGGTGCCGTGTTCCAGGTTTTAAAAGGTACAACTGTGCTGAATCTGGTCAAGCTGGACGACAATAACTATCGTGTAGTAGACGATACTGAAACCGGCACCGCCTCTTCCCATGCCAACAATGGTGAGTTGAACACCATCGCGGCCAACGCTATTGTCAGTGATTTTGTGACCGTCGCTTCTGGCGATATCGTTATCTGGGGTGTTGATGCTGATAACGACTACCATCTGCATGAGGTTCAGGCTCCTAAGGGCTACAACCTTCTCACAACCGATACTGACGTCACTGTTGATGCTGGAGATGCAACTCGTATAAGCGTTATCAACAACAGCGGCACCGAGCTTCCCTCCACCGGCGGCATCGGTACCACGATCTTCTACGTGATCGGCGCTGTGCTCGTCCTGGGCGCTGCCGCGATCATCATCGCCCGCCGCAAGGCTGAACAGTAATCATCCTGAACTGAATAACACAAACTAACCAACCACAGCCCCATACTGGCCCGCGTCAGTATGGGGCGTCTTCTTTTCAAAATTGGAGGTAAAGATGAAAAAACGGACTTTTGATATTGTTGCACAACAAAAAATAAAACGGCTGGCAGAAAGCGCGCTTTCGATTCTACCTTTCACTGGTTCGATTGATTATAGATATGAACATGTTGGCGACGGAACATTTACAGATACAATAATCGGAGCCGTCAATCGAAATCCTAATATTTTGATCGTCAATATTGAATGGTATGAATCAACAAATGAACAAGACATTCGAGATATCATTCATCATAAAGCCAGGCATCTTTACCAGTGGTATCAGGTAAATAAATATCGGAGCGGCATAAAAACAGATGAAAACGAAAGAATAGTCAAGCAATGGTCGGATAACTTATTACCCGGCAATTATATCTGTAATACACCGCGAACAGAAATACAGTATTTTAAGCAGCCTGTAGAATTCGATGCGTACTGTTATTCTACCTTCCTTCGCGCTATAGAATCATGCGATGCCAATGGGAATATATCAGGGTCTTATGTTGATTACCCCGGAATAGGCGATGAATTAATAAGACAAGTGACGCAAAATATACAATCATTTTCTTCTATCGATGAAATCATGAAAATTCAGAAGATACTGAAAGTTTAAGGTCAATATAATCGTCTCTTTAACCTCTCAATCTTCTACATCGCTGGCATCGTGCTCGTTCTCGGCGCTGCCGCGGTCATCATCGCCCGCCGCAAGGCTGAACAGAACTAATCCCAAAACCAACTATGGCTGAATAAGCCATAACCCTTCCCCGTGTCGGCTCCCGCTGACACGGGGATTTCATCTTATCTTGCAGTAAGCGTAACATTGCCCGTGTCTGACGTAAGTAAGCGTAACATTGCCCGTGTCTGACAAAAAGGCTTCCCTTCTGGTAGAATAGGAACAGAGCCAAATTACTACCAGGAGGAAAGGCATATGACGAAAT
>CADBKQ010000039.1 GCA_902795275.1 uncultured Eubacteriales bacterium | reverse complement strand
AATCGCTTTCTGAAGCCACACAAGCGATTCTATGATGTAAAAAATGTCCGAAAACTTTACGTTTTCGGACAAATTGTGGTGGTCGCAACAGGACTCGAAGAGAAAATTGGTCTGTTTTCTTGAATCAACGAAAGCTAAAAACGTAGATTTTTCAAGGGTTTTCTGTTAATCACGAACAATGAAAAACAACCTCGTACAACCCCGGTTGGGGTATGGGTTGGGGTAAGTGTTGGGGTACGGAAAACAAGCTGCATTGCGCCTCTTTCGGGCAGGTTATTTAACAAATTCAATGCTGAAAGGGGTATGAAAATGGGTATCTATTTTGCGTTTTATGATATGGACACAAACAGGGTGTACGCCTGGCAATCGGACCGAAGCATTGTTGCCATCGACTGCACCGCTGTGGAGAATGTGGAGGCCGACAATATGTATCAAAGGTCGGAATTGGATTATTTGATCTGGAATGATCCAACGGCTTACGCAGACCTGATTCTGAATGGCAATCCACAAAAGTATCTGCGGGCAGTTACGATGTATCATCCAAGAGAATTGAAATAGTTGCTGTTTATCAACGGGCATAAGGAAGTACGAACAATACCCGAACGGGAAGATTTTACAAAAAAGCCAAAGAATCTTCCCACTCGGGATTCTTTGTTTATTATAAATAGAAACTGATAGTGTGGTACTTTTCCGCCGGTTTTATAAGTCAAGGTAGATTGAAGCATTCCCGAAGAAGGAAACCTTTTCGCCAACTGATTCATAGATAAAATCAAAATATACACAGTGGCAGGATTGACATGGATTATCTCATGAAAAGGCGAAACACGCGATAAATGGAAAAAGTATTGTTCAGGCGTTGCATACGGTAAACTGGGATCACCCCCGCGCGTGCGGGGAAAAGCGTTCCATTTCGGCCCATTCGCCGTAGCGGTTGGGATCACCCTCGCGCGTGCGGGGAAAAGGGCATGTCCACGTCGAACAAGGTCATCTGGTCGGGATCACCCCCGCGCGTGCGGGGAAAAGTCATCCACGTGCCCGGCCCAGATGTCGGTGAGGGGATCATCCCCGCGCATGCGGGGGAAAGGGCTTGCAGACCAGCCAGCGGTGGGCGACCGTGGGATCACCCCCGCGCGTGCGGGGAAAAGATTTGTCATGCCCTCCGTTTCGGTATGTAGTAGGGATCACCCCCGCGCGTGCGGGGAAAATGGCGTGGGAAAGTTTTTTGGCGGGCTGCTTGGCGGATCACCCCCGCGCGTGCGGGGAAAATACCGACCTGAAAGCCGATGCAGGCGCGAACCAGGGATCACCCCCGCGCATGCGGGGAAAAGTTCTTGCTGCCGGTGAGCAGCGTGCGCATGGCGGGATCACCCCCGCACGTGCGGGGAAAAGTTATCAGGATTATAATCAATGGGCTGGGTGTAGGGATCACCCCCGCGCGTGCGGGGAAAAGTTATAGACTGGGATGAAGAAGACGTTTGGCAAGGATCACCCCCGCGCGTGCGGGGAAAAGGTGCCCGAGGAAACGCGCATCGTCCGCATGGTAAGTGGAGACCCGACAGGGGATCGTTGCGATCCCGTTTTTGACGTAATCCCGTTTCAGGCGGTAATCCAAGTGCCCTTTTCTGGATTCAAACAATCCGATCAAATTGTGTCTGGCCATGTTCTCCCCCGCTCATTCTCATAATTGGGGCAGCCTGAGCTTTGTCAGACTGCACGGAAAACGTCGTCATTTCACTTTCTTCCCGCAGAAGTACACTTCCTGCGGCTTGTTATAGCTGAAGCCCTCGTGCTCCGCCGTGAGCAGGTCGTTGTCGAACACGAGGTAATCCGCGTCCTTGCCCGCCTCAATAGAGCCCTTTTTATCCTCAATGCCGAGCTGCTTCGCGCCGTTGATGGTATAGCCGAGGATCATTTCCTCAACGCTCATCCGCTCGCTGGCCGACGGGAAGGCCGCAGGCGTTCTGAAGAATTCGGGAAGATTTGTCTTTTCGTTGATCCAGCGGGTCATGCCCACTTCCATGCCGAGATAGGGATTCCAGGTTGAAAAATCACCGAAGGTGATGTTATCGCACGACCAGGTCACAAGCGCGCCTGTATTCCAAAGCGTTTTGCAGCGGTACATTTTGCGTGTGCGCTCCTCGCCAAACAGGGGGATCTGCTCGCTTGGGAGTTCGCTGTTCCACCAGGGTGTAAAATTCGCAAACACGCCCAGCTTCACAAAGCGATCCAGATCCGCGTCATGCTGGAACTTCAGATGGGCGCAGGTAACTCTCACACGATAGCTCTCTCCCAGCCGCTTCCGAGCGATCTCCACGGCGTCCAGCACAACGCGGGAGGCAGCGTCGCCCACGGTATGCGTGTGCAGATCCATTCCGTCCTCATTGAGCTTCACGATGACATCCCCCAGCTCCTCCTTGCTGAAGGAGGTAACTCCCATTTTGGGAATGTCGTTATAGGGCTCGACCATGGCCGCGGTGTGTATCTTCAGGGTACCGTCGATGAAGATCTTCAGGGTATGAACATTCAGGTGCTCTGTGTTGTACTCGCGCTTCATGCGCCTGAGCTCCTCCAGGCCTTCCCTGATTTCTCTGGGAGACGATACCACATAGCAGCCGTCAATTTAGACCGGCAGCTTTCCCTGTTTATCCAAAGCGCGCAGGCGCTGGTAGACCCGCTCGTGGAATTTGCCAAAGCCCGGAATGCCGGAGTCAAATACGGCGTTCACACCGTCCCTGACAGAGAAATCGATCCAGCGCTGAAGCGCCGCGTCGATCTGGGCATCGGTCAGCTGCAGGGCGCTGTCGAGAATAATGGGCATTTCCGCCGCGCCTTCAAATACATTTCCAGTCAAATGGCCATCCTTGCGCACATAGTAGCAGAGCTCGGGTACAGGATCTGGCGTCTCGTCTGTAATACCGTGCCGCGCAAGGATTCTGGAGTTCACCCAAACGCTGTGACCCTCTGCCTCTTGAATCTGAAGCTCGGCATCCGGGCAGATCGCATCGAGATCCTCCTTGCAGATATCGGCTCCGGTCAGGTACTCTTTCTTCATCATAAACTTGTACAGCTTCTGACCTGGATGATTCCGGATGTAGTCCGCCATCATATCCATGGCTTCCTGTTTGCCGTTGCACTCAAGCATCGTTCCCATATCGTTGTACTCAAATCCGATGGGAAATGTCACATGCACATGGCTGTCGATGATGCCGGGCATGATGAATTTGCCGCCGAGATCGGTGACCTCACCCTCATAGGCCGAAAGCCCGGCCTCGTTGCCCACATAGGCGAATTTGCCGTCCTTCACCACAAGGGCGGTCGCCATCGGATGTTCCTTGTCCGAGGTGAAGATTTTCGCATTTTTGATGATCTTGTCTGCTTTCATGTCTTGTCTCCTTTTCTGTGTGTTTTCTAATTGATCTGTTTTATTGCAAGAATGAAGCGCGGCCTTTTCTTTGCGGCACGGTTCTCCGGCTTGAACAGCCTGGGACAAACGCCGCAATCCCCGCAGACAACGATGGCCGATCAGCAGGCCTGCCGGCACGTCACTGGTGCAGTGCCTCCAGCACGCGCAGGAACTTGATGCGCTTGCGGTCGATACTTATAATACAGTCTTCCCCCATCTGCGTCAAGGGAGTATTCCGGAATGTCAAATCCGGATCTTTCAAAGCCGGCAATTCACAGTTGGGAAAGGTGTCGCCGCCGTCTGAAACGGGGTACCAGACCGCTACTCGCGGGAAAGTAGGCCGTTGAAAAAGGGAAATCAAACCGGCGGCAAAGTTTTTCAAAAAATCTTTCTCTGTACTCACATAGCACCTTACAATGGTTGTGCCGCAAGGCAAATACAACTATTCGGAGGTAGCTATGTTAGACTACAAATCCATGATGGACACTTTTTTGAGAAGGGCGATCCCAAATTACTGCTTGACGAGATCAACAGGCGGCAGAAAGGATACCGCCGTGGGAAAGGCCGTCGCTCCGCTGCGAAGACCGGTGAGAAAAATCCCTCTGTGAAGATAATTCCCGCCACAAAATAGCCCCGTCAGAAAAATTTTAGATGAGAAAAGCAAAAAGCTCGACCATGAGTTCGCATTCAGGGGTTATTTTACTTTTTTTCTAATATTATTAGCCTACGGGGAATACCCGGATGTATGTGTCAGCAATTCCATGACGGTGGGATAGTTTTTCCTTTCCAGCAGGGGCAGATAATTGTCTATGGTATCAGCGAGGCTGACCCAGCCCTCCGTGACAGCTTTGCCAATCATACCAGCGGTCATCGTTTTTGTCAAAGAACCAATTTCATAAACATGGTTTTCCTGCGGCAGGATCTGCCCATTCTCTCCGTAGACTGTAAAGGAAGCCTGTCCATCCATAATGATCCCGACGGTAATCCTTGCGTCCGGTTTGCCCTGCGTTGTGTATTTCAACGCATCCTCAAAGGTCAGACCAGGAATTTTCCCCATCTGCGCTTTTCCGTAGAGCATCAGCCCGCAAAGAACCAACGCCGCGCACAGCACAACCGCCCCCAGGATTCATGACATCACCGCAGACGCGGCAAAACACGGCTGATCACGGCAAATCGGGGGAGTTTGTTTCAATGCCTCTGTTGGAGAACCCGAGTATGTGTGTTTTAATTCTGAACTATTTGTCAATAAGGGAGATAAAAACTGCCGGCAGTCAACGCCCCCCCGAAGAGATCAGGAAGGGCTCCGATGTTATCAGGCGTTTCATGAGGCGCCGTTTCTTTCCAGATGACGCATCCATGCGGGGTAGCGCCATTTAAGCATCCCCGCGCACAGGATTGCCGTTGCCAGCGTGAACACCGGATACAGATACCAGATAGCTTCGGCTCCCCAGACCGCGGGGAGAAGCAGGACGAAACCAACCGGCGCCGCCAGTGAAAGCGTAAAGGCGATGATGATGGAACCCAGCCCGTCTCCCAGGCCGGTAAAGAAGGCGCCGCAGAACGTATCAAAGCCATAGAGCAGACACGCGACTGACGAGATCTTCAGCACCTTCACCGCCAGTCCGAGGGTCGCCTCGTCATAGCCTACGTACAGGGTCGCGATGGGATTTGCCAGCAGCCAGCACAGGACACCCATAACTACCCCGGTCAGAATCTGCAGACCCGTTGAGCGCCTGAGCAGCTCATGGATCTCCTGCTTTTTCTTTTCGCCGACCTTATATCCGGCAATTGTGATGATCGCGGTGGAAAAGCCGTATGAGATCGACAGGAATATCGATACGATGTATCCGAACACGCTCATGGCCGCCACGCCGGTCTCGCCGTAAAAGCGCATCAGCTGCCCGTTGATCACCATTTGGGTCAGATTCCCCGATACGCTGTCCACCATCTCGGAGGCGTCGTTGAAACATACGGTGCCCATCTCCCTGAAGGAGCGGAGCTTCGGGATCGCAAGGCGCAGCGAAGAACTGTTGGGGCGGGCAAAATAGACCAGGGTGATGATCATGCCGGTCAGGGCAGCAAGGGAGGCGGCCAGTGCCGCGCCGGTGACCCCCATTTTCAGGGGCACCATGAAGACCCAGTCCAGCACCGCGTTCATTGCCCCGTTGATGACAGCAATCACTGTGCCCAGCCAGGCCTTTCCGGCCGTGACCCACAGGGACTGAAACCCGTAGGTGATGATGAACGCGAACAGAAAGGCCGCCACCCAGCGCCCGTAAATGACGCAGTCGTCCAACGAATGCACGCTCGCTCCCACCATCCGGCCGATGGTCGGCATCAGCAGCACAAGAATGCCCCCGAGGATCAGTCCCACCACGATCATGAAAACAACCGCGCAGCTGAAAATCTCCCGGGCCTTTTGCTCTTCACCGCTCCCCAGGTACCTGGCGGCAACGGCGCTTGATCCCGTGCCGAACATGAGCCCCAGCGCGAACATCACCACACACAGCGGCATGACGAGATTGACCGCGGCAAAGGCTGACACCCCCAGCAGATTGGACACAAAATATCCGTCCACCATCTGAAAGGAAATGGAAACCAGCATATTGAGGATGCTGGGCAGGGCGTACACGATCAGTTTGCCGTACGTAAAGTTTTCGGACAGTTCGATTTTTTTCATTGATTTCTCTCCTCTGTGCCGGAACAGCACAGGATGCTTTTACCGTTAAGGTTCAAGAACGATCGCGTGAAGGTGTTTCCGGAACAGCTCCAGGAACCTCCGCATGCTGCCCGGTGCGTAGATGCGTTTCTGGTAACTGCAGGAAACGACGAGAACCCCGTCCATATCGCCGATGTACATGCCGACGCGCTCGCCGGCAGCGTTGTGTGCCTCGGTAAGCTCCACTTCCTCCAGGATTCCGGTTTCATCCGTCTGCTCTTCCGCGTCGGCAAGCCCCGGCAGGTAATTGATTTCGATGGAGTCTTCCAGCGCAAGTTCCGTGATCTCCTGATAATCGCAGATGCTGTGAACAAATCCGGCTTCCGTCTGTCTCCGGATCTCTTCAACGAGCGATTTTTCGCCGGAATACTCATCCATATGCAGCGCTACAGGGAGAATCTTGAACAAAAGTCCCACAGTCGTTTCGTTTCCGGCCCTTGACCGGTTGTCGTTGATCCAGTTGAGCAGCACATCTTCCTTCTTGCAGTATTCCTGCAGGGCCAGCGCGCCGGCCGCCAGGCAGATCACATTGCCGGAGGCTTTCAGGCGTGCCTGCGCCTCCTTCATCTGTTTCAGGGTCAGCGACAGGCCGATCATCTCCTCCGCACCCTCGGAATCCCAGGAAGCGAAGTCGGGCTTCGGGATGTTGCACCAGCGGGTATCGCCCAGCAGATTGCTGAAATACTGCTTTGCCTCCCTGTAGGCGTCCGTCTGCGCTGCTTTCTGCTCCCGGAGCAGGAAGGTATAATAGTAATCCTCCGGCAGCGGTTCTCCCCTGAGCGCGCGCAGAATATTCTCCCGCAGCACGCCCACGGAGAAACCGTCGGAAATCATGTGGTGCATGTCCATGAACAGGTAGCGTAACCGGCCGCATCTGAGCAGGCGGATCCTGAACAGCGGCCTGCGATAATCCGTGAACGGTCTGACCAGGCTGTTGATCGTGCTGTGCAGGTCATCCGGCGCAATGTCTTCCCATTGGACGTCACGGAGCAGATCCGGGCGGCAGCACTGGACAAAGCTGAACTCCTCGTCCGTATCAAACACCGTGCAAAGCGCCGGGTGATTGCGGATCACAGCGCTGACCGCCGACGCGAGGCGATCGTCTTCAATGCTGTCATCAATGCGGTACAAAGAGGGAATGTTGTACATGACGGATTTCGCGTGGGTAAACTGATAGTCCATCATGTTCAGCTGGCCCGGCGTCGCCCTGACGGACATCCCGCGAGCCTGCTCCTCGCTGAAGTCATCCGCCTCCATCCTGAGAAGCGCCTCCGAGATCCGCGCTGGCGTCTTCAGACGGTAGATATCGGAAATGGACAGCTGACTGATATTCGCGATGGAGACCGCCCTCATGCAGCGGATGGAATTGCCACCCAGCGCGAAGAAATCGTCATCAATGCCGAAAGTCTCCGCGTCCAGTCCGAGCGCCTCCGCAAAGGCCGCGCACAGCGTGCGTTCGACCGGGTTCCGCGGCGGAGCGTAGGGCGCCTGCCGGTCGGAAATATCCGGTTCCGGCAGCGCTTTCAGGTTGATCTTGCCGTTGGGGGTCACGGGCATGCTTTCCAGCCGCATGTAAATCTCCGGAATCATATACTCCGTCAGCGTTTCGGCAAGGAAGGCCTTCAGCGCGTCCGGATCAATCTCCCCGTCAGATGTGTAGTAAAGCACAAGGGTATCCCTGCGCACCTGCGCCGACACAGCCCTGATCCCCTCGTACTGACTGGCGCGGTTTTCGATTTCTCCCAGCTCGATGCGGAAGCCGCGCAGCTTCACCTGGTTGTCGATGCGGCCCAGGTATTCCAGTTCATCGTTTTCATTGTATCTCGCCAGGTCTCCGGTGCGGTACATCTTTTCGCCGCTCAGCCAGGGGCAGGCCACGAACGCCTTTGCCGTCAGATCCGAACGCTTCCAGTATCCCTCCGCGATCTGGGGCCCCGCCAGGCACAGTTCACCCGCCATGCCCCGGGGCAGCAGGCGGCCGCGATCATCGCAGATCAGGGACCAGGTATTGGGTACGGGGCGCCCGATGGGGATATTCAGATCCTTCTCCTGGTTGACGGTGTGATAGCTGGAGCATACCGTAAATTCCGTCGGTCCGTAACCGTTGATCAGCTGAATGTCCGTTTTTTCGCACGGCAGCATTTTCTCGCCGCCCATCATCATAAACCGGATCGGCATATCCGGAAACTGGTTGATTAATGCCATGCCGATCTGCGTGGACACGGTCATTCCGGTGATTCCATGCTCCCGGATATAGCGGTCCATGGCGGCAGGGTCTTTGCGCAGCTCATCCGCCAGGATATGCACCTGTCCGCCTGCCGCCAGAGGCGGAAACAGATCGTTGACCGAAGCGTCAAAGGAGAAACTGGGATGAAGCGCGTCGACAGCGTTTTCGCCGACGATGTTTATCAGCCAGGCCAGCATGGCCTTTAGGGAACTGTGAGGCTGCACCACGCCCTTTGGCTTTCCGGTGGATCCGGAGGTGTAGATCATATAGGCGCGGTTCCCCGGCTTCGCCAGGCAGATTTCGGGAGCGTTTTTCCCTTCGGAAACGATCCTGCGGACCGTCTCCCCTTCAAGGGTCACTTTTGCCTCACTGTCCTCCAGCATGAAGGCGATCCGGTTCTCGGGGTATTCGGGATCCACAGGCACATAGGCTGCCCCGGCCTTATGGACGCCGACAACCGCCGCCGCGAATTCCTTCACCCGGCCCATGCGCAGGGCGACAAAGCTGTTTTCCCGGACATCCCGGCCGATGAGCCACGCGGCGACAGCGTTGGAGGCCCGGTCCAGTTCCGCGTAGGTATAACTGCTTTTACTGTCGACCACGGCGATGTGATCAGGGCGTTCTTTCACCCATTTCCGGAACAGGTCTAGCCAGGTCTCACGGATATCGTATGTCAGGGTTTCACCCTTTGAACGGGTGATGATCTCCCGGATATCGTCTTCGTCCAGCAGATCAAGCGCCCCCAGCGCGCGGTCCGGATTCCGGATCATTCCCTCCAGCAGCATCCGGATCATCGAAAGCAGCCGGCGGATTTCCTCCCCGCGGTACAGACGGGTATCGAAGGTAAGGCAGAAAGTCAGCCGCCCGTTTTCCACGTAAGAGACAGCATTGATGGCGCTGAAGATCTCCTCCCGCAGCTCTAGGAGCCTGAGGAGCGGCGCTTCCGCGCCGTTTTCCCTTCCGTCGGCAAAATTCTCAAAGGCCAGCGCCGACTGCAGCAGTTCGCTGCCCAGATCCGTCTGCTGCTCAATGTCAGCCAGCGGGCAATAGTCATAACCATTGCTCCGGGCCGCCTGCTGATTCAGGGCCCGCAGCGCGTCCCGCGCGCTGGTTCTGTCGTCCCACTTCACGCGCACCGGTACCGAGTTGATGAACAGGCCCACCAGGTCGTCGACCCTGGTTTCCGTATTGTCGCGGCCGGACACGACCTTGGCGAACACTGCGTCCTTTGTGCGGCTGCACACGCCGAGGACCATGCCCCACGCCAGCTCCACGGCGTTGCTGAGGGTCGCGCCCTCCTGCCCGCACAGCTGTTCCAGCTGCCGCGTTTTCTCCGCGTCCAGCACCACCGTCAGCAGGTCTTTTTCCGTGCGCTCGTTCTCCGGCACTGTGCCATAGGAAGGAACCTCCGCTCTCGTCTCATAGCCTGACAGCAGTTCACGCCAGTAGTCCAGCCCCGCCTTCATGTCCTTGCGCAGGATCTCCCGGACCGCGGCCTCATAGCGCCCTCCGGCAGAGGGCCGGTCCTCTGTAAACTGTCCGGTCATCTCCTCCTGAAGATAGCGGGTCAGATCCTCCATGCACAGGGCAGTGCACCACCCGTCAGTGATGATATGATGCTGCGCCTGGATCAGATAGCAGCGGGAATCGCTCGCTTTTGCGCAGGTCAGGCCGAACAGCGGCTTATCCTGCAGGTCATATCCATGGGTCAGGATTTCCTCCCGCAGCCGCTTCACCGCTGTTTCAGGATCAGCCTCCGCGGTCAGATCGGCCATGGCAAGGCCCAGAGGCCTGTCGATGATGGCCTGCCGGGGAACGCTGACATTTTTATACACGATGGATGTGCGCAGCACTTCGTGCTTCGCCCCCATCCGGTCCAGTACATGGCGAAGCTGCGCCTCCGTGGGCACCCAATCCATTTCAAAGATATCCACCAGCCGGTAGGCCCAGGCCTCCGGCTCCTGCAGGTGCCTGAGCAGCATGCCTTCCTGCATCGGCAGCAGCGGATATATCCGTTCCACCCGTTCGCCGCGGCTTTCAAAGTCCGCCGTCACGGCCTCAAATTCTGCTGCGCTCCATTCCGTTTCGCCCAGGTCGGAGGCTGTCGTCATGGATGCGTTTGTTTCAGACAGGAATGTAACGATCCTCCGCATTTCTTCAAGAATACCCCCGGCGATTTTTCCTGCTTGCCCGGGATCAAATTCAGCCAGATCGTGATCGACTGTCAGGGTAAAGACGCCGCCTCTCGCCAGGCAGTTGATGCTGAAGCCGGAACCCTCTGTATTCCGCGGACTGACAGCCTCTCCCGTGTCGATATGGGCCGCCCGGAACTGCGTCTCTTCCTCAGGCGACCCTTCGTCCATTTCGCCCAGGTAATTAAAGCTCAGAGGCGGGATCCTGTCCGTATGAAAATCCGGCGCGTCTTCTCCGCCCGCATACCGGAGTACGTTGTAACCCACGCCTTTATGGGGAATCCGGTGGAGCGTCTCTTTTACCGCCATCAGATCCCGGTGCATGTCGCCGGTCAGTCCCTCAAACACCACAGGATAGATGGAGGTAAACCACCCGACCGTGCGATCGGTGTACAGCGGTTCATCCAGTTCTTCGCGTCCGTGTCCTTCCAGCTGCACCGGAACCGGCATGTCGCCCCTGACCCGGCGCCAGCTTCTGCACACGGCAGTCAGCAGGGCGTCGTTGAGCGTAAGCCCGAAGGCGTCATAGTTTGTGCGCAGGAACCGTTCAGTATCTTCAGCGCTCATGGTCACGGTCAGCCGGGCGAATTCGCGGCTGTAATCCTTCCCGTCTGACAGCGGAAGCGATTCCAGCTTTTTCTGTACCGCATTCCAGTAGGGGATCTCCTGCGCCAGCCGATAGCTGCTCCGGTATTTCCGGATCGCCCGCGCGTAGTCCGCATAGGGCTGGGTCTTCCGCGGCAGCTGAATTGCCCTCCCGCCCTTGTCCTGGGCAAAGGCCGTTTCAAGGTCTGCCGTAATGATCCGCCAGCTCACGCCGTCGATCACCAGATGGTGGCAGGCGAGACAGAAGTAGTCCGCGTCCGGCGCGTGGATCAGCGCGGCCCTGACCAGTGACTCTTCCATCCGGATATGGCTTTGAATCTCCCGGCAGATGGTCGTGATTTCCTCTTCTGAGGCAGCGCTGTATTCCTCGATGAGGATCGCGGTGTCGGCCGGCCTGACCGTCAGGCGGTTGTCCGCCCAGATCGCCCGCAGCATATCGTGCTGAACCGTCAGCGCGCTGAAAATGCGCTGCAGTTCCTCAGCCGCCATGCGGTCCCGGAGAAGGAACAGCTCAGTCTGATTGTAGTGCCAGGGCTGCGGCAGGTGAAGATCCCTGAAGAATGCGACGATGGGCGTTTCCTCCACGTCCCCCTCAAAGGGCTCCTGGCTGATCTCCGGACCCTTTTTCGCCTGGGCCGCGCCCGCGATTCCGCGGACCGTCTTCTGCTGCATGATGTCGGCCACGGACACCGCCAGGTCATCGTCGCGCAGCAGACTGGACAGACGGATAGCCTTGATGGAGTCGCCGCCCAGCTCAAAGAAGCTGTCCAGCGCCCCGGGGGCCGTTTTCATGTTCAGGATCTTCTGCATCGCCGCCGCAACCGCCTTCTCCGCGGCGCCGGCCGGTTCCACGTATTCCCTTGCGGCGATCTCCGGTTCCGGCAGCGCCTTCCGGTCGATCTTGCCGTTGGGCGTCACGGGCATGTTTTCCAGCCGCATGTAAATGGCCGGAACCATATAGTCCGTCAGCGTTTCGGCAAGGAACGCCTTCAGCGCGCCCGGATCGATCTCCCTGTCAGCCGTGTAATAAAGCACAAGGGTATCCCTGCGCACCTGCGCCGCCACGGTCCGAATGCCCTCATACTGGGCGGCCCGGTTTTCGATTTCTCCCATCTCAATGCGGAAGCCGCGCAGCTTCACCTGGTTGTCGATGCGCCCCAGGTATTCCAGCTGTCCCTCCGGGTTCCAGCGGGCCAGGTCCCCCGTCCGGTACATTTTTTTGCCGGGCAGCCAGGGGCAGTCCACGAACGCTTTTGCCGTCAGATCCGGGCGGTTCCGGTACCCTTCCGCGATCTGGGGTCCCGCCAGGCACAGTTCGCCCGCCATCCCCCGGGGCAGCAGGCGGCAGTTCGTGTCACACACGAAGGCATAACAGTTATAAAGCGGCCGCCCGATGGGGATCGGGTCGTAGCTTTCGCCCTTCCGCAGTTCGAAGTACGTGGCATCCACCGTGAATTCCGTGGGCCCGTAGGTGTTGTACACCGATCCCCGGGCCTGTGGTACGGTGGTCATCGCCTCGCCGCCCAGGCACAGATAATCCACATCCAGCGGCTCTCCCCCTGCCAGCAGCTGACCGAACTGAGTGGAATAGCAGCCGCCGCTGATGGCGTTCGCCTTCAGATAGCGCCGCATCTCCTCCACGTCCCGCCGTACCTCTTCCGGCACGATGAACAGCTCCCCGCCCGCCGTCAGCACGGGATACAGATCCTCCACCGAGGCGTCAAAAGCGAAGTTGGAATGGCAGGCGATCCGGCTCTTTTCCGTCAGCCCCCAGCGGCTCGCGATGAAATGAACGAAGTTTGTCAGCGCCCGGTGGGGAATCATGACGCCCTTGGGCCTGCCGGTGGATCCGGACGTGTATATCATGTAGGCCAGCGTGTCCGGCCCGGTGCGAAGCACCGGCTGCGCGTCCGCGCACTCCCGCACCGCCTGCCTGACCGTCTCCTCGGTCAGCAGCAGGGCAGCCTGCGAATCTTCCAGCATATAGCTGACGCGGTCCTCCGGATAATCCGCGTCGATGGGCACATAGGCCGCCCCCGCCTTGTGGATGCCGATGGCCGCCGCCGTGAATTCCTTCACCCGGCCCATGCGCATGGCGACAAAGCTGTTTTCCCGGACCCCCTGACCGATCAGCCACGCGGCGACGGCGTCGGATGCCCGGTCCAGTTCCGCGTAGGTATAACTGCCTTCGCTGTCTGTCATGGCCTTATGCTCCGGCGACGCCTGAACCTGCTTCCGGAACAGGTCCAGCCAGGTTTCACCTGTGTCATAGGGCACCGTTTCGCCCCGGGACAGATGCAGCAGCGCCGGCACTTCTTCATCGGACACCAGGCTGATTCCGGAAAGGTTTTCCCTGCGCATCATCTGTTCCAGCACCAGATTGTAGCGGGCGGCAAAATCGTCGATGAAGCGCCCGCTGTACCGGTTCGCGTGGTATTCCATATGCAGGTCCAGCCGATCCCCTTCAGCCGTCAGCTCCCCGGAAAGCATGGTGCCGGCAGCGTTGAAGGGCACGTCCTCCTTCACGGCCGTCACACCGTCCAGATGAGGCACGGCGCGCATCTGATCCTGCCAGACGAACATTACATCGCTGGTAATCCCTGTGGCGGCGGCCAATTCAGCAAAGGAAAAAATATCGTTCGCCATACCGCCCAGCAACTGTTCTTTCACCGCGGTGCACAGATCCGTCACCGGAATGCCGCCTGCGGTATTGAAACGCAAGGGCAGTGTCTTCACAAACATGGAAACGGTACGCCCGGTCCGGCTGTCCTTGCGTCCGTTGTATACGGTGGTGAACACAGGCGCTTTTTCCCGGGTATATCCGGACAGCAGCACCCCGAAGGCCGCTGTTGCCACGACGTTTTCAGTCAGCCCGTGCTCCGCGCAGAATTTCCTGAGTGCGGAGACGGGTGTCGTCAGCGGGATGTTTTTACTGGCGAAGACAGGCTGCTCGCCATGGCGATCCCCTTCGGGCAGCGACGGCGAATCGATGTCGCCGAATTGTTCCATATACCATGATTTCGCGCTCACATATGCGCCGCTTTCGCGCTGCGAGGCTTCGTCCGTCGCGGCATGCCAGGCAGTGTATCCCTCCGGCTCCGCTTTTTCGCCCTGCCATGCGCGGGCGAGATCGTCAAACAGGATTTGCGCAGAGGTACCGTCAAAAACGATATGGTGGCAGTCCACGAACAGCCGGACGGCCATCTCTGTCCTGATGATCTCCATGCGGAAGAGCCGGTCTTCAAGGATGTTGAAGGGCGTCGCCAGCGCGCTCTTCCGGGCAGTGAAAGCCGCCTCCGTTGAATCCGTGATTTCACACAGGGCTTCCTCCGCCCAATCGGGGCGGTACACCATCGCCGGAAGCCCGCTTTCGTCCGGTATGATCTGCGCAAAGAGCCCCGGATGGGCTTTCACCGCCGTCTCGACAGCATGCTGAAGCCGGCAGGCGTCCGTATCCGCCGGAAAGCGCAGCAGCACCGGGTTGTTGTAGATCGCCTCGCCAGGATGGCGCGCGCATTCGGCATAGATGCCCATCTGGGTCTGCGTCAGCGGACAGGGCTTCTCGGGATCCGCGTCCCGGTCGGCTGCGGCGTCTGCAGCCTGCATCGCCTCCTGCCAAATCTTCGCAATCTTCCGGGGCGTCCTTCCCTGATAGATCATGCCGATGTCCAGCCTCCGCAGCGGGCATTTGCTCACCAGCTCCATAGAGGTTACAGAACTGCCTCCCAGAGCATAGAAATCTGCTTCCGCGCTGACGCGATCCAGTTTCAGTACGGCGGCCATGGTGTCGCACAGCGCCTTCTCCGCGGCGCTGTCGGGCGCTGAATATTCCGCGTCGGGATTGTCAAATTCAGGCCGGGGCAGCATGCGGCGGCTCAGCTTTCCGCTCCCGGTGCGGGGGAACGTATCCAGATGGATAAAATGCGAGGGAATCATGTAATACGGCAGATGCTGCTGAAGCGTCTCCCGGATCGCCGCCGCATCGATCTTCACATTGTCCGTATAGTACAGGCAGACGTAGGCCGCGCTGCCTTCAGAAAAGCCTTTGGCCATGACCTGTTTCAGTCCGGTCACCTTTCGCACGGCGGCTTCTACCTCCGCCGGCTCCACCCGGTTGCCGTTGATTTTGATCATATCGTCAATGCGGCCCAGCACCACATAGTCGCCGTTTTCCAGTCGTTTCGCGAGATCCCCGGTGCGGGTTTCCCCGTTTGCAAACGTCCTCGCGGTCTGCTCCGGCAGACCGATATATCCGCGCACATAGGGGTTCCCGAAGCACAGTTCTCCTTCCTCGCCGTCCGGAACAGGCTTTCCCTCTTCATCCCTGAGCGTCATGACAACACCGGGACATGCCCGGCCGATCGGCGATATCTCATTGGGTTCATCCAGTTTCTTGTACGCGATGACAAATGCCGATTCGCTCATGCCGTAAAAGTTATACACCTGCAGTTTCGGATCATCCGACCGGATCCCATAAGCCGGTTCAGAAGCAACGATAATCAACTCAAGGGAAGGGATATCCCTGAACAGATGAAAGACCGACGGAGCACAGAGTGTTTGGGTAATCCCATACCGGACAAAGCATTCCCTTACCGCAGACGGATCCTTGACGACGGAATAAGGAATAACAAACAGCGTGCCGCCGTCATGCAGCACAGATGTGCCGATGATGATGGCGGCAACGACATTCAGCGGTGAAATCAACGCACATCCTTTCATAGTCAGGTCAGTCTCTGCCGCGCGGTCCACATTGCCGTATTCATGCAGAACGCCTTTGGGATTGCCGGTAGATCCGGAGGTGTATACCGCGAAGGCGGCGTCATGGTCGTCGACAGTTTCCCGGCCCTCCAGCGGTTCGCAAGCCATCGCTTCCTGCCAGACCGTCCGATCCATAACCAGCCGGCACCCGCAGTCGCTCTGAATGAACTTCACCCGCTCCGCGGGATAGCCTTCCTCCAGGATAACGCATGCCGCGCCTGCCCGCCAGACGCCGATCATGGCAATGAACGGCTCCGTGCCGCGGGGCAGCAGGATGTTCACCATGTCCTCCCGGCCGATGCCCCGCTCCTTCAGATAATGATATACGCGCCCGGACAGATCCATCAGCTGCGCGTAGGTCACGGCCGTTCCGCTGCAATCGTTCAAAGCGGTTTTCTCAGGCTGTGCAAGGGCAAATGTATTGATTATTTGAAGCAGCTTCATAAGATCCTCCTGACCCCGAATGTTTTTTCCCCTAGCCAACCTAACACTTGCAGTGATAAGTTCTTGTTAAACTTCTTCTTGCTGGTTTTCCTTTTCACTCTGAACTTGCCGCTCTTTGCATGCGAGCAGTAGTGTGTAAAGCCCAGGAAGGTGAAAGTTTCCGGCTTCTTGGACAGCATAACGTTGCGCCTCGTTTTGTTCATCTTCTGCTTGGCGCAGATTTCTTTTGAACATTATACTGATATCCGCATTGCTGTGCTTAATGTCTCCAGCACGATCTGGGCCAAAGTTCGGCTCCACATCAACACCGAGAGCCTTGGTAAGTCCATAGTAGATATCAAGAAGGTATTCACGGCCACCATAGGCAATATTGAAAGCCTCGCCAGCGGCTTCATGAGGTGCCAGACAAGCCTTCAAGTTTGCCTCGATAACATTCTCGATATATGTGAAGTCGCGGCTCTGACGGCCATCTCCGTTGATCGTAGGCACTTCGCCGTGGAGAAGCTGACGGATAAACTTCGGTATAACCGCTGCATATGAGCGTAGAAAGAAACCGGATAAGCTGTCAGCAGTTTTTCCTTCCCCTGCATCATTTTACTGACAAAGTCTTCATAATCTTCGAATGTGGAAAACGGAACCTGTTTCTTGTATTCAGATACGGAACTGATATCTGAAAAATGATATTTTTTCCCATACTCTGTATCCGCATTATCTTTCAGGATGGATAATAGCTGCTTCTGTGATGCGTCTGCAGCACTTTTACAGCTCTGCTCAAATGTTCTCAGTACTCCCATCTATTGTCCAGTCCTTATACTTTAGTTGATGCTGTCAATGCATAAAAATGCTCAGAATCAGAACCTCCACGACGCCAACTGCCCATGCGATGGTCGAAGTAGCAGACCACACTCTCAACTGATCC
>CADBKQ010000038.1 GCA_902795275.1 uncultured Eubacteriales bacterium | reverse complement strand
GTTCAGGTAGTTCACTGGGTCTTTGAATTTCAACTCCAGCGGACGGCGGCTGATCAGCACAAAGGGAACCTTGCCCGGCGTACCCACAGATATTCGCAGCCCATTTTCTTCCTCATATACCATGTTCAATCCTGCGGGAGCCTTCGTGGAAAATCCTTGCTCCGGGCATACGGCGTCAGCCAGTTCATCTGCTGCAAGCGCCATTCCTTGAGCGGCACAGAGCATCATCAGAGCCAAGGCAAAGCAAAGTACTTTTTTCATCATGTCCTCCTTCTGCGCTTTGTTCTATCGTTTGGCAGAACGACCGACCGCGCTTCGCGCCGGTCGCCTATTTGGAAGTCTGAGGATTTTGAGATGCTTTTTTCGTCAGGCGAGGCGCGTTTCCGCAGGAAAACCGGATCGTATGTCAAGGAAGCGCAGCAAAGCATGACGGAAAGACAACCCCAATACCCCGTTGAGCGGCCGTATGAACACGCCCTGGTTCAGACCTTGGAACCCGATGCTTTCCATAAACGTCACCGGACATACTCCGTGCTCTTTCGGGCGAGCAGGTCGGAAGCGTCATAGTATTCGCCGAACGCGCCGTAGGTATAATTTTCCGGCTGCCCTTCGCCGTTGTGGCCGAAGGAGCGGCCCACGTCGTGCATCCGGTTCAGGTTCATGAGGAAGAACAGGTTGTTGCCCTGGCCCCGCTCCCGGCAGGCCATTTCTTCATTGGCGTTGAAGATGTAAATGCCGTCCTTGATTTTGATGTAATCGCCGGGTTCTTCGTACAGGCGCATTTCGTCCCGCCGCTGGCGTTCCCGGAACGCTTCGGGATCATCCGGTTCGCTATTGAGAAAATCTTCCTTGACGATGGTGAGCCGGTAGTACCGCTCGCTGGAATAGACGTGCACCACGCCCAGGCGTCCGTAGCGCCAATGGATCGCCTTGCCCACCAAGTCGCGGGTATACCCGTGGCGGATGGTGGGCACCGTGCCGTCCTCCCGGCGGATCGCGCCGAAAACGATCTTGTACACCGGCATCTTGGGATACTTTGGATTGACGCCGACGGAGCAGATGTTGGACGTGACCAGGCTCTGCTCCATATCCAGCACAAAGGTGACGCCGGTCCGGGGCGTGGCGCCGGTCTTTTCAAAGTTGACGAAATAGGTCACATCTTCCGGCTTCAGGCAGTCGTAGGCGTATTCCTTCTTTTCCTCGTCCGCCCGCCCGTAGGTCAGGGTGGTGCGGTTCAGGAAGTTCAGTTCATACTCGTACCCGTCGTCCATCACCAGTTCAAATGTCTGGCCCACCAGCTCAAAGCACAGGGGCGGGCGGTACTGGCTCATGCCTTCAAACTCGGGCGGTTCGGGCAGCTTTTTTCTGGCGGGATGATCCATTGTATTCTCCTCCTTTTGTCGGGTCGGTTCTATCCGTGTACGGCGGCGTATCGTTTACGCGCCGCTTTCTTCCGTTCCGTTGCGGTAGTTGGAAGCGCTCTCGCCGGTGCTGCGCTTGAAGGCGCGGCAGAAGGAATTGGCGGAAGCGTAGCCCACCTGCTCGGCGATGTCGCTGATTTTCAGGCTGGTCTGCCGGAGCAGCTCTTTGGCCCGGTTGATGCGCAAACCCTCCACGAAGCTGAAAAAGTTGGTTCCCTTCTGGGCCTTGAAGGTAAAGGAAAGATAGGATTCGGACACGTGGAACCGGTCGGCCACCTTGGCCAGCGACAGGTCGGCGTCCATATAGTGCTCCTGGATAAAGGCGGAGATTTCGTCGATGATCTGCTGTTTCCCGCCCTCGCCCTTCATTTTGCGGATTTCGCCGCACAGGGAGGCGTACAGCATATCCACCATGTCCAGCTGGGCGCTGACCGGCAGCGTCATCAGCGATTTCGCGCTGCGCAGGATGGCCTCAGTCCGGTCCTGGGGCAGGCCGGACAGGGTGTTGATTTGCAGCAGCGTGCTGAGCAGGTTGTCGATGAGCAATTGGAGGATATGCGCCGGGATGTCGCCGCCCTGCCGGTTGTTTTCTTTCACGTCCCGCAGGATCTCCAGGGTCTCCTGGTCGTCGCCGTTCATGACGCTGTTAATCAGGCGGCGCTGCATATCCTGGGGATAGAAGACGGACTGCTGCGGTTTTTCGCTTTCGGGATAGGAGTGAACGGAAACCTCCGCGGGCGGGGGCTGCAAATCAATCATGGAGGAGGCGCTTTCCCAGCTGCGCGCCACGTCCGTCAGCTTTTCCACCGGATTGCCCGCGCAGACGAAAAGCAGTTCGCTGACCTCCTCCGGCAGGCTGGAGCGAATCAGCCCGGCCAGCTTTTCCCCCCGTTCTTCTGTCTGGCCGCCGCACAGCAGGAGCACATCATCGTTTTCCGACCGGC
This sequence comes from uncultured Eubacteriales bacterium, assembly GCA_902795275.1. GTDB lineage: Bacteria > Bacillota > Clostridia > Christensenellales > Aristaeellaceae > RUG563. The sequence goes on along the minus strand of CADBKQ010000038.1, from coordinate 15,621 downwards.
TCACATACAGCGCGCCTTTTTCCAGGGCGTCGATGGACTGGCGGATGACCGATTTGTACTTGGCCGACAGCTGCGGATCCGGCGAATCGCCGGGCTTGCCGCTTTCCCCGGCGAAATGCAGCAGCACCACCCGCATGGGCCGCTCCGGATGGAAGGAGGGAATGGTCCGGGCGATGGACAGGGCGTTTTCCTCGTCGGAAAATTCGCCGTTGATCAGTTGCGTCAGGAACGCCTGCTGCAAAACCATCTGCTGGGATTCCAGGGTGCGCGCCATGGTATCGTTGGCGCTCCGGAGCTCCTCAAAGGATTTTCGGAGGCTCAAAAACGCCTCGCGGTAATTCATCCCTTCCACTTCCGTGCCGCTGTCCGCAGCCACGCGGAAGACCAGGGCGCTGATATGCGCGGCATAGAGAAAGCTGAACAGCGCCCCCAGCGCCAGCGCGATGAACAATGAAATCATGATGATCGCGTGCGCCTTGCGCAGCGGCGCAAAGGCCGTCGCCGCAGAGCGCGCAAAGCCGATGCCGACGCCTGTTTCAGCGGAACGGCAGCGGGCGGCCAGCATGTCCTTTCCCAGCGCGCGGCCCCGCGCCGTTCCTTTATGCTGATCCGTCCCCGCCAGGAGGGCTTGCAGCGCTTCCACCATCCGGGGATCGTCGCTTGTGGCCGCCAGCACGCGGCCGTCCGCCGCTTCGATCCAGGCGATTTCCTCCTTTTCCCGCAGCTCCGCAGCGGCGGGATGATCGGCGATCCAGGCGGCGAAGGCATCCGGCGTCCCGGACTCCGCGTCCAGCATTTCAGCGGCCCGGTTCAGCAGCGCCAGGTTTTCCTGTTCGATGTGCTTCCTGAGCGTTGCGGAAAACTCGGTCGAAACAAACCCTGCCGCGAGCAGGGGGATCATCAGAACGACAAAATAGGTGAAAAAATAACTGGCAATCAGCCTGCGCCCTTTTCGTTCTGGATACTGCATGCTCGTTTTTTGTCTCCCTTATTCCAACATCATTTCATCTACCGGAGCTTTTTGTGAAAGCGTAACGTTTCGCTTTTGCTGCAAAAGAAACAGTTCCGTCACGGATGAAGATGAATGAAAGATATATCCCAGTACAGCGCCGCGCCTTTTCCCGAGCGGATGCCCAGCCGCCCCGGCTGCGGAAAAAACGTGGATACGGCTGCTTCCTGAAAACGCGAATGGAAAAGATGAATAAAATCCTTCCCATTTCTTTCTTCCAGCTTTTGTATTATACCGCATTCCCGAATCGTTTTCAACCGATTGAACAGATTTTATTGTTCTTCCCTTGGTGTTGAGCAGGCAGTTCAGGCATCCATCAAGCCGTGTGCTCAGTCTCCTTTGATGGAGCGGACGGAGGTGCCCTTCGTGAACTGGGTGGCGAGGGTGACGACGCGGTGGGGAACGGCGTGGCTGTCCGAAAGAAGGTCGAGCATGAGGCTGGCGCATTCCCGGCCGATGATGTTCTGCGGCTGGTGGATGAGCGTCAGATGGGGGAACACGTCGCCGAAAGTATCCAGCTTGTCAAAGCCGATCACGGAAACGTCCTCCGGCACCCGGATGCCGCTGCGCTGCAGCGCCAGCATGCCGCCCAGCGTCATTTCAAAATTGGTGATGAACAGCGCGGTTGGCCGGTCCTTCCGCGCCATCAGGCCCTGCACGGCCTGGTATCCGCCGTTCATGGTATAGTTGCCGTAGGAAATGTCCCGCGGGTCGGGGGCAATGCCCGCGGCCTTCAGCGTGTTCAGATACCCCTGCATACGGCAGTCGGTGGTGTACAGGCCGGGGTCGCCCAGCACCAGCCCGATGCGGCGATGGCCGGAGGCAATCAGCGTTTCCGTGGCTTTTTCGGCGGCGCGCACGTTATCAATCACCACGGCGCTGACCTGGCCTTCCAGAGAAGGGATCAGCCTGTCCACCAGGATCACCGGGACGTCGGCTTCCACGGCGGGCCGAAGCGGCGCGCCCGATGGATCGGTGGGCATATTGATCAGGCCGTCCACCCGGCGATGCAGCAGGAATTCCACCGCTTGCTTTTCCTGCCGGGCGTCGCTGCGGCAGTCGCACACGATGACGGCGTAATTCCGCTGGCGCAGCAAATCCTCCATCGTGGAAATGATGGACGTGATGAAAGCGTTGCTCAATTCCGGGATGACCACGCCGATCACATGGGACTGCCTGGTTTTCAGGCTGCGGGCCACCTCGTTGGGCGCAAAATGCAGCCGCTTGACCGCGTCCTCGATCAGCAGCCGGTTTTTCTCCCGCACGGTTCCGCCGTTGAAGTATTTGGAGATCGTGGCCAGGCCCAGGCCGGTCGCCTGCGCCAGGTCCTTCATTGTGGAAGTCATCCGCGTATCCCCCCATGAATCCCGCATAGCCTGAACCGGGCAGCGAAAGACACGCTGCCCGGTCTTGTTTTTTAGAAAATGACTTCGATCTTCGCGGTTTCGCCCTTGGTGAAAGCATAAGCGGTATGGTCGCCCTCCTTGGGCAGTTCCTTGCCGTTCACCAGGATGCGGCAGCCGGGGCGGCGGCAGCGCAGGGTCAGGGTCTGGGCTTCGTTAGAGGTGAGGGAAGCGCGCACGCCCTTTTCGTCCCAAACCATATGGTTCAGCTTGGCGAAGGTGTACAGCCATACGCCGTCGATGGCGCCTTCCCGCATGCTCTCCGGCATGGCGGGCAGGAATTCCACGACGCCCGGCATGCTGAACACGCACATCTCCACCAAGAACGCGGGCACAGCCCCTTGCAGGTCGGGGAACACGCCGCGGTAGGGGAAGTGGCTGGTTTGCAGGGTGCGGCGCACGAAGCCGTGGTTGAACAGCTGGCTCAGGTTTTGTTCCGCTTCCTCCATGTCCTTTAAGCGGATGGCGGTGAAGGCGCGGTGGATGATGCCGTGGGCGGAGTCGTCCTGCTGGCCGCGTTTGCGGTTGGAAATGATGATGGCCTCGGTCAGTTCGGGTTCCGTTTCGGGCGTGATGGCGCGGCCCGGCCACACGTCGTAATGGTGGGACACATGGCGGTGGTTGTAATTCTCCTCAATGTCCGGCCAGGCCCATTCCTTGAGGCCGCCTTCCTGATCCAGCAGGTAGGTGGGCAGGGACGCGAGCTGCTCCTCCCAATGGGGGATGTTTTCTGTTTCGATGCCCAGGGTCTTGCAGCCGTCGATCAGGTTGGTGAGGATCTCGCGGCAGATGGCGATGTCCATCACGGAGTTGATGCGGGTGGGGTTGATGCTGCGGCAGGTGACGGTTTCGTAGCCGGGATTGGGCGTTGGGTCTTCAGGCGAGAAGGAGGGATAGAAAATCACCTTGCCGTCCGGCCCGCGGTCGCAGGCGTAGTCCTCGAAGAACAGCGCCATTTCCTTGTAAGCGGGAATCACGCGCGTGCGCAGGAATTCCTTGTCGCCGGTCACCAGGTAGTAGCCCCACAGCTCATTATAAATCCAGCCCAGACAGCCCGTCCAGCAATAGTGCGGATAGGTGCGGGAGAAGTGGTAATACAAGCCGGAATCCGGGTCGCAGTGCACGCTGGCCAGCAATCCCCGCGCGCCAAAGAGCAGTTTGGCGTTTGTGCGGAAGTCGTCGAACTTGGTTTCGTAATACTTGAAGTACACGTCCATTTCGTCGAACAGGCCGGTATTGTTGCCCGCGCACACCTGCAAATTGGTGTTGATATTGTGCTGGCCCATCATGGGCGGCAGCGTGCCGGTTTCATAGATTTGGAAGAAACGGCCCATGTCGTAGAGCTTTTCCATCAGGGTGGGGTCGATCGCGTTGTCGCTGTGGGAGCGGCGCAGCAGCTCTTCGCCGGAGAGGACGTAATCCTCTTTTTTGCCCAGGTGGATGCGGGAACGGTCCATCTTGCCGCCAATGATCTTTTCGTTTTCCGCCAGCATTTTATCAAAATCGACGGACATATTCAGCAAATCTTTATTCACCTGCTTGGCGCATGCAAAGGTGAAACCGCGTTCAAACTTGACGATCTTGCTGACGACGATCAGCCCGTCCGCGCCGGTGATCCTGACGCCCTTTTCGGCCTTTTCGAGCTTGCCGCCCTGGGGAATAAAGCGGATGGACGCCACGAATCCCTTGTGGCCGAAGTCGGGATTGTAGGCCCAGGCCAGGGTGATCAGATCGTCGGTGATGGTCAGTTCATGGGTGCTGCCGGTAAAGGGCTGCTTGAACACCATGTTGCCGTGGCGGAAGGGACGACCGGGCAGGGTGATTTCCACGTCCAGATCCAGCTGGCCTTTCGGCGCGGAGAAGCGGTTCACGATCACCTGGCCGTCATAAGCCGCAAAGCTGTCGGTGCGGAAATCGCCGCGGGCGTTGGTCCAGATGGAGGTGATCATGCCGTTCTGCATATCCAGCCAGCGCAGGTAATCCCGGGTGTTGGGCTGCTCAGGCTGCTTGAAATTCAGCCAGAAGGCGGTGTGCAGGCGGGGCGAACCGGTGGGGTACAGGATTTTGTTGTCAAAATTCATGTACTTTTCAAACCCGGCTTTTTTCTGCGCTTCGTCGATCAGGGCGTCGGTTTCCTCAGGCTTCCCCTCCAGCAGCAGCTGACGGATGCGGGGCAGATAGGGCCGCAGATCGGGGGGCAGAGGTGTCTTTTCCCACAAGGGCTCATACAGCGTTTCCTGGGTATAGGCCATTTCATCGCTGTAGGGGCGGCCCGACGCCTGCACCCGCAGGCTGCCGTTGCCGGTGATGAAATCGTCAGATGGTTCTTCGGACGGAGAGATGGAGCAGATGCTGTGCTCCGGCAGCAGGCCGGCGCGCTTTTCCGCCGGGATATACGGATAACGGTAAGACAGCTTGGCAAAGTCGATCATGTGTCATCCCTCGCTCTTTGCAGAAATGAGGGGCGCCTTGAGGCGCCCCGTGATGTTGAGTTGTCAGGGAATTAACGGGACAGATAGCGTTCGTAAGCGGACTGATACGCATTCACGACATCTTCCACGCCCATGCCCTTGACCTGCTTGAGCAGGTTATCCAGTTCTTCGATGGGCTTGTTGCCGATAATCACGCTCAGATACACTTCGGACACAGCGGTGTTGATTTCGGTCAGGGGGTTGGTGGCTTCCTGTTCTTCGATGTTCAGCGCGAAGCCGGGCTTGTCAAGGCCAGCGTCACCAGCGGCGTAATTCTTATGGGTGGTGATCTGATCCGGCACAACCAGGTTCATGGAGCCCCAGGCTTCGTAGCTCATGGCCTTCGGCCAGCCGCCGTAGGTGGGCAGAGCATACTTGAACACGGCGTCAGACATCGGATAGTCGGGATCGGCGGTCACAGCCTCAGTCCAGATATGGTTGCCGTCGGCATCCTTGGTGTAGGACAAGCCCTCGACGCCCCAGTTGATGAGCTCGCTGCCTTCGTCGGAGTACAGGTAGTTGATCAGTTCGAGGCACTTGTCGATGTGGCCGTTCTTGACAGCGGCGGTGGTGATGACGGTGGGCTGGCCGGAACCGACATAGCCGACCAGAGCGTTGTCGTTGTCGTAGTTGTAAGGCACGCCGTCGATGCCGGTGAGGGGCACCAGGCCGTAGATGCACACATCGTCAGGATTGCCGTAGCTCTTATCGGTCAGGGTCTGGCGGATGCTTTCTTCCCAGGAAGCAACGTTGTCGGGGAAGCAGAAGAACACGCCGACCTGGTCGCCGGTGACCTTGGCGGCCCAGGCGTCATACTTCTGGGTGATGGCGTCAATGTCGATCAGGCCTTCGCTGTACCACTTGGTCAGGGTTTCCACGTAAGCCTTGAAGTTTTCGCCGTTGTTGTATTCGGTCCAGTAGGTCATCTTATCGTTCTGCGGATCACGATAGATGGTGTTCACCTTCAGGGAGAACGCGGCGGCCAGGGAGTCCATGCCGGGATGGGCGGTACCCCACCAGTTGCAGCAGGAGAAGGGGATTTCATCGTTGGCGTCGCCGTTGCCGTTGGCGTCATTCTCTTTGAAGGCCTTCAGCACAGCGTACATATCGTCCACGGTCTTGGGGATTTCCAGGCCCAGACGGTCCAGCCAGTCCTTACGGATGGCATAGCCCCAGTAAGCGGAACGGGCGATGTTGGGCTCCCAGTGGCAGAAGGTGACGATGGAGCCGTCGTCTTCCACCACGCCGTGGCGCACTTCAGGATGCTCATCCAGCACCTTGAACCAGTTCGGAACCTTTTCCTTGTATTCGGGGATTTCGCTGATGGGCACGATCACGCCGTCTTCCACGCCGGCCAACGCGCCGCCGGAATACTGCGTCCAATCGTAGAACAGCAGGTCGGGATAGTTCTTGGTGGCCAGCATCGCATTGACGGCGGTGTTGTAGTCGTCAGAGGAGCCGGGGCCCTGGATTTCCAGCTTGATGTTCAGGCGTTTTTCCAGTTCCTTCACCCAAGCGGTTTCGCTGTAGGTGGCTACCGCATTGCGGTTGAGTTCCTGGCGGTAGTAGGTGATGGTGATGGGCTCTTCATCGGCAAATGCCATCGGCACGATGGTCGCTGCCAGAACGAGCACACACAGCAGAGCAACGAGTTTCTTCATGGTTCTTTCCTCCTTATTATATTTGTTCATGGCTTCCAGCCATGAAGCGAACAATGGGAAGCTGTTTATCCCTTCAGCGCTCCGATCATGACGCCCTTGGTGAAGTACTTCTGCAGGAAGGGATACACGCAGATGATGGGCAGGACGGAAACGATGATGGTAGCGTATTTGAGCAGCATACGGGTGGCCTGGTCCTCACCGGAACGGTTGCTGGCGCCGGTGCCCGCGGCGGCGGACATATCGTTGTTGACCAGGATCTGGCGCAGCACCATTTGCAGGGGCTGCTTCTTGCTGTCGCGGATGTAGAGCAGGGCGTTTGTCCAGCTGTTCCAGTAGCCCACTACGATGAACAGGCTGATGGCGGCGATGGTGGGGATGATCAGCGGAATCAGGATGCGCAGCAGCACCACGATTTCGTTGGCCCCGTCCAGCTCGGCGCTTTCGGTCATTTCCTTAGGCACGCCCATGATGGCGGTGCGCAGGATGATGACGTAATAGGTGCTGATCAGTCCCGGCAGGATCAGCGACCAGAGCGAGTCGATCAGGCCCAGTTCATTCACGATCAGGTAGGTGGGGATCATGCCGCCGTTAAAGTACATCGTAAATACGGCAACAAAGGTGAAGAAACCGTGGAGCATACTGTCCTTTTTGCTCAGCACATAGGCAAACAGCAGGGAAGCCACCAGCGTGCAGCCCGTGCCGACCGTGGCCAGAAACAGCGTGACCAGATAGCCCGTCCAGATGGAGCGGTAATTCAGCACAAACTGATAACCTTTCAGCGAGAATCCCAACGGATGCAGCAGCAGGCCGGAATGGGAATACAGCTTCAGCGGGTTGCTCATGGAGGCGAAGAACACATACAGGAAGGGATACAGGGTGATCACCATGAGCAGCAGCATGAAGATCACATTGCACACGTCGAAGATTTTGCTGCCGGTGGAGGGGAGCCCGTAATTCCATTGCTTTCCGTGGCCTTTATCGTGCTCGTTGTAAGGAATGGCTTTCTTCATCGCGTTCTCCCTCCTTTACCACAGCGACACGTCGCTGACCTTGCGGCTCAGGGCGTTCACGCCGATGAGCAGGATGAAATTGAACAGCGAATTGAACAGACCCACGGCGGTGGCGTAGCTGTAATTGCCCTTCTGCATACCATAGCGGTAAACGAAGGAAGAAATGACGTCGGCGGTTTCGTAGATGGTTTCGTTGTAGAGCAGGATGATTTTTTCAAAGCCCAGCGACAGCATGTTGCCCACGCGCAGGATGAGCATAATGATGACTGTGGGCAGAATGCCGGGAATGGTCACGTGGATGACCCGGCCGAAGCGGTTGCAGCCGTCAATGGTGGCGGCGTCGTACAAATCGGCGTTCACACCGCCCAGGGCGGACAGGTAAATGATGGAGCCATAGCCCACGCCCTGCCAGATGCCGGTGCCCACGTAGATGGGCCGGAAGTAGCGGGAATCCTGCATGAACAGGATCTTCTGCCCGCCCAGCGCTTCGATCACCTGGTTGATGACGCCGCTGGAGGAGAAGAAGTCCAGGATGATGCCGCACACGACCACCTGGGAAATGAAGTGGGGCAGGTAGGTCACCGTCTGCACGGTGCGCTTGTAGGCGGAGGAGCGCAGCTCGTTCAGCAGCAGCGCCAGGATGATGGGCGCCGGGAAGCCAAACAGCAGATCAAGCAGGTTGATCAGCAGCGTATTGCGCAGCAAGCGCCAGAAGTAATAGCCGTTGAAGAACTGATCGAAGTATTTGTACCAGGGGTCGGCCCACTTGCTGCCGAAGATGCCCTTCGCGGCGCGGAAGTTTTTGAACGCGATCACGATGCCGCCCATGGGCATGTAGCAGAAGATGATGTAATAGCTCAGGCAGAGAAAGCCGATGATGTAGACCAGCCAGTACCGTTTCCAGTCCCTCGCCACGCGCTCCCGGAAGGGCTTGCGCAACGAAATATCCTTTGTGGACATGGAACCCCTCACCTCCGATTCTCAGTTGATGGAACCCCGCGGTAGAGAGTTCAGAGTACAGAGTACAGAGTACAGAGTACAGATAAAACAGAGTCCACATATTCAAATCCTCATTGGTTCAGCCAATCAATCTGAACTCTGCACTCTGAACTCTGTTCTCTCTTTCTTTCATCCTGCGGGTTCATTCATTTCGGTTTAGAAGTTCCAGCTCTCCGGCGGGGCGGCAAAGGAACTCAGGGTGACGGCGGCGTCTTTCAGATAGAACACTTCCATGATCCCGTCGTCCGCGCTGTACATGCGGCCCAGGCCGGGGTTCGCCGCCAGCATATGTTCCTTGGCTTCCCTGCAGGGATCAACGACAGCCGTCGCCGCGATGCGGATCCAGCGCATGTCTTTATCCATGCCGCAGATTTCCACCTTGGGGTTTTGGGTCAGCTGGGCGAACACCGGCTTTTTGTTGCTGGTGATCAAATACAGCTTCCCTTCAAATTCGTCCAGCGCGCCGAAGGGACGCACGCGCGGCTGGCTGCCTTCCGCGGTGGCGATATAGAACGTGCCGCAGCTCCGTAGGAACTCCGCTGTCCGGTGCATCATGGTTTCTCTCCTCCTTGAAACAGTTTTTGCATAAACTCTTTGGCGGCGTGCCGCCATACATCCCATTCGTGATAGCCGGGATACGTGTACAGCACCAGGGGGATGCCCCGCTGCCTGTACTCCACCACGCTTTCCCGCAGCCGGTCGCAGGAGGGCTGCTCCTGCTCGCCCACGGCGATGAACACTAGCCCGAAGGTTTTTTTGAAGGCGTCCGGGTCCTTCATCAGGGCGCCGCCGTCGAAATTGAAGCCCTTTTCCCGGAAGCCACCGCTGAAAATGCCGATGTTCGCAAAAACATCGCTGTGCTTGAACATGCCCGCGTTGGCCTGCATGCCGCCCATGGACAGCCCCGCCAAGGCCCGCTGCCGGGGGTCGGCGAGGGTGCGGTATTTGCCGTCGATCAGGGGCACACATTCATTAGCCAGCACGTCGTCGATATCGCCGCCCGCGGGGTCGCCCAGGCCGTCGGGCCGGAAGGCGTAGCCGTCGTTCATCACGACGATCATTTCTTTCATTTCGCCCGCCGCGATCAGGTTGTCGCAGATATAGTTGATCTTGCCCTGCCACAGCCAGCCCATCTCGGTCTCGCCGCCGCCGTGCTGGATGTAGAGGACGGGATAGCGCTTTTCCGTATCCGCGTCATAGGCCGGCGGGGTGTACACATAGCAGCAGCGGGTGCGGCCCGTCATGCGGCACTTGTACAGTTCCATATGCACCGTGCCGTGGGGCACGTCCCGGAGCAGCCAGAACGCCGCGTCTTCGCCGGGCATTTCAAAGTAATTCACCGGCCGGAACCCGCCGTAGCCCATGGGGGCCAGGGGGTTGATGGTGCGCACGCCGTCCACCTCGAAATCGCAGTAGTGGAAGCCGGGGGCGACGTTCTCCGCCACGGCCTGCCAGTAGCCGTCGCCCACGGGATGCAGGTCGTAGGTCTCCGGCATGGAGCCGCCCCAGCCCACCACGCGGACGGACTTGGCGTCCGGGGCGAAGAAATTGAATTCCGCCTTGCCAAAGTCCAGCGCGCGCACGCCCTGCTTTTCGTCCACATAATGCAGGCTGGGCACGCCGTTGACCGTGCTGAACCGGGGCCGCTTGTTGAGGGGATCGAAGAAAAGAATCTGCTGGTTCAGCGCCTGGTTGTTCAGCATTTCGTCCTTGTCCACGGAACCGGACCTCCTCTAAAGATGTAAAGGTTCACCAGAAGCTGTGGTACTTGCCGCAGGCGGCGAACATTTCGTCCACCATCGCGTCCATTTCGTCCAGGCTCAGCTTGGCGGAGGTGTAAGGGTCGTAATACACCGCCTTGTAAATGAGGGACTTGTCGCGGTTCAGGTACGCCTCCACCGCCAGCTCCTCCGTCTGGCTTTCGATGTTGTTGAGCAGCGCCAGTTCTCGCGGCATGAAGCCGATGTGGGTGGGCTTGCAGCCGTTGGCGTCGGCCAGGATGGGCACTTCCACGCAGGCCCCGTAGGGCAGGTTGTCAATCAGATGGAAGTTGCGCACGTTGCCGTTGAACTCAAAGGGCGTATGGTCGCCGAAGCAGGCGTTGAAGATGTAGCTGGCAAATTCGTGGCCCCGATCCAGGGTGATGTTTTCGCTGAACCATTTTTCCAGCATGTCCATCCGCCTGCGGCCGCCAAAGAGCGGGCGGCCTTCCTGGAAACGCTGGCTCATGAACTTGGGCGGCGTATCGTCCCAGCTCCAGGGCGGACAGTATTTCATCATCAGGTCGTCCCGCTTGCGGAACCAGCCGTTGTACTCACTGTTATGATACGAGCTCTCCGTGACGAAATATCCCAGGTGCTTGAACATTTCGATGCGGACGCGCTCGGTTTTGTAAATCTCCGGATCGTCCACGATCTTCCGCAGCATGGGATAGGCGTCCTCGCCCCTGCATTTGAGCGTCAGGTAAAAGGCGGTGTGGTTGATGCCGGCGCAGGTGTAGGTCATATCCTTCGTGTCCGCCTTCAGCCACTTGGCCAGCAGCATGATGGTTTCCTGCACGCTGTGGCACAGGCCGATATAGTTCAGGTCGGGGAACAGGGTTTGCACCGTGCGGCAGAGCATGGCCATGGGATTGGTATAATTCAGGAACACCGCGTTAGGGCACAGCTCCATGGCGTCCCTGGCGATGTCCACGATGGCCTGCACCGTGCGCAGGTAGCAGAAGAAGCCCCATACGCCGCGCGTGTCGCCGATAGCGGCTTCGATGCCGTACTTGGCGGGGATGCAGATTTCATCCTTCAGCGCTTCCCAGCCGCCCACCTGGATGGTGCACAGTACGCCGTCCGCGCCGGGCAGCGCCTCGCGCCGGTCCATGGTGCAATGTACGGTGGCGGGATAATGCCCTTCATCCACATAGCGCTGCACCATGCGGCGGGCCATCTCCAAATGCTCCGGGTTGATGTCCACCAGCCACAGCTCGGCGTCCCGCAGGGCGTCAAAGGTGAGAATATCCCGCGAGAGGCTGCGGGTGAAAATGAAGCTGCCCGCCCCGATAAACACAATTTTCTTTCTGCTCATGTCATGCCGCTGCGCCTTTCTGCCGGCCGGACGACTCTGCCCGGAGCCACTTTGCAAACGAAACGTTTCTGTTTTCCTGATATAGTAATACACTGGATGGCGGAAAAAGTAAATATACAATTCTTTAGATTTGGCATAAATCCAACCAGTTTCCACACAAATCAACGAAAAAAGTGTAAAGCCAGCCGGTTTATCCACAAAAAATGTGCAATTCTTTTGCTGGAAACGTATCTCTTCTGATACTGCCTTTTTTCTAAATTCTTAAGATTTCAGAACGCGAACAGTATGATACGTCGTTATTCCGGCGGGTAGATCGGATAGGGCAGGCTTTCCACCTCGTCGGGCTCCGGACAGAAACCGCCGATAGCGCCGATGAAATCGTTCTCCAGGGAACCGTCCCCCCGATACCCGAACACCCGGCCGATGTACCGCACCCGGAGGGCGTTGAGCAGGATCAGCAATTGATTGCCGCCCTGCTCCGGCAGGAAGCGGTTGATGTTCCGTTCGGTCACGGAATAGAGGTAGAAGCCGTCCCGCAGCTTGATATAATAGGAGGGCTCCTCATACACGGGATAGATGCCCCTGCGTTCCACGAACCGCTGGTAGTGGGCTTTGTCGGCTTCGGTAGCGTTCTGTGCCAGAACCTTTTCGGATTTTCCCAGCCGGAAATAATCTGTGCCGCAGTAGCAGTGCATAATCTCATCGTTGGGGTTGTAGCGCCAGATAATGCGCTTGCCCACCAAATCCTCCGTGTAAGCGTGCCGCTTGTCGGTCAAAGGCTGGTGCGGCAGCTTCTGCGCGCCGAAGTACACCCGGCTGTCCACCAGCCGGGGCCGCTTTTCATCCGCGCCCAGGATCGCCTTCACGCAGGTAATTAGCTGGGTGCTTTCATCCCAGACCAGGGTGATATACGTGATGGGCCGGGAGCCGGACAGGACGAATTTGATCAGGAACAGCTTTTCGTCCCCCTTGGCGGCTTCATAGGGTTCCCAGCGCATGGCTTCGCCGGGATGCCCCCATAGCAGGTTTTCCCCGTCCAAGAATTGGACGCACACCGGCTCCAGCCCGTCCAGATGAGCGATCAGCGTTTTCCCGGCCAGCTCGCAGGTGGAAGCGACTTTGTACTGCTTCATGCCGCCGACGGAAGGGCGGGGCGACACGGGATTGTATATTTTCTGCCCGATGATATGCTGTTTGTAGCTCATGTTCATCCCTCCTCAGAAAATCCGGTAGGGACTCGGCATCCCGTCGATGAGGTCCGGCGTATCGTGGAACGCGCCGAAAGCGGAGAAAACGAAGTTCTGCGGCGCGTAGTGGTTCTCGTAATCGCTGGCGAAACAGCGGCCCACGTCATGGATTTTGTTGGTGTCCATCACCATGATCAGGCTGTTGCCGCAGAGGGTGGGATCGAGGCGGCATTCGGTTTCCTCGATGAAGCCGAAGAAGTACACGTCCTCCCGAATTTTGATGTAGAAGGCGGGGATTTCAAACAAATGCTGCTTGCGCCGTTCGTATTCCTTATCCCGTTCGGCAATCTCCTCCGGCGAGGCGTCGGGCGGCAGTTCTCTGGGCTGGCCGATGGGCACCCGGAGGAAATGCTCGGTGATAAAGGCGTGGGTGATGCCGAAGTTGGAGGAATACCGCCAGAAGATGTTCCGGCCTACCAGGTCGGGGGTGTAGGCGTGGCGCATGGTATTTAGCGGCTTGCCCGGCGCTTTGATAGCGCCGAAGATGATCTCGTTCGTGACCAGGTAGGGGCAGGTTTTCACCGCGCCGATTTGCGCGTACACCGCCGTGACCAGGTCGGCTTTCAAATCCAGCACCAGTGTCAGGCAGGTGCGCAGCGGCGCGCCGAACACTTCCCAGTTGACGAAGTAGGTCACATCGTCCAGCTTCAGGCATTCATAGGTATTCCAGCGCAGGGCTTTCCCCTGCTCACCCCAGGCGATCATTTCCTCCGACAGGAAATGCAGGGCGTAGGCATGGCCGTTGTCCATTACCAGCTGGAACGCCCGGCCTTTCAGCTCGTAGCACAGCGGTTCCCGGAACTGCTCCAGCCCGTTCCAGGGCGCTTTGGGCAGGAACGGATTGGGAAAACGGTCTTTGGGTCCTGGCATATCGCTTCCTCCTTTGTCGCCCGCATGCGCGGCAGGATGATTCCACCTTTGATTTCTATCTCGTAACGTTTCGCTTGCTTTTTCCATAATATAGCACACTTCATGTTGGATATGGAGGAATTTTGCATTATTCGCACAGAAACAAAAATATTGAATATCCCTTTTCCAAAACTGAAATAATGAATATCTCAAAATAGATAATGTGTATTTTCATGGACGAAAACTTATGTACAATGGGAATGAAAAAACAAAATAGATGTTTTGCCCCGTATCGCACGCCGTCCGTCCGGCCTGGGCGCGTCAGGAAGACGGCGGTGAGCAGCCGACAATGAAAAGTCGATTCGTTTCCGTTTTCCCCCCTGACCACGCTAAGCATCTTTTCAGTCGACGCTATTTCAAGGACACTTTAAGTTATAAAAAGGGATTAGGGATTAGGAAATAGGGATTAGGAAGAAAGTGTGCAACACGATTGGAAACCAACGAAATAGCAAAACAAAAATGACTAATCCCTAATCCCTATTCCCTAATCCCTCCGTTACTTAAAGTGTCCAACAACCCTTCTGCTGAACCATTACGAAAAGGAGAAAAGCACATGGGAGACAGGAAAGAATATTTCATGCAGTATCGGAAAGCCGCGGACGCCTGGTGCGACGCTCTGCCCCTGGGCAACGGACGCTTAGGCGCGATGGTGTACGGCCACACGAAGGTGGAGCGGATTCAGCTCAATGAAGACAGCCTGTGGTACGGCAAGGCTATGGAGCGGGACAATCCCCGGCTGAAGGACGCCCTGCCGAAGATCCGCAAGCATGTGTTCGCCGGGGAGATTCGGGAAGCGGAAGACCTGATTCAACGCTATATGCTGGGCGCGCCGTATTCCATGCGCCACTACGAATCCCTGGGCGAGCTGGACATCGGGGTGAACTGCCTTTCCCCCTTTGCGGCGGGCTGGGCTCCCAACAGCGAAGGCGCGGAGGATTACAGGCGGGAATTGGATTTAATGCGGGGCGTGCATCGGGTGGCGTGGACGGAAGGCGGCGTGCGCTTCACGCGGGAATGCTTCATCTCCCACCCCGACCAGGTGATGTGCATCCGCTTCACAGCCGACCGTCCCGGCGCTTTGCAGCTGAATAGATCCGCGCGGGCGGCTGGGGCAGCATGTTCCTGGACACCAACCACACCGTGGACGCCACCACCCTCACCGCCTCCGGCAACGCGGGCGGCACGGTGTTCGGCCTGGCGCTGGCCATGGACTCCGACGGCGAAGTGGCCGATTCCTACACCCAATTGTATACAGAAAACGCTTCAACGGTATGCCTGTATCTCGCCGCGGCCACGGACAACCGGGAGAAGGACCCGGCGGCCTGGGCGCTGAAAACCGTGAACGCCGCCCGGGAAAAGGGATTTGAAGCGCTGTTGAAACGCCACACCGCCGACTTTGAACCCCTCATGCGCCGCTGTGTATTAGCGCTGCCCGACGCCTCCGACGCGCCGGTGAACGAGCGCATCGCCGCCGTCANNNNATGCTCTCCGGCGGCCGGGAGGATTCCGCCGCGCTGAATTTGCAGGGCATCTGGTGCAAGGAATACGCCCCCATGTGGGACAGCAAATACACCACCAACATCAATGTGCAGATGAATTACTGGCCCGCCGAGGTCTGCAATCTGAGCGAGACTCACGAATCCCTGTTCTCCCTGATCAGAACGGTCTGCGAGCGCGGGAAGAAAACGGCCCGGGTCATGTACGGTGCGCGGGGCTCCGTCTGCCACCACAACACGGACTACTACGGCGACACCGCGCCCCAGGACCAGTACATGGCCTCCACCTCCTGGACGGCGGGCGGCGCGTGGATGGCGATGCACCTGTGGGAGCATTT
>CADBKQ010000037.1 GCA_902795275.1 uncultured Eubacteriales bacterium | reverse complement strand
TGATGTAATCCGATGAATGCCGCAGCGCTTTCTATGCGCAGTGAATTGCATTCACAGTAAAGAGACATTTTCCCAAAGGAACCGGCAATTCTCAGACCATCAGCAAATTGCTTGGGTGATCAGAACTGAAATCAAACTTCAAGCAAGAGAATTTCGCTGATATGAACCTTGAAAACAGAACATTCCGGGTTACAGGTACATTGACCCATGGAAGGAGCGAATATGCGGCGGCGCGACGATGGCGAAAGCCGGAGCGATCCACGCAGCGCATGAACCTGCCAGGCGAAGCAGGCGCGCGATGATCTTCATGGGAGTAAAGGATACTTCCTCACGGCCTCCCGATGACTGGGGAGGAGTCCCTGCGATGTGCGACAGCCAAGGTCGGCAACGGCAGAGCGGGGCTATGATGTGATTCCGCAGATCACAGCCTGTAACACGCCCGGTTCTCGAAGGGAGAACCAGCCGGGGAGCAGAGACGAAATACGGCAGAAAGAAGCTTTGATGTCAGAAAATAAAATCAAAAAACAATGTATGAAAGTTCAAATAGAGTGAAACTCTATTACCGGGAGGTATATTTATGATGATGAACAGAGCGGCAAGAACTTTCTGGAGCATGTACTATGCAAATGTTTTAAAACGCGAAAAGCTGATCAGTCAGGATGAATTTGCGGAAATTATACGAAATAAAGAGAACTTACCTCTTTACAATCAACGTGTTACTGAGTATAATTATTTTGTAACAACGAAGAATGAATGACCTTTTTTCGGGACTTCTTTTTCGTCATGGAACGTCCCAAAGAGGAGGGGTTCTGACAGAAAGAATCCTTTCAAAGGAAACATACGCAACAGGAGGAAAACCCATGGACCTGTACCAGATTCGGGACCGGCTGAAGACCCAGACCATCTACGACCTGCCCCTGCGGGTGACGTTCTACGCCCGGGTCAGTACGGACAGCGACGAGCAGATCAATTCCCTGGGGAATCAGGAGCAGTACTACCAGGACTTCATCAAGAGCAAGCAAAACTGGACATATGTGCCGGGCTATATTGATGAAGGAAAAAGCGGCACGTCCACCCGGAAGCGGGAGCGGTTCAACGACATGGTGCGGGACGGAAAGCTGGGGATGTTCGACCTGATCCTGACCAAGGAGGTTTCCCGCTTCGCCCGGAACACGGTGGATTCACTGCTGAACGCCCGGGACCTGCTGCGGTGCGGGGTGGGGATTTACTTCACCAACGACAACATCAACACTCTGGACGCGGACAGCGAGCTGCGATTGACCATCATGAGCGGCATCGCCCAGGACGAAAGCCGGAAGATTTCCGAGCGCGTAAAGTTCGGCGACCGGCAGGCCATCAAGAACGGGCGGGTGTTCGGCAGCAGCCGCATCTATGGCTATGATTACGTGGACAAGAAGCTGGTGGTCAACCCCAAGGAAGCGGCGTTTGTGAAGGAAGTGTTCACGCTGTTCGCCACCGGGGATTACAGCCTGAACCAGTTGGAGCGGATGTTCCATGACCGAGGCCTTCGCAGCAGCACCGGCACCGCCATCAACCACGCCACCATGGCCCAGATGATCCGCAATCCCAAGTATAAAGGCTGGTTCTGCGGGGGAAAGACCACCATCTCCGATCCTTTCGACGGAAAGCAGATTCGGATTCCGGCAGACAAATGGGTGACATACAAGGACGAATCCGGGGACGTGCCCGCTATCGTGTCGGAGGATTTGTGGGATCAAGCCAACCTGATCCTGGAAAAGCGCAGCAACGACGTGAAGAGCCACCGGGGCCAGTACAATCACGGGAACCTCTTGTCCTGCAAAATGTTCTGTACCCACTGCGGGTCGCTGTATCATCGCACGTCGTCCGTGCGCCACACAGTCGAAAAGGAACTGGACAGCTCCTGGATGTGTTCCAATAAAAAGAAGCACGGGAAGAACGTGTGCCCTTCCCGACGCATCTACGAAACGGAAATCAAGCAGGTGCTGTTCCAGATGTTCCAGGAGTTCGGCAGCGAAGCCGACGCGGCGCTGGAAGGCTTGATCGACCAGATTTCCGCCATGCGCCAGTCCGCCGACGTGGAAAAGGAAATCCTGAAAACAGAAGTCCAGATTGAAAAAGAAAAGCAGAAGCGCACGAAGCTGCTGCAATTCAATTTAGACAACAAGATCAGCGATGAAGATTTCCTGACCATGAGCGCGGAGATCAAAGCCAATATCGCGGACATGGCCGCCAAGGTGGAAGAACTGACCAAGAAAAAGCAGGACAACGCCGAGCTTCGGGAGCGGCTGGCCCGGATGAAAAAGATGATGGAATCCGCATCTAAAATCATGAGCCCCGACGATATTACTCCCGCTGTAATGGACGCCATCGTGGCCAAAATTGAGGTCACAACCATCGACGAAACCCACATCCAATTGGACGTTTTCCTGAACGACGGCAGCAGCAAAACCACCGCCATGTATAAGGAAAACCGGGGTCCCGGACGGCCGAAAAAATTACTTCCGCTGGTTGCAGATGGTTGACCATGTACCCGCCCACATAGCCGTTTTCGCGGCTGGAGAGGTCGCCGTTGTAGCCGGGCTTGAAGTTGATGCCCAGTTCGCGGGCGATCTCAAACTTCATGTTGTCCAGGGCGCCTTTGGCCTCGGGCACGTTGACGCGGCTGCCGGAATTGCTGCCAGACTGATTCATTGACTTTCACCTCCTTCACTCAGGGTCGATGCTATTGTGACCTGTTCCGGAAGAAAATACGCTGGCATTTTGTTCAAATCGACAGGGGTCGCAAATATGATGAGGAAAGAACCTGCCGAAAAAAAGGAGAACAAACAGGAATGAACAAAACCATTCAATTTCAAGCATCGAATCAAAAAATATGGTATTGATTTTTCCAAAGAAGCCATGTACAATAGTACCAAAAACCCCATTTGATAATAATGAGGAGGTGCCCGAATTGAATTACATGGAAGAATCCCTGCGTCTGCACGGCGAATGGCAAGGCAAGATCGAGGTTGTTTCCCGCGTTCCGGTGAAGAACAAGGACGACCTGTCCCTGGCCTACACGCCCGGCGTGGCACAGCCCTGCCTGGAAATTCAGAAAGACTATGACAAATCCTTCACCCTGACCCGCCGCCACAACCTGGTGGCCGTTATCACCGACGGCACCGCCGTGCTGGGCTTGGGCGACATCGGCCCCGAGGCCGGCATGCCGGTCATGGAGGGCAAGTGCGCCCTGTTCAAGGCGTTTGGCGACGTGGACGCTTTCCCCATCTGCATCCGCAGCAAGGACGTGGACGAGATCGTCCGCACCATTTACCTGATTTCCGGCTCCTTCGGCGGCATCAACTTAGAGGACATTGCCGCGCCCCGGTGCTTTGAAATCGAGCGCAGGACGACCAGCACGGCACCGCCGTGGTCGTGGGCGCGGCGCTGATCAACGCCCTGCGCGTGGTGAAGAAGGACATCGGCGAAGCGAAGGTGGTCATCAACGGCGCGGGCAGCGCGGGCATTGCCATCGGCAAGCACCTGCTGAACCTGGGCGTGAAGCACCTCAAGATGGTGGACCGCTTCGGCGTGCTGTGCGAGGGCGAGCAGATGAACCCCGCGCAGGAGGAAATGGCGAAGATCACCAACCCCGAAAAGTTCAGCGGCAAACTGGCCGACGCCATGAAGGGCGCGGATGTGTTCATTGGCGTTTCCGCGCCGCACATCGTCAGCAAGGAAATGGTGCAGTCCATGGCGCCCGGCGCGATTGTGTTCCCCATGGCGAACCCCGTGCCCGAGATCGAGCCGGACGAAGCCCTGGAAGCGGGCGCTGCCGTGGTCGGCACCGGCCGCAGCGACCATCCCAACCAGATCAACAACGTGATGTGCTTCCCCGGCCTGTTCCGCGGCGCGCTGGACGTTCGCGCCCGGGACATCAACGAGGAAATGAAGCAGGCCGCGTCCCACGCCCTGGCCGACCTGGTGGCTCCCGAAGAGCTGACCGACAAGTACATCCTGCCCAAAGCCTTTGACAAGCGCATCGGCCCCGCCGTGGCGGCGGCTGTGGCGAAGGCCGCGAGGGATAGCGGCGTGGCGAGATTGTAAGAATTCAGGGATTAGGGAATAGGGATTAGTTATTTTGATTCGCGCTGATCCCGTCCAGAACCGCTGATGATAAGTTTCTTCCTAATCCCTAATCCCTATTCCCTCATCCATAAAAAACAAAGATTGGAGAGAGAAAACAATGAGCGCGAAAGAGAAAAAGCCATTGACCTTCTTTACCCTCCCCTGGCCGTTATTTCTGGTAATCACCGTGGTGTGCCTGCTGGCGACCTATCTGGGCGTGCTGCCCAAGGGCATGGCGGGCTGCTTCCTGTTCATGATGGTGCTGGGCGAGATCCTGGGCTGGATCGGCGACCACACCCCCATCATCAAAGACTTCCTGGGCGGCGGGGCCATCGTGTGCATCTTCGGCTCGGCGCTGCTGGTGTACTTCGGCATCCTGCCCAACGCCGACATGGCGCTGCCCCTGGGCAAGCTGGACTTGGTCGGCAACATCGGCACCTTCTTCAAAACCACCGGCGGCTTCCTGGATTGGTACATCGCCGCCCTGATCACCGGCTCCATCCTGGGCATGAACCGGAAGCTGCTGGTGAAGGCCGCGGCCCGGTACTTCCCGGCCATTTTCGGCGGCCTGATCCTGGCCTTCGGCCTGTGCATGGGCGTGGCCGCGCTGATGGGCTATCCCGTGATAAACGCGCTGCTGCTGATCGCCCTGCCCATCATGGGCGGCGGCATGGGCGCAGGCGCGACCCCGCTGTCCAAGATCTTTGAAGCCAGCTCCTCCATGAGCGCCGCGGAAGCCTTGTCCGTCATGACCCCCGCCGTCGCCATCGGCAACGCCGTGTCCATCGTGATGGCCGGTATCCTTGCGAAGGTCATCAAGGGCAAGCTGAACGGCAACGGCCAGCTGATGAAGGCGGGCCACATGGACCCCAAGGAACTGGAAATCAGCCCTGAAATGCAGGCAAAGCGCGACCACATCGACCTCAAGAACATGGGCGTGGGCCTGCTGGTCTCCGGCGCGTTCTTCGCCTGGGGCTTCATCCTGCAGGGCCTGTGGAACGCCCTGGGCACCGGCATCACCATCCATGCCTACGCCTGGATGATCATCACCGTGGCCATCTGCAAGATCACCAACATCGTGCCCGAGCGCATTGAAGTGGCCTGCTACCAGTGGTTCCAGTTCGTGATGAAGAACCTGACCAACATGCTGCTCATCGGCATCGGCATCTGCTACCTGGACATCGGCACCGTGGTCAGCAGCTTCTCCCTCACCTACCTGCTCCTGTGCGCCGCCACCTGCATCGGCGCGTTCGTGGGCGCTGCGCTCATCGGACGCCTGGTGGGCTTCTATCCCTTTGAGTCCGGTATCACCGCCGGTCTGTGCATGTCCAACATGGGCGGCACCGGCGACGTGGCCGTGCTCTCCGCCGCGGACCGCATGGAGCTGATGCCCTTCGCGCAGATCTCCTCCCGTCTGGGCGGCGCGGTCATCCTGCTGCTGGCCAGCCTGATGCTCTCCCTGCTGGCGCAGTTCATCACCGTGGCCCAGCCCGAAGTGGTGGAGGAAGCCGTGGAAACAGGGCGCGTACTGCTCATGACCATGACGGGCATGGGATGATCCTCCTGATCCTTCCATAAAAGCAGGGCATTCCGGACTGCGAAAGCAGCGGAATGCCCTGTTTATTTTGGTCTGCCAAGGAGATTTGGATCATCCTGCCGATTATTCCCGGTTCAGCGTACCCACCGCGTACACCGCGCCGCGGGCCTTGCAGGTGTCGCGGCTGACGAACTTTTCTTCGACCAGCTGGCCGTCCTTCCATTTTTGCAGGTAGGTTTCGTTAATGAAGCCGTCCCGGGCCTTGCGCACCTGGTAAGGCTCCTCGTCTTTGTAGGTGACGTAGGTATGCTCCGTGTCCTTCTGATAGGTTTCAGTCAGCGGGGCGGGCAGGGTTTCCACGGTTTCGGTGCGCAGGGTGTAGCTCACGCCGTCCTCCAGCTTGGGGCCGTAAATGCACACCTGGCACTCGTAGTTGTTTTTCTTTTTCTCCACCACCTTGGCGGTGATATAGATGGTGCCGTCCAGGGTGTTTTTGAACACCAGGTCATGCCGCCCGTAGACCACGGTGGCGTCCTGGCCGAAGGTGGTGTAGGACACCGGGTCGGAGTGGGAAATGCGGCTGACGATCTGCAAATCGCTCAGCAGCGCCGCCAGGTACATGGTGGTGCTGGCCTGGCACACGCCGCCGCCGATGCCCATTTCCTCCATGCCCAGCACGTATTCAATGGCGTATTTGTAGCCGTTTTTGAGCGTGCGGTCCTTGGTGACTTTGTTAAAGCTCAGCCGTTCGCCGGGTCCGACGGTCTTGCCGTTGAGGAAGGAGAAGGCGTTGCGGATGTTGCTGTTGCGGTCCTCGGTGGAGGCGGAGGAAATGGGCGTGGTGGCCTTGCTGCGCAGCGTCACGGTGGCGCGGACATCCTGGGTGGTCACCTTGGGCGCGACGGGCGTGGTCTGAAATTCCAGGCTGCCGCTGCTGCCCTCGGCTGCGCGTTCCAGAATCTGTTCCTTGAAAGAGGCTATGTCCACGGTAGCGCCGTACTGCTCCGGCTGAATGACGAAGGGATCGCTCTTGTCAGGGTCAAAGTAAGCCAGGTAGGCGTCCTGGGGCTCCTGGGTCAGCTCCGCCTGAATCTGGCTGAGGATGGAATCCAGCCGCCCATGGGTCATTTCGCTTTCGGTGGTAAAGGCATGGACGGGATTTTGGGCAACCTCATCCATCTCGGCCTTGCGCTGCTCCAACGTGCCCTGCTTGCCTTTGAGGTAGAGCGGCTCCAGCAGGGCGTACACGCTGCCCACGTCGGTGGACACGCCAAAGTCGGAATAATGCAGGGTGTAGAACAGGTGGCTGCGGTAGGTCAGGCCCAGGCTCCAGCCGGTCTGGCGCTCCTTGATCTGGGCCAGCACCGCGTCGATGCCCTCCTGGGCCGTCATGCCGCCCAGGGAAATGCCGTCCACGTAAATGCCGGGCAGATAGGTGTCGTCGTATTTTCCGACTTCGTCCGCCAGCGCCTTGATCCGCGCCTGCTCCGCCTTCACGTCCTGGATGTAACGATAACCGTATACCCCCGCGCCTATCGCCGCCACGATCAAAAGCGCCAGCATCAAATATGACCACTTCTTTTTCGGCGGCTTCGGGGGAGGCGGAGGCTGCGGCGGGCGATAGCCCTGTTGGAAATTCATAGATTCTTCCTCTTGTTTGTTGTCAGTGTATTGATAGAGAACAAAACTGTCATCCTGAGCGCATCCGGACGCGAAGGATCTCATATTAACGTACTATAACAAGCAACATAATACCCAGCAAAGAGATCCTGCCTGCCCTGAACGCTGTACTATGATTTCTGCGCAATACGATACAGCTTCCAGGCGTCGCTGAGCGCGCCCGGCCATTCCTGAATGGTTTCGCCGATCTGGCCGTGGTTGGCGCCTTCCCCGTGGAAGTCACTGCCGCCCGTGACGATCAGGCCGCGTTTACGGGCGATGGCGTCCCAATCCGCGTAATGGCCCCGGTTGGCGGGATGGTACACTTCCAGCCCCATCAGGCCCGCTTCCTGCCATTCATCCAGCTTTTGAAGCAGGCAATCCAGCGGCCAGCGGATCTCGCCCGGATGGGCCAGCACAGGCACCACGCCCCGGCTTTTCAGCAGCGCGATTGCCTCCGGCGCGCCGGGCGTGAACCGGGGAGCAAACGCGGGCTTGCCCCTGCCCATAAAGCGGTCAAAGGCTTCGACTGTATCCTTCGCATAGCCCCGTCTCACCATCTCGCGGGCCAGATGGGGCCGGCCCACGCTGCTCCCGGCGCCGGCGATGATCTCGTCGATGGGCAGCTCCATGCCAAGCGCGGCCAGCTTCCGGCCCGTTTCCCGGACGCGGTCGATCCGGTTCTGCCGCATTTTCTGAAAGAAAGCGTTCAGCGCCGGGTCGTCATACCGGACGCCGTAGCCCAGCACATGCACTTCCTCGTCGCCCTCGGTGCTGATTTCCACGCCGGGCAGGAAAGCAAGGCCCCGCTCGTAAGCCGCGTCGGCGGCTTCGGGCAGGGCGGCCATGGTATCATGGTCAGTAATGGAAAACAGGGTCACATCCGCCCGCTGTACCATCCGGGCAACCTGCCAAACGTCATATTTGCCATCGGACGCAAGGGTGTGCAGGTGCAAATCGGGCCGCCTCATGCCTGGGTATCCTCGTCGGCGGCCTCAACAGATTCTTCCGTGATTTCTTCCTTCTTCTCGGATTCATTCATGAACCGCAGGAAGTCCTCCCGGGTGACGGTCTCCTTTTCGATCAGCAGCTCGCCCAGGCCGCGAAGCTGGTCGATGTGCTCCCGCAGGATGGCCTGGGAATCGGCGTAGCACTTCGTCAGGATGGCGCGAACCTCGGCGTCGATCAGGGCGGCGGTTTCCTCGCTGTAATCCCGGGTCTGGCCGAATTCCATGCCCACGAACACTTCCTGGTCGTTGCTCAGGTACACGGTGCCGATCTTGTCGCTCATGCCGAAGCGGGTCACCATGCCGCGGGCCACTTCGGTGGCGCGCTTCAGGTCGCTGACCGCGCCGGTGCAGATGTCGTCCTGGGTCAGGCTTTCGGCAGCCCGGCCGCCCAGCATCATGGTGATTTCCTGGAGCAGGCGCTTCTTGCCCTGGTGGTCAAATTCCTTTTCCGGCAGGCTCAGCGTCATGCCGGCGGCCTGGCCGCGGGGAACGACCGTGATCATATGCACGTCGTCGCACAGCGGCAGGAAATGGCCCACGATGGCGTGGCCCGCTTCGTGGTACGCGGTGATGCGGCGATCCTCCTCCAGCACCTTGTGGCTGCGCTTTTCGGGGCCCATCTGAATGCGCTCCACAGCCTCGATCAGATGGTGCTGGGTGATGGTGGTCTGCTTTTCGCGGGCGGCCTGGATAGCGCCCTCGTTCATGATATTCTCCAAATCGGCGCCGGTGGCGTAGGGCGTGCGCTTGGCGATGTTCTCCAGGTCCACGTCGTCGGCCAGGGGCTTGCCCTTGGAATGCACTTTCAGAATGGCGATGCGCCCGTTCACGTCGGGATAGTTCACCGTCACCTGGCGGTCAAACCGGCCCGGACGCAGCAGGGCGGGGTCGAGGATATCGCGCCGGTTGGTGGCGGCCATCACGATGACGCCTTCGTTGGCGGTGAAGCCGTCCATTTCCACCAGCAGCTGGTTCAGGGTCTGTTCGCGCTCGTCGTGACCGCCGCCCAGGCCCGCGCCGCGATGGCGGCCCACGGCGTCGATCTCATCGATGAACACGATGCTGGGGCTGTTGCGCTTGGCCTGCTCAAACAAATCGCGTACGCGGGAAGCGCCCACGCCCACGAACATTTCCACGAAGTCCGAACCGGAAATGGAGAAGAAGGGGACGTTCGCTTCCCCGGCCACGGCTTTCGCAAGCAGCGTCTTGCCCGTTCCGGGAGGGCCCACCAGCAGCACGCCCTTGGGAATGCGCGCGCCCAGGTCGGCGTAGTGCTTGGGGTTCTTGAGGAAGTCCACGATCTCCCTGAGTTCTTCCTTTTCCTCGTCCGCCCCGGCCACGTCGGCGAAGGTAATCTTGTTCTTGCTGGGGTCCACCATGGCGGCGCGGCTTTTGCCGAAGTTCATCACCCGTCCGCCGCCGCCGGTCTGCTGGCGCATGATGTACCACCACATCACCATCAGCAGCACGATGGGAATCATATAGGGCAGCATTTCGATATACCAGGGCGTAACGATGGGAGCCAGGTATTCGATCTCAAAGCCCAGGTCATGGACGGATACGGTGCTCACGTCCTTGCCCGCTTTGTTGGCGGCCATGGTCAGTACGGTGTCGTAAAAGTCCGGGCCGATGGTGGTTTCAAAGTCATAGGCGCGGCTGGGATAATCCGACAGGGACACCTTGCTGTCCTTCAGCCGCCCCACCAGATTGATGTTCCGGATGGAAACCCGGTCCACCTTGCCCTGATCAATGAGCTTGAGCAGCTGGGGATATTCGATGCGGCGATCCACCGTATTGACGCCCCCGGACAGCAGCACGATCAGAAGAATAAACGCCGCGATCATCGCGACATAGCCGATCAGGCCGCGAGACACTTTACGCAAATCAGAATCCTCCTAAGCAGAATCGGAAATAAAAGCAAAAAGGATAACGATATATTATACCATAAACAAGGCTGGTTTGACAATCATTTTTCTTCCGCGCTGTAAATGCGGGGATGCAGCACGCCAATGTCCGGCAGGTTGCGGTATTTTTCGTCGTAGTCCAGGCCGTAGCCCACCACGAAAGCGTCGGGAATATTGAAGCAGGAATAGTCCACCGTCAGATCCACCCGGCGGCGGGCGGGCTTATCCAGCAGGGTGACAATGGACACGGACGCGGCTTCCCGGTTGGCGAACACTTTTTTCAGGTAGTGCAGCGTCATGCCGCTGTCCACGATGTCCTCCACGATCACCACATGCTTGCCCTCCACCGGCTTGTCCAAATCCTTTACGATCTTGACCACGCCGGTGCTCTTGGTGCTGCTGCCGTAGCTGGACACCACCATGAAGTCCGTGGTCAAGGGCAGGTCGATTTCCCGGATGAGGTCGGTGAAAAACACGCTGGCCCCTTTCAGGATGCACACGAACACCGGGGCGTCCTCCCCCCGGAACTTTTCGGTCAGCTTCTGCCCCAGTTCCTTCACCGCCTTGGCGATGTCCTCCCTCTTCACGAGAATGCGCTCCAGATCCTGATAGATGACAGCGTTCGTATCCATTGTTTTTCTCCTTTGTTTCATCAATCGTTGGCTGGCAAATACCCTTGATAATCAAGCAAAACCGCGTCGTTTCCGGGATTGACCCGCGCTTCTTCCCCGACGCCCACGCCGACAGCCCAGACCACATGATTCCCGATGCACAGCAGCGGCGTATACGCCCGGAAAGGCCGGGGCACTTTTTTGTCCACGAAGTAGTCCTGCATGGACTTGGAGCCCTTCGCCCCCAGGGGATGCATCCGGTCGCCGGGCTGAAGAAACCGCAGTTCGCACTGTTCGTACACGCTCCGCTTCACGGCCTGAACGCGCTTTCCGTTGCCCGTTTCCCCGTACCAGGGCTGGACAATCAGCTTTCCGGGTGTTGGCGGAGCAGGGTTTGCAAGAATGAAATGCAGGTATTCCCCCGAGCATTCTGCCCGTCCCTCTTCCGGCAGGTTCATTTTCTGCCCCGGTTTCATCGCCATCAGCGCTTCCGTCGTGGCCGCGTCCAGCTTCACCGGGCAGGCCAGCCGCAGCGCGTACCGCCGCAGGGCGGGATGCAGCTCTTGCAGTTGCTTCCACCGCACCCACAGGCAGGGCCCATCCAGACTGGCATTTCCTTCTGCTTTTAGGAAGCGCCGGGCTTCTTTGCGGAAATAATCGTCCTCGTCCGCGAAGATGCGGGCTGTCCTCCCCATGGCCTCCTCCGCGTGGGGGAACCGGGCCGTGATGGCGGGCAAAACCCGATGGCGGACATAGTTCCGTTGGTAATCGTCCCGGGCGTTGGTTTCGTCCTCCACCCAAGGAATGCCTTTCTCTGTCAGCGTGGCGCGGATGATTTCCGGGGACACGTTCAGCAGGGGCCGCCACAGCAGCAGTTCCCCGCGTTCCGCCCGTTCGCGCATCGCCGCCAGCCCGCCCGCGCCGCTGCCCCGGAACAGATGCAGCAGCATGGTTTCCGCCTGGTCGCGCCGGTGATGGGCCAGGGCCAGCACAGCCGCGCCGTTTTCCAGGCAGGCTTCCCCCAGGGCTTCATACCGGGCCTGCCGTGCCGCGTCCTCGCTCGTTCCCTGTATCTGAACCCGGCAGACCTGGCAGGGAATGCGCAAATCCCTGCACATTTCCGCTACGAACGCCGCGTCCCGGCCCGAGGTTTCCCGCAGGCCATGGTCTACGTGGGCGGCGGACAGTTCCATGCTTTCTGTCCGGGCCAGTTCAGCCAATGCTTGCAGCAGCGCCACCGAATCCGCCCCGCCCGACACCGCCGCCGTCACGCGGCTCGGCTTACCCAAATCTTTCCAGGATCGGGCAACCGTTTCCAACAAAAAAAGCCATTCCTTCATACCGCTTTATTGTACCCCGGAAACGCAGGAAACGCAAGGGAAAGCAGAGGTTTTTAACAGATTTATCATTTGATTGCAAATATTTTTTTATAGTAAGCGTTGATAGTCTCTTCCGTAATACAGCACACGCATGATTTCCACTGTTTCCCTACGAACCTGTACAAACGCAATATAGTTTTTTACGATGATCTTTCGATACCCTTTCGCTTGAAGCCGAGGGTCCTGAACCGGCGGCAAAGAGAACGGATACATACAGGCGTTCTCGAAAGCTTTCATGAACGCCTGTATCAATAGATCGGCGCTTTCCGGAGAAGAGAGTTCTTCCCGGATGTATCGCTTGATTTCAGATAAATCCCGATAGGCTGACGGAGTGATTCGGTAAACGTACATTTTTATTCCTCCATCAGCTTCGCCATGGCTGCCGGCCCATCAAGCATCAGGCCGTCAGCGCGTTCTTTTTCGGCAATCGCCAATTTGCTGTAAAGATCATCCAGGACCTGACTGTCTTTTGTGGCAGAGACCTCAAACGGAATTTTCCATTCGCGCAGCGCTTTTTTTGTATAGATGGAATAGAAAGTAGCGATATTCATTCCCAATTCGGCGCAAAGCGCATCCAGGTCCTGCTTGTCGCGATCATCCAGACGGACGCTGACCGTTGTCATTTTGACCACCTCCTGCTTCTATTATAAGTCAAAATGAAGCAATTTGCAACATCGCCCTTAGGATTCATTCACCAGTTTCCCCGTCATATGCTCTGGCACGAGGCGGAACATGAGCGTGCCGGGGCCGGAGCGGGCGATTTCCGCGTCGATGTAGGCTTCGTCCCGGGTGAACTTGCGGCTCAGCTTGCGCGATATATCATAGATTGTTTCCCGGTCGTCGATGATTTCGATCCGTCCGAACACGATCACGCTTCTGATGTTCAGCGCCCAGGAACCTTCCTTGCGGAAACCCGGATCATACACGCAGAAGGACGCCTTATCGTTCCGCCGGATGGCGTCGATCTTGTGGCCCGTCTTGCCGCTGTGGAAGTACAGGCAGCCGTCGTCCTCGCTGTAATAATGATTGATAGGCAGGCCGTAAGGGTAGCCGTCGTCCCCCTGAACGCTCAGCACGCCCCGCAGTTCTTCCTTCAAAATCCTCACGCATTCTTCGTCTGAAATCTGCTGCTTTTTTCTCACCAGTTCCCGAAACACGCCGCATCCCTCCCTTTTGTTCCATCATATCACAACAACAATCCAATGAAAAGTATTTCTGTCAAGGAAAATGAAAAGTATTTCTGTCAAGGAAAACCACTTGACAACCATCAAAAACCGTGTATAATATACCCTTGTCAAGGAACGCGGCTTGACAGGAGGAAGCGGGATACCATGGCAAAAGAAGCATTTTCCACGATGGAAAAGAAGGTCACGCTCTCCTGGCTGCTGGCGTTCTACGGCGACATGCTGACCGACAACCAGCGGGAAATGGCCCGGCTGCACTGGGAGGAGGATTACTCCCTGGCCGAGATCGCGGGGCAGTTTTCCGTATCACGCCAAAGCGTACACGATACATTGAACCGCACCGAAAAGCAGCTGACCGCCCTGGAAGAAAAGCTGGGGCTGCTGGAAAAATTCCGGAAGATGGAAACGGGCCTGCGGGCCTGCAAAGCGGCGCTTTCCCAGGTGCGGGCCACGGAGGAAACGGAAGGGCATCTGAACGAAGCCCGCCGCTGGATCGATGAATTGTTGAATCAGGAGGAAGCGTAATGGCCTTTGAAGGGCTTTCGGACAAGCTGCAAAAAGCGTTTAAAAAGCTGACCGGCAAGGGCAAGCTCACCGAGCAGAACATCAAGGACGCGATGCGCGAAGTGCGCATGGCCCTGCTGGAAGCCGACGTGAACTACCTGGTGGTCAAGGACTTCATCAAAAAGACCACCGAGCGTTGCATCGGCGCGGAAATCCTGGCCAACCTGAACGCCGGGCAGCAGGTCATCAAGATCGTCAACGAAGAGCTGACCGCGCTCATGGGCGGCAGCAACGCCAAGCTGACCTGGTCGCCTTCGGTGCCTACCATTTATATGCTCTGCGGCTTGCAGGGCGCAGGTAAAACCACCATGGCCGCCAAGCTGGCGGGCTATCTCATGAAGCAGGGCAAGAAGCCCCTGCTGGCCGCCTGCGATATTTACCGCCCCGCCGCCATCAAGCAGCTGCAGGTGGTGGGCGAGCAGGTGGGCGCGCCCGTGTTCGAGAAGGGCACCCAGAACCCCGTCAAGACCGCCAAGGAAGCGGTGGAATACGCCCGGTATTACGGTCAGGACGTGCTGATCATCGACACCGCCGGCCGCCTGCACATCGACGAAGCGCTGATGACCGAGCTGCAAGAAGTGAAAGCCGCCGTTCATCCCCAGGAAATCCTGCTGGTGGTGGACGCCATGACCGGCCAGGACGCCGTGAACGTGGCGAAAACCTTCGATGAAAAGCTGAGCATCGACGGCGTGATCATCACCAAGCTGGACAGCGACACCCGCGGCGGCGCGGCGCTCTCCGTGCGGGCCGTGACGGGCAAGCCCATCAAGTTCGCCGGCACCGGCGAAAAGCTGGGCGACATCGAGCCCTTCCATCCCGAGCGCATGGCCAGCCGCATCCTGGGCATGGGCGACATCCTGACCCTGATCGAAAAGGCCGCCGCCTCCGCCGAAGCGGAGGAAGCCGAAAAGCTGGCCGCCAAAAACAAGAAGAACCCCACGGACATGGATCTGAACGACTTCCTGGATCAGATGCGTCAGATCAAGAAAATGGGGCCGCTGCAGAACGTGCTGGGGATGCTCCCGGGCGTTGGCAGCAAGCTCAAGGACGTGGAAGTGGACGACAACGCCTTGAAGAAGCCCGAGGCCATCATCTGCTCCATGACCCTCAAGGAGCGCCACAACCCCTCCATCCTGAACGCTTCCCGCCGCAAGCGCATCGCCGCGGGCGCGGGCGTCACCGTGCAGGATGTGAACGCCCTCATCCGCCAGTTCGAGCAGATGCAGAAAATGATGAAGCAGATGATGGGCAATAAGCGCGGCATGATGCGCGCCATGAGGAACATGAAAGGGCAGTTCTAAGTGAAAAGTTCTAAGTCTGAATAGCATTCATCATCCTTTCGCTTAGAACTTGGAACTAAGAACTTAGAACTAAAAACAATCCGCGGTTATCATAATCCTATGATTACCATACATTCACAAATCAATTTTAGGGAGGAAAAACTACCATGGCTGTGAAAATCCGTCTCAAGAGAATGGGCATGAAAAAGCACCCCTTCTACCGCATCGTCGTCGCTGACGAACGCAACGCCCGCGATGGCCGCTTCATCGAGGAAATCGGCTACTACGATCCCATGAAGCAGCCCGCCGACATCAAGATCAACAACGAGAAGGCTCAGCAGTGGCTCAAGAACGGCGCCCAGCCCACCGATACCGCCCGCATTCTGCTCAAGAAGTCCGGCGCGATCGAAGGCTAAGAAAGGAACATCCATGCGGGAACTCGTTCTTTTCCTGGCAAAGTCGCTGGTGGATCAGCCCGACCAGGTGCAGGTAATGGAAACGGAAGGCCCCGAGGCCATCATCCTGGAATTGTCCGTTGCGCCTGACGATATGGGCAAGGTCATCGGCAAGCAGGGCCGCATCGCCAAGGCCATCCGCACGCTGGTCAAGGCCGCCACGGCGAAAGACGCCAAACCGGTGTTTGTGGAAATCCAATAAACAATCTGACGAAAACAAGTTTTCGTCAGATTGCGAAAGAAAGGCCAATGAATTGTCCTTTCTTTCGATTCATCAATTTCTTGTAAAATGGCATTTCCTGCGGAAACGCACATTTTACGGCCAGAAATTGATATAGGAAGCAACCTTCGGTTGCTCCTCGGCGACGTACACGCCGCCGCCTGCGGATTGTTGATGAAGGGGTTGCGACCCCTTCATACTTCCCCGGGGTTTAACAGTCGCGGACGGCAGACATTTGCCGCCCGTTTGTTTTATCAATGGAAGGGCTGAAACATGTTATCAGAATACTTATTGATCGGTCAGGTCTTGCGTCCC
Source organism: uncultured Eubacteriales bacterium (assembly GCA_902795275.1). Classification (GTDB taxonomy): domain Bacteria; phylum Bacillota; class Clostridia; order Christensenellales; family Aristaeellaceae; genus RUG563. Next base: position 5,144 of record CADBKQ010000037.1, on the reverse strand, counting down.
CAGGGCATCAAGGGCCTGGTGAAGGTGCGGCCCGACACCGACGACCCGGAGCGGTTTCTGGATCTGGAAAGCGTGTTCGTCAAGCAGGGCGAAGCGTATGCGGAAATGCCCGTGGAGGAAATAAGCGTGCGGGAGGACGGGGTGTACCTGCGCCTGAACGGCGCGAAGGATCGGGACGCGGCGGAAAAGCAGCGGAACCTGATGCTGTACGTGGACCGGGCCCACGCGGTGGAGCTGGGCGAGGACGAAACCTTCATCTGCGACCTGATCGGGTGCAGGGTCGTTGACCTGCAAGGAAACGAAATTGGCACCGTGAAGGACGTATTGCAGCCCGGCGGCAACGACGTGTACGTGATCAAAACCCCGAAGGGCGAAATGCTGCTGCCCGCGCTCAAGCACGTCATCCCCACCGTGGACGTGAAAGCCGGCACCATGACCGTGGACGAAAAGCGCCTGCCCGAAGTGGCGGTGTGCGATTGGGAGGCGTAACCATGGCCCTGCCGCAATTGGACAACCATGACAGCCGCATCAAGTATTATGAACTGATGCTGCGGGGAGAAATTACGGGCATGATGGAAATTCCCCTGCCCGCCGGGTATCATTATGAGACGTATCGGGACGGCGACCGGGACGCCTGGATCGCCATCGAGAAGAGCGCAAAAGAATTTGATACCTGGGAACAGGGCCTGGACGCCTGGAAGCGCTACTATGCCGAACATACGGACGAGCTGCCCGGCCGCATGGTGTTCGTGGTGAACGAACATGGGGAAAAGGTCGCCACCGCCACGGCGTTTTACGACATCCGCGGCATCGACCAGAGCGGCGACGGCTGGCTGCATTGGGTGGCGGTGCGAAGGGAAGATCAGGGAAAGGGGTTATCGAAACCTCTGATTTCCCATGTCATCCAGATCATGAAGCGGCTGGGCTATTCTTTCGCGAAAATCCCCACCCAGACCACCACCTGGCTGGCGGTGAAGGTGTACCTGGACTTGGGTTTCCGGCCCATTGAAAAGAATCTGATCAACAGCCGGGACGGATGGCGCATCATCAAGCGGCTGACCGATCATCCCGCGCTGGCCGAACTTGAAGCAGCAAAAGATGACGAAGTTTTGGTATGATGGTTCCCCTATAGCTTTCTCGGAAGGGGGTCTGGGGGAAACCGCTCTTTGGCTCCAAAGAGCGGTTTCCCCCAGAGAACTCTTTCTTAAAAGGATTTGATTGCATGACCATTGACATTCTGACCATCTTCCCGGAAATGTTCGACAGCGTGCTGAACACCAGCATTCTGGGCCGTGCGCGGCAGGCGGGGCTGATCGAAATTGAGGCCACGGACATCCGGCCCTTCTCCGCGTCCAAGCACAAGAACACCGACGACTACCCCTTCGGCGGCGGCGCGGGGATGCTGATGATGGCGCAGCCCATCGCGGACTGTATCCGCGCGGTGTGCGAAAAGCGCGGCGCGTCCTGCCTGTCCAACCTGGAACCGCACGAAAGTACCGGCGTGAAGCGGATCTACCTCTCCCCCCGGGGCGTGCCGCTGACCCAGAAGCTGGCCCAGGAATTATCCAAGGAAGAACACTTGATTCTTTTGTGCGGCCACTATGAGGGCGTCGACCAAAGAGTATTGGACAAGTACATCGACCTGGAGGTGTCCATCGGGGACTATGTGCTCACCGGCGGCGAACTGGGGGCCATGGTGCTGGCGGACTGCGTGGCGCGGCTGATTCCCGGCGTGCTGGGCAGCGAGGAAAGCCCCCAGGACGAGAGCTTTTCCGACGCGGGCCTGCTGGAATATCCGCAGTATACCCGGCCCCGGGAGTTTGAGGGCATGGCCGTACCCCAGGTACTGCTGGACGGCAACCACGCCAAAATCGCCTCCTGGCGGCGGGAACAGGCCATTCTTGCCACCAAGGAGCGCCGGCCCGATTTGTTGGAAAAGGCGGCGCTGACGGAGAAGGAAAAGCGGGCGTTGACGCAGACGGGGATAAGTAACGGAGGAGGGATTAGGGAATAGGGATTAGTCATTTTGTTTTGCTATCTCGTTGGTTTCCAATCGTGTTGCACACGATCTTTCTAATCCCTAATCCCTAATCCCTAATCCCTTTTATTAGCCCTCCAAGATCATCATAAAGGAGCAAAAGAAACCATGTTCAAATTGGGTATCATCGGCTGCGGCAACATGGGCGGGGCCATGCTGCGGCAAATGCTGAAAGCGGGATTATTCACCCCGGAGGAAGTTATCGTATCGGATAAGAACCCCAGCCTGCGGGCGCAGTTGAAAAGCGAGCTGGGCGTGAATGTGACCTATCGCAACGAAGAGGCCGCCGCCGCAACCACGCTGCTGCTGGCGGTCAAGCCCCAGTTCGTCCGGGAGGTCGGCGCTGAAATCGCGGGCGCGGTGAATCCCAGCGCGCTGATCATTTCCATCGTGGCGGGCTATGACCTTGCCATGCTCCATGCGCTGCTGCAAAGCGACGCCGCCCACATCATCCGCGTGATGCCCAACACCCCCGCCATGGTGGGCGAGGGCGTGCTGGCGGCGTGCCGGGGGCAGCATGTGACCGACGAGGAATGGAAGCTCGGCATGAAGCTGCTGTCCTGCATGGGCATGGCGGAGGAAGTGACGGAGAACCTGATGGACGCGGTGACGGGCCTGAGCGGTTCCTCGCCCGCGTTCGTGTTCCTGTTCCTGGAAGCCCTGGCCGACGCGGGCGTGCGGGGCGGACTGCCCCGGGCCACGGCCCAGCGCTTTGCCGCCCAGACCCTTCTTGGCAGCGCGAAGCTGGCCCTGGAAACCGGCAAGCATCCGGGACAGCTCAAGGACATGGTGACCTCGCCCGCCGGCACCACCATCGAGGGCGTGGCCGCGCTGGAACGCAATGCCTTCCGCTCGGCGGTCATGGAAGCCGTGGACGCGGCGATTCAAAAATCAAAGTCCTTCCATCAGGAACCCGTGAAGAAATAAAGGGATTTTTATCATTTTTTGAAAACAGATGCTATCGAAAAAGTCCATGGCGTGCTCGCTGTGGACTTTTTTGTATCCTGGATTTTTGACGCGAAACCGACGCAAAATGATTGACAATCGGGCCAAATAAGCATATACTGACAATAAGAAAACATATAGGGGGTGACAGTCAATGGGCGACGGCGAGAGATGCCAAGTGAGCGAAGGCGTGCCGCGATCGTGGCGGGCGCGCTCATTGGCGCGTCATTCATAATCCGGTTCGCACCCTCTTGCATCGCTGAACGTCGTAAACAGGCATTGGAAAAGCGGGGGGCTTTTTGGCGTGTGTTTTTGGACGGAAAATCCGCACTCTCCGTCCCAATCTCCGCACGCTGAAACGCGCATCCTCTTTTCCCTTCCTTAACGGATTACGGGTTCAAAAGAATAAAGAGGAGGTGTGGCCTATGGAATGGGCTGCGATTGAAAAGCGCCTGAACAGCCTGCTGGAAGCGGGCCGTCATGGGGAATTGCGCGGGGCGATGATGATGCTCAACGAGGTGGACATCGCTCAGTACATGGAAACGCTGAACAAAGAGCAATTGCTGCTGGTGTTCCGCATCCTGCCCAAGGACATTTCGGCTGACGTGTTCAGCTACATGTCCGCCGAGCAGAAGCAGACCCTGATTGAATCCATCGGGGATTCGGAAATCCGTACCCTGATCGACGACATGTTTCTGGACGACGCGGTGGACTTCCTGGAAGAACTGCCCGCCAGCGTGGTGCGCCGGGTGCTGCAAAGCGCGGATCCGGAAAAACGCAACCTGATCAACCAGTTCCTGCGGTATCCGGAAAACTCCGCCGGGTCCCTGATGACCATCGAGTACCTGGAATTCCGCAGCGACGTGACCGTCCGCGGCGCGATGGATATTATCCGCCAGGAAGGTCTGGACAAGGAAACGATTTATACATTATATATTATTGACAGCACCCACCACCTGATCGGCACCCTGGCCCTGCGGAAAATGATTCTTGCGTCGGAAGACACCGTCCTTTCCGACATCATGGATCGCAACGTGGTCAGCGTGTATACCACCGACGACCAGGAAAAGGTCGCCGACGTGGTGCGGCGCTACGACTTGATGGCCATTCCCGTGGTGGATAAGGAAGAGCGCCTGGTCGGTATCATCACAGCGGACGACATCATGGACGTCATCGAAGAAGAAACCACCGAAGACTTTGAAAAGATGGCCGCTCTGACGCCTTCTGATGACGAGTATCTGAAAACCTCTCCCTTCAAGCTGGCCCTGAACCGTATTCCCTGGCTGCTGCTGATGGCGGTCATCGCCGTTTTCACCGGCATGATCATCACCCATTATGAGGATGTTCTCAGTTCCAACGCGGCGGTGGGCATCATCCTGACCGCCTGCATCCCCATGCTGATGGACACGGGCGGCAACTGCGGCTCGCAAAGCTCCACCCTGATCATCCGCGGCTTGTCCCTGGGGCAGATCACCCTGAAGGATTTCTTCAAGGCCCTGTGGAAGGAATTCCGCGTGGCGCTGATCGTAGGCGCGGTGCTTTTCTCTTTCACCATCTGCCGCGTCCGGTTTATCAACGGAGCGGAATGGGGTGTTGCCTTCGTCGTGGCGGCGGCTTTGTTCTGCACCATTGTGCTGGCCAAAGCGCTGGGCTGTGCCATGCCCATGCTGGCCAAGCGCCTGGGCCTCGACCCCGCCCTCATGGCCAGCCCCATGATCACCACCGTGGTGGATATGAGCTCCCTGTTTATCTATTTCACTATTGCCCGCGCTGTACTGAAAATATAGTGTAAAACGAATATTCCTCTTTCCGCGAATGCGGGAAGGGGAGTTTTTTATTGGCGAAAATAAGAACGTTTGTTTGATTAAAACCCGAACTTTTGATGCTGTTAGAAATAATTAACGTTCGGAATAAATGCAATCCATTCGATCAATTTTGCTGTTCAATGTTCGCAAAATAAAAAAAGAGCGAAAAAAGTGAAGAAAAATGCAAAAAAAGTGTTGACAACGAAGGGCGGATGTGGTATTCTAACCAAGCGCTCAAGCGAGGGAGACCGAGCGGGAGGGCGCGAGAATCTTGAAAACGATACAGAGAGATTGAGGAAAAACGACAGTTAATTCTGAAATGAGTTTTTGCTTGAGACTGTGGGGTTCCGGAGGAG
>CADBKQ010000036.1 GCA_902795275.1 uncultured Eubacteriales bacterium | reverse complement strand
TGAAAATGCATAGAAATAGGGCTAACTGATCTACACAAAATCAGTTAGCCCTCATTTTCGGAATGATGGTTTTTTGTTGCCAAATTGTTGCCACGCGGGACTTTGACCACCCGGAAACCCTTATTTCATGCGGGTTTCAGGATTTCAGCCTTTATTCCCACTCCACCGAGGCGGGGGGCTTCGTCGTCACGTCCAGGACGACGCGGCTGGCGTGGGGGACTTCGTTCACGATGCGTGCGGAGACCGTGGCGATGAGGTCATAGGGGAGGCGCGCCCAGTCGGCGGTCATGAAATCGTCGGTGGTGACAGCGCGGAGGGCGATCACGTAATCATACGTGCGTTCGTCGCCCATGACGCCCACCGTATGGGCGTTCGTCAGCACCGTAAAGTACTGGCTGATCTGCCGATCCAGCCCGGCTTTGGCCACTTCCTCCCGAAGGATAAAGTCGCTTTCCTGAACGATGCGCGCCTTTTCCGGCGTGACTTCTCCCAGGATGCGGATGGCGATGCCGGGGCCGGGGAAGGGCTGACGCCACACCAGATCCCGGGGCAGGCCCAGGGCTTCGCCCAGGGCGCGCACTTCGTCCTTGAACAGCATCCGCAGGGGTTCGATGAGTTCGGTAAAGCCTAATTCTTTCGGCAGGCCGCCCACGTTGTGGTGGCTCTTGATGACGGCGGCGTTGGTGCCCTGGCCGCTTTCGATCACGTCGGGGTAAATGGTGCCCTGGGCGAAGCAGTCCAGTTTCCCCAGTTTGCTGGCTTCCGCTTTGAACACCTCGATGAAATCCCGCCCGATGATATGGCGCTTCTCCTCCGGGTCGGCGACGCCTTTCAGGTCGGTAAAGAACCGCTCCGAAGCGTCGGCGCGGATGAAGCGCACGGGGAACAGATGGCTGAACACGTGGCACACCTGATCGCTTTCGCCTTTGCGCAACAGCCCGTGATCCACGAACACGCAGGTGAGGCGATTCCCGATGGCCCGGTAGATCAGCGCCGCGGCCACGGAGGAATCCACCCCGCCGGACAGGGCCAGCAAAACCGTCCCCGTTTCACCTACGATTTCCTGAATCTGTTTCACGGCGGTTTCCGCATAGGCATCCATATTCCAATCGCCGACGCAATGGCAAATACCGTACAGGAAATTGCGAATCAGTTGCTTTCCTTCGTCGGTGTGGGTCACCTCGGGATGGAACTGCACGCCGTAGATTTTTCTTTCTTCATTCGCCATGGCGGCGATGGGGCAGTTGTCCGTCTGCGCGATGGGATGGAAGCCGGACGGGCAGGAACTCACCTGCCAGGTGTGGCTCATCCAGCAGGCGCTATCCTTCTTCATGCCGTCCAACAAACCGGCGTCTTCCTTCATCCGCACGGTGACGCGGCCGTATTCCCGCTCCTTCGCCCGATCCACCCTGCCGCCCAGCAGATGGGCGGTCAACTGCATCCCGTAGCAGATGCCCAGCACCGGCACACCCAGGTCATAGATCGCCGGGTCGCAATGGGGCGCGTCCGGGTCGCACACGCTGGATGGCCCGCCGGACAGGATGATGCCGATGGGCTGACGGGCAGCAATCTCCGACGCGGAAATGCTCCATGGCACTACTTCGGAATACACATGGTTTTCCCGCACCCGCCGGGCGATCAGCTGGGTGTACTGCCCGCCGAAATCCAGGATGATGATGGTTTGATGGGCTGGCATGAGCGCATCTCCTTCAAAAGAAGTTTATGTTATTGATTCTGTAAACAAATAAACGTGGTATATGTGCATAAAGGTATATTATTACTCTTATGGCCCCATAAATGTAATTAAATCATACCCATTTTCTTCACCGGTTTTTATCATATTTTCCAATCGAGAAATAAAACGGCGGTAGAAATCCACGATCATACCAACTTCTGTTGTATTTTCTTTGGGTCTTGCTTCGTTATAGCGTTTGATCTGTTCTTCGGTCATATTTCTTGCGTATACCAATTTCCAGGTTGCGAAACCTCTTTTTTCTCTGATCTTTTTCGCATATTCCGTTTCTCTTCCAGTTAATAAAGCATCAATCGTATTCAGAATATCGTTTATAATATTTCTGACGGATAAAAACGTGTAAAAGTTTTCTGTCAGATTCCATTGGAACCCACTGTGATATTGAATTCGCTCGTTTCCTTCATCATCTATCCAGTAGACATCAACTCTTTTTTTATTGGCTTCAAGTTCATCATCAAAATACCGATAAAGAAATGGCGCAAGATACTGGTCAACATCATCTTCTTCAATAGATATTTCAAGGCTTATCATAGAAGCGGTATTCTCCCAGTCGTTTGTGTCGGAATAATTTAACACCTTTATCGGCATAATCCAAAAATAGGACGAGGAATCATGTCCATCTATGATCCTGATCTCATTATTTATCTGTTTTTCTTCACAATCTTTATTCGTTCCACAATCTGATGATCTTTTCATGATTTCCTCCAAAGAATTTCATGATCATAAACCGCTTGCACCGTAGTTGCTCAGCACCCGGGCCGACGGATCGTCCACATTGCAGCCGGGCCAGGTTTTGTTGGGCATCCAATAGTCGGGGATCATGCGGGCCTGGCCGGGATAGAAGCCCTCGAACAGCTCCCGGTACAGCAGGCTTTCCTTGGTGAAGGGGCGGCAATAATCATATTTCGACGCCAACGCTAAAAACTCCTTGTCGGTGTAGGTGCGTTCCGCCAGGGCTTTCAGGTCGTTGACCATGGAGTGTCCCACGGCGTCGGAAAAGGCCGCCTTTTGCCGCCACAGGATTTCGTCGGGCAGGATATGATCGTCGGCAAAGGCTTTGCGGATGAGGTACTTGCCCATGTTGTGGCGGTTCATTTTCAGTTCCGGGTCAATGGCCATGGCGTAGCGCACGAACTTCAAATCGCCGAACGGTACCCGCGCTTCCAGGCTGTTGACCGAAATGCAGCGGTCAGCCCGCAGCACGTCGTACACGTGCAGCTCCCGGATGCGCTTCTCCGCTTCCTCCTGGAAAGCGGCGGCGTTGGGGGCAAAGTCGGTATACTTGTATCCGAAAAGCTCGTCGGAAATTTCGCCGGTCAGCAGCACGCGCACATCCGTGTGCTCATGAATCCATTTGCACACTAAGTACATGCCAATGGAGGCGCGGATGGTGGTGATGTCCCAGGTGCCCAGCAGTTCCACCACCGTGGGCAGGGCGTCCAGCACGTCCTGTTCGGAAATGATGACCTCTGTGTGGTCGCTGCCGATGGAATCCGCCACCATGCGGGCGTATTTCAGGTCGATGGCGTCGATGTCCATGCCGATGGCGAAGGTGCGGATGGGCTTCTTCAGCATCTTCTGGGCGATGGCGCAGACCAGGGAGGAATCCAGCCCGCCGGAGAGCAGGAAGCCCACAGGCGCGTCGGCGTCCAGGCGCTTCTGCACTCCGTCCATCAGCAGGCGGCGGAGCTTCGGGCAGACCTCTTCTTCGGTCTTCATGGTGAAGTAGCCCACATAAGCGGGGTCGGCGTATTGGATAAACTGCCCGTCCTTCCAGTAATGGCCCGGCGGGAAGGGCAGGATGGTTTCGCACAGGCCCATCAGGTTCTTGGGCTCGCTGGCAAAGGCCCATTCCCCGTCGGCCAGCCTGCCGTAATACAGGGGCCGGATGCCGATGGGGTCGCGGGCGGCGATGAGCTTTTTCTCTGTGCCGTCCCACAGGATCAGGGCAAATTCCGCGTCCAGGGCCTTGAACATTTCCACGCCGTACTCGTGATACAGGGGCAGCAGGATCTCGCAGTCGGACTGGCTGTGCAGCTCGTATTTGTTCAGCAGTCGATCTCGCAGCGGGCGGAAGCCGTACAATTCGCCGTTGCACACCACCGCGTCCAGGCCCAGATGGAAGGGCTGCATGCCCCGGTCGTCCAGGCCCATGATGGCCAGGCGGTGGAAGCCCAAATAACCGCAGGGGATTTTCTCAAACCGGCTCATGTCCGGGCCGCGGGAAACCGTGCGGTCAAAGCAGACTTTCAGGGTATCCACGGGAATCTGTTTGCTGGTCACGCCGAAAATGGAACACATAAAAGGCACCTCCGTTTTATTGGGCAGCTTTCGTCTTTTTTTATTTCAGGACGAAGGCCGCCGCTCCGTGGTGCCACCTGATTTGCTTCTCTTTCCGGACGCTATCACGTCCCGGCGGCTGTAACGTGCCGCCCCGACGCCGCCCCTACTCGCTTTCGCTTTCAGTTTGGGCTTGGAAGGGTTCTTCGCCTGGGCCGTCATGCGGTATTCCCATCATCGACCGCTCTCTTGGATGCCCGGAATCCAGGGTATTTTGCTTCCGCATCGCTTTGCGCTGTGAAATTTGCGGGCAGTATAGCATAGGAGAAAAGCCCTTGTCAAGAGGGAGAAAATAGAAAAACAATCAGAAAACAGAGAAACAATTGCAGAACAATATTTTTTCTTGAATGTTCTTGACAAACCTTTGCAAGAATGATATGCTGTCCCACGACAAGGCAAGGGAGCCGTTGTTACCTGGTTTCCCTGCCCTTTTTATTTTGTGAAGGAGGCAAACGCAATGAGCAAGTACAGCAAGGAAGACATCATCCGCATGGTGCGGGAAGACGACGTGGAATTCATCCGGATGCAGTTTACCGATATTTTTGGACAGTTAAAGAATGTGGCCATCACTGCCAGCCAGATCGAAAAGGCTGTGAATAATGAAATCATGATCGACGGCAGCTCCATCGAAGGCTTTGTGCGCATCAATGAAAGCGACCAGTACCTGCGGCCCGACCTGGACACCTTTGCCATCCTGCCCTGGCGTCCCCAGCACGGCAAGGTCGCGCGCCTCATCTGCGACGTGTACAACCCGGACGGCACGCCCTTCGCCGGCGACCCGCGCGGGGTGCTCAAGAAAGTGTTGAAGAAAGCGGCGGACATGGGCTATTCCTTCAACGTCGGCCCCGAGATGGAATTCTTCCTCTTCCAGACCGACGAGCAGGGCCGTCCCACCACCACCACCGGCGACGAAGCGGGCTACTTCGACCTGGGCCCCCTGGATCACGGCGAAAGCACCCGGCGTGAAATCTGCATGAGCCTGGAGCAGATGGGTTTTGAAATCGAGGCCAGCCACCACGAGGTCGCCGCGGGCCAGCATGAAATCGACTTCAAATACACCGACGCCCTGACCTCCGCCGACAACATCATGACCTTCAAGCTGGCCGTCAAGACCCTGGCCCAGAAGAACGGCCTCCACGCCACCTTCATGCCCAAGCCCGTGTTCGGCATCAACGGCAGCGGCATGCACACCAACATGAGCCTGTTCAAGGACGGCAAGAACGTGTTTGCCGATCCCAGCGACAAGAAGGGCCTTTCCAAGGAAGCCTACGCTTTCATCGCCGGCATCCTGTCCCACGTGCGCGGCATGGCGGCCATCACCAATCCGCTGGTGAACAGCTACAAGCGCCTGGTGCCGGGCTATGAAGCGCCCTGCTACCTGGCCTGGAGCGCCAGCAACCGCAGCGCCCTCATCCGCATTCCCGCCGCCCGGGGCATGGGTACCCGCGTGGAACTGCGCTGCCCCGACCCCTCCTGCAACCCCTACCTGAACATGGCGGTCTGCCTGGCCGCGGGGCTGGACGGCATCGAAAAGGGCCTGACCCCGCCGGACGAAATCACCGAGAACATCTTCGCCATGGACGGCCCCACCCGCGAAGCCAAGGGCATCAAGTCCCTGCCCGGCACGCTGCATGAAGCCGTGGAATGCCTGAAAGCGGATGAAGTCATCTGCGCCGCCCTGGGCGAGCATGTGCTGTCCCAGTACGTGGAAGGCAAGGAAAAGGAATGGGACGCTTACCGCACGCACGTCAGCCAGTGGGAGATCGACCGGTACATCGTGATGTACTGATCCGGGATGCGCTGATTTAGGGCTGAAAAGAGGTGAAAACCAGTGGCGAGGATCGTGATTGCCAGCGCGTCGGATGCAGCCCGCGAACACCTGTCCCAGCTGCTGGTTTCCTCCGGCTTTTCCATTTTCCGGTGCTGCGCGGCCGGCAGCGAACTGCGGCGGACGCTGAACGAATGCGAGGACGGCGTGGTCATCCTGATGGGGCCGCTGCCGGGCTGTAAGCCGGATGAGCTGCAATGGGATTACGGAGAACATATCCAGATTCTGCTGATCGCCAAGCCCGCCGTGCTGGAAGGCTGCGAAGCGCCGGGCATCTTCCGCCTGGCGCTTCCGGCCTCCAGCCAGGCGGTGATCGGCGCGGTGGACATGCTCAGCCAATTGCACCAGATGCGGCTGCCCAAGCGAATGGGCAGTGAAAAGCAAATCGTGGAAGAAGCCAAGCAATTGCTGATGCGGCGGCAAAGCCTGACGGAGCCGGAAGCGCACCGGGCATTGCAGCAGTACGCCATGAACCATGGGATCAAGATGAGCGAGTACGCGGCACAGATTGTAAATAAAAGGGAATAGGGATTAGGGAATAGGGATTAGGGATTTATCCCTCAGCTGTCAGTTCACATGCTTGTTGGCTGAATGCGCTGCATATAGATCCCTCGACTTCATTCCGTTTTACGCCCCGCACTGCTTCCCTTCGGGAAAGCGCGGGTTTCGCGGCACAATCCAAGGAATGTTGCCGCTCAGTCCGCCTTCGGCAGACGCTATTTCGCTCCATTTCGCTCGGGATGACAACGGAGAGAAACACCTAATCCCTAATCCCTATTCCCTAATCCCTGATAACCAACGGAGGAATGACCATGCGGGATCGACAATATCCCCTTTATCATGAAGAACTGGAGCACGAAAGCTGCGGCGTGGGCGCGATTGCCGATCTGAGCGGCAAGGCCACCCACCGCACGGTGGATCAGGCGCTGTCCATTGTGGAGCGCCTGGCCCACCGGGCAGGCAGCGACGCGCTGGGCACCACCGGCGACGGGGTCGGGATCATGACGCAGCTTCCCCACAGCCTCTTTTCCGCCTGGGCGCAGGAGGAGGGAATCCTCCTGGGAGCCCCCGGCGACTACGGCGTGGGGATGTTCTTTTTACCCGAGGACGAAGTGGGCGTCCGGAACATCTGCCGCATTTTTGAACAGCTGGCCGACACGGAAGGGCTGGCGGTGCTGGGCTGGCGGAACGTGCCGTGCCATCCGGCGCAATTGGGCGCGGGCGCAAGGCGCACCATGCCCCGCATCCGGCAGTGCTTTTTAAAACGGCCTGATAATGTAGCCGCCGGGCTGGACTTTGACCGGCGGCTGTACGTGCTGCGGCGGGTGTTTGAAAAGCAGGACACCGACACCTATATCTGTTCCCTGTCCAGCCGCACGATTGTGTACAAGGGCATGATGCTGGTGAGCCAGCTTCGTTCTTTTTATGACGATCTCCAGGACGTGCGCTACGTCAGCCAGATGGCCATGGTGCATTCCCGCTTTTCCACCAACACCTTCCCCTCCTGGAGCAAGGCGCACCCCCAAAGGATGCTGCTGCACAACGGGGAAATCAACACCATCCGGGGCAACCATGACCGCATGAAGGCCCGGGAAGAAACCATGCGCTCCACCGTCATGGGCGACGAAATGCGCCGCGTGCTGCCGGTGGTCACGGAAGGCGGCAGCGACAGCCAGATGCTGGACAACGCCCTGGAATTCCTGTCCATGAACGGCTTTCCCCTGTCTCTGGCGGGCATGGTGCTGCTGCCGGAGCCCTGGCAGGGCGGCAGGCAGGACGCGCCCTGGCGCGACCTGTACCGCTATTACGCCACCATGATGGAGCCCTGGGACGGCCCGGCGGCGATTCTGTATTCCGACGGGGAAAAGGTCTGCGCGTCCCTGGACCGCAACGGCCTTCGTCCCCTGCGCTGCGCCCTGACCGACGACCGGCGGCTGATTCTCTCCTCCGAGGCGGGCGTATTATTTGAAGAAAACGCCCATATCCTGCGCCGTTGGAAGCTGACCGGCGGGGACGTGCTGGAAGCCGACCTGAACACCGGCGAGCTGCGGGAAAGCAAAGCGCTGAAAACGGCCTACGCCAAGCAGCAGCCTTATTCGGACTGGATGCGGTGCTTCATCGCGCTGGACGATCTGCCAAAGAGCGAAGTGAAAAACGCGACGCCGGACGATTCCTCCCGGCTCAGGCTGTGCAAAGCCTTCCATTACACCTGGGAGGACGAGCACGACATCCTCTTGCTCATGGCGAAGAACGGCACGGAGCCCATCGTGTCCATGGGCGCGGACGAGCCTCTGGCGGCTTTGTCCAAGACCCATCCGGCATTATTTGATTATTTTAAGCAGCGCTTCGCCCAGGTGACCAACCCGCCCATCGACGCCCTGCGGGAGGAAATCAAGACCGATTGCAGCATCTACATCGGCGACGACGGCAACCTGCTGTCGGGCGGGGCGGACAACTGCACGGTACTGGAACTGAAAACCCCGATCCTGACGGAAGAAGAACTGGGACGCATCCGGGCGATGCGGCATCCCGCTTTTTCCGTGCGCACAGTATCTCTATTATATGAAGAAACCACTTCGCTCCGGGACGCCTTGGCCGCGTTCTTTTCCGCCTGCGATCAGGCATGCAGGGATCACGTCAATATCCTGATTCTCTCCGACCGGGGCCTGGATGAAAAGCATCTGGCCATCCCCTCTCTGCTGGCGGTGTCCGCCCTGGAACAGCACCTGATTCATATCAAGAAGCGCACGGCGGTGTCCGTTGTGCTGGAGAGCGGCGAACCCCGGGACGTGCACCAGATGGCCCTGCTGGTGGCCTTCGGCGCGCGGGCGGTGAACCCCTATCTGGCCCATGACTGCGTTCGGGCGCTGTGCGAAGCCGGGCAGGTGAAAAAGAACCCGGACGACGCCGTTCGGGATTACGATAAGGCCCTGACCGCGGGCGTGCTGAAAATCGCCTCCAAGATGGGCGTGTCCACTTTGCAGGCGTACCAGAGCGCCCAGCTGTTTGAAATTGTGGGCCTGGACGGGCCGTTTGCGGAGAAGTATTTTACCAATACGCCCTACACCCTGGGCGGCGCTGACCTGAACAAAGTGGAGACGGACAGCCGTTTTCACCACGCCGCGGCCTTTACGGGGCTTTCTTCCGGCCTGCCCAGCGTGGGCGTCCATCGGATGCGCACGGGCGAACAGGCGGAGGACCATCTTTATGCTCCCGAGACCATTCATCTGTTGCAGCAGGCGGTGTGGACGGACAGCAAGGAATTATTTGACAAATACGCCGCTCGGGTGGAAAACGACGGCCCCCGCACCATCCGTTCCATGCTGACCTTTGATTTCGACGCCTGCCGGGAAATCCCGCTGGACGAAGTGGAAAGCGCGGCAAGCATCGTGAAGCGCTTCCGCACCGGGGCCATGAGCTACGGCTCCATTTCCCAGGAGGCCCACGAGTGCATGGCCCAGGCCATGAACCGTTTGGGCGGCAAAAGCAACAGCGGCGAGGGCGGCGAATTGCCCGAGCGCTATGGAACGGCCCTCAATTCCGCTATCAAGCAGGTGGCCTCCGGGCGCTTCGGCGTGACGAGGGAATACCTGCTTTCCGCGAAAGAAATCCAGATCAAGATGGCCCAGGGCGCCAAGCCCGGCGAAGGCGGGCATCTGCCGGGGGCCAAGGTGACGGAGAGCGTGGCGAAAACCCGCTGCTCCACACCCGGCATTTCCCTCATCTCCCCGCCGCCGCACCACGATATTTATTCCATCGAAGATTTGGCTGAATTGATTTACGACCTTCAATGCGCCAACGAGCAGGCGAAAATCACGGTGAAGTTAGTGTCCTCCACCGGCGTCGGCACCATTGCCAGCGGCGTGGCGAAGGCCGGGGCGGGCGGCATCCTGATTTCCGGCGGCGAAGGCGGCACCGGCGCGGCTCCCATGAGCAGCGTGCATCACGCGGGCTTGCCCTGGGAAATCGGCCTGGCCGAAGCGCACCAAGTCCTTTGCAGAAACCGTCTGCGTCAAAAAGTGATATTGGAAACCGACGGCAAGCTGATGACCGGGCACGATGTGGCAGTGGCCCTGCTGCTGGGCGCGGAGGAATTCGGCTTTGCCACCGCGCCGCTCATCACCATGGGCTGCCGGATGATGCGGGTCTGCCAGCTGGGCACCTGCCCCTTCGGCATCGCCACCCAGAACCCCGAACTGCGCAAGCGGTTCATCGGCAAGCCGGAATATGTGGAACGGTTCATGCTGTTCATCGCGGAGCAGCTTCGGGAGATCATGGCAAAGCTGGGGGCGCGCACGGTCAGCGAACTGGTGGGCCGCAGCGACCTGTTAAAGATGAAACCCAACGCGGCCATGGACTTATCCGACTTAATCGGCTTCGCCCGGAACACCCATTTTCAGCCGGAAGCGAAGCACGATTTCCATTTGGCTGAACGCACCGACGCGCGGCTGTTCCAGGATCACGTGCAATTGATGACCACCGACCGGGCCTTCGGCGCTATGCTGAAAGGTGAACGGCACATCCAGGCCCAGGGCTGCGGCGGCCAGTCCTTCGGCGCGTTCCTGCCCGTGGGCCAGGAAATCACCCTGTATGGCGTGGCGAACGACTACTTGGGCAAGGGTTTGTCCGGCGGCACGATCGCCGTCTGCCCGCCGGTGGACAGCGTGTGGAAGCCGGAGGACACTTTGATCGGCAACGTGGCGCTGTACGGCGCGACCAGCGGCTACGCCTTTATCGCGGGCCGGGCGGGCGAACGCTTCGCCGTGCGCAATTCCGGAGCCTGGGCGGTGGTGGAAGGCGTGGGCGACCACGGCTGCGAATACATGACCGGCGGGCGCGTGGCGGTGCTGGGCAAAGTCGGGGACAACTTCGCCGCGGGCATGAGCGGCGGCATCGCCTGGGTGCTGGACGAGGAGGATACTTTGCAGGCCCGCCTGAACACCGGCCATGTGAAGACCTATCCTGTGACAAAAGACCAGGCGGGAGAACTCCGGCGGCTGCTGCAAATGCACGAAAAGGCCACGGGTTCTGTCAAAGCCAAGGAGATTCTGCGGGCGTTCGACGAATATCTGCCGAAATTCAAAACGGTGATTTCCGACGAATATCTGGCCTATTTGAAAGGAGCGTGACGGTATGGGCAAAGCGACTGGTTTCATGGAATATGAACGGACGGAAAACCCGTACCGGGACGCGCAAACGCGGCTTCAGGATTTCAGCGACCTGCACACGGCCCAGCCCGAAGCGATCCGCCGCTGCCAGGCGTCGCGCTGTATGAACTGCGGCGTCCCCTTCTGCCAGTCGGATTTCGGGTGTCCGCTGCACAACCTGATTCCCGAATGGAACGATTTGCTGTACCAGGGCCAGGAAAGGGCGGCGCTGGAACGGCTGCTGCAAACGGCCCCCTTCCCGGAATTTACCGGGCGGGTGTGTCCGGCGCTGTGCGAAAAGGCCTGTAATCTGGCCGACGACGGCGTGACCAACCGGGACAATGAACTGTATCTGATTGAAACCGGCTTTGAAAAGGGCTGGATCAAACCACGGATTCCTGCTTCCCGAACCGGGAAAAGGATCGCGGTGGTAGGCAGCGGCCCTTCCGGGCTGGCTGCCGCCGACCTGCTGAACCAGATGGGCCATGCGGTCACGGTGATTGAAAAGGCGGATCGTGCCGGAGGGCTGCTCATGTACGGCATTCCCAATATGAAACTGCCGAAAGAGATCGTGGAACGGCGGATTCGTTTGATGGAGGCGGAGGACGTATCCTTTGCTCTAAACACCGAAGCCGAACCTGAAAGTTTGAAAGCATATGACGCCGTGATCCTGTGCGGCGGAGCGCGGAAGCCCCGTTCCCTGAACGTGGAACACATGGACGCGCAGGGCGTTCATTTCGCCGTGGACTATCTGACGGAAGCGACGGAAGCGGTGTTATCGGATACTGTGTCTTTCCTTTCTGCCAAGGACAAACATGTGATTGTGGTCGGTGGCGGCGACACGGGCAACGACTGCGTAGGCACGGCCCTGCGCCAGCATTGCGCCTCTGTGACCCAACTGGAAATGATGCCCGCCGCGCCGGAAAAACGCCTGCCCGCCAATCCTTGGCCCGAATGGCCCCGCACCCTGCGCACGGATTACGGACAACTGGAAGCCATCGCCACCCAGGGCGGCGACCCGCGTATTTACGAGACCACGGTGCAGAGCATCCAGGTCAATGAACAAAACGAGATCGTTTCCTTGACCACTGTGCGGCTGGCCAAGAACCCGGAAGGAAAGCTGGCCCCGGTGCCCGGCACGGAAAAGACGCTGCCCTGCGGTCTGCTGCTTATCGCCGCGGGCTTTGTGGGCTGCGAGGAAGCGACCCTGTCCCGCCTGTCGCTGCAAGCCGATAACCGTGGTCGGCTGCTGCCTGCGGACGGCTCGCACCATCTGGGCAGCAAACTGTTTTCCGCCGGGGATATGCGCACCGGCCAGTCTCTGGTTGTCCGCGCTTTGGCGGATGGCCGGGCTGCGGCCAAGGAAGTCAATCTGTTTCTGGGAGAGAAAAACGGTTTTTGAACAGTGGATGAATTGACAGGGGCCTTGGGAACGCATAATATTTTATTATTGCAATATGCGAGGAGGCAAGGGAGCCAATGTGCGGAATCGTAGGGTATACGGGAGATCAACAGGCCGCGCCGATTTTGCTGGACGGGCTGGCGCGGCTGGAATACCGGGGCTATGACTCAGCGGGGCTGGCTGTGCGGAACGGCGACGCTCTGGCGGAAGTGGTCAAAGCCACGGGCAAGCTGTATCACCTGGCGGACAAAACGGATCAGGGCCATTCCCTGCCCGGCACCTGCGGCATCGGCCATACCCGCTGGGCCACCCACGGCGACCCCAGCGTGGTGAACGCTCATCCCCATGTCAGCGGCAACTGTACCGGCTCCGGCAGCGGCAAGGTGGAGAGCGACGTGGTGGGCGTGCACAACGGCATCATCGAGAATTTCACCGAGCTGAAAGAAAAGCTGCTGCGCCACGGCTACGCCTTTTACAGCGACACCGACACGGAAGTGGTGGTGAAGCTGGTGGATTATTATTATAAGAAATATAAGATCGGCCCGGTGGACGCCATCACGAGAACCATGGTGCGCGTCCGGGGCAGCTATGCCCTGGCGCTCATGTTCCGGGATTATCCGGGCGAAATCTTCGCCGCCCGGAAGGATTCGCCGCTGATCATCGGCACTTCGGAGAGCGCTTCTTATTTGGCCTCCGATGTTCCCGCTATCCTGAAATACACCCGGCAGGTGTATTACATCGACAATTTGCAGGTAGCGCGGGTCGCGCCCGGCAGCGTCAAGTTCTACGACCTGAACGGCGACGAAGTGTCCCTGCCCCTGACCGAAATCACCTGGGACGCCGCCGCCGCGGAAAAGGGCGGCTTCGAGCATTTCATGCTCAAGGAGATCCACGAGCAGCCCCAGGCCGTGCGGGACACCCTGAACAGCCTGATTCACGACGGGCAGATCGACCTGAGCGCCACGGGCCTGACGGAAGAAACCCTGCAAGCCCTGCGGCAGATCGACATCGTGGCCTGCGGCTCCGCGTGGCACGTGGGCATGGCGTCCCAGTACGTGATCGAGGATTTAGCGCAGATTCCCGTGCGGGTGGAGCTGGCTTCCGAATTCCGCTACCGCAGCATCCCGCTGTACGAAAACACGCTGGTCATCGTGATTTCCCAGTCCGGCGAAACCGCAGACAGCCTGGCCGCCCTGCGGGTGGCGAAGGAGCGCGGGGCCATGACGTTAGCCGTGGTCAACGTGGTGGGCTCCACCATCGCAAGGGAAGCCGACCATGTGCTTTATACCCTGGCCGGCCCCGAAATCGCGGTGGCGACCACCAAGGCGTACAGCGCCCAGCTGGCCGCCATGGACGCGCTGGCGACGCAGATGGCGCTGGTGAAAGGAACCGTCAGCCGGGAGCAGTACGGCCATTTGCTGGAGGAACTGGCGGCGATTCCCGACAAGATCAAGCGCATCCTGGAGGACAAGGAGCGCCTGCAATGGTTCTCCTCCAAGATCGCCAACGCTCACGACATTTTCTTTATCGGTCGGGGCCTGGACTACGCTATCAGCCTGGAAGGCAGCCTGAAAATGAAGGAGATCAGCTACATCCACTCCGAAGCCTACGCCGCGGGCGAGCTCAAGCACGGCACCATCAGCCTGATTGAAAAAAACACCCTGGTGATCGGCGTCCTGACCCAAAGCCAGCTGTTTGAAAAGACCATCTCCAACATGGCGGAATGCAAGTCCCGCGGCGCGTACCTGATGGGCGTCACCACCAACGGCAATTTCACCGTGGAGGATTCGGTGAATTTCACCGTTTATATTCCCAAGACCGACGAGCATTTCGTTTCCTCCCTGGCCATCGTGCCATTGCAATTGCTGGGCTATTACACCAGCGTCAACCGCGGCTTGGATGTGGATAAACCCAGGAACCTGGCAAAGAGTGTCACAGTAGAATAAACAGTGAGGTACACAGATATGCCGAAATACATCTTTGTCACCGGCGGCGTGGTATCGGGATTGGGCAAGGGCATCACGGCGGCTTCGCTGGGACGTCTTTTGAAAGCGCGCGGGCTGAAGGTCGCCGCGCAAAAGCTGGACCCCTACATCAACGTGGACCCCGGCACCATGAGCCCCTACCAGCACGGGGAAGTCTACGTCACCGAGGACGGCGCGGAAACCGACCTGGACCTGGGCCACTACGAGCGGTTCATCGACGAAGACCTGAACAAGTATTCCAACCTGACCACCGGCAAGGTGTTCGCCAATGTGCTCCACAAGGAACGCCAGGGCGGGTACTTAGGCTCCACGGTGCAGATCATTCCCCACATCACCGACGAGATCAAGCGGTTCATCTACCGCGTGGGCGAAAAGACCGACGCAGACGTGGTGATCACCGAAATCGGCGGCACCATCGGCGACATTGAATCCCAGCCCTTCATCGAGGCCATCCGCCAGGTGGGGCTGGAAGTGGGACGGGAAAACGCGCTGTATGTGCATGTGACGCTGGTGCCCTATCTGAAAGCCAGCGGCGAGCACAAGTCCAAGCCCACCCAGCACAGCGTAAAGGAATTGCAGGGGATGGGGATTACCCCCAATATCATTGTGCTGCGGGTGGACGAGAAGATCACGGATGAATCTGTTTTCAGCAAGATCGCCCATTTCTGCAACGTGAAGCCGGACTGCGTGATCGAAAACCTGACGCTGCCCATCCTGTATGAAGCGCCGCTGATGCTGGAGGAAGCGAACCTGTCCGGCATCGTCTGCCGGGAACTGGGCATCACCGTGCCCGCGCCCGACCTTTCCGAATGGCGGGAGCTGGTGGCCCGCATCCGGCACCAGAACAAAACCGTCAAAATCGGGCTGGTGGGGAAATATGTCCAGCTTCACGACGCCTATCTCTCCGTGGCGGAGGCCCTACGCCACGCGGGCTACGCCCTGGACGCGAAGGTGGACATCACCTGGATCGATTCGGAAACCCTGAACGAGGAAAACATCGACAGCGTTTTGGGCGGCATCCAGGGCGTCATCGTACCCGGCGGCTTCGGCGGGCGGGGCATCGAGGGCATGATTTTAACAGCCAAGTACGCCCGGGAGCATCATCTTCCTTACTTCGGCATCTGCCTGGGCATGCAGATTTCCGTCATCGAATACGCCCGGCACGCGGCGGGGCTGGAAAACGCCAATTCCCACGAATTTGACGAGGCCGCGCCCTACAAGGTGATCGACTTCATGCCGGGCCAGAACGACGAAATCGACAAGGGCGGCACCCTGCGCCTGGGGAAGTATCCCTGCATCCTGAAAGAAAACACGGTGATTTCCCGCTGCTACGGACAAACCCAAATCAGCGAACGCCACCGCCACCGCTACGAGTTCGCCAATGCCTTCCGGGACGTGCTGCAAAACGCGGGCCTGTGCCTGTCCGGCTTGTCCCCGGACGGGCGGCTGGTGGAGACGATCGAAATACCCGGCGAAGATTTCTACGTGGGCGTCCAGTTCCATCCCGAATTCAAGAGCCGTCCCAACAAGCCCCATCCCCTGTTCGTGGGCTTCGTGGGCGCCGCGCTGAAGCAGGGAGGAATGTAAAAATGGCATATCTGGTTCTCAGCAATGGCGCGATTTTTGAGGGGCTCCGCATCGGGGCCCCTGTTGAGCGTATCGGCGAATTGGTGTTCACCACCGGCATGGTGGGCTATCTGGAAACGCTGACCGATCCCAGCTTTTATGGCCAGATCGTCACCCATTCCTTCCCGCTCATCGGCAATTACGGGGTCATCCCCGAGGACTTTGAGGGAAGCAGCGCGCTGTTTGGCTACATCGTGCGGGAACTGTGCGGCGCGCCGTCCAACTTCCGCAGCCAGGGCGCGCTGGACGGATACCTGAAAGCCCAGGGCATCCCCGGCCTGTGCGGGGTGGACACCCGGGAGATCGTCAGGATCACCCGGGAAGAGGGCGTGATGAACGCCATGATCTGCGATAAAGTCCCTGCCGATCTGTCCGCGTTGAAAACGTATCAGGTGCGGGATGCCGTCGCCTCCGTCACCTGCAAGGAAAAGCAAAGCTATTCGGCGAATGGTACGGAAAAATACCGCGTGGCGCTGCTGGATTATGGGGCCAAGCGGAATATCATCCGTTCTTTGCAAAACCGCGGATGCAGCGTCACCGTCTGGTCCGCCGACACGAAAGCGGAAGCCATCCTGGACACCGACCCGGACGGGATCATGCTGTCCAACGGCCCCGGCGACCCCAAGGAAAACACGGGCTGCATCGGGGAAATCAAAAGGCTGCTGGGGAAAAAGCCGCTGTTCGGCATCTGCCTGGGCCACCAGCTGACCGCCCTGGCCCTGGGCGGTGATACGGTCAAGCTGAAATACGGGCACCGGGGCGGCAACCAGCCCGTCAAAGACCTGAAAACCGGCCGCACCTGGATCACCAGCCAGAACCATGGCTATGCCGTGGTGTCCGAAACGCTGAAAGGCGTCGGAACCGAAACCTTTGTGAACGCCAATGACGGAAGCTGCGAGGGCATGGCTTATCCCGATTTGAACTGCTTCACCGTGCAGTTCCATCCCGAAGCCTGCCCCGGCCCCCAGGACACGGGCTTTCTGTTTGACCGCTTCACCGCCATGATGGGAGGTGCCCGCCATGCCTAAGGATACAGCCATACAAAAGGTGCTCGTCATCGGCTCCGGCCCCATCGTGATCGGCCAGGCGGCGGAGTTCGATTACGCCGGGGCGCAGGCCTGCCGGGTGCTCCGGCAGGAAGGAATCAATACCGTGCTGGTGAACTCCAACCCCGCCACCATCATGACCGACCAGCACCTGGCGGATGAGATTTATTTGGAGCCGCTGAATCCCGCCGTGCTGCGCCGTATCATCGAAAAGGAGCGCCCCGACGGGCTGCTGGCGGGCCTGGGCGGGCAGACCGCGTTGACCTTAGCCATGCAGTTGAGCCGGGACGGGACGCTGGAGGAATTCGGCGTGCGGCTGCTGGGTTCGCCCATCGAAGCCATTGAAAAAGCGGAAGACAGAGAAAAATTCCGGGACACCATGCGGCGTATCGGCCAGCCCTGCGTACCCTCCGAAATCGCGGAGGATGTGGAAACCGCGCTGAAAGCGGCGGCACAAATCGGCTATCCCGTGATCGTGCGCCCGGCCTATACCCTGGGTGGCAGCGGCGGCGGCATCGCCAGGGATGAAGCGGAACTGCGCGTCATCGCCCAGGCGGGCCTGGACGCCTCGCCCATCACCCAGATATTGGTGGAAAGGTGCATCTCCGGCTGGAAGGAAATCGAGTTTGAAACCATGCGGGACGGGCTGGGGAACGTGATCGCCGTCTGCTCCATGGAGAATGTGGATCCCGTGGGCGTACACACCGGGGACAGCGTCGTGGTGGCTCCCGCCCTGACCCTTTCCGACAAGGAATACCAAATGCTGCGCACGGCGTCCCTGCGCATGATCGAAGCCATCGGCATCGTGGGCGGCTGTAATTGCCAATTCGCCCTGAACCCCGATTCCTTTGAATACGCGGTGATCGAGGTCAATCCCCGCGTGAGCCGTTCGTCGGCGCTGGCAAGCAAGGCCACCGGCTATCCCATCGCCAAAATCTCCACCCGCATCGCCCTGGGTTATACCCTGGACGAAATCGCCAACGACATTACCGGGAAAACCTGCGCCTGCTTTGAGCCGACTTTGGACTACGTGGTGGTGAAGTTTCCCAAGTGGCCCTTTGACAAGTTCCAGGGCTCCTCCCGGAAGCTGGGTACGCAGATGAAGGCCACCGGCGAAGTGATGGCGATTGGGCAATCCTTCGAGGAGGCGCTCATGAAAGCCGTGCGCGGCGCGGAAATCGGCTTCGATTCCCTGAACGCGCCGCCGCTGTCCTCCGCGTCTGTCACGGAACGGCTGGCTTCCCAGGACGACCGGCGGCTGTTCACCGTGTTTGAGGCTTTGAAAAGCGGGCTGACCGTGGACGAGATCTTTGATATTACGAAGATTGACCGCTGGTTTTTGTACAAGCTCCAGGGCATGGCGGAACTGGAAAACCGCATCGAAAAAACAGGCTTCGCAGAAAATGATTACGCGCTGCTGAAACGCCTGGGTTATCCCGACGCCGCCATTGCCCGGCTGTCGGGGAAAAAGCGTCTCCCCGGCTGGGCGTTCAGCTATAAAATGGTGGATACCTGCGGGGCGGAGTTCGCGGCGCAGACGCCTTATTTCTATTCCTGCGCGGATACCGTCTGCGAATCCAGAACGCTGAAACGCAGCGGAAAACCCGTGGTGATGGTGCTGGGCAGCGGCCCCATCCGCATCGGGCAGGGCATCGAGTTTGACTATTCTTCTGTGCATTGCGTGTGGACATTGCAGGAAATGGGCTATGATGTTGTGATCGTCAACAACAATCCTGAAACCGTGTCCACGGACTATGACACTGCCAACCGCCTGTACTTTGAGCCGCTCACCCCGGAGGATGTCATGCAGATCATCCAGGTGGAGCAGCCCGTGGGCGTGGTGGTGGCCTTCGGCGGGCAGACCGCCATCAAGCTGACCCAGTATCTGGATCAGCACGGCATCCGCATTTTAGGCACCTCCGCCGAGTCCATCGACATTGCGGAGGATCGCGCCCGGTTCGACGCGCTGCTGGAGAACTTCGGCATCCGCCGCCCCAGGGGCATGGGCGTGAACACCCTGGAGGAAGCGGTGAATGCCGCGGAAGAACTGGGCTATCCCGTGCTG
>CADBKQ010000035.1 GCA_902795275.1 uncultured Eubacteriales bacterium | reverse complement strand
TCGGCCCACTTTTGTAATCCTCGGATCGTGGTCTGCTGTGGTGCTCCCGCCGATTTTGTCTGCATTTTTCACCATCGTTCTGAATTTTGTTATACGAAAATCCCTGTTCCTGTAACCACCGCGTAGAGGTCGATAGAAGATGGGAAAGCCGTCGTCCAGAACGATTGCGATACTAATTATCAGATAGAACGGCAGCATCACGATGATCAGAGGGATTGACAGAGCCAAACCAATCAGACGCTTCCCAACTCGATTATAGAACTTGTCGTATGTTTTCATGATGCTGCCTTGTTCACCTTCTAAGGAATCTTGCGTGCCGATCATAGGATTAGCGCATATAAATTTCTGCCTATATGCTTTCCATCCAAGCCAATCGCATCTATAAGTTCCTACTCATGACTATCAATCACATACCACATGGTTCCGTAAGTTCCTGTTTATAACCTCTACACAAAAAAGCCATTCTGTGCTGGCATGAGATGAAAAACCATTGAATTTATAAGTTTCTGCTCATAGAGAATTTCATGATACAGAACTTATAGGAGCGCTGAGGTTTGCTGTTGATACCTGTCTGAAAAGCGCCGGTTCAGGGAATCAGTTTGTTTCTCTGTGCGGGTTGCACAAATTTATTCTCTTTCAAGCGCATTTCAAACGCCATTCTTTGTTTATTCCGATAGTCCCAAACTTCCCAGCAATGAAATTCCGGCCTTTATAACCGCCTCTGAGCGGACGGTAAAATATTGGAAAGCCGTCGTCAATGAGGATGGAGAGACTGATGATGACGTAAAGCGGGAGGGCAAGGATAAGCAAGGAGATGGCGAACGCAAAGCCTATGACGCGCTTCAGTTTTCTATTGTAAAACCCATCATAGGCTTTTCGCGCCTCTTTCATCTTGCCCTCTCTTTCCGGAAAACCGGCTTTCTTTTCCGCTTATGGCAACGGTATGTAACTTTTCCCATTGCCTGGCTTTTACTCGCTCACGACAGCGAGGGCATAGGTATTGCCGTTCAGCTTTTCGAGCAGCTCATGATCCAGCCTCACGCTGACGGAACCGTCTTCCAATGCGATTGCTTCCCGCACGTACCATTCCGTGATTCCGTTCTCGGTCAGGCCGAACAGGAGGTACAGCGTCGCATCCGGGGGATAGACGCTTTGGAAGGTGAATTTCAGGGTAATGGATTCGATCCTCTCCAAATCATCCGTTTGCAGCGAGGAAGCGACGAATTCGTTGATGGTTGCGAATTCGGGCGGTATCTGCGCCCGGACTTCTTCGGGGAACAGCGAAAGCGCGCCGTGGGAGTAATCCACTTTTTCTCCTTCGTTTTTGGCGAGGAGAGCCATAATGTCCAATTTGCCATCCGGATCGGTTTCAAACACCTGGGTTTCCATTTCCACGGACTGAAGGCCGTACATGCGGGCGGGGACAATAGCCGTGCCCCAGCCGACATTCGATTCGATCAGGTAGTTATGAAGCTCTCTGGTGTAGAAGTCGAAATAGATATTGATGTACACCGGCAGGATGGGCAGCAGGTCGGACAGGCGCTGCTGGAAGTAGAACCATTTCAGCATATATCCCGGCACATCCTGGGGCTCCGTCCGGGCCATGTCCAGGGCCAGGGCGTGCATCAGCCTGTTGGTGAGAGGCAGGGACGCGGAAACATCCATCTCTTTCAGCGTTTCCAGGTCCACGTCGGCTTCCTCCTCGTCGAGCGTATCCGGGAAGAACCAGCTCGGGTCAAAGCTGATATTGAAGTTGTCGCCCAGGTAGAGCATATCCATTTTCTTGTTTGAATGCTCATTGTGTATCTCGATCAGCTCAGGCAACTCCACGGGAACCAGCGTAAGCCTGACGCCCGCTTCCTGAAGGCTCGATTGCAGGTTCTCCTGCAGCGCCGCTTCCGTTCTGTCGGAGACGGGATAGCCCAATGTCAGGTCCAGCGTGGCCAGATGGCCTTCGATCATCTTGCAGCGGAAGCTGTCCACCCCGGGGCGGAAAGGCTCTCCCTGCTCGTTCAGCGTCCATCCGGCGGCTTCGAGCAGGGCGGCGGCGTCCTCCGTGCCAAAGTCATAACGGTGCAGTAAATCCAGGGAAATTGCTTCCATCTCCTGCAGCTTCCGCTGGAATTCTTTCTCTTCTTCCGGCGTGAGGTTTTTCTGCACCTGCGGGTCGTAAGCGATCGTGCCGCTGGCGATCTGGTACATCCACTGGCCCAGGCCCATCAAACCGTTTGTTTCAAGGCCGAAGGAATCCACGCTCGCGGCAAGGAAGTCCGGCTTGTTCAGGCAATGGGCAATCGCCTGGCGCACCGCCTGCTCCTGGACGGATTCGCTTTCCGGGCTGAAATAAATGTAGGTCAGGCCGATGCGGGGATAAGCGCTCTGGGTGTATTGTCCCCTTTCTGCAAGCAGCTGCAGGCCTTCCAGAATGGTGTCCGAAAGAACCACCTTATTGAGCAGGGTGAATTTTCCCTCCGCCAGTTCCTGAATCATCGTATCGTTATCCGCAAGGGTATAAGTCAGGTGCTGGATGCGCGGCTTAATGCCTTCCTCGTTGCCTTTGTAGTAGGGATTGATTTCAAACTCCGCGGTAACGCCGTCGAAGGACTCAAGGCAATACGGCCCGCTCACCGGCGAGGGATGGATGAGATACCCGGTTTCGGGATTCATCACCGATTCCCGGAGCACGTCGGCGGAGAGCATGGCCTGATTGAAGCGGCTGTCCATCAGATACGCGCCTTTTCCGTCGTCCATGACAGTATAGCCGGGGGCGATGGCGGAAATGGGATAAGGCACGATATTCAGCCGGGCCAGTTCGTAGAAGTAGGGGAGAGCGTCCTGCTTGACGGTCAGCATCAGCATTTCGTCGCTGATCACCCGCAGGCCCGCGAGATAAGGATTCTTTCCGTCCAGGTATTCCTCATAGCCCACCAGGTAGTCAAAGGAATACGGATTGCCGCCGATTTCCCGGATCGCCGGGTCGCACTGGAACAGGACGGAGAAGGCGTAATCATAAGCGGTGATCTGAGTGCCGTCGGAGAAATACAGGTCGTCGTACAGGACAAGCAGATAGTTGCGGTTTCCCGCCGCGCTGTCGGTGAACACACCGCCGCTTACGACGGAATGGTTGAGGCGGAACTGGGTGATTTCACTGTCCCAGGTGACAAGGCTGTAATCGTTCAGAAGCATCCGAACGTCTATATCGCTGGTAGCGTTTCCGAACATGTCGGTAAAGAATTTTCCGTCCATCGGCGTCGGGTTCCCGACGGTGATCCGGTCATAATCATACGGAGTTAAAACGAGCTCCTCGGAGTCATCGAAATCCGCATCACCGGATTCGCCGTTTTCATCATCCACGTAGATGGATTCAGCTTCGCCGGATTCGTCGATGACGATGGAATCGTCTGTTTCCGCGCATGCGGGAACCCCGCAAAGCATGATGAACGCCAAGAGCACACAAAGTATTTTTTTCATTCCTGATCGCCTCCGGACGGATAGAACTGTTTCTATAACCGGGAACAGACGGGCTTATTCAACGCAGACGCCGACGTTCATGAACGTAGAGCCCAAGCCCAAAGGCGTTTCATATCCTTTGATGCTGATGATCTCTTCCGCAAAATCATCGGGCACATAGATCACGGTCAGCTCCACGTCCCTGGCAGGCATGATCTGCTGCTCGGCGCCGGCCGATATGAAGTTTTCGATGGGTACCGCGGCGATGTTGATCGGCTGGCCCGCTTCCACCATTTCTTTGACGGGCTCCTGAACCTGCGTGCCGTCAATGGACACATAATTGATGGTCACTTCATAGGTGGTTTTCAAATCCTCGATCACCGTCTCGATGGCTTTCGGAGGCTCGACAATTCCAACCACCGGCGAAGCGGGCGGATCTTTCTCCGGGTTGTCTTGATCCGGATTGGTTACGATGTCAATGACCTCCTGCTTGACATTGGGTTCGGTGCCGGGCTGCTGCGGAGGGGGGGTATTGGCGGGGGCTGGATCGACGGCAGGAGCGGGGGCGGGGTCGTCCTCGTCGTCATCCTCCTGATAGTTTACTTCGACGACTTCGACATCCGCGATATCCTGGTTTTTCGGGGAATCAACCACTGCGGCCAACGCCAGGGACACGGATACGATCATTAGCACGAGGGCTAAACAGAGCACTTTCTTCATTGGGGCAGCCTCCTTCATGTTAAGTCAGGATGTACATTGGGCAAACTGTTCAAGGGAGAGAGGAAATGAGGGTTCAAATGCAGGATATGGGCCAAGGGGGAAATCATTCCTTGGTATACAGCCGGTTCATGATCCATTCCGAAATGCTGTTTTCATCCGCGTGAAATTCAGCGAAGCCGTTGTCGGCGATCACGTATTCGCCCCTGAGGTATTCCACCGGCTGAATATCATAAGCATGGGCCTCGTTGATTTCCAGCAGCAGCTGCTGCTGAGAAATATTCGTGGCAGCCGTATTCCGCAGGGCGGCAAGCAGCCTGCCGGCAAAGTCCGCATTTTCGGAAAGGCGGCGGTTCAGCAGAAGGATGGCGTTGCTGGTGAATTCATGCTGCCTTCTCATACGCTCGGCGTTCGTTCCATGTCCCACGGTTTTTCTGGCGCGAACGAAGGATTCCGCTTCCTTGCCCTGGAGGGTGATCTTCGCGCCCGGCGTCCACTGCGGGTTTACTTCCGTCATGTCGTCGGGAATCGTCACGGTGACGCCGCCCAGCGCGTCGTTCAGCACGGGAACCGCGGTGTAGTTTACGATATAGTATCCGGCGATTTCAATATCCTGCAAGAGACGCCTGACCGCCTGGACGGTATATCGCGCGTTGTCATCCTTCGTGGAGCCGTAGCTGTGCGCAAGGCAGAGTTGAAGCACGCGGGTGCCGGTTTCCTTGCCGTAAACGCTCAGCACGGTCACGTCGGTCATCGTGTCGCGGTCCAGCTGAAGCTGGTAAATCTTCCGGTTGGTATGGTCGACGGTCAGCAAAAGCAGGTAGTCCGCCTGCCCGCCGTTTCTGTATTTATTGGAGGCAGTGGCGGGCGCGTCCGATTCCTTGTCGACGCCGGCGATCAGATAGGTGCTCACGGCAGGCGTCTTGCGATACCGGACGCCTTCCCATACGACCACATTCTCATCAAAGAAATCCAGTGCCGTTTGCTGCCGCGGCTCCTCCCGGTAAGTTGATTTTTCCCAGCGGTCCGTGAGCGTTGAAATCAAAACCAGGAGGATGGCTGCGGCAATGCAGACGCACAAAGCGCGGATCAGAATCGCTTTTCTTTGCGGTGTCATTGCTTTTTCCTGTTCCTTCTCAGGCTGCCCCGGAAAAGAAAGCTTTTCTGCTTCTTTTCCTCAGTGCCGTAGCCGTAGCCATAAGCGCCGTAATAATAATAATAATGCTTTTTTCCCAGACTTCGCACCGCCATCTTGTTGATGACGCAGCCCAGAATCGGGCTGTTGGCCTGCTCCAGGAGCTTCTGCATGGTGTGCAGCGCCCGAAGCGTGGATTGATTGTATTCCAGCACAAGAATACTGGCGTCGCACTTCTGGGCGATTTCCGCCGCGTCGACCACCATGCCGATCGGCGGGGTATCAATCAGGATAAAATCATATTCCGCGTCCAGCGATTTCAGCAGCTTTCCAAAATCGCCGCTCGTCAGCAGGGGAAGCGGCGTTTTCACGTCCCTTCCCACGGGAATATAGGAGAGGTTCGGGATGTTGGTCTTGTAGATGATACGATCCACCCCGCATTGGCCTGACAGATAATGGGCCATCCCCTGTTTATCGCCGGACAGCTCTATGCCGTATCTGCCTACCATGACGGATTTGCGAAGGTCGCAGTCGATCAGCAGCGTTTTCTTCCCGCGCCCCGCCATTTCCACCGCGACCTGCAGCGTAACGTAGGTCTTGCCATTGCCCGCTTCATAGCTGGTCACGGCGATTTTTTTCGTATTCTTCCCCGCAAAGGTAATTGAGGAACAGATCATGTTAATCGCTTCCGAGGCCGAGTAGTCCAGGCGGATGTTCCCGTGAATGACGGCTGTCATTTCGCCGCTTTTTGCGGGAGCGGGAACGGCTTTGGAGCTGTCGGGAGCGTCGGCTTTTTTGGAATTGGCTTCTTCCTGCCGCGGAATGATTCCCAGTACGGCGAGATTGGTTGCGTTCTCAATGTCGTCGCTGGTGCGGATCCTGTCGTCGAGCAAGAACAGGAACACAATCAGCGCCGCCGCCGCGAACCCGCCTCCCGCGAAACCGGTCATCACCATGCTCTTGATATTCGGCGAAATGGGCGCGCTGGGCTTTTGCGCTTTTTCCAGCAGCTGGGGCTTTCGCAGTTCCATCTTGTTTGCAATGAAATCCTGCACCACCTCGGCGTATGTGTCTGCCAACTGCCGCGCTTCCTCCGGGTCGGCAGAGTTGATGCGGATATACAGCACATGCGACCCGTCCGGAACGCTGACGGAAACCATGCTGCCCAGCCTGCCGTAACTGTAGTTCAGCCCCAGCTTTTCATCCACCATCTCATGGATGTGCCAGATTTTGAAAACTTCCTGGTAGTCTTTCGCCAGGGTGGAGCCAAGCTGCAGATCCGAAAGCGAAATGGATGTTTCAGAGCCGGCGATATACAGCTTGGACGTCGCCTGATAAATAGGAGTCACGCTGTACCGGACGTAGAAAAACGTTGCCGCTGCGCCGACGATGGCAGCCAGCAGAATCCAGTGGATTTTTTCCAAAAGGCGGAACAGCAGGGAAGCCCAGTCGATACCCGAATAATACTTTGTCATGGCCTGAATCTGCTGGTCGGTCATGGCGGCTGTACTCAGGACGGCCTGGCTGTTTTTTTCTGATGTGTTACTCATTTGCTACGATCCCTCAATACAGGTTTCCCCATGCAGCGGTACATATTGGGAGCGCTGCGGTCAAGCGTCCGGCTGAACGGCTTCGGCTTGACCGACGGCCTCCACGATTTCGTATTCTACCCAGGTTTTCACGGGACGCATGGCGAACGGAATTTCAATCAAAATGCGGTGATTCCTGTGGTTCACCTTCAGGACCTTTGCTTCCAGCCCTTCAAAAGCGCTTTCGCAAACGCGGATGCGCTGTCCTTCCTGATAAACGCTGGTCTTTCCGATGATTCCATCCTTGCGGTACAGCATCATCGCGAACTTTTCATCTTCTCCGGTCAGCTCAAATTGCTTTGCAGTATCGCTCAAACAACGGATGACGCCGTTCATGGAACGGAAAACCGCGGGGTTGGAGACCCGTTCCTGAAAAAACAAAAACACATAACCGGGCAGCAAATCGTTCACCCGGTCAATCATCTTTCCTTTCGACCATGTGTGCTGCACCTGTTTGGGACATATCGCCCGGCAGCCAAACAGCTCCATGGCCGTTTTCGCAATGACTGAGCATTTTTCCGTCGCGCAGAAAATACAATAAATGAACAAAGCGCATCCCTCGAAAGTATGACTTCGCCACCATGACGCGCATCCACGCCATGGTGTTTTCTATCGTGCAGGAATGCTGCATGACCCAGCAAGTGGCATTGGTGCCATGATCGCATTCCGTTGTTGCGCCAGCGTCAAACTGCGGGAAAACCCCGCGGGCTCCGCTGCCGGTTCCCCGGCGTTTCTTTCCTGAATCCCGTCCATCATTCCCCCCGGGAATGATCCGGCGCTGTGAAGCCGTGAATTAACCTGCAATATTTTATCATATATAGTGGAATAAGTCAATCATTTACGGGGCTGCGTCCGCTGTTTTTGCAATGTTTTGCAATGTTTAGCAATGTTATGCAATGAAAAAATCCCCGTTTCAGGCATTCGTCCAAACGGGGAAAAGGGCCTGCGTCACGCAGCGTCGTCCAGCGCTTCCGCCGCATTCAGCATCCATTCGATGTACAGCCCGTATCCGTGGGTAGGGTCGTCCACAAACACATGGGTCACTGCGCCGATGATGTGGCCGTTCTGGAGGATGGGGCTGCCGGACATGCCCTGCACGATGCCGCCGGTGGTTTGCAGCAGGCGGGGGTCGGTCACCTTGAGGATCATGCTTTTCTGGGAAGGCGCCATCTGGCGGCTGGCCTGGACGATTTCGACAGCGTATTCCTTGATGCCCTCGCCGTCGATGGTGGAGAGGATGGTGGCCGGGCCGGTCTTGACCGTTTCCTGGAAGCCGATGGGCAGGCCGTCGGGATAGAGGGGGTTCACGTAAGGCGCGTCCAGTTCCCCGAAGACGCCCAGGTTGGTGTTTTCTTCAATGCTGCCCAGTATCACCTGATCCCGCAGGAAGCTGCCGCGCAGTTCGCCGGGGTTGCCCTTCTGGCCTTTCTTCACGTCCACGATGTCCGCTTTCAGCAGGGAGCCTTCCCTGACGGGCAGCAGCTTGCCGGTGTCCCCGTCGTTGATGGCGTGGCCCAGCGCGCCGTAGGTGCGGTTTTGAGGATTGTAATAAGAGAGGGTGCCGACGCCCGCCGTGCTGTCCCGCACCCACGCGCCCATGCGGTACAGGCCGGACGCGCTGTCCAGCGTGGGCTGGAGGGTTACGGTGCGCTTGCTGCCGCTGCGCTCGAAGGTCAGGGACAGGGGCAGGCCTTTAGAAGAGGATACCAGATCCACCAAATGCTGGCTGCTGTTCACCGGCTGGCCGTTGACCAGCTCGATCACGTCCCCCGCCCGCAGGCCCGCGCTCTGGGCGGGGCTTTTGCCGGACACGTCGGAAACGCCAATGATCAGCACGCCCTTGGTCGCCAGGGCCACGCCCACGGCTTCCCCGCCGGGCATCAGGCGCTGTTCGTCCCCGGCCTGGATGCGCATCTTGCCGATGGGGAAGAGGCCGAACAGGTTCAGCGATACCTCCGCTTCGCCCTTTTCCCGGGCGGTCAGCGTGTTGCTGTTCAGGTTCAGCCGCTCGTCCGCGCTGCTCAGCACCGCCACGCCGACGTTCAGGGTATAGGTTTCGCCCACGTTCAGCCGGTACGTCTCAGGCAATGTGCGCAGCGCCTGGGAGGTGGGGGAAAAGATCATCCACGCCGCCAGCGCCGACAGCAAAACGCCTGTGATTTTGCGAAACCATCCAATTCTTTTTCTCATGGTTTTCCCTCGCTTTGCAAGTTTCTCCTCTCAATATGGCTCTTTTTTCCGCAATTATGCTGGAAAAGCCCCGGCGATTTGGAGAAAGATGGCGGATCGGGAAAAGAAACGGAGGAATATAGCAATGTCTAACGTTCGTATTTCTATGCCAAATCATGAATCAATGTAAAATATGGTTTCTTTGTGACCGCTTTCAATGCTAAAAACACGAACATTAAAATTGTTTATGAAAAAATAATTCAGAAATTCTCTTGCGCAAAAGCCTGCGCCATGCTATAATAACCGATGCGCGGCCCTGCCGTGATTGATTCTTCGCTTTGCTCGATCCAACAAAGCGGACAAAGGAGCCATGAACCATGAAAAAGGTTGGCATCATCATGGGCAGCGACAGCGACCTGCCCGTGGTGGAAAAGGCGGCGGACACGCTGCGCTCCCTGGGCGTGCCCTTTGAGGCGCATGTGTATTCCGCCCACCGCACGCCGGAGGAAGCCCGGGCCTTCGCGGTCAGCGCCGCGGACAACGGCTTCGGCGCATTGATCGCCGCGGCGGGCAAGGCGGCGCATCTGGCCGGGGCCATCGCCGCGAACACGGCGCTGCCGGTCATCGGCATTCCCATCAAGAGCTCCACCCTGGACGGCCTGGACGCGCTGCTGTCCACCGTGCAGATGCCCTCCGGCATTCCCGTCGCCACCGTCGCCATTGACGGGGCCGTGAACGCCGCGCTGCTGGCCGCGCAGATCATCGCCGTGGAGGACCAGGCGCTTTCGGAAAAGCTGAAAGCTCTGCGGAAAGAGGCCAGCAAAAAGGTCTTGGAGAAAGACAGAATCATTTCGGAAAAGCTGAAATAATCAAAATTGTCCAACCAAGCAGCTTTTTCTTACGAAACAACAATGTCATTCTGAGCGCATCCGGACGCGTTCGCTTGCGCCCGTCCCGAAGGGCGGGCAGAATCTCCCCATGGGAATCTATACTGCGAGAGAAACGGATACGAAGGAGGTCCTTCGCGGCCGTACACGCTCAGGATGACAGTTGCGTTGTTTTTTGATCAAACAAGTTGATTGTGCTGTTTTGACATTGCTGAATGATCAGAATAAAAACGAGGAGAGGATACCGCCATGGAAAAGACCGCCCAGATGTACGAAGGAAAAGCCAAGAAAGTATTCGCCACCGACAATCCCGACTATTGCATCGTGTCCTATAAGGACGACGCCACCGCCTTCAACGGCTTGAAAAAGGGCACCATCCTGGGCAAGGGCGTCATCAACAACCGCGTCACCAACCACCTGATGCGCCTGCTGGAAAAGAACGGTGTGCCCACCCATTACGTGGAAGAACTGAACGACCGGGAAACGCTGGTGAAGAAGGTCGCCATCGTGCCCCTGGAAGTGATCGTGCGCAACATCGCCGCGGGCAGCCTTTCCAAGCGCCTGGGCCTGCCGGAGGGCGTGAAGATGAAGCGCACCGTGCTGGAATTCTGCTACAAGAACGACGACCTGGGCGACCCCATGGTGAACCAGTACCACATTCTGGCCATGGAATGGGCCACCGAAGAAGAACTGAAGCTGATTTCCGATTATTCCCTCAAGATCAACAAGATCCTGTCCGATTACCTCAAGGAAGCGAACATTGAACTGATCGACTTCAAGCTGGAATTCGGCAAGACCAAGGACGGCCAGATCGTGCTGGCGGACGAAATCTCACCCGACACCTGCCGCTTCTGGGATTCCACCACCCACGAAAAGCTGGACAAAGACCGCTTCCGCCGCGACCTGGGCGGCGTCGAGGACGCCTATCAGGAGATCATGCGGCGGCTGCTGGGGGAAAACGTATGAGTCAATTGCATGAGGAATGCGGTGTATTCGGCGTGCTGGGCAAAGAGCGCAGAGACGTGGCCTCCACGGTGTATTACGGGCTGTTCGCCTTGCAGCACCGGGGCCAGGAAAGCTGCGGCATCGTGGTGAACGACGACGGCCTGTTCACCGCCCATAAGGACAACGGCCTGGTGAACGACGTGTTCACCCCGGACGAAATGGCAAAGCTGGGCCTGGGCGATATGGCGGTGGGCCACGTGCGCTATGGCACCACCGGCTCCTCCTCCCGGATGAACGCCCAGCCCATCGTGGTCAACCATGTGAAGGGCCCTATGGCGCTGTGCCATAACGGCAACCTGGTCAACTCCGCCGAGTTGCGGGAGCAGCTGGAGCTGGGCGGTTCCATTTTCCATACCACCTCCGACACCGAAGTGATTTCCTATATTATTACCAAGGAACGCCTGACGGCCCCCTCCATCGAGGAGGCCCTTTGCCGCGCCATGCGCAGGATTCATGGCGCGTTTTCTTTGGTGGTCATGTCTCCCAGCAAGCTGATCGCCGCCCGCGACCCCCACGGCTTCCGCCCTCTGTGCTTCGGCACCCTGCCGGATGGCAGCTATGTGATCGCCAGCGAATCCTGCGCCTTGGACGCGGTGGGAGCCACCTTGGTGCGGGACGTGGAGCCCGGCGAAATCATCGTGTTTGAGCGGGAAGGCATGCGCTCCATCCGGGAGCACTGCGGCCAGTGCAAGCCCTCCCTGTGCGTATTCGAGTACATTTATTTCGCCCGGCCCGATTCCGTGATCGACGGGGCCAGCGTGCATGAAGCCCGTGTCCGCGCCGGCGCGTGCCTGGCCAAGACCCATCCCGTGGACGCGGATATCGTCGTCGGCGTGCCGGACTCCGGCCTGGACGCCGCCATTGGCTACAGCCAGGAAAGCGGCATTCCCTACGGCATGGGCTTTATCAAGAACCGCTATATCGGCCGCACGTTCATTTCCCCCGGTCAAAAGAGCCGTGAAGACAAGGTGCGCATCAAGCTGAACCCCATCGCCTCCGTGGTGCGGGGCAAGCGCGTGGTGCTGATTGACGACTCCATCGTGCGTGGCACCACCAGCAAGCGCATCGTGAACCTGCTGCGGGAAGCGGGCGCGACGGAGGTGCACTTCCGCGTCACCGCGCCGCCCTTCCTCAATCCCTGTTATTACGGAACGGACATTGACTCCCGGGACCACCTGATCGCCTGCCGCCATTCTATTCCTGAAATCGCGCAGATCATCGGCGTGGATTCCCTGGGCTATCTGGACATGAACGACGTGCATTGCCTGGCGGACGGCGGTACCCTATGCGGGTACTGCGATGCCTGCTTCTCCGGCAATTACACCACCGAAATCCCCACCAACCGCGCCAAGTCCCGGTTCGAGTACAAGAAGAGCGAAAGGCGGCCCGAAGAATGAAGAGCTATTCCGAATCCTATAAAGCCTCCGGCGTGGACATCACCGCGGGCTACAAGGCCGTGGAGCTGATGAAGACCCACATTGCCCGCACCCTGACAGCGGGAGCCCTCGGCGGCGTGGGCGGCTTTGGCGGGCTGTTCGAGCTGGACGTGAAGGGCATGGAGCAGCCCGTGCTGGTGTCCGGCACCGACGGCGTGGGCACCAAGCTCAAGCTGGCCTTTGACCAGAACAAGCATGACACCGTGGGCATCGACTGTGTGGCCATGTGCGTCAACGACGTAATCGTCTGCGGGGCCAGGCCGCTGTTCTTCCTGGACTATATCGCGTGCGGCAAGAACGTGCCGGAGAAGATCGCCTCCATCGTGGCGGGCGTGTGCGAGGGCTGCGTGCAGAGCGGCGCTTCCCTGATCGGCGGGGAAACCGCCGAAATGCCCGGCTTCTATCCCGAGGACGAATACGACCTGGCGGGCTTCTGCGTGGGCGTGGTGGACAAGAAAAAGATCCTGGACAAAACCGCCGTTCTGTCCGGCGACGCGCTGATCGCCCTGCCCTCCACCGGCGTCCATTCCAACGGCTTTTCCCTGGTTCGGAAAATCATTGCTGATTTGGATTTGAATATGCCCTTTGGAGATTCCACCCTGGGCCAAACCCTGCTGACGCCCACTAAAATTTATGTGAAGGACGTGCTGCCCCTGGTGGAGCAGGGCCTCATCAAGTCCGCAGCGCACATCACCGGCGGCGGGTTCTTTGAAAACATTCCCCGGGCGCTGCCCGAAGGGCTGTCCGCCAAGGTGGACAAGGCCGCCGTTAAGACCCCTGAAATCTTCCGCTTCCTCCAGGAGAAGGGCAATATCCCCGAGCGCGATATGTTCAACACCTTCAACATGGGCGTGGGCATGGCGCTGGTGGTCAGCCCGGAGAAGGCGGACAAGGTGCTGTCCCTGTGCCCCGGCAGTTATATGCTGGGCGAAATCGTGGAAGGCAACGAAGGGGTGATCCTGGCATGAGCACGGTCAAAACCGCCGTGCTGGTGTCCGGCGGCGGCACCAATTTGCAGGCGCTGATCGACGCGAAAGCCGCGGGCAGGCTGCCCCATGTGAACCTGTGCGCGGTCATTTCATCCCGGCCTGACGCTTACGCTTTGGAGCGCGGAGAGAAAGCGGGCATTCCCGTGTATGTGGCCGAGCGCAAAGGAAACACACAGGAAGCCTTTGAAAAAGAACTGCTCTCCTGCCTGGAAAAATGCAAAGCGCAGATGATCATCCTGGCCGGGTTCATGAGTATCCTGTCCGAGGATTTTGTCCGCCGCTATCCCCGTCGTATCCTGAACGTGCATCCCGCTTTGCTGCCCGCCTTCGGGGGCAAAGGGTATTACGGGCTGCACGTGCATGAAGCCGCGCTGGCCAGGGGCGTCAAGGTCACCGGCGCAACGGTGCATTACGTGAACGAGATCGCCGATGGGGGAGAGATCATCCTCCAAAAAGCCGTGAACGTGGAGCCAGGCGACACCCCCGAAATCCTCCAGCGCCGCGTCATGGAGCAGGCCGAATGGATCATCCTGCCCCAGGCGGCGGAACTGGCGGCGGAGGAAATATTGGCACAATAACCGTAGGGGCGGATATTATCCGCCCGCTTCCGTGTGATTGAATACAAGAAATGGAAATGAACGGGCGGATGATATCCGCCCCTACAGAATCGTTAGAAAGGGGCCGACCGACCATGCAGAAAGTATCCATCGCCTCCCTCCTCTCCTCCAACGTCTATCCCGGCCGCGGCATCATCGTGGGCACCACCCCCGATGGAACCAAGGCTGTGACCGCTTATTTCATCATGGGCCGCAGCGAGAACAGCCGCAACCGGGTGTTCCGCGCCGAGGGCAACGACGTGATGATCTACCCCTACGACGAAAGCAAGGTGGAAGACCCGTCGCTCATCATCTACGCCCCGGCCCGCGCCCTCAAAAACAAACTGATCGTCACCAACGGCGACCAGACCGACACCATCCGGGATTTCCTGAACAAGCACGACTCCTTTGAAAACGCTCTGCGCACTCGGGGCTTTGAACCGGACAAGCCCAACTACACCCCCCGCATCAGCGCCTTGCTGCACTTCAACGCCAGCTATTGGTATCAGATGAGCATCCTCAAGTGCGCTGACGGCGAAGGCAAAAAGTGCAACCGCTTCACCTTCGACCTGGCCTCCGTTCCCGGCCTGGGCCACTTCATCCACACCTATCAGGGCGACGGCAAGCCCCTGCCCTCCTTTGAAGGCGAGCCCGAGCAGATCGAAACCATGAACGACATCGACGAATTCACCAACGCCATCTGGAACAACCTGAACGAAGATAACAAGATTTCCCTGTTCGTGCGCTACATCAACCCGAAAACAGGCGACGCGGAAACCCGCATTGTCAATAAATATCAGTAAAAAAGGAGAATCCGCGTCATGAAAGAATTTGAATTGAAATACGGCTGCAACCCCAACCAGAAGCCCGCGAAGGTATACATGAAGGATGGGGGAGACCTGCCCTTTGAAATCCTCTGCGGCCGTCCCGGCTACATCAACTTCCTGGACGCCCTCAACTCCTGGCAGCTGGTGAAGGAGCTGAAAGCGGCGCTGAATATGCCCGCCGCCGCGTCCTTCAAGCACGTGTCGCCCACCTGCGCCGCCGTGGGCCTGCCGCTTTCCGACAAGCTCAAGAAAGCCTGCTTTGTGGACGATATCCCCGGCCTGGACGAATCCCCCATGGCCTGCGCCTACGCCCGCGCCCGCGGCACCGACCGCATGAGCTCCTTTGGCGACTGGATTGCCCTGTCCGATGTGTGCGACAAAACCACCGCTCTCATCATCAAGCGCGAAGTCAGCGACGGCATCATCGCCCCCGGCTATACCGACGAGGCCCTGGAAATCCTCAAATCCAAACGCAAGGGCAATTACAACATCGTGAAGATCGACCCCGACTACGTCCCCAACCCCGTGGAAACCAAGGATGTGTTCGGCGTCACCTTCCGGCAGGGCCGCAACAACTTTGAAATCAACGAAGCCCTGCTGCAAAATATCCCCACCGCGAAGAAGGACCTGCCCGCCGAAGCCAAGCGGGATCTGATCATTTCCCTGATCACCCTGAAATACACCCAGTCCAATTCCGTCTGCTATGCCTACGACGGCCAGGCCATCGGCGTTGGCGCGGGCCAGCAGAGCCGCATCCACTGCACCCGTCTGGCCGGCGACAAGGCCGACAAGTGGCATCTGCGTCAGAGCGACAAGGTGTTGAATTTGCCCTTCCTGCCCACCCTGGGCCGCGCCGACCGTGACAACGTGATCGACGTCTACCTGTCCGATCAGGACGAGGACGTGCTGGCCGACGGCAACTGGCAGAAGTTCTTTACCGCCTGCCCTGCCCCCTTCACCCGCGCCGAAAAGCGCGCCTTCCTGGACGCCATCACCGGCGTCTCCCTGGGCAGCGACGCCTTCTTCCCCTTCGGCGACAACATCGAGCGCGCCCGCCGCTCCGGCGTTTCCTATGTGGCCCAGCCCGGCGGCTCCATCCGCGACGATCAGGTCATCGAAACCTGCGACCGCTTCGGCATGGTCATGGCCTTTACCGGCATGCGCCTGTTCCATCATTGAGTTTTTTCTGGAGGGAACCGCTCTTTGGTTTCCAAAGAGCGGTTCCTCCCTTCCGAGAAAGCTGTTGAAGATTGATGTTTTTCCGACTGGACTTTAGCAAGGAGGCCACTCCATGAACATTTTGGTCGTCGGTTCCGGCGGGCGGGAGCACGCCATCATTAAGGCGCTGAAAAAGAGCCCGGACGCGGAAACCATTTACGCCCTGCCGGGAAACGGCGGGATGGCGAAAGACGCGGTGTGCGTGCCAATTGGCGCGAAGGACATTGACGGCATCGTGAAGTTTGCCGTGGAGAAAAAAATCGATTTTGCCGTGGTGGCCCCGGACGACCCGCTGGCCCTGGGCGCGGTGGACGCGCTGGAAGCGGCGGGCGTGCCCTCCTTCGGCCCCACGAAGGCCGCCGCCCGCATCGAGGCCAGCAAGGTGTTCGCTAAGGAACTGATGCAGAAGTACGGCATCCCCACGGCGAAATGCAAAGTCTTTGACAGCGCCGCCGCCGCGAAGGAATACGTGAAAACCGCGCCGCTGCCCACGGTCATCAAGGCGGACGGCCTGGCCCTGGGCAAGGGCGTGATCATCGCCCAGACCTTAGCCGAAGCGGAGCAGGCCATTTCCGACATGATGGAAAACAAGGTGTTCGGGGAGAGCGGCAGCCGGGTGGTCATTGAGGAATTTTTGGAAGGCCCAGAGGTGTCCGTGCTGGCCTTCACTGATGGCAAAACGATCAAACCCATGGTGTCCTCCATGGATCACAAGCGCGCCCTGGACGGGGACAGGGGCCTGAATACCGGCGGGATGGGGACCATCGCGCCGAACCCCTATTACACGAAAGATGTGGCCGAACGCTGCATGAACGAAATCTTCCTGCCCACCATCCGGGCGATGGCGCAGGAGGGCTGCCCCTTCAAGGGCTGCCTGTACTTCGGCCTGATGGTCACGAAGGACGGCCCCAAG
Source organism: uncultured Eubacteriales bacterium (assembly GCA_902795275.1). GTDB lineage: Bacteria > Bacillota > Clostridia > Christensenellales > Aristaeellaceae > RUG563. The sequence goes on along the minus strand of CADBKQ010000035.1, from coordinate 6,208 downwards.
GTGATTGAATACAACTGCCGCTTCGGCGACCCGGAAACCCAGGTGGTGCTGCCGCTGCTGAAAAGCGATTTGCTGACTATCATGCAGGCCACCCGGAATGGCACCCTGGCAGACTGCCCCGTGGAGTTTTCCGACGGCGCCGCCTGCTGCGTGGTGATGGCCTCCGACGGCTATCCCCAGCATTACGAAAAGGGCTTCCCCATCATCCTGACGCCCGACACCGACGAGATCACCACCTACGTGGCCGGGGCGAAATTAAGCGACAGCGGCGAGCTGCTCACCAACGGCGGCCGGGTGCTGGGTGTGACCGCTACGGCGGACAGCCTGAAAGACGCTATTGCCAAAGCCTATGCCGCCGTGGAGAAAACCCGCTTTGAGAACGCTTTCTACCGCCGGGACATCGGGCAAAAAGCGCTGAAAATGGAGAGATAAAAATGGTTTATCGCGTATACGTGGAGAAAAAGCCCGGCCTGGCCCACGAGGCCCAGAGCCTGAAAAACGATTTGATTTCCCTGCTGGGCATCGAGCGCCTGACAGACGTGCGCCTGCTGAACCGCTACGACGTGGAGGACATCGGGGCGGATTTGTTTGAGCATTTGAAAACCACCGTGTTTGGTGAACCGCAGTTGGACAATGTGACGGAAGAACTGCCCGACGCTGACGGCGCGACGGTGTTCGCGGTGGAATACCTGCCCGGCCAGTTCGACCAGCGGGCGGACAGCGCCAGCCAGTGCATCCAGCTGATTTCCAAGGGCGATAGGCCCCTGGTGCGGTCGGCGAAGGTCTATTATCTGTATGGGAATCTGGAAGAAGCGGACATTGCCGCCATCAAAAAATATGTCATCAACCCCGTGGAGAGCCGGGAAGCGGGCCTGGCTCCCTTCGACACCCTGAAAATCGCCTATGACCAGCCGCCCATGGTGGAAACCCTGCACGGCTTTTTGGATCTGGACGCCGCCGGGCTGGACAGCTTCGTGAAAAAGTACGGCCTCGCCATGGACGACGATGACCTGAAATTCTGCCAGAACTACTTCAAGACCGAACACCGGGAACCCACCCTCACCGAAATTCGGATGCTGGACACCTATTGGAGCGACCATTGCCGCCACACCACCTTCCTGACCCACCTGACCGACGTTCGCTTCGACGACCCCGCTGCCCAAAAAACCTTTGAAGAATACCTGCGGGCGCGGGAAGAATTGGGCGTCAGGAAGCCCGTCACCCTCATGGACATGGCGACCATCGGGGCCAAGTACCTGAAAAAGCAGGGGTTGCTTTCCAAGCTGGACGAATCCGAGGAGATCAACGCCTGCACGGTGAAGATGCAGGTGAACGGGGAAAACGGCCCGGAAGACTGGCTGCTGCTGTTCAAGAACGAAACCCACAATCACCCCACCGAGATCGAACCCTTCGGCGGCGCGGCCACCTGCATCGGCGGGGCCATCCGCGACCCGCTGTCGGGGCGTGCGTATGTGTACGCCGCCATGCGCGTGACCGGCGCGGCCGACCCCACGGCGCCGCTATCCGAAACCCTGCCCGGCAAGCTGCCTCAGCGGAAGATCGTCACCACCGCGGCGGCGGGCTATTCCTCCTATGGCAACCAGATCGGCCTGGCTACCGGCGAGGTGCATGAAATCTACCATCCTGGCTACGCGGCCAAGCGCATGGAAATCGGCGCGGTGATTGCCGCCGCCCCCGCGGAGAACGTGCGGCGGGAAGTCCCCGCGCCGGGAGACGTGATCATTCTTCTGGGCGGGCGCACGGGCCGCGACGGCTGCGGCGGGGCCACCGGCTCCTCCAAAGCCCACACCCTGCAATCCATTGACACCTGCGGCGCGGAAGTCCAGAAGGGCAACGCGCCGGAGGAACGCAAATTGCAGCGGCTGTTCCGCAGCAAGGAAGCCTCCCTGCTCATCAAGCGCTGCAACGACTTTGGCGCGGGCGGCGTGAGCGTCGCCATCGGCGAACTGGCGGACGGCATCGCCATCGACCTGGACAAGGTGCCCAAGAAGTACGAGGGCCTGGACGGGACGGAGCTTGCCATCTCCGAATCCCAGGAGCGCATGGCCGTGGTCGTGGCCCCCGGGGACGCGGAGAAGTTTATCGCTTTAGCCGACGCGGAAAACCTGGAAGCCACCGTCGTGGCCTGGGTGCAGGCCGAACCCCGCCTGACCATGCAATGGCGCGGGGAAACCATCGTGAACATCTCCCGAAAATTCCTCAACTCCAACGGCGCGCCCAAGCAGGCGGCGGCGCACGTGCTTGCGCCCGTCTGCGATAATAAGCGCGTTCCCGCCTCCTTCGCGGACTGCATAAAGGGCGTGGCTGGGGACTTAAACACCTGCTCCCAGCGGGGCCTGTCCGAACGTTTTGACTCCACCATCGGCGCGGGCACGGTGCTCATGCCCTTTGGCGGCATGAACCAGCTGACGCCCATCCAGGCCATGGTCCATAAGATTTCCAAGGAATCCGGCGACACCGACACCGTGTCCTTCATGGCCTGGGGCTATGACCCCTTTGTCACCTCCGCCAGCCCATACCGCGGCGCGTACCTGGCCGTGGCCCAGTCTGTCGCCAAGCTGGCGGCGGCGGGCGCGTCCCTGGACGATACCTACCTCACCTTCCAGGAATACTTTGAGAAGCCCCAGGGACAGCCCGACCGCTGGGGCAAGCCCCTGGCTGCGCTGCTGGGCGCTTTGCAGGCGCAATGGGACTTGGGCTTCGGGGCCATCGGCGGCAAGGACTCCATGAGCGGCACCTTTGAAAAGTTAGACGTGCCGCCCACGCTGGTGTCCTTCGCCGTCACCACCGGCAAGCTGGGCGACGTGCGCTCCCCTGAATTCAAAGGAGCGGGACACAAGGCTGTTCTGCTAACTCCCGCATACGATCAAAACGGCCTGCCAGAGAAGGACAGCTTCAAGGCGGTGCTGAATCAGGTACATGCATTATTGCAGAACGGCAAGGCCCTGTCCGCCTGGGCCATCGACCAGGGCGGCATCGCCGAAGGCGTCCTGAAAATGTCCATCGGCAACGGCTTTGGCTTCGCGTTCGACAGCGGCGTTTCCCTGGAAGTGCTGGCGCACAAACATTACGGCGCGTTCATTCTGGAATTGGCCGATGAAGCGGAGCTGGGCGTGACCCTGGGCCATACCACAGCGGAAAAGCAGTTCACCTGGCAGGATGAAACTGTTTCTTTGAAAGATATTTCCGGTATTTATGAAGGCAAGCTGGAAAGCGTTTATCCCGCTACGGTTGCATGCAGGCAGGACATTCCCGTTATCAGCGCGGAACCCAAGCCCGTTGTCCGTCCCGCGAAATCCATCGCGGTTCCCCGGGTGCTGATTCCCGTGTTCCCCGGCACAAACTGCGAATACGATTCCCTGAAGGCCGTGGAAAGCGCGGGCCTCAAGGGCGAGGTTCTGGTGCTGAATAACCTGAGCGCCTCCGGCGTTTCCGACTCCGTGGAGCGCTTTGCGAAAGCCCTCAAAAACGCCCAGATCGTGTTCATCCCCGGCGGCTTCTCCGGCGGCGACGAGCCCGACGGCTCCGGCAAATTCATCACCGCCTTCTTCCGTTCCGCCGCTGTGACTGAGGGCGTTCACGACCTGCTGGACAACCGGGACGGCCTGATGCTGGGAATCTGCAACGGCTTCCAGGCGCTGATCAAGCTGGGCCTGGTGCCTTACGGCAGGATCACAGAACCCAGTGCTGACGCCCCGACCCTGACCTACAACACCATCGGCCGCCACCAGAGCCGCCTGGTGCGCACGCGGGTCGCGTCCGCCAACTCTCCCTGGCTGCTGGAAACCAGGGTGGGCGACGTGTTCACCGTCCCCATCAGCCACGGCGAAGGCCGCTTCCTGTGCAGTGATGACGTGCTGAAAACGCTGATTGCCAACGGCCAGGTGGCAACCCAGTACGTGGATTTGGACGATCAGCCTACCGACGATATCCTGTTCAACCCCAACGGCTCCGTGGCCGCCATCGAAGGCATCCTCTCTCCCGATGGGCGCGTCCTGGGCAAGATGGGCCACAGCGAGCGCGTGGGGAAGGGCCTTTATCAGAACGTCCCCGGCAATTACGATATGGGCCTGTTCCGCAGCGCGAAGAAGTATTTCGGGTAAACCACGAAAAACATTTTTTAACGAACGCCCATATAGCTTTCTCGGAAAGGGGTGTGGGGGAAACCGCTCTTTGGCTGCAAAGAGCGGTTTCTCCCACATTTGTTTTCAATCGCATATTTTCCAACCGCCATGGACACGCTATTTCATACGAAAGCGGCTTGAAAAACAGCCGCGGGAGGAGGAAGAGCGACATGGCGGTTGGATTGATTTTGCTTTCCATTGTGTCGGCGCTGGTGGTGTTCGGCGCGGCGCAGCGGGTGCTGGACAGGATGCAGCTGAGCGACCGGGCGGCGCTGGTGATTGCGGCGCTGATTTTTATCGGCGGGTTCATCCCGGACATTCGCGTGGGCCAGGTGGCGGTGAATATCGGCGGGGCGGTGGTACCCTTGGGGGTGTGCGTGTGGCTGCTGGCGAAAACGGACACCCGGAAGGAGGTCGCCCGGGCGCTGCTGGGGAGCGTTTTAACCGCGGTGGCGGTGTACGCGCTGGGGCGGTTCCTGCCGGAAGAACCGGAGAACATGGTGCTGGACCCCAATTATACTTACGGCATCGCGGGCGGCATCATCGCCTATGTGCTGGGGCGTTCCCGGCGGGCAGCGTTCATCTGCGGCGTGCTGGGCGTGATTTTGGCGGACATTGCCGTGGCGGTGGTCAACTGGCAGAATGGCATCAGCTCCACCCTGCGCTTAGGCAGCGCGGGCATGATGGACACGGTGGTGATCTCCGGCCTGCTGGCGGTGTTGCTGGCGGAGCTGATGGGCGAACTGATCGAGCGCATGTCCCGGCCTGCCGGGCAGGAACACCACAGCCGGGAAACGGTGCGCGTGCCGGTGCGGCGGGGAGGCAGGAACTGAATGAAGAGAGCATTGGCAATCCTTGCTTTGGCCGTCCTGCTGGCGGCGCCTTTGACCGCCTTGGCGGAAGCGGAGGAAGAAAACGAGATTTACCAGTTATTGGATGAAAACGGCGAAACCGTCACCTGGTACGCGGGAGCGCCTGACGCGGGGGACGAGTATGTTTCCGGCGACAACAAGCATTACCGGGTCATACAGGTGGACAGCGCCGCCCAAAAAGCGCGGATGGAAAACCTGGGGACTTTTGCGCTCCCGGACGTGAGCTGGCTGGACGAGGATTCCCAGCCCGTCAGCGCAGCGAAAAAAGCCGTGGCGATGTACTGCACCCACAGCGACGAGAGTTATGAATCGGGGGACGGCAAGAGCAGCATCGAAAAGCGCGGCGGCATTTACGACGTGGCGGAGAAATTGAAGGCGGCGCTGGAAAAGAAGGGGATCACCGTCTATTACAGCGACGAGAACCACTATCCCCACGACGCGGGGGCGTACCGCCGCAGCCGCGCCACCGCCGCGTCCCTGGCCGAGGAGGGCGTGGACGCCATCTTCGACGTGCACCGGGACGGCATTCCCGACGCCAGCCAGTACACCAGCGAGGTGAAGGGCCAGGAAATCACCAAAGTGCGCCTGCTGGTGGGGCGGCAGAACCAGAACGCCGACGCCAACAAGCAGTTCGCGGCCCAGATCAAGGCGGTGGCGGACAAGCTGTATCCCGGCCTGGTGAAGGACATTTACATGGGCAAGGGCAGCTACAACCAGGACTTGCAGCCCCACGCGGTGCTGCTGGAATTCGGCACCCACAAGAGCGACAAAAACGAGGTGCTGGCCTCCACCACGTACATGGCCGACGTGCTGAACCGCGCGCTCTACGGCGGCGTGACCGGCGCGGCGGGCAAGGAGAAAAGCCCGGCGAAGGAAAACAGCGGCGGCTGGACGGGCATTGGCTGGCTGGCGGTGTTTGGCATAGGCGGGCTGTTCGTGTACGCTTTCGCCGCGTCGGGCAGCCTGAAAACCGCCGGACAGAAAATGAAGCGTTCCTTCCAGGAAATGACCGGCGGACTGCTGGGCTGGCATCATGACGACAAAAACGAATAATGGGCGCGATTGCCGTAAACGCAGGCTGTTCGTGTTTTGATACTAAATACCTTCTAAAAGATTGAAAGATTCGGGATGGATTTTTCGTCCTGGCTAAGCTGAACGAAGGGAGGCGTAGCAGCGCTACGTTGACCGGAG
>CADBKQ010000034.1 GCA_902795275.1 uncultured Eubacteriales bacterium | reverse complement strand
ATCCATTCTTCCAGGTATGCGTGCCGTGGCTTTTCTCAAAGATCGTATTCTTTTTTTCGCTCCTCCTGTGGTAGAGTGATGAGGAAATCAGCCGCAGGCTGATTGTCCATCCAGCCGAGCCGCGTATGCGAGCACGGCTGGCATCATGGAATAATCAGCCTATCAAGGCTCAGAGAAGGGCTCCGCATAGCCGCGAAGCCCTCCTGCCACAGATGAGCCATCCAGCTATGCTGTATTCAGGTGATTTGAAAACCACCCTTTACAGCATAACTCTGAATAGTATAAATAATCAGAGTCAGCCAGTCAGACTCCCCCAGGATATAGGATACAGCATCCCCTCCGCAAAGGGGGGCCCCTTTTACGCACGGCCTACGCATGAATGAAAAAAGTATGAACAAGGTCTGCCAAAAGCCTTCCCCTTGAGGGGATGGTGGGCCGCGCGGAACAAAGATGGAGAGAGAATGCCAGTCAATTCGCGCGGCTCGGATGAGGTGGCCTCGTCTCTGTTGTTTCGGTTTGGGCGACACCTCATCCGTCAGGCGCGAATTTGCTCCGTCACCTTGAGCCAACTTATTTCCGCGCCTGACACCTTCCCCTCAAGGGGAAGGCTTTAAGAATACCCCTCATTCTAATACCTAATGCCTATTGCCTATTTTCCTCTTCACAAAGGGGAACAAATGTGCTATAATGGTCGGGCAACAAGAATGATTCGGAGGGCAGCATGGAAGACAAGATCATCGTGCGGGGCGCGCGGGAGCACAACCTAAAGAACGTGAGCATCACGGTTCCCCGGGACAAGCTGGTGGTGTTCACCGGCCTGAGCGGGTCGGGCAAATCCTCCCTGGCCTTTGACACCATTTACGCCGAGGGCCAGCGCCGCTATGTGGAAAGTATGTCCAGCTACGCCCGCATGTTCCTGGGCCAGATGGACAAGCCCGACGTGGACAGCATCGAGGGCCTGTCCCCGGCCATCTCCATCGACCAGAAAACCACCGCGAAAAACCCCCGTTCCACGGTCGGCACGGTGACGGAAATCCATGACTACCTGCGCCTTTTATACGCCCGCACCGGCGTGCCCCACTGCCCCAAGTGCGGCAAGGAAATCAGGCAGCAGACGGTGGATCAGATGGTGGATGCCATCGAAGCCCTGCCGGAAGGACAGCGCATCCAAATTTTGGCTCCCGTGGTCCGCGCCCGGAAGGGCGAGCACGTCAAGCTCATGGAGGACGCCCGGAAAAGCGGTTTCGTCCGCGCCCGCATCGACGGGGAAATGTATGAGCTGGAGGATACGCCCATCCTGGACAAACAAAAAAAGCACCAGATCGACCTGGTGGTGGACCGCCTGGTGGTGCGCCCCGGCATCCAGCAGCGCCTGACCGACAGCTTAGAAACCGCCATGAAGCAGTCCGGCGGCCTGGCCTGCGCCCTGCTCACCCCCAGTAACGAGGAAATCATGTTCTCCCAGAACTACGCCTGCCCGGACTGCGGCGTGAACATCGAGGAGCTGGCCCCGCGCATGTTCTCCTTCAACAACCCCTACGGCGCGTGCCCCAATTGCTCGGGCCTCGGCGAAACCATGAAGGTCAGCCCCGACCTGGTGATTCCCGACCCCTCCAAGAGCCTGAACGAAGGGGCCGTTTCCTGCATGGGCTGGAACAGCGGCGAACAAAACTCCACCGCCCACAGCATGTTCCAGGCCATGGCGGAGTTCTACGGCTTCTCCATGGACACGCCCTTCTACGCCCTGCCCGAGGACGTGAAAGAAAAGATTCTATACGGCACCGGGGCGCAGAAGCTAAAGATCAAATTCGAGACCGGCACCTACCAGACCACCTTCGAGGGCATCATCCCCTCCCTGGAACGCCGCTACCGGGAGACCCAGAGCGAGGGCATGAAGGCGGCCTACGAGGAATACATGGCCCACGAAATGTGTCCCGTGTGCAAGGGGCGCAGGCTCAAGCCCGAAGCCCTGGCCGTGACCGTGGGCGAGAGGAACATCGCCGAAATCAGCGAATGGAACATCCAGAAGACCCGGGCGTTCCTCAGCGGCCTCACCTTCGGGGAAAAGGACGGCATCATTGCCGCGCCCATCCTGCGGGAGGTGGACGCCCGGCTGGGCTTCCTGTGCGACGTGGGGCTGGATTATTTAACGCTGTCCCGCGCCGCGGCCACCCTCTCCGGCGGGGAAGCGCAAAGAATCCGCTTAGCGACCCAGATCGGCAGCGGGCTGGTGGGCGTGCTCTACATCTTAGACGAGCCCTCCATCGGCCTGCATCAGCGGGATAACGCCAGGCTGCTCAAAACCCTGCGGCACTTGCAGGAATTGGGCAACACCCTCATCGTGGTGGAGCACGACGAAGAAACCCTGCGCTCTGCCGATTACTTAGTGGACATCGGCCCCGGAGCTGGGGAACACGGCGGACGGGTCGTCGCCCAGGGAACGGTGGAGGACGTGATGAATTGTCCCGAGTCCGTCACCGGGCAGTATTTAAGCGGCAAAAAACGCATTCCCGTACCCGCCCAGCGCCGCCAGCCCACCGGCTGGCTGACCGTGCGCGGAGCCCGGGAACACAACCTGAAAAACATCGACGTGGATTTCCCCCTGGGCCTGTTCTGCTGCGTCACCGGCGTGTCCGGCAGCGGCAAGAGCAGCCTGGTGAACGCCATTTTATACGGCGCGCTGGCCCACCTGCTCAACCGCGCCAAGCCCCGGAAATCGGACTATGACGGCATCGAGGGCTGGGAGAGGCTGGACAAAATCATCAGCATCGACCAGTCGCCCATCGGCCGCACGCCCCGTTCCAACCCCGCCACCTATACCGGCCTGTTCGACATGATCCGCAAGGTGTTCGCCCAGCTGCCGGAGGCCAAGATTCGCGGCTACAAGGAGAACCGCTTCTCCTTCAACGTGAAGGGCGGGCGGTGCGAAGCCTGCTCCGGCGACGGGCTGCTCAAGATCGAAATGCACTTCATGGCAGATATTTACGTGCCCTGCGAGGTCTGCCACGGCAAGCGCTACAACCGGGAAACGCTGGAAGTGAAGTACAAGGGCCTGTCCATCGCCGATGTGCTGGACTTAACGGTGGAGGAGGCCATGGGCGTGTTCGAGGCGCACCCGGCGATTATGCAAAAGCTGCGGACGCTCTACGACGTGGGCCTGGGCTACATGAAGCTGGGCCAGCCCAGCACCACGCTCTCCGGCGGCGAGGCCCAGCGGGTGAAGCTGGCGACAGAGCTGAGCCGCCGCGCCACCGGCAAGACCCTGGTGCTGCTGGACGAGCCCACCACCGGATTGCATATGGACGACGTGAACCGGCTCATCAAGGTGTTGCAGCGCCTCACCGACGCGGGGAACACCGTGCTGGTGATCGAGCACAACCTGGACGTGATCAAGACCGCCGACTACATCATCGACCTGGGCCCCGAGGGCGGCGACGGCGGCGGTACCGTGATCGCCAAGGGCACGCCGGAGGAAGTCGCGAAGGTCAGGAAGAGCTATACCGGGCAGTTCTTGAAGGGAATCTTATGAGGTAGGAAGTAGGAGGTCGGAAAAAAGGCTCAAAAAGGTGCCTTCTATTTCAGCTTCCCCAGGATGTCCGCCACGTCGCCGTGAAGCACCAGGCTGGCTTTGCTGTCGGCGGGCGTGGGTTCTTTGTTGATCACCACCAGATTCTTTCCGCTGAAATAATCCAGGAAGGAAGCCGCCGGTTCCACGGACAGCGACGTCCCCGCCACGATCAGCGTGTCCGCGCTGGAGATTTCCCGGCACGCGCCGATGGTGAAGTACTTATCCAAGCCCTCGCCGTACAGCACCACCGAGGGCTTGATCACCCCGCCGCAGTGGCGGCAGCGGGGAATGCCGTCAGCTTGCATGATTGCGTCCAAAGGAAAGAACGCGTTGCAGTCCAGGCAGTAGTTCTCGTGGATGCTGCCGTGGATTTCGTAGACCCGCCTGTTCCCCGCCGCCTTGTGCAGCCCGTCGATGTTCTGGGTCACGATGCCCCGCAGCTTGTCCCGCTTTTCCAGTTCAAACAGATACCGGTGCGCGGCGTTGGGCCGGGCTTCGGGATGCACCATGTATTTGCGGTAAAAGTCAAAGAACGCCTCGGGATGCAGATAGAAAAAGGACTTGCTCAGGATCATTTCCGGCGTCAGCCCTTCGTATTCCCGGCTGTACAGCCCGTCCGCCGAACGGAAGTCCGGGATGCCGCTGGCGGTGGACACCCCGGCCCCGCCGAAGAACACGATGCGCCGGGAACGGTCGATGATGGATTGCAGCATAAACAGGTTCCTTTCCGCAAAAACAAACCGGAATCCGGTCTGAAATACGCAAAAGCCCCGCCCGATAAAACGGGCAGGGCTTCATAAAACGAAATCAATACATCTTTGCGCCGGCGGGGATGTGGTCGTCCACCATGAGCAGGTGGAGCTTTTCTTCCCCGTTCTCGTGGTGCACGGCGCTGATGAGCATGCCGCAGGATTCTATGCCCATCATGGCCCGCGGCGGCAGGTTGGTGATGGCGATGCAGGTCTTGCCAATCAGCTGTTCCGGCTCATAGAACGCGTGGATGCCGCTGAGGATGGTGCGCTTTTCGGGCGTGCCGTCGTCCAGCGTGAACTTGAGCAGCTTCTTGGACTTGGGCACCGCTTCGCATTCCAGCACCTTCACAGCGCGGAAATCGCTCTTGCTGAAGGTTTCAAAGTCCACGGTGTCCTGGAACAGCGGTTCGATCTCCACGTTGGAGAAGTCGATCTTTTCCGGGGCCGCAGGTTCCGCGGGCGCGGCGGCCTTGGGTTCTTCCTTCGCCGCGTCCTTGTTCAGGTCGGTGGGCTTCATGGTGGGGAACAGCAGCACGTCGCGGATGGACTGCGCCCCGGTGATGAGCATCACCAGCCGATCCACGCCCACGCCCAGGCCGCCGGTGGGCGGCATGCCGATTTCAAGCGCGTTGAGGAAATCCTCGTCCACGCCCTGGGCTTCTTCGTCGCCCTGGGCCTTCAAAGCCGCCTGGGCCTCGAAGCGCTGGCGCTGGTCGATGGGGTCGTTCAGCTCGGAGAAGGCGTTGCCGTGCTCCCGGCCCAGGATGAACACTTCAAAGCGCTCGGTGTAGGCGGGGTTATTGGGCATCTTCTTGGCCAGGGGCGAAATTTCCACGGGGTGGCCGTAGATGAAGGTGGGCTGCACCAGATGTTCTTCCACGTATTCGTCGAAGAACAGGTTCAGGATGTCGCCCTTCTGGTGGCGCTGCTCGTAGTGAATCTTCCGTTCGTCGGCCACAGCCCGGGCTTCTTCCAAAGAATGGATTTGATCAAAGTCCACGCCGGAATACTTCCTGACGGCTTCCACCATGCTCAGCCGTTCAAAGGGCTTTTCCAGGTCGATGGTCACGTCGCCGTACTGCACGATGGCGGTGCCGTTGACGGCGCGGGCCACATAGCGGAACATGTCTTCGGTAATGTCCATCATGCCGTGGAAATCGGTGAACGCCTGGTACAGCTCCAGCATGGTGAATTCGGGGTTGTGCTTGGTGTCCATGCCCTCGTTGCGGAACACGCGACCGATCTCGTACACCCGGTCAAAGCCGCCCACGATCAGGCGCTTCAAGTGCAGTTCCAGCGCGATGCGCAGGTACATATCGATGTCCAGCGTGTTGTGGTGGGTGATGAAGGGCCGGGCCGCCGCGCCGCCCGCCTGGGTGTGGAGCACGGGGGTTTCCACTTCCATGAAGCCCCGGCTTTCCAGGAACGTGCGGATGGCGGAGATGATCTGGCTGCGCTTGCGGAAGGTGTCGCGCACTTCGGGGTTCACCACCATGTCCAGATACCGCTGGCGATAGCGCAGGTCCATATCCGTCAGGCCGTGGAACTTTTCGGGCAGGGGTTTCAGGCACTTGGCCAGCAGGGTGATTTCCTCGGTGTGGATGGAAATTTCCCCGGTCTTGGTCTTGAACACTTTGCCCTTCACGCACACCACGTCGCCGATGTCCATCTTTTTGAACCCGGCGTACACGTCCTCGCCCACGTCGTCCCGGCGGATATAAAACTGCATCGTCCCGTCGGCATCCAGCAGCTTGGCGAAGGACGCCTTGCCCATGATGTTCCGGGCCATGATGCGCCCGGCCAGGGTGACGGTCTTGCCTTCGTAGGCGTAATAGCCGTCCCGGATCTGGCTGCTCTTGGTGTCCACGTCCGCCTTGGTGAGCAGATAAGGGTCGTTCCCGCTTTCCCGCAGGGCGGCCAGCTTGTCCCGGCGAATCTGTTCCTGCTCAGAATAGGTCATCTGTTCCTGCGCCATCGTAAAACCTCATTTCATTGGTGGATTGAATTAAGGGATTAGGGATTAGGGATGAGGAAGAGGGAGAATGTGCGCTACTTATGCAGCGCGCAATGATTAAACGCAATATAACTAATCCCTAATCCCTATTCCCTAATCCCTGTTCTTACAGTTTGATCTCCAGTATTTTCAGCTCATAGGGCCCGTCCGGCGCTTCCACCGTGACCACCTCGCCCACCTTATGCCGCAGCATGGCGGAGCCGATGGGAGATTCGTTGGAGATTTTATTGTTCATGGGGTCGCTCTCGCGGGCGCCCACGATGGTGAATTCTTCTTCTTCCTCGTCGTCCAGGTACAGCACGCGAACCGTGGTGCCCACGTTCACGAAATCGGTGGACACGTCGCCGTCGATCACGACCACGTTGCGCAGGGCGGTTTCCAGCTCGATAATATCCGCTTCCAGCTTGGCCTGCTCGTCCTTGGCCTCGTCGTACTCGGCGTTTTCACTCAAGTCGCCGAAGCCGCGGGCGATGTTCAGATGCTCCGCCACCTCAGCCCGGCGCACGGTTTTCATATATTGCAGCTTTTCTTCCATCTGCCGCAGGCCTTCCGGGGATACCACCGTTTTGTTGACGTTTTCGATTTCGCTCATGGTTCTTTCTCCTTTTTTCGTTTTCTGAAGTTCTGAGTCATACAGCTCAGAACGAATCAAGGCTCAAATCCTTCAAATATCTGAATATCATACCGGCCTTGCAGCCGCCGGTACTGTTCGGCGGATTGCACCGTCCAGGCCACCATGACGGGATGAAACAGTTTTCGCACCATGCGGAACGACAGGTTCCGGTCCGTCTCGTGGCAATATGCGATAAAATCCGGGCGGGACAGGCAGTTCATCAGCAGGTTTGCCAGAAACCAGTAGCCGACGCCCTTTCCCGGCGGGCCGCCCAGGCGCGGATCATACGCCAGCTGGCCGCGGATGGCCTGGGGTGCGTTCTTCCGGAACCAGCGCAGCAGGCGCGGGTCGAAGGATTCCACCACCCATTTCCCGCCGTAGGAACAGAGCGCGTCATAGGTTTTCCGCGCCAGTTCGGCGTTCCGCTTTCCCGCCGTTTTCAGCTCCACGATCAGGGGCGTGCGGCCCCGCACGCAGGCAAGCGCTTCCTGAAAGGTGGGAACGGTTTCCCCGGACGATCCCAGAAAACACGCCTTGATCTCTTCCAAGCGCATCCCGCTGATTGCCCGGTCCAGCCCGCAGGTGCGTTTCAGCGTCGGGTCGTGATGCACCGCCAGGCAGCCGTCGCGGGTCAGCCGCACATCCAGCTCGATGCCGTAACCCTTCTGCGCCGCAAGCTCAAACGCGGCCAGCGAGTTTTCGGGAATCCCGCCGCCATGCAGCCCCCGGTGGGCGAAGGCGCATGAAAGGATGCCGTCGGGCCATTTCCTCCGAATCCGGGGCGCGGTCAAATAGACCCACAATGCCAGACACAGGAGCGCTCCCATGCCTACGATACCAGCCACCGCCATCCCTCCCACAGCAAACAAACGCCTTTCGGCGGCACGGACAAGCTATTATACCCCAGAAAACAGGGAAATGCAAGAGTTTATGGCTGGGCGGCAAAGATTCTCTTGAGGGATTGCACAGCCGGTTGGCTGCACAGTTTTCCGCCCGCGTGGCGAAGCGGCCGTGCCGGAAGCCGAATGCTATCGGATCCTGGAGAGCAGCTCCTGCCGGGTCTCCGTGGGACGGATGCGGCGGGCGGTGACCACCAGCCGGTTCTCGCCCACGCAGGTGGACAGCGACAGCAGCGCGTCGCCCGGCTCCACGTTCAGATAGGAGGAAATCAGGGAACGCTTGCGCAGGCCGCTGATATACGCCTCAAATTCCGCGTCGCTGGCAAAGGAAGGATGGGTGAAGTAGTTGATATATTCATTCTTCTTCGGATCAAGCGGCACATCGAGCACCGCGAAAACCACGTATTCTTCTTTTTCCCACAGGGTGCTCAGGGAGATGAAGGGATGCTTCTGCCAGTACAGGGGCAGCCTGTAATGCGTGAGCAGCCCGAACATACTGCCGTCCTTCATGTTGTGGCCGTGGATCAGCAGGTGCTGGGTGGTTTTGCGGAGGGGATGGAATTCATCCAGGAACAGCGTTCCGGCTGCATTCCTGTTTCTGTCGAAATCGTGATCCAGGTAAAACTGATTGTCTTTGTACACCACCGGCAGATCCAGCATCCCGTCGATGGTGAGCCAGGCTTTGAGATCCATATTCTTTCGGGAAAGGGCGTCCATCTCCGGCAGCATCGCGCCGCTGACCCGGTGATAGCTGGTGGAAGCGACAATATCCTTGCCCTGGCCCGCTATCCGCCAGGCTTTTTCAGCGCTGATGGGCGAGCCGTCCGGCATCCCCATCCGCTGCAGCACGACAGGGGAAGCCGCGGCAGAAGCGGACTCCGCCTGCTCGTGCCATTCGGCGTACTGCCGGTTATGCAGGGAGGTGATAGCGGAACGCGCCAGCACACAGAGCGCCAGCACGAAGGCCGCGCAGGCAGCCGCCAGCGCCAGCCATTCCGGCAGACGCCGGGCGGCAGACACCAGGCTCCCGCGAAAACGGCGGCGTCCCGGACGCTTGTAACCACGCATAGACCGCACACTCCAGTCAGGAACTGTGAAGAAATGAACTGAATAAAAATGCGCAGAATAAATTCTCATATGCAAGGCGGAGGAATGAAGCGTAGTGGCGCTACGCTGACTGACGACAACGCCGCAGATGGAAATTTAGGCAAGCAGATTGTTCAGTTGATTTCTGAACAGTGACTTATTGCTTTGCTTGCCCGGCCCGGAGCCGCCTGCGCCGGAGCAGCAGGTACAGCGCCGCCGCGGCCAGGGCGATCACGGAATACCAGATGATGGTGCTCCCGTCCCCGGTGGCGGGGGTCTTTTTCAGGTGAAGCGCCGCCGATTCGCTGGTGGCGGTGCTCCGGTTGTGATCCGCTGCCACGCAGCGGTACAGCCAGCCGTCCATGTTTTCCGCCACGTCTTTCAGCGTCAGCTTGTCGGCGGTGGCGTCGGCGATGTCCTCCCAGCCCATACCCAGGCCGCGGTTGACCTGCCATTGGTAAGTATAGGGTGCGAAACCGCCCGCGGCTGCAACGGTGAACATGACGGTTTCGCCCGCCATCGCCAGCCGGTCGGCGGGCTGGAGGGTGAAGCGGAACGGGTCGTTGATGTCATCATCGTCAAAGTGCAGGATGAATTCATTGTCCAGCAGGCCCGTTTCCTTCACGCCCTTTGCCCGGATCACGACCCGCAGTTCCCGGCACTTGCGCCCGCCGAGCAGCGAGGACATGGCCATGTCGATGGAGTGCGTCCTGCCGTTGGACGTGCTGTCCTCGTAATAAGGCAGATCCAGGTAGAGCGGTTCCTCGGCCCTGTCGGGATACAGCTCCGCGTACAGCCGGAGATGCTTGTGGGTCTCCGCCTGGTTGAGGATCGTGATGGTGATGCGCTCGTTTCCGTTGGGATCGTCATAGACGCGGTGGAACACCTTGATCCCATGGATGTCGTGGTTCAGCTTGAGTGGAGAGCCGGCGGAAACGGAGTTGGCGTAAAGCGCCGCGTCCCCTGCCGCGTTCGCGGGCGACGCCGCGCGTTCGAGGGCGGTTCCCTGGCTGTTGAGCGTGTACTCGATCCGGCCCAGGGAGCCGTCGTTCAAGTTGAACAGGGAAGCGTCCATGGCCACGCCGCTGTTCAGCGCGGCGGCGCGGACGAAGTTGCGCTGGACGGCGATGGCGCTGTAACGCAGATTGATGTCCTTGGCTCCGCCCTTCCAGTCGGAGGGAATTTTCAGCGCCGTTTTGTATCCCGTGAACGCGCCGGGCATGAGCATATCCGTTGTGACCTTCTCGCTGTATTCCTTTACATCCGTGATCCCGGTGTATGCGCTGGCGCTGTAGCTGACCCGGTTCAGCAGCCATTCATGCTGCACCATGGGCTCCGACGATTCCTCCAGCCGGTAGAAGGTGTGTTCGCCGGTAAGTTCGATGGCCGTGCCGTCCTGGGTGGTGATGCTGTTGTTCTCGGGGTGCTCGGTGTCCATGTGCATCGTTTCAAACACGTCGTTCTCGCCCAGCACCGCCTGGATGTCGAACACGCCGATGGGCGCGTTGCCCTTGTTCGTAAGCCCGATGTTGATGTCCAGGAACGCGCCGGGCTTCACCACGTTGCTGTCCAGCACGGTGGTGGCGATTTCCACGGAGGGAACGATCTGCAGGGGGAAGGAATAGAGGGTGGCTTTCCGGGCGTTTGCCGCGCCGCTTTCCGTTGCCATGAAATAGCCTTTGCCGTCAGCGCCCAGGAACACATGCGCGGGCAGCCCGCTGAGCTGGGAGGACTTGAACTCCGCCAGCACATATTTGCCCATGCACACATTGCCGGCCGGGTCGAATACGATCCCGCTCAGCCGGGTGGTATCCGGGCCGTCGTCCTTCTCCTTGGCGCCGGTTTCCAGCCAGTACAGGTAAATGCTGCCGTATATTTTCTGGATGTCGAATCGCGGCGTGGGAACGGCGATGTCGAAATCCGTTTTGACCAGGTTCATCAAGGAAACAACAAACGCGGGCGTTTCCAGCGGCTGCACCCAACGGTAGGCCGTTTCATTTTTCAGCCCTTTCAGCACCGTGCGCTCGTTGCCTTCTCCGACTTGCTCGCGTTCCAGATAGAAGATCCAGTCCGTCACTTTGCTTCCCGCGTAGCCCAGGCTGAAATCAAGCGTTTCGCTGCTGAGCATGTTGAAATAGATGATGTTGCCGCTGTCGATCTCCACCCGGCCCTGGTTTGCGCCGTCCACGGCCAATGTCCGTTCGTCCGGTTTGTTCGGGTCGATCTCCAGGGCATAGATGGGCGTGTAAATATCCGACTTTCCGCGTTCAACGGCGGTGGTGTTGGGAATCGCCGCCCACTGGGACGTGCGGGACGTGCCCGCTTTGGGCGCTTCGCGGTCTTCATCCTTGTGGTACTGGATGATGCGGCTGCCTTCATTCTTCCGGGAAATCGCCGTCACGCCCATGCGGCGGGCGGTGGTCAGCTCGCTTTGGTCGAAACGAAGATGCTCCTGCACAGACACGGCGCATTCCGCCCGATCCTTCACAAAGCGGTAATCGCTAATCCGGATGTCGTCAGCCAGGTAGCCGAACTGTGTTTCCGTGTCAAAGGCATATACGGCGGGCAGCCTTTCGTCGCCTTCCGCGGGGACGAGCCTGCCCTCCTTCTCCATGATGCCCATGATCACCGCCTGGGAGTTTACCGGCGCGTCATACCGGACAACCGTTCCATCCTCCATGGCGGCCGTGCCTTCCTCCTCCATTTCCCGAGTGCGCAGGAAAGCGAGCAGCGCCATGCCCGGATCGTCTTCCAGCTGCCGGATGTCGAAAGCGAACTCGGTCAGGCTGGGATCGACCGCAGAGGCGGACGCCGGCTCCAGCCCATGGCCTGCCAGGAAGGACAGGAAATTGCCGGTTTGGCCGTTCGTCAGGTTGACCCACGCCACATGGCAGCCGCCAAAATCAGACGGAGCCTGCTGGATATACAGCATGAAGGGGATGCCGTTCAGGTTCAAGTAGCGCACCTGGCTGTTGAGCATGGAATAGGTGCTGACAGGCGCCAGGTCGGCCATCAGATCGGGGAAGGATTCATTCGACAGGGGCGTGGAGCCGATTTCCCCTCTCTGGGGTTCGGGCTCTTCTTCCGCGCCCGCGTTCACCGGCTGCCGCGCCATCAGAGACAGCAGGCTGGCGTCACTGCTCTGGGAAGGATAAATCTGTTTTGAAAACGACCACAGGGAGATTTCATATTTGACCCACAGAATCTGGAATACAAGGCTGACATTCGCGTGAAAGGATACGGACACGGCGGGTTCCAAGGTCAGCAAAAGCACGATGCTGAACGACGCGCTGCCTGTAATTCCAGCGCTGGCGACGCCTTTGATCCCCAATCCCAGGCTCACCGTAACCGTCAGGCGGATGATAACCGTGAATCCGGAATGGCCAAAATCCAGACTCCAATTCATGGGATGCAGATTCTTGTCCGAGGTGATCTGCACGCCCAGGCCAAACGCGAGCGCCAGGGAAGCGGTGACGCCGATGCTGGCGAAAAATCCGCCGGTCATGTACGTGAACTCCGCCCCCAGGGTGAACGTACAGCCGACGCTTCCGTCCAGATGAATATTGTACCGTCCGTCTTCATCCTTGGGCCAGCGCGCGAACAGCGTGGCAAACAATCCGATATCCGCCTGCGCCGCGCCCAGGAAGGACTTAGGATGCGTGTCCACCATATCCATAAATCCGCCGGCGATCTTATTCGCTTTCCATTTGCCGTCCTGCTCGTTCTGCTTCCGGATCTCCTCCAGTTCCAGCTGGTCTTTGCTCTTCCATCCATTGTCGTCGCTTGGCGGAGTATACCCAACGGAAATCATGAGGCTGCCGTCGATATCGAGCTGCACATGGGGCATGTACTTTTCCAGAATCGGAATATTCTCCAGAGACAAGGTGCTGCCCGCCCAGGGCTTGCCCGCGGACTCCGGGATTGTGAAGCCGAAGCCCATGCCTTCCGTCAGCGCCTCCAGCAGCTTGTTATCCTTGTCCAGGAAAGGCTGCTCGAATTCCGCCTGCACCATATTCAGCTTGGTCGGGATATTTTCGCTGTACCCGCTGTCGTCCGAGAGCACGAATGAGATCTTGCTGCCGGGCTTCATCTTCCTTTTCCAGTAATCCGTCAGCTTCACTTTTGACGTGAAGCCCTGCTCCGGCTTGGCGACGGAAACCGTTTTCCTGACTTCCTTCTGCGTCTCAGCGTCGGTATACACCAGCGTCAGCTTGACAGGAGCTGAATGATTGATGAGAACCGTGAAGGTATGCTTCATATCATTCTGCGTGCTGAACATTGCGTTCCATTCGCTGAGCATGATGTCATGGCCGTTAAAATCCAGGGACTGGACATAGGGAAGCTCATACTCTTTGCTGGCGGAGATTTCCAACTGTTCGCCGCAGGCAACACGCAGCTCGTTTACGAATATCTCCCGGTGATTGGGGATTTCCGCATGCATGGATACGGTCATCGTGTTGTCTGATTTCTGGATAAAACGCTTGGTCTGGAAAATCGCGCTGCCGGTCGCGTCGGTGACGGCGGTAATATCCTGGCGCTTTTTTTCGTCCGCCAGCAGGTCGCGCAGCGTGAGGGTCGCGCCGCTTACGGGGCCGTCGTCGTCGGTCAGCGTGAGGATAAAAACGCTGTCGTCCAGCACGATCACATGAATCAGGTCGTCGTCCTCGGCCAGCGCGCTGCGGATGGGGGAGAGGCGGCCCAGCAGCGTGCTCCCGCCGTTATCCGGGTACAGGGTGGACGCGCGCACGGAGGACGCCTGGACGGACGGCGCGGAAGCGTCCATCACCTGGCTGATCCAGTCGCCCAGCCCGGCGCTCACGGAATCATTGGCCGTGCCGCGTCCGTTCAGGGTGTCATGCCAGCTGGAGATTTTCGTGTCCCATGCGTCCGCCTGGCCGGTGATTTCATTGCGGATATTCTTGAGGTCCCGGGTATACGCCCGGATCGTTTCGGAATAACGCAGCTTTTGCGCCTTGGTCAGCTGCCCTTCGCTCAGGCTGTCGATCATGTAGCGGATCCTGCCGCTCTTGCTTTCCAGCTGATCCTTGTGCCAGCGGAGCTGTTCGCGCAGGTTTTCCGAAGCGGCGTACAGCTCCCGGCTGCGGTTCAGGTAGCTCTGCCCCTCGTTGGATTGGACCAGCCGCTGGTAGGCGCCGTCGTTCCGCGCCTGCATATCGGCAAGCGCCTGCTCCAGGTCGGCGTGGATGTTGCCCAGGGTGTTCATTTCCTGATCCAGCAGGCTGTCCAGCCAGCCCGCCAGCTGCATGGCATTCATGGCTCCGTCCGCTTCCATGCCTTCGTGATAGGCCGCGGCGTTTTCATCCAGGCCCGTCAGCGCCCAGGCTTCGGCCAGTTCTTCCGCCGTGATCATCCCCGCGCTTTCCGCCAATGCCTCGATGGGGCTGGCTTCCAGCAGAAATACCAGAACGAGCACCACGCAAATCAGCCGCTTCATTTGTTGTTCTCTCCCTTATTTCAGCACAATCAGTTCCGGGTGCGTTTCGATCTCATAGTCCTGTTTCCAGGTTTCCATCAGGGTGTGAAGCCGGTCCAGCCGGGCAGCGTACAGGGCCGCTTCCTCCAGGGCTTTCTGCTCCTCGTCGGTCAGCGCATGCGCGCCCGTGGCCATGTCGCCCGCGTACTGGATGATGTGGATGCCCGTGTCCGTCGCCACGGGTTGGGAGAGGTCGCCCGGCTTTTCCAGTTCAGCCGCCGCCGCGCGGAATGCCTCCGGCCAGTTCGTGGATTCCGGGTGGAAGGGGAAGCCGGGCTCTTCCGGGGATTGGAAATTCTTGTCCGTGCTGAATTCCTTCATCAAATTCTCGAACGGTTCTCCCGCCTGATAGCGCCGGATGATCTCATCTGTGACGGGCTTGAGCATGTCCAGCGCTTCCTCCCGCTTGTCCAGATAAGCCTGCTCGGCCCCGGTTTCCTCGGCCTTGGCTTCGTCATACGCTTCGCGCCAGGGAAGCAGGTCGTTCATCTCGGCCACCTGGGTGGCGGCGTCCGCCAGGGATTGGTAGGCTTCCTGCAATTTCTCCTGCGCGGCTTTCAGCCGTTCGGCGTAAGGCCTGAGCGCGTCCATCAGATCATCGGGATACGCCAGCAGGATATGCTTGATATACCGGTATCCCTCCGGCACAAAAAAGGCTTCGTTGTTTTTGAGCAAAATCTCTTTTTCGTACAGCGGAACGTCGTGCTCGTAGCGCTCCCTGTCGGGCGCGACGTATGTGTTTTCGTAATACGCCGCCACGTCCTTGGTCGTGATCGTCACGTCCTTGCAGTACATTTCAAACGCGCGGAACTGCAGCTCCTGGATTCTGTATTCCCGGAAAATAGCGTCCACGGTATAGCCCTGCTTGTTCATCCATTCGCTGACCTGCTTTTCGGTCACGTCCTCGCTGCTTTCCCGCAGCTTCTGATACAAGCCCTGCCAAAGCTGCTCATACCGGCTCTGGGCCATGGAGCGCATGATTTCCTGCTCCGCGTCCGTGAAATCGGCTTTTCCTTTTTCCCGCATCCTGTTTTCCAGCAGCGCGTTCTGCGTAAGGCGCTCCATGGTGCTGTCCAGGATCATCTGCCGATCCTCGTCGGTGAGCGTCTCCAAAGACAGACCCACCGCCGCGTCAATACCGGACTGGTACGCGAACTGCGCCAGCGAAAGGGGATAGCTGACTTCGCCTACACGAACCGCCACAGGGCCGTCATCGGCAAGGGCGGTTCCCGCCGTCGGCAGGCACAGGAGAATCATAAAGACAAGCATGGTGATAAAAGAATTTCTGCGCTTGCTTCTCTTGTCCATCATTGTGTATTTGCAATCCCTTTCTTGTATTTTCCAAAGGTATTAGGCATTAGGCATTAGGCAATAGGCATTAGGGATGAGGGATATAGATGTCATCCCGCGCGGAGCAAAAGGAAATCCGAGAGAAACAGAGTTCTCCCGGCAACATATTGATCCGCTGCCAGATCCCTCCACTCTGCTTCGGTCGGGACGACAACGGAGGGCTGCCGACCATTCCCTATTGCCTATTCCCTATTGCCTAATCCCTAATCCCTCTTCATCATCCAATCGAATGATTTCCTCCGTCAGCAGCTTGCTCAGGCCGGAGACGGCGGCGGTGCGGAACAGCAGGCGGCTGACCGGTTCGTTTGCCGGGGAGAACACGGGCTCAACCGCCTTGCGCACTTCCCGGATGAAATACTGCCGCATCTCGGAAAAGGCGGTGATGAAATCCTCGTACACACGGCGGATCTCCTGCTCGGACAGGGAAAGCGGAATCAGCTTTTTGATGTCGGCGGTGTTCAAGGTCTGCTTGCAGACGCACACGATGATCAGCTCGGCCAGGTGCGTCCGGTCATAGCGCTTTTTGACGGGCGGCGGAATGATTTTCAGCTTGACGTAATTATTGATCATGGCGGGCGTCACCCGCTTCTCCCCGGCCTGCTCCGGAAGCGGGGCCAGATATCGGTTCAGCAGAAAAATCACCTGATCCATGTACAGGGGGAGCGCCGGAAAATCGTCCCAGGCGGGCAGGGAAAAATCCGAAAGAACCCCTTCCCATTGAAGCAGATGCTTCCGCAGCGTTTCTTTTTGCACCATGTTCGCGACCTCTCCTCCCATGCACCGGCTGCCCGTATTATAACACATGATGCATGGAAACGCCATCATTTTTCGCGCCTTTTGCTTGACTTTGACCTGAATTTATTATAACATAGTGTTCGATACCAGATGGAAAGAAGGTATTTTCTTTTATGGAAGACTTCGCGATCATCACGGATTCCTCGTCCAACCTGACGCCCGACCTGGCCCGCGAAGCGGACATTCAGGTGATTCCGCTGACGTGCCTGACCGGCGCGGGGGAGATGCCCGCGTATGACGATACAAAGCCCTTCGACGCCCACGGCTTCTATGAAAACCTGCGCCAGACCGGGCCGATCAAAACCTCCATGATCAACTGCGCCCAGTTTCTGCACGCCTTTGAGCCGGTGCTCAAAAGCGGGAAGAACATTCTCTACGTGGCCATGTCCAGCGGCATCAGCGGCACCTGCGGCGCGGCGAAGCAGGCCGCCGGAGAGCTGATGAAGAAATACCCCGGCAGAATCATCCGGGTGGTGGACACCCTGGCGGCGTCCTTCGGCGAAGGCATTTTCGCCCTGAAAGCCTCGATGATGCGCTCCGCCAAGGCCGGCCTGGAATCCGCCGCGGAATGGGCCGAAGCGAACAAGCGCAGAATGTGCCAGTTTTTTACGGTGGACGACCTGATGTTCCTCAGCAAGGGCGGGCGCATCTCCGCGCTCACCGCCCGCATCGGCTCCCTGGCCAATATCAAGCCCCTGCTCACGGGCAGCTCGGAAGGAAAGATCGTCAGCTGCGGCAAGGTGATCGGGCGCAAAAAGTCCCTGATGGCGCTGGCCGACCTGTATGACAAGCACGCTTCCCGGGACAGCCAGGACATCGTGGCCATCGCCCATGGCGACTGTGAAAAGGACGCGCTGTTTTTAGCGGAACAGCTGAAAAAGAAGCGGGATCTGAAGGACGTGCTCATTCGCTGCTACGAGCCCGGCACGGGCTCCCACGTGGGCCCCGGCGCGATGGCGCTGTTCTTCTTCTCGCCAGTGGCGGTAAAATAACAAAGAAAAGGGCGCGCGGGAGAATGGCCGCGCGCTTTTCACCGGGGAGGTCAATCTTTCATGCCCACCGAAAAGCTGCTCACCGTGGTGGTGCCTTGCTACAATTCAGCGGCGTACATGGAAAAAGCCGTTGACAGCCTGCTCGTCGGCGGCGAGGAAATGGACGTGCTGCTGGTGGACGACGGTTCCGGCGACGAAACGGGAGCCATCGCGGACCGGCTGGCCCAGGCGCATCCTTCCATCATCCGTGTGATTCACCAGCCCAACGGCGGCCACGGCTCCGGCCTGAACCGGGGCATCGAAACCGCGAAAGGCATTTATTTCAAAGTGGTGGATTCGGACGACCGGCTGGACGCGGACGGGCTGAGAGCGCTGCTGAACCTGCTGCGGGAGCATGCGGCCCCCGGCAGCCGGGCGGACCTGGCGGTGCATGATTATGTGTACGACCATGGGGACAGGCAGGCCGTTTTCCGCATTGATTACGCCAAAGTCTTTCCCCAGAACAGGCTGTTTGGCTGGGCGGACTGCGGGCGTTTCAGCGCCTCCAACCAGTTCATGATCCATTCTTTGGTGTACCGGGCGGACATGCTGCGGGAGCATCATTACATCCTGCCGGAGCACACGTTCTATGAGGACAACCTGTACGTGTACCAGCCCCTTCCCTGGGTGGAAAAGCTGCTGTACCTGCATCAGCCGGTTTACGCCTACAACGTGGGCCGGGACGATCAGTCCGTGAACGAAAAGAACCTCATCAGGCGCCTGGATCAGCTCACCGCCATGATCACCCGGATGGCGACCTCCTGGCACAAGGCCGACCTGGACACCTTTCCCCAACCGCTGCGGCAATACATGATCAATAACGTGGCGGGGCAAATCTGGTCCCTCTGCGCGCTCCATCACATTGCCGGTTCCGAGGAAAGCAAAAAACTGAACGAGGGCCTGTGGCAGGCCATTCGGGACTATGACGAAGACCTGTACCGGGCTTATCTGCGCAATCCCGTCGGACGGATGGCCCACGCCCAGAGCAAATTGGGAAAAGGGCTGCTGGTCACCGCTTACCGGCTGGGACACAAAATCATGCATTTCGGCTGAACAAAAAAACGGCCTTCGCTTTGTCCGGCGCGGACAGGGCGAAGGCTGTTTTTCAGTAAGGCAATTCCCCGATTTCCCGCAGGATGGCCTGATAGGTTTCGTCGGAAATATCATGCTCGATCTTGCAGGCGTCTTCCCTGGCGGTCGCTTCGTCCACGCCAAGCTGGATCAGGAACGCGGTCAGGGCCTTATGGCGGTCATAGATCCGGCGGGCAATTGCCATGCCCTTTTCCGTCAGGGTGATTTCGTTCCGTTCCTCCATCTGAATATATCCGTTCTCCCGCAGCTTTTTCATGGCGAAGCTGACGGAGGGCTTTGTAACGCCCAGGGCCTGGGAAATATCCACGGAACGGACGTATCCCTTTTTCTCCCGCAGCATCAGTATCATTTCCAGGTAATCCTCGGCCGACTCATGGATATTCATGCTTCCATCCTTTCCCTGCCCGGCATGGCAAAACCGGGCGGACATCCTCCCCATCATCACGGTTTTCATATTCATTGAAAAACGTTTATAATTGATTATATCACCGCTTTCCCTTTCTGGCAAGGCTCGTTTTTGCCGCCGGGCCGCGGCAAAATTATGCTTGCAAAGACGGGGCCGATTGAGTATAATATCATTATATTTTGATCAGGCCCATGGGAGCCGGGCCGCAAGCGCGGCAGCAGACGAATCATTTCTGCGGGACAGGCATAGAATTGCTTGTTCCCGTTTTTTCTATTTTGGGAACAGGAATAAGGAGCTGACAATTCATGGAAAATTCCGCCAAAATTGCCTTCCGGGTTTCCCGTATTTCGATTTACGCCAACGCCGCGCTGTCGGCGGTGAAGCTGCTGGCGGGGCTGATCGCCCATTCCGGGGCCATGGTGTCCGACGCCGTGCATTCCATCTCGGATGTGTTCAGCACGTTCATCGTGATGATCGGGGTCCACCTGGCGGGCAAGGAGTCGGACAAGGAGCACCCCTACGGCCACGAACGGATGGAGTGCGTGGCGGCCATCGTACTGGCCGGGGTTCTGCTGGCGACGGGCATCATGATCGGGTATTCCGGTATCCAGAAGATCCTGCACCCGGAAGATTTGCAGGCCCCCGGCGCGCTTGCCCTGGCGGCGGCGCTGCTTTCCATCGCGGTGAAGGAAGCCATGTACCAGTACACCCGGAAGGCCGCGAAACAGATCGACTCCGACGCGCTGATGGCCGACGCCTGGCACCACCGTTCCGACGCGCTCAGTTCCGTCGGCGCGCTCATCGGCATTGGCGGCGCGCTGCTGGGGCTTCCCATTCTCGACCCCATCGCCAGCCTGGTGATCTGCGTGTTTATTGCCAAAGCGGCCTACGATATTTTCCGCGACGCCATCAACAAGATGGTGGATGAGAGCGTGGACGAGGAGACGGAAAAGGCCCTTCGCGCCTGCGCCATGGCCCATTCCGACGTGCTGGGCGTTGACCGGCTCATGACCCGGAAATTCGGCAGCCGGGTGTATGTGGAAATGGAGATTTCCCTGGACGGCTCCATGACCCTGACCGACGCGCACACCATCGCGGAAAACGTTCATAACGACATCGAACAGCGCTTCCCCAAGGTAAAGCATATCATGATTCATGTGAATCCGGGGGAGGAGAGGGAGTAGGGAATAGGGATTAGGGATTAGGCAATAGGCATTAGGGATTAGGGAACCCGCCAAAAGCCTTCCCCTTGAGGGGAAGGCTTTTGGTATCGTTACCCCATCCCTATTCCCTAATCCCTATTCCCTAATCCCTCCCATATTCACTAAATATGTCAAGAATTTACGAAAATTTCTGTTTTTTGTTTATTTTGCGCAAAATCTGTCGACGGGAAAGTGATTGTATTCGGGCGGAATTTATGGTATGCTATAGCGGTGGAGGAATGAACCCATGGATGAAAGATTAACGCAGGCTTCCTGCATCGTGTTTGACGTAGGCAACGTGCTGCTGACCTTTGAACCCGACCGCGTGATGGAGCTGATTCCGGAAGAACACCGGGACGCTATGCGGCAGGCCATGTTCGGCCCGGACTGGCGCTGGGCGGCTTTCGACCTGGGCGCGGAAACCAACGAGGAGATTGCCCGGAGCATCGCGGATGCCGCGGGCGTGCCCGGCGGAAAAGAAATGGCGCTGCACGCCGTGTATCACTTCCCGGAAACCATGCGCCCCCTGCCGCTCTACCATCTGATTCCCGAGTTGAAACGGATGGGGAAAAAGCTCTACGCCCTCACCAACTACTGCGAGCCGTCGTTTACCTATACGAAGGAGCGGTTTGAAAACCTGAAGCTCCTGGACGGCGCGGTGGTATCCAACCGGGAAAAGGTGACCAAGCCCGACCCCAGAATCTTCGCCCTGCTGACGGAGCGGTACGGCGTGATTCCGGAAGAAACACTGTTCATCGACGATTCGCTGCCCAACGTCCAGGCCGCCGAAGCCCTCGGCTTTGCCGCCTGGCACTACGCGGGAGACGGCGTGCTTCCCGAATCATGAAGAAAAAGTTATTTAATAATGGAACAAATGCCGCATATCATGCGTCTATGTAGATAGAAAGAGTTTTAATGCAAGTATTTGGAAGGAAGGATGAACCATGAAATCTGTGAAAGCGCGGTTGATAGCGCTGCTGCTGATGCTGGCGCTCATTTTATCCGGGTGCTATGTGGACCCGAACAACGCGGTCAACAACAATCAAAACGGGAACATGAATTTCCCCACCTATCCCGGCGCAACGGAAGAGCCCGCAGCGCTTCCGACCGAGCTGCCCACGGATACGCCCGAAACGCCCGTGCAGCCGCTTGAGACCCAGCCGAGCGTGGCCACCGCGCCGCCCTCCGGCGGATACGGCTATGTGACCGTCGGGCCCATGATCACTTCCAGCGTGAATTCCTCCGGCCAGGCCGGGGTGACGCCCATTCCCACTCCCACGGTTAAGCCCACCGCCACGCCCTTTACTTCTTTGAAGCTGGGATCGACGGGCCCTGATGTGCGCAACGTACAGCAGAAACTCAAGCAACTGGGCTTCCTGAAGGGCGCCGTGGACGGCGATTTCGGCAAGGCCACGGAAGATGCCGTGAAGAGGTTCCAGAAGCAGTACGGCCTGGAAGTGGACGGCAAGGTCGGCGCCAATACGCTGGCAAAATTGCAGACCGCCCGCGCCACCGCCAAGCCCGCCGTGACCGCCACCCCGAAAAAGACGGCCACGCCCAAGCCCAACTATAACAGCAATACCTACCTGCGCAACGGCGACGAAAGCAGCCAGGTGCGCTCCATGCAGAACCGGCTGATCGAGCTGGGCTATCTGGTCGGCAAGGCCACCGCCAAATTCGACAACGGCACCGAAGCCGCCGTGATCGCGTTCCAGCGCCGCAACACCAGCTACGCCGACGGCGTGGCCGGCCCGGAAACCCTGAAAGCGCTGTATTCCTCTTCCGCCGCCAAGACCTCCTCTCCCTCCGGCATTGTGGGCCTTTCCCTGCGGGAGGGCAGCAAGGAAAAAGCCGCCGTGCGGCTGATGCAGCAGAAGTTAAAGAACCTGGGCTACTATCGCGGCAGCGTGGACGGCTCCTTCGGGTCCGGCACCATGGACGCTGTGAAGGCGTTCCAGCGCGGCAACGGCCTGACCGCTGACGGCGTGGCCGGCGGCGGCACCCTGAACCGCCTGTTCTCCAGCTCCGCCAAGTCCGCTTCCAAGGCGGCGGCCACTGCCACGCCCAGGCCCACCGCTGTGCCACGGCCCACGCTGCGGCCCACGCAGACGCCCATCCCGCCGAATATCTACGTGCTGGTGACGCCCGCGCCTTACGGCTCTTATCCCACCCTGCGGCGCGGCATGTACGGCAATCCCGTGCAGGAGATGCAGCAGGCGCTGCGCAACCAGGGCTACTATTACGGCTCCACGGACGGCTACTTCGGCGAAGGCACCGAGAACGCCGTCAAGTCCTTCCAGCGCACCAACGGCCTGGATGTGGACGGCGTGGCTGGCCCCGCCACCCTGCGCACGCTGCTCTATGGGCCGTACCCCTATGGATCGTAAGTGAAACGAGGTAGGAGGTAGGAAGTAGGAGGCAGGAGGTTAATATTGTCGAATGCTTTTCAAGCCGCATTTCTTCGGATAAAAGCAGCGACAAAACTAAACCTCCTACTTCCTGCCTCCTACCTCCTGCTTATTTAAGAGAGGTTTACGCATGAAAATATCGAAGAAGGATGCCCTCAGCTGGTTTGAGTTTTTCGCCTCCCTGCCGGAGGACGAAGACCTGATGCCGGGGCAGATGGAAATCGCCCTGTCGGTGTTCGCCCAGATCGAAACGGCGGTGGACGCGAAGCACAAAGAGCTGATGGCGAAGATCCCGCACCTGAAATCGCTGGCGGGGCGGACCTATTTTGTCGGGGACGAAAGCAAGTTTCCCGGCGGGTGCCGTTCCTGCCTGTTGGGGACGGGCCTGAGCGCCGTGCGCAAAACCAACAAATGCGACGCGGCCTGCAAGTTCTGCTATGACTACGGGTGCCTGGACAGCCAGCCGCCCGTGGGCGAGGGCATGTGGGAAATCGGCGGGACGAAGTTCTATGAGGACGATATCGACCTGCTGCTGTCTATCCACAAAAAACCCACCGGCATTTCCTATGTGTACCTGGAGCCCTTCATGGAGATCGAGAAATACTACGGCGTGGTGCGCAAATTCCATGAAGCGGGCATTCACCAGCACCTCTACACCAACGGCCTCCACGCGACCCGGGACAATTTAAAAGCCCTGGCCGAAGCCGGGCTGGATGAAATTCGCTTTAATCTGGGCGCGTCCCACTGCGCCGGGAAAGTGATCGAAGCCATGGCCATTGCCCGGGAATATTTCCCCCGGATGGGCATCGAAACGCCCATGACGCCGGAATTCTACCGGGAGTTCATGGAGAAAAAGCTGCCCATCTTCGCCACGGGCGCGGACTTCATCAACTGCGCCGAGCTGCACCTGAACGAAAACAACATTGACAACTACGCGGGCGAAAACCTGTACCTCTGCCGCCAGGGATATGTCTCCCCGATTTTCAGCCGGAACCTGACCCTGCAATTCATGGCTGTGGCCGATGCGGAACAGTGGCCGCTGCTGGTGCATGACTGCTCCAACCGCACCAAGTTCGCCCGCGACCTGAACCTGCGCGCCAAGGAGGGCGGCTGGTTCGGCCAGAGCAGCTATGGCTGCGAATTTTCCCGCCTGCCCTACGCAGCCTTCCTCCCCACCCTGCGGGACGAGAACTTCCGTTTTATCGAGGAGGAGCCTATGCCCAAAGGGTTTGGGATGGGGGATATTGTGCTGTGAAAGGACACTTTAAGTAACGGAGGGATTAGGGAATAGGGATTAGTCATTGTTTTGCTATTTCGTTGGTTTCCAATCGTGTTGTGGACAGGTTCATTGTACACTATCTTCCTAATCCCTATTCCCTAATCCCTTTTATAACCTAAAGTGTCTATTTATATCCCAAGACTCATACGATCTATATGAATAAAGCCGCGTCCAATCTGGCGCGGCTTTGCTGTATTCAGTGTGATCGTATCCTTATTTCATTTCATCCCGCATGGCGTCGATCTGGCCGGGTTTCCAGCCGACGATGGCCCCGCACAGGCCGGTGGCGCGGAAGGAAACCTCCCGGAAGCCCGCCTCCTGCATCAGGCGCATGATTTCGCGGCGGTTGTATTCGCCTTCGCCGCGGAAAGCCAGCACACGGGAGGCCATCACGAACTGCCCGCCGGGGCGCAGCACTCGGATCACCTCGTCCAGAATGCGCTTGGGCTCGCCCTTCATGTGGGCCGAGAGCAGCACCACGTCAAAGGTGCTGTCCCGCCAGGGAATATCGTCCATCCGGGCGGGGATCACGTCGGCCTCTCCCAGCATCTCGCTGATGGCCCGGGCCTGGTCCGCCCGCCGGCACATGCCGCACAGCGTCAGCTTCAATTGATCATTCAAATGGGCCAGCAGCTGGCCGTCGCCGCAGGCCATATCCAAAATTTTATCGTGTTCCTCTATCGCCGCCCAGGACACGCAGGCCCGCATCGCGGCGTTCATTCGCTGATTCACGCCCTCCAGTGAGTATTGCCCCACCGTCTGCGTCTTCGTCAGCATACTGCATCTTCCTCCCTCCGGGATAACGGTATCACGCGCCGTCGCATTTCCAGCGCTTCACTATTATAACATACTTTCTCAATAAATGCACGCATTTTCGTAATATTTTTTTCATTATTTTAAAATAATTTTGACATATTTCCCGCTCCACAAGATTCTGTGGCTCCTTTTTTCCGCAAGCACAGCATAAAGCGGAGCAAAAAAATCCCCTGTCCCGAAGGGGAACAGAGGATGCGAATAAATTGTTACAACTTTATTACGAAGCTATGATTCTCCATAACCTAATGTATAGAACACCATATATGGTTTTCTCGGAAGGGGGTTCGGGGGGAACCGCTCTTTGGCCCCCAAAGAGTGGTTCCCCCCGAAAAACGTCTTAGAAATCGGCACTCCCCGTAGTGCGGGGGAAGGGCAGCACGTCGCGGATGTTGGAAACACCGGTCAGGTACATGATGAGGCGCTCGAAGCCCAGGCCGAAGCCGGCGTGGGGCGTGGTGCCGTACTTGCGCAGCTCCAGGTACCACCAGTAGGAGTTCATATCCAGGCCCAGTTCCTTGATGCGGGCTTCCAGCACGTCCAGACGTTCTTCGCGCTGGCTGCCGCCGATGAGCTCGCCAATGCCAGGCACCAGCACGTCCACGGCGGCGACGGTCTTGCCGTCGTCGTTCTGGCGCATGTAGAACGCCTTGATTTCCTTGGGGTAGTTGTACACGCACACGGGGCTGCCGAAGTGCTCCTCGGCAAGATACCGTTCGTGCTCGGTCTGGATGTCCATGCCCCAATGGACGGGATACTCGAATTTCTTATCGGCTTTCAGCAGGATGTCGATGGCGTCGGTGTAGCTGACCCGGGCGAACTTGCTGTTGACCACGTGCTGCAAGCGCTGGATCAATCCCTTGTCCACGAAGCTGTTCAGGAATTCCATTTCCTCGGGGGCCTTGGCCAGCACGTCGGCAATGACATACTTGAGCATATCCTCGGCCAGCTCCATGTCGTCCTCCAGGTCGGCGAAGGCGATTTCCGGCTCGATCATCCAGAACTCCGCGGCGTGGCGGGGAGTATAGGATTTTTCAGCGCGGAAGGTGGGGCCGAAGGTGTACACGTTGCGGAACGCCTGGGCGAAGCACTCCACGTTCAGCTGGCCGGACACGGTCAGGTTGGCGGGCTTGCCGAAGAAGTCCTCCTTGTCCAGCACCTTGCCGTCCTCGCCCTTGGGCAGGTTGTTCAGGTCCAGGGTGGTCACCCGGAACATCTCGCCCGCGCCCTCGCAGTCGGAGGCGGTGATGAGGGGCGTATGCACGTATACAAAGCTCCGCTCCGCGAAGAAGGCGTGGATGGCCTGAGCCGCCAGGGAACGGATGCGGAACACGGCGCTGAACAGGTTGGTGCGGGGCCGCAGGTGGGCCTGGGTGCGCAGGTATTCCACGGTATGGCGCTTCTTCTGCATGGGGTAGCTGGGGTCGCAGGCGCCGATCACTTCCACCTTCGTGGCCTTGATTTCAAAGGGCTGCTGGGCTTCCGGGGTGAGGGCCAGGCTGCCGGTCACCTGGATGGCGCTGCCCAGGGTGATCTTCACCACGTCGGCGAAGTTGGAAAGGTTCTGCTCGCACACGACCTGCACGTTCTTAAAGAAGGTGCCGTCGTTCAGGGCGATAAAAGCGAAAGCCTTGCTGTCGCGCACCGTGCGCACCCAGCCGGACACGGTCACTTCCGCGCCGTCAGCGGGCGTCTGCCGGAACAGCGAACGGACTGAAATGGTCATGGGTTGATTTCTCCTTTTTTATAGTTTTTTAGTTCTAAGTTCCAAGTTCTAAGTTCTAAGCCCATTTAGCTTTCAGCGGTATTCTATCATTCATGGTATATTCAGCTTAGAACTAAGAACTAAGAACTGAATCATTACTTTCCCAGCATCGCCGCGCCGACGATACCGGCTTCGTTGCCGAGCTTCGCCAGGGCGAGCCTGGGAATGGGCAGGGCCTTGAACATCTGGTACCGGGGCAGGAGCGCCGACACGTTATCCAGCAGGAAGCTGCCCGCGTAGCTCACGCCGCCGCCCAGCACGATGATGTCCGGGTCGAAGAACGCGGTGATATCGTTGATGGTCATGGCCAGGTACTTCACGAAGGAATTGAATACCCGGAGGGCCGACGCATCACCTTCCTTCGCGGCGTCGATCACCAGCTTGGCGTTGACGCGGTTGATATCCCCGCCCGCTTTCTTCAGGATCGCGGTATCCGGGAAAGCGTAGCACTCCTGCTTGGCGGTGCGGATGATGGCGGTAGCGGAGCAGTAGCGCTCCACGCAGCCGTTGTTGCCGCAGGTGCATGGCGCGCCGTCGGGCACCAGGGTCATATGCCCGATTTCGCCGCCGCGTCCGTGCGCGCCCGCCCAGGTACGGCCATTGATCACGATGCCGCCGCCCACGCCTGTGCCCAGCGTGATCATTACGCTGCTTCTGTACCCGGCGCTGACGCCGAAATAGGCTTCCGCCAGGGCGGCCACGTTGGCGTCGTTGTCGATGAACACGGGCTTGTTGATGTATTTCTGCATTTCCACCCGCAGCGGCACGTTGATCCAGCCCAGGTTGGTGCAGTTGAACACCACGCCGGTGTCGCCCTCCGCCACGCCGGGAATGCCGATGCCGATGGAGGCGATGTCCGCTTCCGTCAGGCCCGCCTTGGTGACGGCCTTCATCACGCAGGCCGCCATGTCCCGAATCACTTCTTGATAGGGGCGCTGCGCCAGGGTCTTTGCCGAAGTTTCGGCCAGGATGGAGCCCGCTTCCGTCACCACGCCCACGGCGATGTTGGTGCCGCCCAGGTCAATGCCGATGTAGACCATTTGTTGCCTCCGTATTTTAGGGATTAGGGATTAGGGATTAGGGATTAGGAGAAAGTGTAATTTGAAGAAATAGGGGTTGTCAATGTATTTTGGGAAAAACTAAATAACTAATCCCTATTCCCTAATCCCTCATCCCTTACTCATTTTCCCGCCCTGCCGCTGAGCCGCTTATCCAGCTCCTGGGCGGCGGAATAGCCCATTTGCTTGAGGGAATAGTTCCGGGCCGCCACCTCGATGACCACGGCCACGTTGCGTCCCGGCCGCACGGGCAGCACGATCTGGGGTACCCGCACGTCCATGATGGTGGTGAAGTCATCCGTCAAGCCCAGGCGGTCATAGGCTTTCTTTTCCTTCCAGGGCTCCAAGTGGATGATCATGTCGATGGTCTTGCTGGCCAGCACGGCGCTGATGCCGTACATGGCCTTGATGTCGATGATGCCGATGCCCCTGATCTCCATCAGGTGGCGCACCATTTCGGGCGCTTCGCCGATGAGCCGGTTCTCCGTGATGCGGCACACGTCCACCACGTCGTCCGCCACCAGCTGATGGCCGCGGCGCACCAGCTCCAGGGCGGCTTCGCTCTTGCCCACGCCGCTTTCGCCGGTGATCAGCACGCCCATGCCGTACACGTCCACCAGCACCCCGTGCAGCGTGGCCCGCGGGGCGAGGCAGCGGTTCAGGTAGTTCATGGCGTTGGCGATGAACCGGGTGGTCACCTGATTGGTGCGCAGCAGGGCCGTGTCGTATTTGGCGGCCAGTTCCATCATATCCTGGGAGGGCATCATGCCACGGCAGACGATCAGGCAGGGAACGCGATAAGAGAAGTACGCCTCCAGCCGCGCCCTGCGCACATCGTCCGTCAGGGATTCCAGATAGCTCATTTCCGTCAGGCCCACCACCTGGGGCCAGTCATGGGGAAAATGCTCGTAAAAACCG
Source organism: uncultured Eubacteriales bacterium (assembly GCA_902795275.1). Classification (GTDB taxonomy): domain Bacteria; phylum Bacillota; class Clostridia; order Christensenellales; family Aristaeellaceae; genus RUG563. Next base: position 20,699 of record CADBKQ010000034.1, on the reverse strand, counting down.
ACGAACTGCAGGCCGGGCCGGTTAAATTCCGCGGCGTGGATGTCCCATTCCGTCTGGGTGGACGGGCTGAGCACCTGCAAATTCAAACCGTCAATGAATGCTTGGGCGTTGACCATGCGAAGCCTCCGGAAAAATGGGGGTGGTTTTTCGTTCTAATTTCTTAGTTCTAAGTTCTAAGTTTTTTAGTTCTAAGTTCTTAGTTCTAAGTTCTAATATTTTTTTCCCATTTAATGCAAATCACATTGCATAATTACCACTTTTAGCTTAGAACTAAGAACTAAGAACTTAGAACTATAAGCTAAGAGTTTTGAACTTGGAACTGCTTTCAATCACCGGAAGATCGACGCGGGAATGAAATCCTGCAAAGCGCCGACGCCCTCCACGTAAGGATTGACCTTCAGGTTGCCGGGGGTGCGATCCCGCTTGATGGCGTTCATCACGAATTCCGCGTCCTTGCCGGTGGCCAGCGTGGGCTGGTAATAGTTACGCAGCTCGCCCGCCTTGTCCCTGCCGGTGGCGACGACGATGGGGATGATGTTCAGCTGGTGGCCCAGATACTTGTTATTCTCGTCGAAGGACAGGGTGAACTGGGCCAGGTAGGTATAATTGGTGGGCTCGCCCATGGCGTTGTTCTTGATCTTGGAATTGCCGCCGAACACGAAATTCCCCAGGCCCCACAGCACGGTCTTGTCCCCGTCCTGGCGGATGCCCTGGATGGTGTGGGCGTGGTTGCACACGATCAGGTCGCAGCCGAAGGTCAGCATCTTTTCCACCAGCCTGTCCTGCCCGCCGCCCCGGTCGTAGCGCACGTCGTACTCAATGCCCGCGTGGGGAAAGCCGATGATGAGGTCGCAGTTCTGCGCCCGAAGCTGCTCAAAGGCGGAGGCCAGGATGCCGATCTTGTCCCACCAGCTTTTTTCATACATGGACACAAAGCCGATCTTGATGCCGTCCTTTTCAAACACAAAGACATGGTTGAATTCGTTTTCCGACCCGAACCAGCCGATGCCGTTGGCTTCCAGCGTGTCGACGGTGGACTGGAGGCCCGCCATGCCGTAGTCCATGGAGTGGTTGTTGCCCAGGGAGCAGACCTCGATGCTGGCGTTCAGCAGCATCTGCACATAGCTGGTGTCGCCGCGGAAAGCGTAGGTTTTCTTGGCCCGGCCCGCGTCGGAGTTGTAGAGGGTGCCTTCCAGGTTGATCACGGTCAGGTCGTCATTTGCGAAAATGTCCCGCACCTTTTCAAAGGGATAGTCGATGCCATACTGCTGAATGAAGGCGTCAAAGCCGGTGGCCTTGCCCCGCTCCCGGTCGTCGATGCCCAGGGTGCAGTCCCCGGTGAATGTGATCACGATCTGCTTGGGCGCTTCGTATTTCACCGCCTCGGCCGCGGCCTGTGGCATGCAGGAAAAAAACAGCGTCAGCAGGAGGGCTGTCAGGAGCACGGTTTTCGGTGTCAGTCTGGGCATCGGTTTCTCCTTTCAAATATGGCGGAAAATCGCCTGAAAAATACAGGAAAAGCAAGACACGCGCTGCCGCCGTCCTGCTGATAAAGATACCTATTTAATATAGCGCAAGTTGGGGGTTCCTGTCAATCCCCACATTTCAAGTTGGCCACGGCTTGCGTATGATTTGCGAAAGTATCAGCGGGATGAAGCGATGGCTTTCTCCAGGATCGAAAGGCATTTGGGGTCGGTGATTGGATCATAGCGGATGGAATAATGCGGATGGAATAATAATGAAATAAAGACCGCCGGAAGGATCGGCGGCCTTTGTTCCGTATAAGATAGCTTTTTTAATCGTCGCCCAGCGCTTCGGTCTGGCGCACAGTGACCTTCACATTGTAGCAGGAGAAGGCGTCTTCCACCAGCGCTTTGTCGGGCGCTTTGGTGACAAAGCTCACCAGCGGCACGATCACCAGCCCGGCCAGCATGCAGAACGCGCCCGCGTTGATGGGGGACTGGAGAATGGGCGGGAAGCTGGGCCGCACCAGCATGTTGGCGATCATCACCACGGTGGAGAACACGAAGCTGACCCAGCAGGCGAGCTTGGTGGTGCGCTTCCAGTAGAGGCCGTAGAGGAAGGGGGCCAGGAAAGCGCCCGCCAGCGCGCCCCAGCTGACGCCCATGAGCTGGGCGATGAAGGTGACGTTGGAGGTGTACTGGATGATAGCGATGACCACGGAGATAGCGATGAAGGCTACGATCAGGCCGCGCATCCACTTGACCTGCTTCTTTTCGTCCATGTCCTTGATGATGTTGCCCTTGAGGAAGTCCAGGGTCAGGGTGGAGGAGGAGGCCAGCACCAGGGAGGACAGGGTGCTCATGGAAGCGGACAGCACCAGGATCACCACTACGGCGATGAGAATATCCGGCAGGCCCGCCAGCATCCCGGGCACCACGGCGTCGAAGCCGCCCACGGGGGTGCCCGCTTCGGTGACGCCAATCGCCTCGGAGAACAGCCGCCCAAAGCCGCCCAGGAAGTAGCAGCCGCCCGCCACTACGAAAGCGAACACGGTGGAGATGATCATGCCCTTGTTAATGGCGCCCTCGCTCTTGATGGCGTAGAACTTCTGCACCATCTGGGGCAGGCCCCAGGTGCCAAGGCTGGTGAGGATGACCACGCCCAGCAGGTTCAGCGGGTCGGGGCCGAAGAAGGAGTTGAACACGCCGGGGGAGGCGGACACCGCTTCGTCCTTCACCTGGGCCAGCCCGTTCAGTGCTTCCAGGAAGCCGCCCTTGCTGTTGAGCACCGCCGCAATGACGGCCACGATGCCGAACACCATGATGATGCCCTGGATGAAGTCGTTGATGGCGGTGGCCATGTAGCCGCCCGCGATGACGTAGATGCCGGTGAGTATCGCCATCACGATCACGCAGATGGAGTAGTCGATGTTGAACGCCATGCCGAACAGGCGGCTCAGGCCGTTATACAGGCTGGCGGTGTAGGGGATGAGGAAAATAAAGATGATGGCCGAAGCGGAAATTTTCAGGCTCTTGCTGTTGAAGCGCTTGCCGAAAAATTCCGGCATGGTGGCGCTCTTTAAATGCTGCGTCATGATGCGGGTGCGACGGCCCAGCACACCCCAGGCCATGAGCGACCCGATCAGCGCGTTGCCGATGCCCACCCAGGTGGCGGCGATACCGTACTTCCAGCCGAATTGTCCGGCGTAACCCACAAAAATGACGGCAGAAAAATAAGAAGTGCCGTAAGCAAAAGCGGTCAGCCAGGGGCCGACGTTGCGCCCGCCCAGCACGAAGCCGTCCACGTTGGTGGCGTGCTTGCGGCAATATAAGCCGATGCCTACCATCACTCCGAAAAATACAATCAGCAGCAAGGATTTGATCAGCATAAGGGTTTCCATCCTTTCCTTCCGTTCGGAATCAAGAAGCGGTTTTTCGGGCCGTTTCTTTATTGCTTTAAAGTGTAACGCATAAAAGCGTTAAAGTCAAGACCTTTCTGAAAATATTTTTCGTGCTCGGGAAAAGCTATACTATTCTCAAATAAAAAAAGCTAATCAGAACCATTCAAGTAACGTTGTCATTCTGAGCCGTTCCCATTGTCATCCTGAGCGGAGCGAAGCGGAGTCGAAGGACGGATGGGGGCGGCGTTCGCTTGCATGTCATTCTGAGCGAAGTGAAGAACCTCCCGTAGGCGGGTAGAATCTCCTTTTTAACGAAGGAGGTCCCTTCGACTTTGCTCAGGGCAGACTCTTCGCTTCGCTCAGGATGACAAACTGGCTCCTAATATTTTACTGTTTTAATTTGCGAATAGAATCAAACCCTCTGGCGGCTGTTGATTATCCTGTTGAAAAGGAAGCTATTTCAGCACCGCGAAGGACTGAGCGCCCAGGCGCAGCTTGCCGTTTTCGACCTGTGCGCTGCCCAGGGTGAAGATGGGCTGCCTGCCTGCGGCATCCGCTCCCGTGTCCATGGCCTTGCCCGCGGCGTTGACCGCCAGCAGCAGGCTGCCCCGGCGGTAGACCACCGGCTTGCCGGGCTCGGAGGAGAGGATCTCCAGCGCGCCGTCCGCTTGTAAATCCGTTTCCTGATGGCGCAGGGCCAGGATTTTCCGCACAGTGTTCAGCAGGGAGGCTTCGTCCTTCTCCTGGCTTTCCACGGTAGGCGCGTCGGCAGACGGGTCAACGGGCAGATACAGGGCGTCCTGGCAGCCCTCGGAGAAGCCCAGGTTCTTGCCCTGCGTCCACTGCATGGGCGTGCGGGAGCCGGTGCGGAAGTAGCCGCCCTCCTTGGTGGGAAGCTGCTGGTAGCGCATACCGATCTCGTCGCCGTAGTACAGGAACGGCACGCCGGGCATGGTGAAGAGGAAAGCGTAGCACAGCTTCAGCTCCGTAAAGTCCATGTTGAAGCTGGGGCGCACTGTGTCATGATTGCAGGTGAGCAGGGAAATATAGCCCAAATCTTTGGTGTCCTTGTACCATTCGATATACTGGTTCAGGAAAGCGGTCATGTCGTGGGCGGAGTCCTTGCGGAAATAGCTGTTATCGGGCTGGGAGGCGTCGTGGCCCGCGTATTCGCGCATCAGCTTTTCATAGCCGTTGCCCCAGTGGCTGAGATAAAAGTCCATGTCATAGCCGCAGCGCAGGGCCAGATACGGTTCGCTCCACTCCGCCACCATGGCGGCGTCGGGGAATTCCTTGTCCAGCATCTCCCGCACGTTGCGCCAGATGGCCGACGTGCCGGTTTTCTTTTCATCGTCGTACTTGACCAGCGACGCGGCCATGTCCACCCGGAAGCCGTCGCAGCCATGGCTGAGCCAGAAGCGCATCACGTCCTTGATCGCTTCGCGGGTCGCGATGGCGTCGGGATGGTCGATGGGGTTCTGCCAGGGCTCTTCTGGTTTCAGGAAGCCGTAATTCAGCGCGGGCTGGCACTTGAAGAAATTGAGCAGATAGGTGCCGGGCCGTTCCGCTTCGCCGGCGATATACGGGATGTTCCGGCAGCCCCAGATCCAGTTGCTCGTCCAGATGTAGCGGCCGGACAGCTCGTTGGGCTCCGCCTTGGAGCTCATTTTGAACCAGTCATGCTCCTCGCTGGTGTGGCCGGGCACCAGGTCCAGCAGCACATGGATGCCTTTTTTGTGGGCCAGGTCGAACAGGCGGTACAGGTCGTTGTTGGTGCCGTAACGGGGCGCGACCTTCTTATAATCCCGCACGTCGTAGCCCGCGTCCTTGAAGGGAGAATCGTAGCAGGGATTGATCCACAGGGCGTTGCAGCCCAGGCTTTTGATATAATCCAGCTTTTCGATGATGCCGTTGATGTCGCCGATGCCGTCCTTGTTGGTATCAAAAAAGGATTGGGGATAAATCTCATAGAACACCGTGTCTTTCAGCCATTTCGCGGGCATGGGAACGCCTCCTTATCAGATGTAGTTTTGTACCTTTATCTTATCATGGCAGGAAAACCCTGTAAAGAGGAAAATTCGTGCTTGCTTTTTTCCCCTTTATCCTGTATAATAGATAAGCCGTGTATGGCGGATGGGCCCCGTGCGATGCTGCGGTGTGAACCCTGTCAGGTCCGGAAGGAAGCAGCAGTAAGCATCTTAGGCGTGTGCTGCGGTTCCGTCTGTCCGTTATACGCGGTTTTTTTGTTTTTGGTTTTTATAATAGGAGGGACGGTAGGGATTAAGGAGTAGGGGTTTGTCATGAAAAAACAAACCGACTAATCCCTATTCCCTAATCCCTAATCCCTCCTGCCTTTTCATCAATTCTCCGGATACAGCACGGTACCCATATCGTTTCCGTCCAGCACCTCCAGGATGCTTTCCGGCTCGAACAGGCCGAAGACCCGCACCACGGGCACCTTGTTTTCCGCGCACAGGGCGAAGGCGGCGGCGTCCATCACCTTGAGGCGCATTTCCTGGGCCTTTTCGTAGGTGATTTCCCGGATCAGCGTAGCGTCGGGGTTCTTCTTGGGGTCGTCGGTGTACACGCCGTCGATGTTCTTCGCCAGCAGAATGGCTTCCGCGCCGACCTCCACGGCCCGCAGCACCACGGCGGTGTCGGTGGAGAAGAAGGGATTGCCGCTGCCCGCGGCGAACAAAGTCACGTTGCCCTTCTTCATGTACTTCCGGGCCTTCTCCGCGTTGAACACCTCGCACACCCGGGGCATTTCGATGGCGCTCATGACCACGGCCTTGCCGCCCGCGCGCTGCACCGCGTCCCGCATGGCCAGGCAGTTGATGACCGTGCCCAGCATGCCCATCTGGTCAGCGGTCACCCGGTCCATTTCGCCGCCGCTGCGGCCCCGCCAGATGTTGCCCGCGCCGATGACTACGCCCAGCTCGGTGCCGTCCTCCACGATCTTCACCAGCACCTTCGCCACATGGTCGATGATGCCGTGATCAAACAGCCGTCCGTTTTCCCCCAGCATTTCGCCGCTGAGTTTCAAAAGTACGCGTTTATACTTTCCCATGGATAAACCTCCTTCGCAAAAAAAGGGGGCGGCAAAAGCCGTCCCTTTTTCATTGGCTGATTATTTCTTGCCGGTCATTTCGGCGATTTCTTCCGCCAGGTTGCTTTCTTTCTTTTCGATGCCTTCGCCGCACTCGTAGCGGGTGAAGCGGCGGATGCTGATCTTTTCGCCGGTAGCCAGGGTGGTTTCGTTCACGCGGGTGGCGATGGTGATGTCAGGATTCTTGACGAAAGCCTGTTCCATCAGGCAGTTTTCTTTGTAATACTTTTCGATGCGGCCTTCCACCATGCGATCCACGATCTTTTCGGGCTTGCCTTCGTTCAGGGCCTGGGCGCGGAGGATTTCCTTTTCCTTGTCCAGAGCTTCCTGGGGCACGTCTTCCTTGTTCACATACAGGGGATTGGCGGCAGCGACCTGCAGCGCGATGTCGTGGCACAGTTCCTTGAAGGTTTCGCCCTTCGCCACGAAGTCGGTTTCGCAGTTGACTTCCACCAGCACGCCGATCTTGCCGCCCATGTGGATGTAGCTTTCCACGGCGCCTTCGGCGGCCACGCGGCCGGCCTTCTTGGCGGCGGCGGCCAGGCCCTTTTCACGCAGGTAGGCAACAGCCTCGTCCATATTGCCGTTCTTTTCCACCAGGGCCTTTTTGCAGTCCATCATACCGGCCTGGGTGCGTTCGCGCAGTTCTTTCACCATTGCGGCAGTAATTTCAGCCATGGGAATGACCTCCTATTCAATACGATAATATCTGAATGTGTTGTAGGAATGAGTTCTAAGTTCTAAGGTTCAAGTTCTAAGCTATTGGTTTTTCACTCTATTCGCTTAGAACTTAGAACTTTTCACTTAGAACTATTATCATTATTCAGCGTCAGCAGGCGCAGCTTCTTCAGCTTCGCTCTGTTCGCCCTGCTTGCCTTCCAGCACGGCGTCGGCCAGCTTGCCCGCGATTAGCTTGACAGCGCGGATGGCGTCGTCGTTGCCGGGGATGACGTAGTCCACTTCGTCGGGGTCGCAGTTGGTGTCCACGATGGCCACGATCGGGATGCCCAGGGTGCGGGCTTCGGCGATGGCGATGTGCTCTTTGCGGGGGTCAACCACGAACAGCGCGCCGGGCAGCTTCTTCATTTCGCGGATACCGCCCAGGTTGGTTTCCAGCTTTTCGCGCTCATGCTGCAGCTTGATGACTTCCTTCTTGGGCAGCACGTCGAACTGGCCGTCCTGCTCCATCTTGTCGATGGCGTTCAGCCGGTCCACGCGGGTGCGGATGGTGCGGAAGTTGGTCAGCATGCCGCCCAGCCAGCGGTTGTTCACATAGAACATGTTGCAGCGCTTGGCTTCGCTTTCGATGCTTTCCTGGGCCTGCTTCTTGGTGCCCACGAACAGGATGGTCTTGCCTTCCATGGCCAGGTTGCGCACGAACATGTACGCTTCGTCGATCTTGCGGACGGTCTTCTGCAGGTCGATGATGTAGATGCCGTTGCGTTCGGTGAAGATGTAGGGGGCCATTTTGGGGTTCCAGCGCCGGGTCTGGTGGCCGAAGTGTACGCCGGCTTCCAGCAGGTGCTTCATAGAGATGACTGCCATTTGGGGTTTCCTCCTCGTTTTTGTTGTATCCTCTGCGGGCGTCATTTTTGCTTGCAACCGCTTTCGCGGCACATGCAAACAAATCGGCCCGCATGCGTGATCCATGGTATTTTAACACACAACGCATGGCTTGGCAAGCCTTTTTTCGCTGTTTTTTCCGTTTTGTTTTTTATTTTTTAAGATTCAGGTGTAACAGGTGAAACTGTTGATGGAATTAAATAGAAAAAAATAGGAAAAACGGTAGACAGACGGCGCTTATCTATGGTATGATATGGGAGGTATAATATACCATTTTGTTCATGTGTGAACCTGTCTGAAACGGATCATTTGTTCTCCGCCATGAACAGACTCGATTGAACATTCCCGGAAGATGGACTTGTAAGAAGGGATAAAATGCTGTTTGACGCGGCGCCTCTGCCGGTGATAGCGGAAGAACAGCAGCAGGACAGCGATCTGCTCACGGCCTATTATTCCGAGCCAAAGCAGCTGGACTTCACGCTTCCGGAATACACGCTGACGGAAGACGAGTTTACCGTGTCTCCCGTGAAGGATATGCAAAGCCTGATTTCCGCGGTCAACAAGCCGGTTCCGATGAAACGGGGCTTACTGAAAGCGGCGGCCAGGAATACAGCCGAACAGAATCAGCAGGCCGACGCCGCGACCGCGTCCATCACCGGCTACGCGGCCTTTGATATCAAGCTGACTGAAGGAGCGCATAAAGCCGAATCCTATTCTGTGCCGGTTTCTTTTGACGCGCCGATCGACGTGTTCGCGGACAATCCGGACAGGAACGCTTCGATTGTCCGCGTTTCCTGCACACTGTACCATTTCCAGGAAGACGGCAGCTATACCGTGGTGAAGGACGCGCAGGTCAACTGGGCGGATAACCTGCTCACCGGCTTCACCTTCACCACCGATGGGTTCAGCGCCTTCCTGCTCAAGTATACGGTGGACTTTGTGTACAGGAGCGCAGAAGGAAAAATCTGCATCAATTTTGAGAATCTCCAGGAAAACAGTAACGAATTGTCGCACATCTCCTATGATAAAATACAGAAAGTTACAATGCTTCCTGTTGCTGACATTCTCGCCGACGCGCCTGCCCTTACAGAAAATGTAAGCAAGTGGGATTCGTTATATGCAGTCTATTTGCACGACGGAACTGCAAAGGAAGAATTCGACAAGGAATTCTTCTCCCAGGCTGCCGTTTCCATTGAAGGAAAGGGCGTAGAGTACAGCGAAGGGGCCATCCGCCTGACGGGCGATGTGCAGGAAGGCAAGGTCACTTTCACCTCTGGTTATAAGACGCTGGAAGTCGAAATCGCTAATTATTTGGCTCCCGTTGCGCCCATCGAACATGCTTTCCATGGCATTGGGGATACCGCGTCTGTGTCAGATATCCTTGAAACTGCTGGAATAGTTTCTTCCAATAATATTGCTGTTTCTGACGAGACCCTTTTGACCATCGAAGGGGACACCCTCACAACGCTGGCGTTCTTTAACGAAGCCGCTTTGACTGTAACCCTGGAAGATAGTACCGAAGTGGCTGTTAAGCTGACTAACCCCGAATTCATCTCGGCGGGCCAGCCTGTGGTTATCGATGGTGTGGGCAGTTTCCAGGCGGCTGTGGAACTGCAGCCTGGCGCGCTGCTGAGCGTTTCCTCCGGTGAGGAAGACCAACGTGTGGCCGACGCGGCGCAGGCAGCTTTGGGCGAAGACGTTGATGTTATATACTATGACGTAAAGATCGTGGACGCCGAGGGCGCTAAGATCGAAACCGGAGCTACAGTGACGCTGGATCTGGGTATTGGTCTGCCTGACGTTCCCGAAGGGAAAATCGCAAAAGTAACTGGTAAAGTATTCCATGCGACGGATGATGGTGTGGAACTACTTGACGCGCAGTTCAACCTGGCTGAGGGCCAGATTAAGAGCGTAACCTTCACCACGGATTCGTTTAGCCTGTTCGGAATCGCGTACACCGTCGATTTCGTCAGCGCGGAAGTGAATAAAGCCTGGTCCTGGCCTGGAGAAGGGTCTTACCGTCTTGCCGATATCATGACGGAGATCGGCGTGACCGGCGACATTGAAAGCGTTGACTTGGTGCGTACCGACGATCAAGGCGGCAGTGATAAGGCTCTGTACCTCGAAGAGCGGGAAGACGGATGGTATCTGGTTTCCGAAGAAGCTTTTGTGGATACCTTTGTGCTCACCGTGGTTGTGGACGGGGTGAGCTATCACTTCACCGTAACGGACGGCCAGGTTGACAACCGCATTACCGCGGAGGCCTATTTCCTGAACACTGACGGAACAAGGACGAGCCAGGCTGAAACTGAGTCCGGCAACACCCTGAATGCCAGAGTTCTTTTGAGCAATTCCAACTCCAACAGTAACGAAGAAGCCTATGTAAAAGTGAGCCTTTCGGGCTTGGATAACTATGTAACACTAAATGAATCCTTCACGCCAAATAGTTGGGATCATATCACATTCCGTGATATGACCACAGGCCAAACGTTTACGATGGGTGTATACTACAATACGTCGGACAATTCCATTACTTACAGGGTTCCCCCTGGAGCGACCGGCATTGCCGCGCTGAGTTTTACTGCGCCTAACGGTATCACGGAGGATAATAAAACACTGACGCTGAAGCCCACGCTTGTGGATTCCTCCTTTAGTGCTATTACCCCTGCAGAAAACGACAGTATCAGCGGCCCTGCTTCCGGCAAGTGGACCTCTGATTTCGCTTGGGATCCGGTTCAGAAGTACGTAAACAATGCAAAAGAAAACATGGTGGTTGTGACATCTGACAACGGAACACCCAAAATCAATTCCTGGCTGCATTATGATTACACCGCAAATTCCCAGAACCGGACGGAAACGGGCGTGCGCTGGACGGATGAAGCGATAATCGAAGACACTCTGACGCTTCCCGCTCATATGTCCTTTACTGGAACTTATACTTACAATAAGACTGAGGGCAGAATCTATATCGATGGCGCTTCTGCCCCTGACAATATCCTTTTCGGCCTGACGCTGAAACCGAATATGACTATCACCGACCTGGATGTGCGTGACAGAAACAAGATTTACTACAGGATCAAGGTCACCAACCCGAATCGACCCGATGCCAGCAGTGATCTGTCCGCCGAAATGGACAACATCAGCTATATCACCGAGCTGAACGCCGCCGGGATTACGCTTGATCCGGATTATATCACCGCTGGTTATTACGGCGAAGAGATCATTAACGCGGTCAGCGTGACCGAAAAGCCGTGCAAGGGGAACGATGATGATACGTCCCAGGATCAGGTACAGACGAAGACGAAAGAGGATGAAGGCTTTACCGTAAATAAAGAGAGCCCGCAGGATGGTCAGTATGTCCAAGCTGGCGCGACGATCGAGTATACGATCCGCGTAACCAATACCGGTACGGTAACCATCGCCGCCGAGGACAGCGTCGTATCCGACATGCTGCCCAGCGCTGTATATCTGACAGACGCGGAGATTGCCAGGCTGCAATCTGTATATGGCGACAAGATCACCATTGACGGCAACAACATCACTTTCCGAACGGGCGAGTTGGCTCCCAATGCTGTTAGCCAATTGGTCATTCAAGCCACGGTCAGGGACAGCAGGACACTTGAACAATGGGGATACACAAACGAATCCACCATCACCAACACCGCGTCCTATCGTGGACTGAGCGATTACGTCGCCAGCAAGCTGCACGCTGGAACGATTACTTCAGAAAAGACAAGCGATAAAACGAGCACAACGCTGCAAAACGGACAGAGCGTTAATTTCACGCTGACCGCAAAAAATGAGACCGCTTATAACTATACCGGCGATGTGTCCCTGATCGACTATCTGCCGAAGTATCTGCTCGTTACCATCTACGACGCAAATGGAGACGACATTACGGAAACTACTTATTCCCAGACGAACATAACATATGAAACCGGCTGTTATGTCAAGGATTCCGATGGCAGCCTCGTTCCTGCCAAGGTCGTGATCAGTGGCGATGGAATAACCACGATCGAGGTTCATAAGGACGGGCTTGCGGCAAACAGTACATATAGTATTGTGTTAACCGCAACATACGACGAATCCAAAGTTGATGGAAATGTAGATGATAATGGCAACATCACATACACCAACCGTGTAACTGTAAATAATTCTCAGTCCCACACGGATATTACAGCAAAAGTGGGCAAGGTTGATCTGGAAAAATATGTATCAAACGCGACCGTCAACGGGCTGCAAGCCACGCCGCCTTATTGCGATGGAACCATCGTCACCTATACGATTCATGTAACCAACGATACACAGAATCCTTATACACACAACATCGTTGTGACCGATACGCTGCCCAAAGGCCTGGTGCCGATGGGTTTAACAGTCAACGGCACAGAATATACCTCCTGGCAGGCGTTTGTCAATGCGTTCGGCTGGAATGAACAAAACGCCACCATCCTCGATGGCAGCGGAACTGCCCAGTCCGTCAAAGTTGTGCAGGCTTACAATGGCCTGAAAATCACCTGGACGATCCCCAATCCCGTCGATGGGAATTACATCACATCCCGTGACATCAGCTATCAGGCGTTTATCAAAACCGACGAGCTCGTCAACCAGACAACCGGCTTGCAGGAATTGGAAAATAAAGCCACTGCCGTGGGCCGCGAGGACAAGGCGATCATCGTTGTTGACGTCAAAGGCGTGGAAATCTCCAAAAAGATTGTAGGACCGAATGGAGAACTGTTTGATACCATTGAGATCGGCCCCAGCGCGACTGTCACCTATGAACTGACCATTGATAACCCCGAACACCTTGAGACCACCGTGACGGGCATTACCGATTACCTGCCCCAGGGCGGTCCCCAAAGCGTGTTCCCGCTGGGATACTGGGTACTTGGAGACACTGTGCTTGTGGACGAAACGACGGCAGGAAAGAGTGACTTCTTTACATATGCTACCCCGTATTCCAACAATGACGCAAACTATGGAAAAAAATACTGGTTCGACAACGAGCATTATCTGCGCTTTGGCGATATTAACGTAACATCTTCCCAGGAGAAGCTTGTTCAGCGGATCACCCTAAAATACCCGGATGATCCGGCGGTGCTGCATACCATGTTCGTGGATACTACATGGGGACGCCAGCAGAAAAACAAATATTCCATCACCGGTATGCCCCCGGTCGAAGTCGATCATACCGAGGTTGTAAATAAAAAATTCTACGCTCAGAAGAGCGTAATCGGTCTTGCAAAAGACGTAGGTTATAACTACGTTGCCCTGAGCAGCAAGGATTTGTTTAACATAGGCGATGTTACCGATGTATTCTACATGGTGATCGTGGCAAACACCGGCACAGGCACGCTGCATGTCAATTCGCTGACGGATATTCTGCCTCCGGAGCTGCAGTTTGTCGGAATCGCGAATAGTGATTACAACGCGGGCACGCATTCCTATGGTAGTATCCGAGAAATAACGACATACGATCAAAACAACAATCCGAACTATGTGATTCCTGCCGGTTATTCCGGGCTTTCCGGGGTCAAAGTCACAGCTGCTGAGCCAACAGGCAATACCGTGCTCTTTACGCTGAACGAAGGCGCAGGCGTTAATCTTCCGGAGAAGCATGTCCTGGCGTTCGATGTTCAGTGTAAGATAAAAGATGGCGTTACCCTGACCAACGGCCAGCCGATCACGAACACCATCCAGGCGGACTTAGATAGTGATGCGGCCCTGTCGAGGATGCCGATTGCAACACAAAAAACGCACGACGACGCCATACAGAATAATGGCGGCTGCACGGTCGTATCCAACGACGGAACCCACCAGATCGCGGAATCTACCGTCACGATTCATCCCAGCAACGCCGCTGTTCCCGGCATCCTCAAAAAGGCCATCGCCTATAAAGCGCAGGCTGATACCGAATGGACCGCGCTGAACGACAATACAACGAACATCAACAGCCAGAGCAATGTAAAGTGGAGAATCACGCTCTACAACGATGGCGCTGTGCCGATTGACGGCTATACGCTGTCCGACGCAATCTATGAGCACCATTCGTTCTCTTCGATCGAATCGTTCACTATCAACGGCAGCGCCAAGGATATGAACGCCGCGCCGTTCACCGGTTATACTACGACAAAAGAAGGCCAGTACAATAAATATGTGTTCACCTTCCCTGCGGAAAGTGGCTATGAGATTCCCGCAGGCGGGAGCGCAGAACTGGTGCTGGTCACCTCGTTCACGTCCGGCCAGTACCAGGGCCAGCTGGATAACAAAGCCATCTTCTCGCCCATCCAGGAATGGGACGCCAACCGCGTGACGCGGGGACAGCTGGAGAAGAACGCGGACGGCACAGCGTACACCGGCGTTTCTTCCATGGACTATGTGAACATGCTTGGAGACGGCGCCACCATGTCTTATAAGGTTGCTGCCGAAAAGGGTTATCCTGCCAACAAAGCCTACGGTTATGATATTGCGACGGGCAGGAACTATATCACCGTCGATGACACGAACGCGATTATTACCTATACCAACCATGTCCAAAACCTCTCCAACGCCACGTTCAAACAGTTTGTGATGATCGACCGTATGCCGGAAATCGGCGATACGGGCGTGGTGAACGCGCATGAGCAGCGCGGCTCTGAATTCTCTATCGGCTTTGCCAATGCGCTGAACCTCTCGCTGATCTTCAGAAACAGCGAAGGAACCAAGTCTATCGCACTAACAAACGAAGACTATACTTTGGAATTCTCCAACAATACTTCCTTCACAACCGAGGATTGGGCCGGTACCAGCGCATGGAATGCCAGCGCCGCGACCGCGAAATCCTTCCGCTTGAAGCTGAATCCGGGTACGCTGACTGCCAAGATCAATGCTTTAGAAAACAGCACGCTGATGGAGGCTGTGTTCCCCTCCATGTGGGTGCTGGAGGTCAGCTACGATGGCAAGCTGAGTGCGGATGGCACGCCCGGTCAGTACGCCTGGAACTCCTTCGGCTATCACTACACCACCGCGGCGGATGTCAACCTTTCCGCTGAGCCGGCCAAGGCCGGTGTGCGGCTCAAGCCGCTGCCCGTGCTGAAAAAACAGGTGGTGGATAACCAGGGCGTTGACCAGGGCATTGATACCAGTGTTTCGTTTACCTTCAATTTCTATGAGGGAGCGCATACCCTCGACCAAGTGGCGTCGCTGACGCCTATTTGGGAAACCACGCTTTATCAGGGCCAGGCCGTGCAGCTTCTGGCGCAGAAAACGGTCGGTGGAGTTACCACGGGTCACTTTACGGAGGGACAATACTATACGGTGGTAGAAGTGCCGACGGCTGGCTATAACCTAGTGGGCTATGAGAAGGACGGCTTGAAGCAGACCACCGAGGGCTACTGCGTGTTCCGGTACAGCAATGAACTGAACACGACCATCGTCTGCCAGAACCAGATCAGCGGTTTCGCGCCGGAGGCGGAAAAGGTGCTGTATGCTGCCGCGCCCCGCACGCTGCAGAACCAGGAATTCACTTTCGAGCTGCTGCCGCTGACAAATGTTGACCTGAATAATCTTTCCCAGGTGGAAGTGATCGGAACCCTGCTCCAGCAGGCCAGTAACGACGCTTCCGGTCATGTGCAGTTTGATACCATAGAGTATTCCGCAGCCGGTACCTATTACTACCTGATGCGGGAAGCTTCCGGCAACGATTCCACTGTCGTATATGACGATACGAAGTATCTGGTCAAGGTAGAGGTCAGCCAGGTGGGCGCGCTGTTCTCGGCTATCGGATCCTATTACAAGGTGACGGATTCGGACGAAAACGACCCCATCAAGGGGATTCAGGCCTTGTCCGCCAATACCGTGCCTATATTCATCAACACCGAATCCACCCAGATTCGGGTGGAGAAGGTCTGGGCGGGCGAAGTGACCACCGGTTCGGCCACCATGGTGCTGTACCGCTCCACCACCGCGCCGACGGACACCTTTGACGTAACTGTCAATGCAACGCTTTCAGGCACACCGGTTGGTTCTGCGACCATTACTGCTACGTTTACCGGCGAGGGCGATACTCAGAGCGTTGTTCTGGGCAATGGGAATTGGTCTGACCAGGTGGCATTGAAGCGCGGTGTGAACTACACTGTAACCTATACCACCAACAAGCCTGACAAGATCACGTTCACCAGCCCGACTACGGTTTCCGGTATCACCGACCCGACCACCCTGACGGTGACGGCGAACGCGGTAGCGGCAGACCAGTATGCCTATACCTTCACCGTTCCCTCTGCACAGCGCCCGGCTAATAACAAGGGTTCAGTTAGGGTGACAATGAACGGCACCCAGGCAACGCTGAGCAATGCGAATGACTGGACAGCGACATTTACACTCACTGAAGAAACTGCTTACAGCTACACAGCGATACCCGGCGACGGGTTTGTTACTGCGGTATCTCCATCCTCTGGCAACGGCACAGCTTCGGCATCGGATTCAAAGAATATCAGCCTGACGTTGACCAACGCTCCACAGACGATGAATATCCCTGTGAGTGTGAACTGGGATGATACGCCTGATGCGGGGACAACAGTGACTGTAACATTTACAGCCAACGGGCAAGATGCGCAGTCTGTAATGCTGAACGGAACGCCCTGGAGCGCAACAAAGACGCTGAATCGCTTGAATGACGGTGGCAATTTGATCACATGGAATGTGAACGCCGAAGTGACCGGTGCTGATAATGCGAGCGTTTCCGGCACACCAGCGACCATCAGCGGTAGCGGAACCGTGGAATTAACGGGCGTTGTTGCCAGGGGGATGAACCTGACTGTTAATGTTTCAAAAGATACATTCTTTAATGCTGGACAATGGGATTTATACGATAAAGATTTAAACTATTTATCTAAAATAGATGGTTTTACTGTTGGATATCTTGGAAATGGCACATCTTATTCTGAGACCGTAAGCAATTTGCCGACGATGAATAGTGATGGAAAACTTTATTATGGAATTACGTGTTATAGTGTACCATATAAAGTAACGACAAATGCTACGGATGTTAAAACGGGCATTTATAACGGTAATAGTGTGATCTATATTGGAGCACAAGCTGGTGATGTGACAGTTACATTCGAGAAAATCTATGGAGCAGATTTTGTAATCAATTCTGGAAGTCATTCATTGAGACATTTTTCCACCTTTACCGCCTCCCTCCCATCCACCTTCCTCCTTATCGCGGACGGAAGCGGGACTGACGTGCATATGAGGGGCGCAGCCGAGACATTCGCGGACGCCTCCGTGGGCGGCAGCGGAACGCCTTTCACCGTCATCCAGGCGAAGGATTTGCCCGCCGACGCGGTTGTCGCAAGCGATATTACGGGCTATGAGCAGACGATAACCGATAACGGTTCCTATACCTGGACGAACCTGCCCCTGTTCGACGAGACAGGCCACCGCATCTACTACTACGTGGTGGAAAAGACGGCCTCAGCCAACGCCTCGTCAATGTCCGTGCGGTACGGCTATACCTATAACACAGCCAACGACGCGAACAGCGGTATCAGCGTGGTCACCGTCACCAATACCACCACCGCGCCGCCGAAGGGCGATCTGCGTATCACTAAGGCGGTCACTGTGGATGGCAACTCGACGTCCACGAATCTGGCCGACGGTACCTACAACTTCACGATCACTGGGCCGGAAAACTACAACCACACCGCATCAATCACAGTGACGGGCGGCGTTGCCACCTCCACCATCGATCTGACGGATCTGACGCTGGGTGATTATACCATCACCGAAACTGGCTCCACGGATGGTCATGCAACGCTGAGTGGGCGTGCCGTGACGGGAACGGGATCCAATTCCGGAGACAACGCCATCGTGCTGACCGTGACGGCAAGCAGCACGGTGGAAAATACTATCGCGGCGTTCACCAACAACGTGAATACCGGCACGGCGACTACCCCGGATACTGTGACAGTCAACAAGACGGACGGCACCAGCGCTTTGACCGGCGCGAAGTTTGCCTTGTATACGGATGCGCAATGCACTGGCACGCCCATCAAGACCTATGACCTGACCAGCGCCAGCAGCTTTGCCATCAGCACGAACGATAACTACCTGGCAAGCTATCTACCCGCGAACAGCGGAGGTACAACGACCCTCTACCTCAAGGAAATCGAAGCACCCGCCAACCATAGGCTGGACAGCACGGTTTATACCGTGACGATTACGAAGTCCGTGTCCGGCCTCATCTGGAATAGCACTGAGAACAAGTACATTGATACAACCAGCTACGATATCAAGATCAACAATAGCGATGACCCGCTGACAGTGGTCAATACGCCGCTGGGCTCCATCAGCGTGACCAAGACGGTCACCGGCAGTTACACAACGACCACGGACACTTACCCGATCACAATCAAGAAGGATAATAAGTACGTGGACAGCAACAGCCAGTTGGTGGACGACGATCCTCAGCTGACCGTGACGGCTGGCCAGACTTTGACCATCAATGACCTGTCTGTTGGCGACTACGTTGTAACCGAAGGCGCGGTCAGCAAGACCGGGTACGAAATCACCACGACCTACACCGTGGGTGGAACGGGCGCTGTCACGGCGACGGCTTCCGTCACAAAGGGTAATACTGCGGCGGTTGGCATCACCAACCACTACCGCGACGCGCAGCTGGTCATCAAAAAGACCGTGACTGGCCCGGCGCTTGCGGATGCCCTGGCGAAGATCACCTTCACCATTGAGGACGTGACGACCGGAATTACAGACGCGGAAAAGACCGCAACGATCACGATCAGAGGAAGCACTCTGACTACAACAGAGACTTACGGCAGCGTGACCCTCACCAGCGTGGCGAACGGCATCAAGCCTGACCATACCTACAAGGTAACAGAAACTATCGACGACACGCTGACCGGCTACAAGTGGAAGAGCGTGACCACCACTATTGTGACTGGTAATACAACGACAAGCGGAACGACAACAGACGCTACAGTGACCCTGACCAACGGAGACACTTCCAGCGGCGAGATCGACTTTGCCAACACCTACGGCGACTTGATCGATGTTAGCGGCACGAAGACCTGGAGAGTTTCCAACGGCGTGACCCCAGACAACACGGATATTACCCTACAGCTTCAGCGGACGGCGAAACCCGTCACGAATGCCTCCGTCTGGGAAACTGTTTCCGCTGAACCGACTTGGAGCAGCAATACTTACACCTTCTCCCGACTGGATAAGTACAACGACAGCAATGTCGAGTATGAGTACAGGGTCAGTGAAGTGAGCTTCAAGATCGGTACTGTAACGTACACGATCGGCAGCGACGGTATTGCTACGCCGGATGACAACACCAAGCCGGTCATGAAGATGACTCAGAGCGGAAACAACTTTACCAACGAAGAATTGACCGTCCGCCATGCGACCAAGACATGGGTTGACGACGACAACGCAGGCGGCTTGCGGCCCGAAAGCATCACGTTCACGCTGAGCGCCACTGTCGGCGGAACCGCTCTCGCAGCTGATCAGCTGACGGCGCTGGGAATCAGCGAGACGTCAAAGACCATCCAGCCCAATAACGCGGGAGAATGGCCGTCCGCTGATTGGACGAACCTGCCCATGTACACCAATGCGGGCGAGTTGATTACCTACGACGTGCAAGAAACCGCCGTTGCGAACTACACGCAGACGGCAAAGGTGTGGGATGAAGATACCAAGACCTGGGCGTTCACCAATACCTTTGAGGGCATATCCATCAGCGTGACCAAGCAATGGAAGAAGGATGGTGTGGACAAGACCTTTGCGGAAGCCAAGAGCATTGAGTTCACGCTGTATCAGAAGCTGACGCCCACCTCCTCCGGCAGCGGCACTTCCGAGGAGAACAGGGTGTATTCTGGTTATAACAACGGCGGTGTCGGCACGGTGACATACGACATGACAAACAGCCGTTGGAATACCGTGACCATCCAGAATCTGCCGCTGACCGTGACCGAAACGACCGGCGATGGCGCGGCCGCCACGACTGTCACTTACAACGCGTCCTATTACGTGGTGGAAACCCTCGAAGCGGCAGACGCGGGCTATGTGCTGGCGACGACCTACCAGCTCAACGCGCAAACTGCTGTGCCCAATGCCAACGGCGCTGTGGCAACGGCCAACGGAGACAAGATCACCATCATCAACACAGAGACGGCTGGCGTCGAACTGCCCGCTACCGGCGGCCCCGGTACGCTGGTCTACACCGTCACCGGCTTGAGCCTGATGAGCGTCGCGGTGTGGATGCTTCTCCGCCGCAGGAAAGAACAGCAGAACTAACCTCCATTCACCCCCCTCTGTGAGTCAGCAACAGATTCATGCGCTGAATCACAGAGGGGAGCGGGAGAACAACAAAAAAGCAGATTCCCTGTTGCAGTGATAGGGAATCTGCTTTTTTTGAGGGGACGAACTTTAATGAGGCATCCATAGAAGATGTGGGTTAAGTCACATTCAATGGGAACCTACCCGGTAAGTAGATCACCCTCCCACCGCAGCGAAGGTAGATCAGAGCAACCAGGTTATCAATGTTCCGAAAGCCATAGGCCGTCCGAATCGTCAGCTTGATCTTGTTATTGGCAGCCTCGACTCTGGCATTGGAGATCTGGTGCGTCACGGTGGCGACAATCGCATCTATATGACGTCGGA
>CADBKQ010000033.1 GCA_902795275.1 uncultured Eubacteriales bacterium | reverse complement strand
CACACAATCGTCTTTCACTTGTGCAGTTGTCAAGGTGCGACAGCGGGCGCGGAAAGTGCGGAAGCACAAAGAAGCGTAGCACGCATTGAACTTGACACAGAGATGTGGCCGAAACGGGTGAGCAGCCCGGAGGCAGGGGACAGACCGAAAGGAACCCCGGCGGAGAGAAAGACTCCGAGAGGAAGAAACGGTACCTTGGGCAAGTATGATGAGCGGCAGGAAACAGAAGCAACGAAAGCCGCCGACCTCAGCCCCCTGAGGAACAAACCTTGAGGTTTGTGACGCGGGTTCCGCCCTAATGGGTGGACACCACCTGTTCCCATACCGAACACAGAAGTTAAGCCCTTCAGCGCCGATGGTACTTGGCTGGACACGGCCCGGAAGAGTAGGTCGCCGCCGGATTCCAATTAGAAGCTGTTCGAGAGAACGGCTTCTTTTTTGTGTCAATCATTTATAAGGAGACGGGAGCTCTCTTGGAAAAGGATTTTTCAATTGATGGGAGAATAGAATAAACGAAGACCTCCAATAATAAGATGCCGGGAAGCAATGAAACGGGGGAAAGACGTGAAGAAACAGCAGGTGAAGCGGGGAATTTTATGGCTGCTGGTGATCGCCGTGGCCGGGGCCATTTTCTTTTTTTCCTCCATGGACGGGCCGGAATCCATGGAATTGAGTAGCGGATTCACGGATTGGTTGATGCGGCGGTTCCATCCGGACTATGATCTGCTGGCGCCGGAAAAACAAGAAGAATTCTATCAGCTGTTTGTGTTCATTGTGCGAAAAACGGCGCACTTTACGGAGTTCGCTGCCTTGGGCGCGGCCCTGATGCTGCTGATTCACGAGTACGCCTTGCGGTGTGGGCCGCTGTGGGCCTGGGGGATCGGCACGCTGTATGCCGGAACGGATGAGCTGCACCAGTATTTCAAAGGCACGCGCACGCCGGCCTTGCGGGACGTGGCCATCGACAGCGCGGGCGTGCTGTTCGGCGTGCTGTTTGTGGCGCTCCTTCTCTATATAATTGATCGGTGGAAAGGGAAAAGGACAGCGTGATATATGATGAAGCAGTCTTTCAGGTCAGATGACACCTGGCGGGGCTGCTTTTTTCTTTCAATCAATAACTGTGTTCGTTTCTACGATTTGCAGGGAAACGTAGTCCGCGATGCCGTCCCGGATTGCCTGGGCCACGCGCTGCTGATAATCTTCTGTCAGGAGCAGCTTTTCCTCCGCCGGGTTGGACAGGAAACCGCACTCCACCAGCACGGAGGGAATGTCCAGCGACAGGATAAAATAATCTCCGGCCATGGCGGAACGGGCTTTCGCTGGCTTCAATTCCAGAACCATGGCCTCCTGGATGGCTCCGGCCAGCAGGCGGCTCTGGGCCTGGCCCGCCCGGTAAAACACCTGGGGGCCGGATTCCTTTTGCGATCGGTATTCGTTCATATGAATGCTCACCAGCAGCGCGGCGTTTTCCTGGCGGGCCAGATCCAGCCGCGCGGTCAGGTCGGCCCGTTTATTGCGGCTGTACTCCATGTCGGCGTCCCGGGTCATGATCACCCGAGCGCCGCTTTTTTCCAGTTCGTCCCGCAGCGCCTGCGCCACTTTCAGATTCAGCTCCTTTTCCGGGGTTCCTGAATGCGGGGCGATCGCGCCGCCGTCGGTACCGCCGTGGCCCGCGTCCACCAAGATGGTGATTCCCTGCAAGACGCCCTGCGCCTGCTGCACAGGTTTCGCCGGCACTGCGGGCTTCGCGGGACGGGGAGCGACGGCCCCTGCCAACAGGCACAGACATACCGCCGCGAGGATGTATTTTCTGCCCTTCCACCAATTTCTCATGCGCTCACTCCTCTCCCGCCAGCATATGCCGGGAGAAAGGCGGATAGAATGTCAAGTCAAAAAAGTATGAATTTTTCTTGCCTTGTTATCCACAGAGGTTATCCACAGGGCAAGATTACAAAATGTATAAATATGCGCATAGAAATGGGGCGCGATTCCGTGGAACCCCGCGAATACGCCGTTTGTTTTTGGAGGAACGCATAGAGGACGGTAAATATTCTCCGAGGCGTTTTTTTGCGTTTTTCTCAGCATCCACAGGGTTATCCCCGGAAAAAAGCCGTCAAAACGGCGGATAGCCTGCGTTTTGCCATTCGGATGTGGATAAATCCTGGAAGTTATCCACATTATCCCCAGAGTTATCCACAGCATCCACAATTCATTATCCCCAGGGTTATCCCCATTGATGATCAAAATATCCATCGCAGAATGTTATAAAAATGTAATAAAAATGGGCTTGACAGCATGAAAATGCAATCAAGCGTTCCCATTCCCGAACCGGGAAGGAAGAAGGCGGATCATTCGTTTATCATATGAATACCGCAGGGCGGGCAGGGAAGCATGGCTGAATCGGAGTCATGGACAAGGGCCGCAAACTGTGATATAATCAGAGCGATCATCATGGAGGATGGAGGAAGCCTGTGAAGTATCTGCGCAGATTGGTATGGTATATTTCTTCCCGGCTGTTGATTTTGTTCTGCGTGCTGGGACTGATGACCATGGCGTTTTACTTTTCCATGAACGCGACCAATATCTATATCATTTTAAAAGACGGCATGGCGAAGCGGGCGCAGGTGGTGATGATGGGCGCGGACGAAAACCTGAACGCCTATTTTTCCCCGGCCTATCTGGAGCGCGACGCGCTGCTGATCGAGGCGCGCAGCGGCGGGTCTGTTTATCAGAATTATTACACGATCAAGGGCTTTGACCACCGCATCAACCTGGATTCCTTCTGGTGCTGGCCCTGGGAGGACACGGCCCGGGCGACCATTACCGAACGCATTCCCGCCATCGACGGAAAGCTGAAATCCTCCATGCGCGAGCAGGCCGCGGCCACGGGTTTAAGCCTGACCGGCCCCAAATGGCAGACCACCCAGTACAGCGTGGCCATGAGCCGCGAAAACGGCCAGTGGCGGATCAAGAACCTGCAAACCATAAAAATTCTGGATGCTAATTAAAACAAATTCAGGAATGAAATATGCCAAAAGTTTATCTCGCTCCCATGGCGGGCATTACCGACCGGGTGTACCGCCGCCTGTGCTTTGAGCAGGGCTGCGACGGCGCCACCACGGAAATGGTCAGCGCTCAGGGGTATCTGACAGCGCCGCCGGATCGGAACGCGTATCGCTTCCTGCTGGCGCGGTTTCCGGAAGAAGGCCCCCTGGCTGTGCAGATCTTCGGCAGCGAGCCGCTCTTTCTGGCCCAGGCCGCGGCGCGGCTGACGGAGCTGGGCTCGTTTTCTTCCATTGATCTCAACATGGGCTGCCCGGCCCAGAAGGTGGTGGGCGGGCAGTCCGGCAGCGCGCTGATGAAAGACCCGGAGCTGGCCGCGGAGATCGTGCGCCAGGTGAAACGGGCCACGCCGCTTCCCGTCACGGTGAAAATGCGGCTGGGCTGGGACGCGGAACACAGAAACGCCGTGGCATTCGCCCGGGCGCTGGAACAGGCCGGGGCGGACATGCTGACGGTCCATGGCAGGACGCGGCAGCAGCAGTATGCCGGGAAAGCGGATTGGGACATGATCGGGCGGGTAAAGCGGGCGGTATCCATTCCGGTCATCGCCAACGGGGATATTACAGACGGAAAAACCGCGCTGGACGCCCTGAAAACCACCGGCTGCGACGGCGTGGCCATCGGCCGCGCCGCGCTGGGCAATCCCTGGATCTTCGCGGAGATCAAAGCGGCGCTGGCAGGGGAGAGCTACAGCCCGCCGCCCTTCTCCCAGGTGATCGACACCGCCCTGCGCCAGGCCCGGGAAATGGCGGAATGGAAGGGCGAACGCAGCGCGCTGCTGGAAATGCGCAAGCATTTCGCCTGGTACACCGCCGGACGGCGCAACTCCGCCCAGGTGCGCACCCGGGTCAATCTGGCTTCCTCCTTTGAAGAAGTGGAGGCGCTTCTTCGGACGCTTGAATAGCATATATTACTTCGGCAACTATATTTACCACGATCTGCTTGTCTAAAGCGCCAGCTGCTGTGTTGTCGTCGGTCGCCGATACTACGGCATCGCCTCCCTCCTCCGCCTTGCATCTGTCGCTTTATCCTGCGCATCTCATCGGCAATATATAATTGCCGAAGTAATAGAAAGGAACGTGACCATGAGAAAACTGTTTTGCCTGCTGCTGGCCCTGGCGCTGCTGTGCGCCGCGCTGCCCGCGTTCGCCGCGGAAACCGCGGAACTGGGCAAGCCCTTTCAGGACTTCACCGTGACCACCATTGACGGGGAGGAATTCACCCTGTCCAAGGCGCTGGAAACCCACGAAGCAGTGTACGTGAATCTGTTCGCTACCTGGTGTCCGCCCTGCGAGATGGAGTTTCCCTTCCTGCAGGAGGCCTATGAGGAATACAGCGACCGGGTGGCGGTGATCGTGATTTCCATCGAGGATAACGACAGCGTGGAAAAGCTGGCCGAATACCGGGAAAGCCACAGCCTGACCATGCCGATCGCCCCTGCCGGGGACGATTGGATCGCCCGGTACACGGAAGCGTACGCGATTCCCGTGAGTATGATGATCGACCGCTTTGGCAACCTGACCCTGCGGCACGAAGGCGCGGTGACGGACGCCGATGCCTTCCGCCGCATGTTCGAGACTTTCCTGGGGGAGAGCTACACCGAGACCAAAACCTATCAGGAAATCCCGAAGGCCACCCTGACCATGGAATTCCCGTCCGATGAGGCGCTCTCCGCCGCCCTGAACGCCGAAGGCAGCGCCATCGCCTTTACCAGCGACCCCCTGCACCAGGACTATCCTTTCCTGCCTGCGGAACAGGACGGGCAGACAGGCGTTTCCCCTTTCAACACGGATCAAAGGGGAGTCGATTTTTCCTGCCGGGCGGAGATCACCGCCCAGGCTGGGGACGCGCTGACCTTTGAAGTGAGCTGCGATCTGATTCTTGGCTCCAACAGCCTGTTCGTTGAAGTGGACGGCGAGATCATGAAGTATTATATGGGCAGGCAGGACGGACGCGCCTGGACGATTGCCCTGCCCGAAGGCGAGCATGAAGTGCGTTTCGTTTACGAACAGTGGGAACCCCAGGAAACCGGCAAGCCGTTCCTGACCCGGGCCAGGCTGCTGTCCGGCGAAGAAGCGGAAGCCGCGCTGGCGGCGCTGCCGGTGTACCCCGCCTTTGAAACCGCTGATATCGTCGTCAGCAATGAGGCCGCGAAGCGGGGCTATTTTGAATACATGGGTGCGCCCGCCCTGGTCGGGTATGTGCTGAACGGCGGCGCGGCGGACCTGGAACTGACAGTCCCTGCCGACGCCGACCCGGAAAATGTGTTCTTCCTTGATACGACGCGGCCCGATGACTTCATGCGGCTGAGCGACCTGCTCACGGAGGACGGCGCGGGCTATCATTACCGGATGCAGCTGGAACCGGAAGCCGGTTCCGCTTACGCTGTCATGCAATGCCTCTATCCCCGCTTCACCGTCCAGCTCGCGGTGATGCAGGACGCGGATGCCGTGCAGCAGGTGATTGACGAAAACGCGCAGCAGGGCTACGCCCTCACCTGGGTGCCGGAACCGGATCAGGAAACGGAGGAGGAAACCGAGGCCACCTATACCGTTTATGTGGTCGATCAGAACGGCAGCCCCGTTCCCGGCGCGATGATCAATTTCTGCACCGATGAAAGCTGCCAGTTCTTCCAGAGCGATGACAGCGGCGTGATCACCTTTACCGGCGCGCCTTACGCCTATCACCTGCAAATCCTCAAGCTCCCGGAGGGCTACAGCTTCGACCCCGATTTTGAAGCCTATACCGAACCGCATACCAGCGAATTGACCGTGACCGTCAAGAAGGACTGATGCCCCAAAGGCCCCGCCTCCCAAAGAAGCGGGGCCTTTTTCTTGTGTCCGGTATCCTTGAACGCTCAGGATTGATTTGGGGAGCAGTGATAAAAAACGTGATAAAAATACGCTGAAATCAGTGAGCGCTGCTTGAAAAACAGCGCTTTTTGAAGTAAAATAGAGTCAGCAATGCAGATTGCAAATCGTTCAAAGGAGGAAAAAACATGAAGAAATTATTGACCCTGCTGCTTGCGCTTGCTATGCTGGTAAGCCTGGCCGTTGCTGAGGAAGCCGCTGCGCCCGCGCTGCAAAAGAACCTGGTGATCCTGTACACCAGCGACGTGCACTGCGGCATCAGCCAGGGCTGGGGCTACGCCGGGCTGTATGCAATCAAGGAAAGCCTCTCCGCTGATAACTATGTGCTGCTGGTGGACGACGGCGACGCCATCCAGGGCGAACCCATCGGCACCATGACCAAGGGCGAAGCCCTCATCGACATCATGAACACCGTGGGCTACGACATCGCCATTCCCGGCAACCATGAATTCGACTACGGCATGGAGCGCTTCCTGGAGCTGACCAAGAAGGCCAGCTTCCCCTACATCAGTGTCAACTTCAACAAGGAAGGCGAGCTGGTGTTCCGGCCCTACGTCATCAAGGAATTTGACGGCGTGAAGATCGCTTTCGTAGGCGTCACCACCCCCACGACCCCGCGCACTTCCACGCCCCGGTATTTCAAGGATGAAAATGGCAATTACATTTACGGCTTCATGCAGGATGAAAACGGCGAGGCTGTGTACGCCGCCGTGCAGAAGGCTGTGGACGACGCCCGGGCCGAAGGCGCGCAGTACGTGATCCTGATGGGCCACCTGGGTGATGAAGAAGAGAGCACCCCCTGGAAGTACAGCGACGTGCTCGGTAATACCACCGGCATCGACGTCATGCTGGACGGCCATTCCCACGACACGAACCAGGTTGTGATGAAGAACAAGGACGGCCAGGACGTCATCCGCAGCGCCTGCGGCACCAAGTTGGAGAATATTGGCGCGGTGACCATCACCACCGACGGCAAGATTTCCGCCGAACTGTATACCTGGAACCAGAAAACCGCCGCGCCCAAGCTGCTGGGCCTGAAGAACGCCGCCGGCGAAGCGGTTTCCGCCGCCTCTGACGTGCTGAACGCCAAGCTGCAGGAAGTGGTTGCTTCCACCACTGTGGACCTGATCATCAACGCCCCCGAAGCCACCACCGAGGACGGCAAGCCCATCCGCGTCATCCGCCGCACGGAAACCAACCTGGGCGACCTGTGCGCCGACGCTTACCTGGATCAGTCCGGTGATGCGGACATCGCTTTCGTCAACGGCGGCGGCATCCGCGTGGCCATCAAGAAGGGCGACATCACCCTGAACGACATCCTGAAAGTGCATCCCTTCGGCAACAGCCTCACCGTCATCGAAGCCACCGGCCAGCAGGTGCTGGACGCGCTGGAATGGTCCGTGCACTCCCTGCCCGGCGAATTCGGCGGCTTTGACCATGTGGCGGGCCTGACCTTCGAGTATGACTCCACCATTCCTTCCCCCTGCGTGCAGGACGATAACCAGATGTTCGACCATGTGGACGAAACCATGGAACGCCGCGTGCGCAACGTGATGGTCGGCGGCGAACCTATCGATCCCGAAAAGATCTACAAGATCGCTTCCCATGACTATCAGCTGCTGGAAAACGGCGACGGCTACACCATGTTCGCCGGCTGCAACGTGCTGCAGCAGTCCGTGAAGCTGGACAACCAGGTGCTCATCGACTACATCACCGGCACCCTGGGCGGCGTCGTGGGCGAGGGCTACGAAGAACCCTACGGCCAGGGCCGCATCGTTTCCGTCAACGCGGAATAAGCGAAGGGAAAAAACAAGTAGATAACGCTGGGGTTTCACCCCAGACCCCACCAGGGGGATGAGTGTCCGCAGCCTCAATCGTCGCAACTCGCCTTCATGGCGAGATTGCTCGTTTCGGCTGATCTCAGCCCGGACATGATAACCGCCACAGGCGGTTGTCCGGGCTTCGTCCCTGGACCCGCACCTGGCGGAATAACGACGTTGAAATAAACCAACGCCCACCGCCTGCTGCGGATGCTTTGCATCCGGTTTGGCGGCTCTTTCCGCAGGCTCAATCGTCGCAAGTCCGCACAGCGGACATTGCTCGTTTCGCCTGATCTCACCGCCGATGAAATTCCCGCAACTGGCGGTCATCGGCGGTTCGTCCGCCGGGCCAGAAGCAACTACGGCGTCAAGCCAATCTTCCGCATTCTTGCCCGCAACAGCGGGAACCAAGCCGATTCATGAAGTCAAGCAGATTCCGAAAATGTGGGTCCAGGGTACTCAGTACCCTGGTGCAGGGTTCAGGGGCCGCATAGGCCCCTGCTTCGTAGTCCTTCACAACATGACCAATGATCGTATTATTCCCCGGGATGGTGAATGAGCCGATCCAGGGTCTCATAGAGGCGGTCCGGTTCCACCGGCTTGGAAAGGTGGGCGTTCATACCGGCCTGGAGAGAGCGCTGCACGTCGTCATCGAAGGCGTTGGCGGTCATGGCGATGATGGGAATGGTCTTGGCGTCGGGCCGATCGAGGGCACGGATGGCGCGCGTGGCTTCCAGGCCGTCCATGACCGGCATGCGCACGTCCATCAGCACGGCGCTGTAATACCCTTCGGGATGGCTGCTGAACATGTCCACAGCCGCCTGGCCGTTCTCGGCGCGTTCGCCGGTGATGCCTTCCATATCCAGGATGTCGGTCAGGATTTCGGCGTTGATGTCCATATCCTCCGCCAGCAGCACGCGGCAGCCTTCCAAATTGGAAGAGGCGCTTTCCGCCTCAGGCGCGGTTTCCACGGCGGGCTTGGTGTCCGCGTCGTGGCTGCGGAGGCTCAGGATATGCTGGATTTCGTGCAGCAGGCTGTCGGTGAACAGCGGCTTGGACATGATGCCGTCCACGCCGATGGCCTTGCATTCGTCCTGAATTTCTTCCCAGCTGTAGCCGGTCAGCACGATGACGGCGGTCTCGCCATGGTCAAAGGCGCGGATGGCCCGGGTCAGATCCAGGCCGTCCATGCCGGGCATCTTGTAGTCCGTCAGCACGATCTGATAGGGCATGCCCTGCTCTTTGCGCTTGAGGATCCGGGCGATGGCTTCTTCGCCCGTGCTGGCCAGGTCGGCTTTGATGCCGATAGCGCCGGCCACCAGCTGGGCGTGCTCACAGGCCACTTCGTCGTCGTCCACCACGAGCACGCTCAGGTTCTTTGGCAGGCCGCCGCCGTACTCCTCATGCACGCTGCGGACGGAGGACTTGAGGGTGACGGTCACGGTGAAGGTGGTACCCACGCCCTTTTCGCTCTCCACCTCGATATCGCCGTTCATCATGTTGACGATGTTCTTGGTGATGGCCATGCCCAGGCCGGTGCTGCCGTATTTGTTGGACGTGCCGGAATTCTCCTGGGAGAAGGCGTCGAAGATTTTCGGAATGTACTCCTTGCTCATGCCGATGCCGGTATCCGCGATGGTGAAGCGCAGCGTGCAGTGGCCCTCGAACTGGGCGGTCTGCTTCACGGTGAAGGTGACGCTGCCGGGCGCCGGGGTGAATTTGACGGCGTTGCCCAGGATGTTGATGAGCACCTGTTTGAGCTTCATATCGTCGCCGATGTAAAAGTCGTTCACATGGCCGACGATGTGGCAGTCAAAGTCCAGGCCCTTGTCGGCGCACTGGCCGTTGATCATCACGTTGATCTGATCCAGGAAATCCCGGAAGCTGAATTCTTCCTCTTTCAGCGCCATGCGGCCCGACTCGATGCGGCTCATATCTAAAATATCGTTGATCAAGCCCAGCAGGTGCTTGGCGCTGGCCCCGATCTTTTCCAGCTGTTCCCGGGTGTGGGGCGTCAGGTTCGGGTCTTTGAGGGCGATGTTGTCCAGGCCGATGATGGCGTTCATGGGCGTTCTGATTTCATGGCTCATGTTGGACAGAAAGCTGGTTTTCGCGCGGCTGTTTTCCTCCGCCAGCACCTTCTCCACTTCCATCTGCTTTTCCCGCTTCTGCATGAGCGAATAGATATAGAAGAGCATCGCCAGCGCGGCCACGATCAGCCCGGTCTGCATCAGGCTGGTCAGCTTCAGGGATTGGGCGATCGCATCCAGCCGTTCCGTCAGGTATCGCGCCACGGGCTTGGTGGCGGTGGATTCAATATCAATGCCCTCGTCCCGCAGCCGTTCGGTGTAATAGGTCTGGATGGGCGTGACGGCCTCTTCCGTGGTGGCTTCCACGGCCTGGCGCATCCAGACGGTGGAGGTGAATATGATCAGCGTCAGGAGCACGATCCAGGTCACGGTGGAACGGCCCATCCTGCGGGTTTTGTCCCGGCGGAAGGCGAACAGGAAGAACACAAAGCCCAGGATGCCCCACGCGGCCAGAATCAGGTAAGACTCGGTGGAAAGAGCGGTCACGTCGATCAGGTGTGGAATGAGGAAATAAAGGATGAACAGCAGGGACACCGCCAGCCCGGCGAAGCCCGTGATGATAAACAGCGTTTTTTTCTTCTTCCTGGCCGCCCGGAGCGTGGAGGCGGAAGCGTAGGCGTAGGCGATGGTCGCGCCCACGGTGGTCACGTCCACGATCCAGCTGACGGCGGTGCGGCCCAGGAAGGGCAGCGGCACGGAAACGGCCAGCAGGAACAGGATAGCGTTGCGGGGCGAGCGGTTCCCGTCCAGCCTGCCGAACCAGCGGGGCAGCATATTGTCCTCCGCCAGGGAATACAGCAGGCGGCTGGAGGCAATGTAGTGGCCGATCAGGCCCGTCAGGATGGCGGCGATGGTGGTAAAGCCCAGGAGCGCTTTGCCGAAATTGCCCATCACGGTTTCCGTGGCGAAGAAGGTTGGCAGGCCCTCCACGCCCTCATAGCTGCCCAGGCTGCCGATGTATTCCGCCCAGGAGGATACGCCCTCCGGCAGCACAGCGCCGCCCATCACGCCCAGCATGGCATAGGCCGCGCCGCTGGTAATGACGGCGACGGCAAGGATCAGGAAGGTTTTTTTATGGGAAAACCTGAATTCCTCCGCGGAGTGGGAAATGGATTCAAAGCCCACGAAGGCCCAGGGAGCCAGCGCGATGATGGTGAACACGCCGGTGGCGGGATTCTTGTCCGGCGGGAAGTCCGGCTGGAGAAAGCCTTCCCCGCTTGCCCTGCTGCCCATAACGGCGATGAAGCAGACCGTGATGCCCACGATCAGCACCAGCGCCATCACGCTCTGCGTGATGCGGGCGGCACGGAGGCGCAGGCAGATCACAGCGCCGATCACAAGCGAGCCGATCGCCAGCAGCAATTCCCCCAGATACACATGGAAGCCCGCGATTTCGTAATGGAAGCCCACCTGGAACACGCCGCCCAGCAGGTTCCGGGCGATCAGCGGCAGGGCCGTGGCGTTGGCCCAGATGATGGCCACATAGGTCAGAATCAGGAACCAGCCGTTCAGAAATGCATGGTCATAGCCAAAGATGTGCTTCGTGAAAGCGTAAGCGCCGCCCGCTTCGGGATACTCGCTGATCAGAAAATGATAATTCGCCCCAATGATGAGCATGATGACCGCGCCCACCGCAATGCCGATGACCGTGCCCAGAGGGCCGGCAATCGGCAGGAATGTGGTGCCGGGCATCACAAAAGATCCCCAGCCGACGGCGCAGCCAAAGGAGAGCGCCCAGGCCCCAAGGGGGCCTAAATGCCTGGGGAATCCCTGTTTTTCAGCATTCTGAGACAATGGTTTGTTTCATTCCCTTCTCGCGCACCGGTTTATTCTATTCCGTTTCAGTTGGAAGCGACATACGCTTCGATGCCTGCGATCGTGCGCTGGTAGAGCGTTTCAATTTTGGCGATGCGGTCTTTGATTTCGCCGTCCGAAAGGCTGCGTGTCGCGCCGGGGCGGTAATCCTCGGTAATATCGCCGGCAACGGAAGCCATTTCGTCAAAGCCCAGGTTGGCGCAGACGCCCTTCAGGGCGTGGGCGCTTTCAAAAAGCGCGGTGGGGTCCATGGTCTCCCCGGCCGCTTTCAGCGCGTCGTAGGCGCTGCTGCCCGGGAATTTGCGCACATAGCGGTCGATCAGCTTATCCATTTTCATCACGCGCTGGGCCTGCTCATAGTTGCCGCCGATCTGGGCGTACAGTTCCTGAATGGTCATTGGTCATTCCTCCTGTCGATTTCAATTTCTCGGATGATCAGCTTTTCAAATTCTTCGGCGGGCAGGGGCCGGGAGAAATAATATCCCTGCACCAGGTCGCAATCCGCGTTTTTCAGCAGCTGCAGCTGGGTTTCCGTTTCCACGCCCTCCGCCACCACGGGCACGTTCAGGTATTTGGCGATATCCACCACCAGCTCCACCAGGCGGAAGTCCTTGGTGTTGTGCTCGATATTCCGGATAAACTTCATGTCCATTTTCAGCACGTCGATGGGCATGGAGGAGATCATGTTCAGCGAGGAATAGCCGGAGCCGAAATCGTCCATTTCGATTTCAAAGCCCAGCTCCCGCAGATGGTTCACCACGTCCAGCAGCTGGCTGGCATTGTCCGTGTAGGCGGATTCGGTCACTTCCAGCTTCATGTTCTTGTATTCCAGCCCGTTCTCCTCGATCAGGCCGGTCAGCGTTTTCACCAGCATGGGATGGAACACGTCCGCTCGGGACAGGTTCACCGACACCGGCACCACGATGCCGAAGCGGTCGCGCCAATCCGCGATCTGCCGGGCGGCCTCCGCCCAGACGAATTTGTCCACCACGCTGATTTGGCCGTTCCCCTCGAACAGGGGAATAAAGTCGCCGGGGGAGATCATGCCCAGCTCGGGATGCTTCCAGCGCACCAGCGCTTCCGCGCTGCACAGCCTGGGCGGGTCGCACTGAATCCTGTATTTGGGCTGGTAAAACACCTTGAACTGCTTTTCTTCCACCGCGGCGCGCAGGTCGTTGAGCAGGCGGCGGTTGAGCAGCTCCCGCGCGAGCATGTCCTCGCTGTAAAACATCAGGTGGGTTTTGTAATTGCCGCGCACCATGCTGCACGCCGCGCTGGCCCGGTCAAAGAGCAGCATGGGCTCCACGTCCGCTTTCCAGGGCTTCACGCCCATGCGCAGGCGGATGCTGACGTTCCTGGACACGTCGTCCATCTTTTTCTGGAAGCGGTCCAGCAGCGCCTGGTAATCGTCCTGGTGTTTGCAGAAGATGTTGAACCGGTCGGCCTCGACGCGGCTGGCGATGCCCTCTGTTTCCGACAGAAAGGCGCTGATTTCGCTGCCGATGATGCGCAGAATGCTGTCGCCGAACTCAAAGCCGTTCAGCTCGTTCACGGTATGGAACTGCTCAATGTTGATCACAACGGCGTCCATGTGCAGTTCGGGATGGTATTTGTAGATGCGGTTGGCATATTCAAAGAAGAAGCTGCGGGTGTAGAGCATGGTCAGCTTATCGTGCTCCGCCGCGGAAATCAGCTGCCGCCCCTCGTTCAGCTCAATAATCCTGCTCACGCGGGCGCGGATCACGTCGTGCATGTCGAAGGGCTTGGTGATAAAATCCGCCGCGCCCATTTGCAGCGCCTTCAGCTCGGCGCTCTTTTCGGAGGTGAGCACGATGATGGGAATGCGCTTGAGCTGCTCGCTGCCGTTTACGCGGGACATCACCTCAAAGCCGTCCATTTCCGGCATGATCAGGTCCAGCAGCACCACGGACAGCCGGTCCTGGTTTTCCTCGATTTTCTGCAGCGCTTCCTTTCCGTCGCTGGCGTAGATAATATCATAATAATCCTCTAAAATCATCCCCAGAACATCGCGGTTGATTTCCTGGTCGTCCACCACCAGAACCAGCTGCGGGGCTTTTATGCTCTTGGATTTGATCATGGTCTGTCATCCTTCCCATCCGTGGCGCTTTTCGTCCGCTGTTTTCATCCCGCTCGGGCGTATTTTACAGGCTCCATCCGCTGGCTTTCGGTGTCGGCGCTTTCTCCCGGCCGTTCTCGTTTTTTTTGCGCTGCGCGATTTGCTCCCGGATGGCGCTGTAGAGATGGTCGGGATCGGCGGGCTTGGCCAGGTGGGCGTTCATGCCCGCTTCCAGGGAGTGCTGCACGTCCTCCTCAAAGGCGTTGGCGCTCAGCGCCAGGATGGGCACAGTTTTCGCGTCCGGCCTGTCCAGGGCGCGGATGATCCGGGTGGCAGCCAGGCCGTCCATCACCGGCATTCGCAAATCCATCAGAATCGCGTCGTAGGTATTGGGCGGATTCTGGGAGAACTTTTCCACCGCCACCTGGCCGTTTTCCGCCCAGTCGGTGGTGGCGCCCTCCAGATCCAGCAGGTCGGCCACGATCTCCGCGTTGAGCTCAATGTCCTCCACAATCAGAATATGGCGGCCTTCCAGCGATACTTCCTCATGGTTTCCGGCTTCCGGGAGCTCCTGCTGTTCGGCGGCCGTCAGCGTGACCGTGACCGTAAAGGTGCTTCCGGCGTTTCTCTCGCTGGCAACGGTGATGTCGCCGTCCATTTTCTCCGCGATGCTCCTGGCAGTCGCCAGCCCCAGCCCGCTGCCGCCATAGCCGGCGGCGCTGTCCTCCTGGGCAAAAGCAGTGAACAGGTTGGGAATGGCTTCCCGGTCAATGCCGATGCCGGTGTCCCGGATCGTAAAGCGCAGGGTGCGTTTGTTTTCAACGCTCTCAGTCTGCTCGGCGGTGAAGGCGACTTCGCCCCCGGCGGGCGTGAATTTCACCGCGTTGTCCAGCAGGTTCAGCAGCGCCTGTTTCAGCTTGTCTTCGTCGCCGCTGAAGGTGTCGTCCATCTGTCCCTCCACGCTGCTGTGGTAGGTCAGTCCCTTTTCTTCGCACTGGTTTTTGGCGATCACGTTGACCTCGTTCAGCATCCCGCTCAGGGAAAAGGGCGCTTCTTCCAGGGTCAGGCTATTGGAGACCACGCGGTTCATCATCAGCACGTTGGTGATGAGCCCCATCATGTGCTGGGCGCTGAGCCGAATTTTGGTCAGCCGGTCAATGATGTCCGGCGGGAGGGAAGGGCTTTTCAGCGCCAGGGTCGCCAGGCCGATGATGGCGTTCATGGGCGTGCGCATCTCATGGCTCACGCTGGCCAAAAAGCGGGTCTTGATCCGCCCGCTCTCTTCCGCTGTCAGCAACTCCGCTTCCAGTTTTTCATTTTCCTCAAACCGGTTGGCGATCCGCTGAATCAAGCGGAAAATGACATATACGAAAATGCTGCCGCCGAACAGGATGCCGGACATCACCAGGTCGGGCTGCCCGAAAATGCCCACCACAAGGTACCCGACCAGGAACATCACCAGCAGGACGATCGGGAAGTTCAAGGTGGCGCGCTCTTTTTCCCAGTTCTTTTTTTCCTTGAGCCGCTTTGCGAAACGGATATAACTGTATACGTTATACACCATCAGCGCGCTGCCCAGGTAGACCATCCCATGTATCGCCCATGTCAGCATTGCGCAAACTCCTTTGCAGGTTGATTTCCGACGCGGCGGTGGCTTTTGGTTTCGATCAACGTCCGGAAGGGCGTCCCGTCCCCTCGTTTCATTCATCCGGGAAGCTATTCTTCTACTTCTACATTATATTGCATCACCGTGCTTTTTTCAAGGACTTTTCGGGAAATAGCGGGTGAACAGCGCGTATCCTTCAGCGAATGCTGAACGGCCGCGAAGAAATTATAAATTGCCAATCAATAACATAGACGGAACAGGGCTTTTTATGGTATACTGTCCTAAAATAGTTTTTTCATGGAATGGAAAGCGGGACGAAGGAGGAGCGAAGCGAATGTCCGGGGATGCGTATGAGATCCTGGCGCTGCTGATGCGGTATGTGTTCGCGGTCATCGGGGCGCTGATTGTGTTCCGCTCCTTCATCTGGCTGCGCAAGGACGCGCGGGCGTACAGAAAAGAAATGCGTTCCCTGCCCGACGCGGGGCTGATCGGGGAAATGGTGGATCTGGATACCGGCAAGGCCCAGCCGCTGCCCCGGGAGGGCGTGATCGGCTCCTCCCGGGAGTGCGACATCCGGGTGAAGGGCGACGGCGTGCTGCGCCGCCACGTGCGGTTCGAGTTTGTGGACGGCAAGGGATTGAAGCTCATCCCGGCGCGCCGGGGATTGACGCTGCTGAACGGCGTGGAAATGCGCGGCCCCGGCTGGGCGCTGCACGGAACGCAATTGGGCATCGGCGCCCATGCCCTGCGGGTGCGGATGTTTGCGGGGCTGAACGTGCCCATGCCCGCCGCTTATCCCGAGCCTGACACCATCTTGGACGCGGCGGATGAGGAAATCCCCTGGACGAATATCACGGTGGAAAACAGCTATTACCTGCCGGAGGAACAGCCCGCCGACGCGGTGCCCTTCGGGGGGAATCCTGATTACGACGGCAATTATGACGACGACGGCCAGATGACCTGGCAGTACGCCTATTCCATGGAGGACCTGCGCCAGGAACAGGCGGCGCGGCAATGGATCGACAGCCAGGAGGACGCGGAAGAGCCGGAGCCGCGAAGCCGCCGGAAGAGGAGGGGCCGCCGTGAGTGAGAAAAAAAAGAAGCGCGCCCACGAACCGGGCCGGAATACCCTGCTGGCCATGATGGCGTTCTTCTTCCTGGCCTTTTTCCTGCTGGCCCTGAACGACGGAAAATGGGAGAGCTTCGCCCTGTCCGCGGTGGTGCCCGCTATTATTTATCTCGGCACCGCAGGCATTTCCCATCTGTTTCCTTCCGACCGGCTGCTTTTGTCCCTGACCAACTTTCTGTGCGCTCTGGGCGTGCTGGTGCTCTACCGCCTCAGCCCTACCCGGGGCATGACCCAGGCATTCAATTACGGCGTGGGCGTGGGCTGTATGATGCTGTGCGCCATGCTGGTGCGCTATGTGCGCAGCTGGAAATGGCTGACAGCGCTCATTATGCTGGGCAGCATCGGCCTGCTGGCCCTGCCGCTGGTGATCGGCAAAGAAACCAACGGCGCGAAAAACTGGTTCTATATCGGCAGCTATTCCGTGCAGCCCAGCGAGATCGTGAAGCTGGCGCTGCTGATTTCCGTATCTTACCTGCTGAGCCAGCGGAAGGTGTTTCTGAGCCTCGTGTTCGCGGGGGCCTGCCTGCTGATGCTGATGCTGCAAAAGGATTTGGGTACCGCGCTGCTCTACTTCGGCGTGACCTTCATCCTGCTGTACGCCGCCACCGGCTCCGTTCCCCTGATGATCGGCGGCGTGGCGGGCGGCGCGGCGGCGGCGGTGCTGGGCTACCAGATGTTCGCCCACGTGAAAAAGCGCGTCGCCATCTGGCTGAATCCCTGGGCGGATTCCGGCGGCGCGGGCTACCAGATCGTGCAGAGCCTGATCGCCATCGTGAACGGCGGGGCGTGGGGCGTGGGCCTGGGCCTGGGCAACGCCCAGGTGATTCCCGAATACTACAACGACTTTATTTTTTCCGTCATCCTGCATGAATTCGGCCTGGTGTTCGGCCTGGTCGTGCTGTGCATGTACCTGTTCATCATCATCCGGGGCGTCATGATCGCCCGGCGGTGCCGCACGGTGTTCCACGCGCTGCTGGCCACGGGCTGCGCTTCCCTGATTGCATTGCAGACCTTCGTGATCATCGGCGGAAACATCAAGCTCATTCCCCTCACCGGCGTCACCCTGCCCTTTATCAGCTACGGCGGCACGTCCATGCTGTGCAGCCTGTGCGTGATCGGCCTGCTCCAGGGCGTAGCCAGCCGCAACAAGGCGGGCGTGAAGGAGGACCGGGAGCTGGCGATGCAGGGAGGTGAAGCGCCGTGAAGCAGCTGCAAAAGAACATCCGGCGGGTGGCGATTTTCCTGTGCGCCCTGTTCGTGCTGCTGGCCGCCTGGGGCGCTTACAGCCTGCTCACCTACGGCAGCCGCTGGTTCGCTTCCTCCGCCAACACCTTCATGCGCACCCGGAAAAAGAACGTGATCGCCGGGGACATTTTAGACAGGAACGGCGTGGTGCTGGCGACTTCCTATAACGGAGAGCGCATCTACCAGAACGACCTGAGCGCCCGCAAGGCCACCGTCCACGTGGTGGGGGACAGCGGCTCCAACGTGAACAACAGCGCGGAGTCCTTCTTCGCGTCTTATCTTTACGGCTTCAATTCGTCCTTCCTGGAACGGCTGTCCTTCGCCCTGCGGGGCGAGCAGCGGCGGGGCGACGCCGTGCGCCTGACCGTGGACTGCCGCCTGTCCACGTATATCGCTTCCATTTTCCCCAGCGGCAAGGCCGGGGCGGTGGTGGTGATGAACTACAAAACGGGCGAGGTGCTGTCCGAGCAGTCTTTCCCCACCTTCGACCCCCAGAACATCACCGCTTCCGTGAAAAGCGACCCGCAGAAGCCCTTCTTCAACCGCGCCATCCAGGGGCTGTACACCCCCGGCTCCACCTTCAAGATGGTCACGGCAGCGTCGGCTATTGAGAATTATACCAACTATAACACCATCGCCTTTGACTGCACCGGGCAATTGACCCTGGGGAACCGCGTCATCACCGACGCGGGCACCAACCTGAAAGAGGACAAGCTCACCAAACACGGCGTCATCGACCTGAAAAAAGCCTTCCAGGTGAGCTGCAACAATTCCTTCGCCCAGCTGGCCCTGCAACTGGGCGACGCGCGCCTGCGCAAAACGGCGGAGGATTTCGGCTTCAACGACAATTTCCTGTTCCGGGATGTGGTGGTGGAGAATTCCTCCTATCCCACCTCCAACCGCAACGACGGGGAAATCGCCTGGACTGGCGCGGGCCAGAGCGCCCTGACCGCCTCGCCGCTGCATATGTGCATGATCGGCGCGGCCATCGCCAATGACGGCGTGATGATGGAGCCCAAGCTGCTCATTTCTGCCACCGCGCCTAACGGCACCCAGCGGGCCGGGCTGACCGCCAAGGTGTACCGCAAGCCCCTCACCCCGGAGCAGGCCGCCGTGCTCAAGGAGTATATGCGCGCCGTGGTCACGGGCGGCACGGGAACCAGCGCGAACATCAGCGGCAAGAAGGTCTGCGGCAAAACGGGCTCCGCCGAAATCGACGGCCAGGAATTCACCAACGCCTGGTTCGTGGGCTTCCTGGACGAGACCTCCTCTCCCTACGCCCTGTCCATCGTGGTGGAAAACGCGGGCGGCGGCGGCAGCGTGGCCGCGCCGCTTGCCAGGAAAATCTTTTCATGGATGCTGAAAAATGGATTTGTCCAGTGATTTTTCTTCCATACTTGACATATTTTGCGCACGGTTATAGAATAGCTTTGTAAACAATTCTTCCGATAAAAGGGGATA
Source organism: uncultured Eubacteriales bacterium (assembly GCA_902795275.1). Taxonomy (GTDB): domain Bacteria; phylum Bacillota; class Clostridia; order Christensenellales; family Aristaeellaceae; genus RUG563. The sequence continues at coordinate 51,025 of CADBKQ010000033.1, read as the reverse complement.
GACGGTTGCGGGGTGGGCGGCGTTTCCGGATGATACTTGCCACAGCCGCGGCGGCGCTTTTGCTGTCGCTGCTGTTTTTCGGGCTGAAATGGCTGGAAAACCGCGGCAGGAAGCCTGAAACGCGGGGCGACTTGAGCGCGCGGTACGAGGATCAGACGGTGACGCTGAACGGGAAAACCTATCGCAGGCGGCAAAACCTGACGACCGTTCTGCTTCTGGGCATCGACCAGCCGGTTCGGGATTCCGATGAAATCGACGATTTCCACAGCGGCGGCAACGCGGACTTTCTTCGCCTGATCGTGATTGACCCAGCGGAAAAGAGCGTCTCCCAGATTCAGATCGACCGGGACACCATCGCGCCGGTCACAGCGCTGGATCTGATCGGCCGGCGGACGGAGACGCGGCCCATGCAGATTGCCCTGTCCCACAGCTACGGTGACGGGAAAAAGCAAAGCTGCGAGCTGACAGTGGAAGCGGTGAGCCGCCTTCTGCTGGATACGCCGATTGCCTATTACGCGGCGCTGAACCTGGACGGCATCGCCGCCCTGAATGATTTTATGGGCGGCGTGGCTGTGCCCATTGAGGACGATTTCAGCACCGTTGACCCGGCCATGATCCAGGGAACCACCGTGCGGCTCACCGGGCGGCAGGCGGAGACCTTTCTTCGCAGCAGGGCCGATCTGCCGGTAAACACCAACGCGGCGCGCATGGCGCGGCAGCAGGTCTATCTGGAGGGGCTGGCGGACATCGTTCGCGGAAAGCTCGAAGGCGATTCCGAATACATCGGCGGGCTGCTGGACGCCCTGTCGCCGTATCTGGTGTCCAGCATGAACCGTTCGCAGATGGTCAGCATCGCTTATCGGGCAAAGGACTACCTGCGTCTGCCCCTGATTCAGCTGCCCGGCGCGCATGAAATCGGCGCGGCGGGATACATGGAATTTCATCCCGACGAACAGGAGCTTTCGCGGATTGTGGCGGAAACCTTTTACCGGCTGGCGGAATAGCGCCGCGGCAACGGAACGAGGGGCGATACGAATGAAAAGAAAGGCATGCATCGCGCTGGCAATGGCGTTTTGCCTCTTGGCCGCGTCCGCTCTGGCGGCGGTTTCTCCCATGCTGGAGAATTTCTCGGGCAGCGGCATTAAGAAAAAAGAGCCTCCGGGCAAACTGCAAAAAACGCTGTTAAGCGTTATGAGGAAAAAGGGAAGCACCCGGCTGGCGGACATCATCACGGAAAACGACAGCTTCGTGGATGAGGAAGGCCATGCGGCCCCGGTGCGGGACGCGGAGATCGAAGTGATTTTCACGCCCGACGTGTACCGGGTGAAAAAGGACGGCACCGCCGATTTTTTCATGCAGCTGGCCGACACGCGGGCTTTCAGCGGGAAGGAAGCCGCCGTCGTGGTGGGCATCCCCCAGGGGCGCTTTGAAAACTCGGGCATCAAATACATCGAAATCCTCGCGGAAGTGCGGGAGGGGAAAGTATGCGCTGTCTTCCCCGCCTGGGTGATTACGGAAATGCGGCGTTCCATTTCTTCCGGCTGGAACTGCGTGTGCCTGGTCGTGAGCCGCGACAGGGAAGAAACGCCGGGCGGGCTTCTGTTTGAACTGCCATCGGGGGAAGAGGACATCACGGTCTGATCACGGATCATACGAAAACGGGGCGTAAACCATGACGGAACAGCAAAAGACGGGCGACGCTTTCTTTGAGGCGCAGAATGACGGGGCCATCCTGTCAGCCGGGGCCAGGATGATTGACCTGAAGGATCTGTTTTACCGGCTGGCTTCCGGCTGGAAAATCATCGTGGGCTTCGCGCTGGTGTGCGCTGTCCTCGCCGGGGTGTACACCCTGTATTTTGTTACGCCGATGTACCAGGCCACGTCCATCCTCTACGTGCTGAGCCCGGAATCCATCCTGAATGTTTCCTCCCTGCAATTGGGCACCGCCCTCACCAGCGACTACATCAAAGTGTTTGATATGTGGGAAGTGCATGAAGCGGTCATTTCCAATCTGAACCTGAATTACACCTACGCCCAGATGCGGGACAATCTATCCGTCACCAATACGCCCGGCACCCGGATGCTGGACATTTCGTTTACTTCTCCCTCTCCGACTGAAGCGGCGGCGATCGCCAACGAATACGCCAGGGTAGCCAGCGAATACATTCAGGAAACCATGGCGACCGACAAGCCGAATACCATGTCCCAGGCGCTGGAACCGGCTAATCCCGTCAGCCCCAGCCTGTCGCGCAACGTGCTGATCGCCTTCGGGCTGGGCGGCGTGCTGGCGGCGGGCGTGATGAGCGCGCGCTTCCTCACGGACGATAAGATCAAAACCAGCGAAGAGATCCGGGAATGCTCCGGCCTGGTCACGCTGGCCGTGGTGCCGATCGACGAAAGCGCAGCGCCCGCGCCGGATAAAGGAAAGAAACAAAAGGGGAAATCGGAATGAACACGCTCTCCATCAGCCAATTTCCGCCTCTTTCCTATCCCTGCGGCGAGGCGGTCAACATGCTCTGCACCAACCTGTCCTTCTCCGGTGAAAACGTGAAGGTCATCATGGTCACCAGCTGCCACGCCTCCGAAGGGAAAAGCTATCTTTCCATGAACATCATGCGCACCATGGCGAAGCTGGGCCGCCGGGTGGTGATGGTGGACTGCGACCTGCGCCGTTCCTCCATTATTGAGCACTATGGCATCCGGTTTTCCGGCAGTCCGGAACCGGCGGGGCTGTCCCATCTGCTGGCGGGCATGGCGGAGGAAAGCGACGTGATTTATGAAACGGACATTCCCGGCGCTTACCTGGTGCCCGCGGGCAGGAACGTGACCAATTCCCTGCCGCTGCTCAACTCCGCCCGCTTCCGGGCTTTGATGCGCAGCCTGGGCGAACAGTTCGATTATGTGATTGCGGACGCGCCGCCCATCGGGATGATCATCGACGCCGCGCAGATCGCCAAATACTGCGACGGAACGCTGCTGGTGGTCGGGTACAATTCAGTGCGGCGTCAGGAATTGATCGACGCGAAGGAACAGATCGATCAGACCGGCTGCCCCATTCTGGGCACGGTGATCAATATGACGGAATACGACAGCTTCCTGAGCAGGAAATACGCTTACAAATCCTATTACTCCTCCTATGGCTATGAGAAAAAGGGCGAAGGAAAAGGCCTGCGCCGGAAAAAACGCTGATTCCCGCGAAGGAAAAAAACATAAAACGTGGAGGAAACCGTTCATACGCGGTTTCCTCCACGTCTTTTTGGAAAAGGGTTCACGCCAGCATACGAAGCGGCATTATTCCTTCTGCTGATCCTCGTCCAGGATCCGCATGAATTCCTCGCCGGTGATGGTTTCCTTTTCCAGCAGGTAAGCCGCCAGCTTGTGCAGCTGGTCGATGTTTTCGGACAGGATGTTCCGGGCGGTATCGTGGGCCTGCTTGATGATCTTGTTCACTTCCGCGTCGATCTTGGTGGAGGTCTCGGCGGAGCAGGCCAGGGAGGTATCGCCGCCTAAATACTGGTTGGTGACGGTTTCCAGGGCCACCATGTCAAACTGGTCGCTCATGCCGTAGCGGGTCACCATGGCGCGGGCCAGGCGGGTGGCCTTCTCGATGTCGTTGGACGCGCCGGAGGTGACGGAGTGGAAAATCAGTTCCTCCGCCGTGCGCCCGCCGGTGAGGGTGCAAAGCTGGTTCATGGCGTCCTCTTTGGAGAGCAGCACCCGTTCGTCCTCCTCCACCTGCATGGTGTAGCCCAGGGCTCCGGAGGTGCGGGGAATGATGGTGATCTTCGTCACCGGCGCGGAGTGCTTCTGCTTCGCCGCGACCAGCGCGTGGCCGATTTCGTGGTAAGCGATGATCTTCTTTTCCTTGTCGGAAATCACCGCGCCCTTGCGCTGGTAACCCGCGATGACGGTTTCCACGCTCTCCTCCAGGTCGTTCTGCTGGATGGAGGTGTGGCCCATGCGCACGGCCCGCAGGGCGGCTTCGTTGATGATGTTGGCCAGCTCCGCGCCGGACGCGCCGGAGGTGGCCTTCGCCACGGCGGAGAGGTCGATGCCCCCGTCCATCTTCACGGTCTTGCTGTGTACCTTCAGGATAGCGAGGCGGCCTTGCAGGTCGGGCAGCTCCACGGGAATGCGCCGGTCAAACCGTCCGGGCCGCAGCAGCGCCGGGTCCAGGATGTCGGGCCGGTTGGTCGCCGCCAGGATGACCACGCCCTTCTTGCCGTCGAAGCCGTCCATTTCGGCCAGCAGCTGGTTGAGCGTCTGTTCCCGTTCGTCGTTGCCGCCGGGCAGGCCGCCGTTGTCGCGCTTCTTGCCGATGGTGTCGATTTCGTCGATGAACACGATGCAGGGGGCCTTTTCCTCCGCCTGCTTGAACAGGTCGCGCACCTTCGCCGCGCCCATGCCCACGAACATTTCCACGAACTCGGAGCCGGAAATGGAGAAGAAAGGCACCTTCGCTTCGCCTGCCACAGCCTTGGCAAGCAATGTTTTACCGGTGCCGGGAGGGCCCACCAGCAGCGCGCCCTTGGGCAGCTTCGCGCCGATGGCGGCATACTTGTCCGGGTCATGCAGGAAGTCCACGATCTCGGTCAGGGCTTCCTTGGCCTCGTCCTGGCCCGCCACGTCGGCGAAGGTCTTGCCGGTCTGGGATTCGATGTAGATTTTCGCGTTGGACTTGCCCAGAGTCAGGGCTTCGCCGCCGAAGCGCTTGCCCATGCTGCGCATCAGCCATTGCCCCACCAGGAAGAACAGGCCCATGGGCAGGATAAACGACAGCAGGAAGCTGAGCAGCGGCGACGCCTGGGTGGGAATTTCCGCGGCGAACTTCACCTCATGGCTCAGCAGCCGTTCGGTCAGGCCCGTGTCGCCTTCCCAAATGCCGGTTTTAAAAAGCAGCAGGCGGTCGTTCTCGTCCTTGGCGGTGAATACCAGCATATTGTCCTGCTGGCTCACCTCCTGCACCTTGTCCTCGTCCACCATCTTCACAAACTCGTCATAAGGCACTTCCTGCACCCGGGGCTGGAGCAGCGCCGGGAATACGAATATATTCAGCAGCAGAATGATAATCAGCGCAATGCCGTAATAATACAGCATGGATTTCTTTTGGTTTGGCTGTTCTTTCATGGCTTCATCCTCCTTCGCCGCTATTATGGACCCAAGGTAAAAGAAAGTCAAGGGCTTGCCCCAAAGCTGCCTTGATTGCCCGCCGAACGGTTTGCTTGACAAGCCGGGGTTATGCCTTTATACTGATAAAAGAAAAGCATTCCGGATACTATGCAAAGCGGCGGATGGCCAAGCGGAAAGGAGAATCTCATGCCGGCAAAGAAAATGCGCGTCGGCGTTATCGGCGCGGGCGCGATCAGCGACATTTATCTGAAAAATATGACGACCCGGTTCAGCGACAGGCTGGAGGTCGTATGCATCGCGGCGAAGCACATTGAGAACGCCCGGAAGAAGGCGGAGCAGTACGGCCTGCGGGCGTGCGAAACGGAAGAGCTGATCTCCGCCCCCGATGTGGATCTGGCGGTGGTGCTGACTCCCGTCGGCACGCATTACAGCCTGATTCGCAGCGCGCTCATGGCAGGCAAGCATGTCTACACGGAAAAAACCCTGACGGACAATCCGGCGGAAGCGGCGGAGCTGGTGAAGCTGGCGGATGAAAAGGGCCTCTGCCTGGCCTCCGCGCCGGACACCTTCCTGGGCTCCGCGTGGCAAACGGCCCGGCAGGCCATCGACGGCGGACTGCTGGGCGAAATCCATTCCTTTGTGATCTCCGCCAACCGGAACAACAGCATCCTGCTGAGCATGTTCTCCTTCCTGCGGCAGCCCGGCGCGGGCATCCTGTACGATTACGGGGTGTATTACCTCACCGCCCTGGTCAGCCTGCTGGGGCCTATTGCCCGGGTGGGCGGCGTGATCGGCAGGCCCTATCCCACGCATGTGAACGTGCTGCCCCAGAGCCCCGAATATGGAAAACAAATGGACACGCCCAACGAAAGCCAGATGTCGGCGGTGGTGCAGCTGCGCAGCGGCGTTACGGGCACCTTCCACATCGACGCGGACTGCAACATGCGGGACGAGGCGCACTTTGCCATTTACGGCACGAAGGGCATCCTGTATCTGTCGGACGCAAACCAGTTCGGCGGCGCAGTTCGTTTCCTCCCGGATATGCAGGCGGACGGCGAAATACCCAAACCCAGGGAACTGCCCCCTGTTTCCCGTTACAGCGACAATTGCCGGGGAATCGGCCCGGCTGACCTGGCGGAGGCAGTGCGGGATAACCGTCCCTGCCGCGCGTCCAAGGAAATGGCGTATCATGTGCTGGAAGCCCTGACCGCCATCCTCAGCGGCGGAGAGCACGGCGCGTTCCGGGACATCCTCTCCACCTGCCGGCGCCCGGAACCCTTGCGGGATTTCTGAATTCATGTAAAGGACAACGAAGCAGGGGCCTGTGCGGCCCCTGGACCCCGCACCAGGGGACTTCGCCCCCTGGACCCATTTAGCGGATGCTGCTTGCATTGCTGACCAAGCTTGGTTCCCGCTGTTGCGTGGAGGAACGCGGCAGGCGGAGGCTGTTGGTTTCTTCCAACGGCGCAATATCGCCAGCTGCGGGTCCAGGGGGATCATCCCCCTGGTGGGGTCTGGGGTGAAACCCCAGCGTTGCCCTTTTGTTTGATTTTTTACTTTTCACAAAATGGTCGTTAGCTTTCAAAAACCGCCCGGCTGAATGGTTCAGCCGGGCGGAGTTTTTATGCCAGCAAGGCTTGTGCCAGCGCTTTCAGCTGTTCTTTATTGGCTTCGGAAACGGTGGACTTGATGGTGACGACGGTTTCGCACACCGTTACGTCCTTCATCTGTTCCAGATAGGCTTTCATGCCCTTGGCGGCCATGGGCGCCCAGGAGCCGTTTTCGATGAGCCCGACCTTGCGCTTCTGGAACGCCTTGGCTTTCAGGTGCAGCAGGAAGTCCTCCATCTTGGGGAAGAAGCCGCCGTCGTAGGTGGAAGCGGCCAGCACGATCGTATCGAACCGGAAGGCTTCCGCCACGGCCAGGGCCATGTCATCCCGGGCCAGGTCGATGACGGACACGGTTTCGCCCAGCGCTTTCAGCTCGTCCGCCAGCAGCTTGGCCGCGCCCGCGGTGTTGCCGTGGAGGGAGCCGAAGGCCACCAGCGTGCCTTTTTCTTCGGGGTCATAGCTGCTCCACACCCTGTACTTGTCCAGATAGAAGGCCAGGTTTTCTTTCAGCGCGGGGCCGTGCAGCGGCAGGATGGCCTGAATATCCAAAGCCGCGGCCTTTTTCAGCAGCGTGGCGACAGGGCCGCCGTACTTGCCCACGATGTTGAAGTAATACCGCCGCGCTTCGGGCAGCCAGGCATCCTTCTCCGGATCGCCGAAGGTGCCGAAAGCGTCGGCGGAGAACAGGACTTTTTCGCTTTCCTCGTAGGTGAGCATGACTTCGGGCCAGTGTACCATGGGCGCGGTGATGAATTTCAGGGTGTGGCTGCCCAGACTCAGGGTTTCATTCTCCTTCACGCCCTGCGCGCGGGCGGCCAGGGCAGCGTCCGCGAACTGGGGCAGCATGGCTGTCGCCTTGGCGGTCATGACCAGCTTCATGTCCGGGTACTTGTCCGCAAGCGCCTGGATGCTGCCGCTGTGGTCGGGCTCCAGGTGCTGCACCACCAGGTAGTCCGGCGCTTTGCCATTCAGGGCTGCTTCCACGTTCGCCAGCCATTCTTTGGTCTTGCGGCTGTCCACGCTGTCCATCACGGCGATTTTGTCGTCCAGGATCACATAAGAATTATAGGATACGCCCATGGGGACGGCGTACTGGCCCTCAAACAGGTCCAGGTCTTTGTCGAAAACGCCCACGTATACGATGGAATCAGAAATGCGCATGGTTTGTCCTCTCCTTTTCTCGTTGGTCTTTCTGCCAGGCAGGGAAAGTATACCATATTTTCCGGGGAAAAAGAAGGGCTTTTGATAAAACTGACGCATAAAAAGCAAAAAACAGGCGTTCCCGCCCTGTCTTTTTGCGGAGAAACCTGCTATAATGATACGGAATAAAACCAGGGAGGAATGATGGATGAAACGGTTCATCGCTGTTGTTTTGATGCTGGCGCTGGTGTGCGCCTGTGTGCCCGCGTTTGCGGAGGAGGAAATGGCGCCCATGTACACCCTGACGGAACAATACGGCTTCAAGCTGGGCGCGCCCCTGTCCTTTGACCAGCTGCGGAACCAGAAATACCTGAACCTGGTGAAAGCCCACTTTAACTCCATTACCACCACCAACGAAATGAAGGCCTATTCCCTGCTCGACCAGCGCGCTTCCCAGAAGCGGGAGGACGGCATGCCCGCCATGAACTACGGCATGGCCGACAAGATGGTGCAGTGGGCGCAGGAAAACGGCATCGGCGTGCGCGGCCACGTGCTGGTGTGGGACGCTTACATGACCGACTGGTACTTCCATGAGGACTTCGACAGCAAAAAGCCCTACGCCGACCAGGAGACCATCAAGGCCCGGACGGAATACTACATCAACGAAGTGGTGAAGCACTTTGAAGAGAAATTCCCCGGCGTGGTGTACTGCTGGGACGTGGTGAACGAAGCCGTGGCGGACGGCCCCAACGAATACAATGAAGGCGATCCCCGGCACCTGCGCACCCTGCGCGGCGGCGCGGAAAACCTGTTCCTCAAGTATATGGGCGACGATTACGTGTCCCTGGCTTTCCTGTACGCCCGCAACGCCGTGGAAGCCCTGGGCGCGGACATCAAGCTGTATTACAACGACTATAACGCCTATTTCGCCGACAAGGCCCAGGCCATCCGCACGCTGATTCAGGAGGTCAATACCTCCGCGCTGGACGAAAACGGCAATCCCCGGAAGCTGTGCGACGGCATCGGCATGCAGGGCTACATCGGCGGCTACGGCGTGCAGGAAGGCTGCCTGGTGGACAGCCATCTGGATATGATTCGCGATGAGATCCTCAATTACGCCGCCGAGGGCTACGAAGTGCAGATCACCGAAATGGCGGTGCGCAACTTTGACCTGTCCCAGGCGGACAAGCACGCGGAGTTTTACGCCAAGCTGTTCCAGGTGTTCATGGGCTTGAACGGCGAAAACGGCAATCCCCTCAAAGCCGTGTCCATCTGGGGCGTCGGCGATACCAACGCGCCCAAGGGCAACTACGTCTATAACCTCAACAGTCCCTACGGTGGCCTGGTGGACTTGAAGCTGAATTATAAGGATGCGTTCTATCGGGTTTATGAGACGTTGAAACAATAACGTATTTGTTCAGTCATGGTATAAAAGGCACTTTAGGTAACAGAGGGATTAGGGAACAGGGATTAGTCATTTTGTTTTGCTATTTCGTTGGTTTCCAATCGTGTTGCACACGATCTTCCTAATCCCTATTCCGTAATCCCTAATCCCTTTTATAACCTAAAGCGTCCAATAAACATCGACTGAGCAATTCTTATCGAAAGGCGGTCTGTCTTATGACCATCCAAATTCGCTACCACGCCGACATCCTCCCCTTGGAAAAGCTGCCCCAGGGGGACTGGATCGACCTGCGGGCGGCGGAAACGGTGGAGATGAAGGCGGGGGAGCACCGGCTCATCCCCCTGGGCGTGAGCATGAAGCTGCCGGAGGGGTACGAAGCCCACGTGGCCCCGCGGTCTTCCACGTTCAAAAAATGGGGCATCCTCATGACCAACAGCGTGGGCGTGATCGACGAAAGCTACTGCGGGGACAACGACCTGTGGTACTTTTCCGCCGTGGCCCTGCGGGACACCCGCATCGAAAAGAACGACCGCATCTGCCAGTTCCGCATCGTGAAGAAAATGCCCGACGTAACACTGGAAACGGTGGATTTCCTCGCCGCGCCCGACCGGGGCGGCATCGGCTCCACAGGAGAACAATAATGGATTTCGATTCTCTTCCGGCCTCCATCCGCAGCCGGATTCAGGGCCTTTCCTATGAGGTGAACGACACCGGCATGTCGGGCTCCACGGTGCTGATGTTCCCGGACAGGGTGCTGAAAATCGGCCCTCACAGCCAGCTGACCGACGGCATGGTGCGGGTGATGGACTGGCTGGAGGGCAGGCTGCCCGCGCCCCGGGTGCTGCAATTTGAAAGAGATCAAAGCAGGGAATACCTGCTCATGACCCGCGTCCCCGGCAAAATGGCCTGCGACAAAAGTTATCTGAACCAGCCGGAGCTGCTGCTGAAACTGTTAGCGGAAGCGATGCGCATGCTCTGGCAGACGGACATCACCGGCTGCCCGCAGAGCCGGACGCTGGACGATGAACTGGCCCACGCCCGCTACAGCCTGGAAAACGGCCTGGTGGATTTCTCCCGCTGCGAGCCGGAAACCTTCGGCCCCGGCGGGTTTGACAGCCCGGAAGCGCTGCTCGCCTGGCTGGAAAACAACAGGCCGCCCCTGGAGCCCGCCTTCTCCCATGGCGACTGCTGCCTGCCCAACATCTTCTTTGAAGGAATTCGCGTCAGCGGCTTCATCGACCTGGGGGACGCGGGCGTCGCCGACAAATGGCGGGACCTGGCGCTGTGCTACCGCAGCCTGAAACATAACACCGACGGCTTCTATGGCTATACAGTCCCCGGCTTCCGGCCCGAAAAGCTGTTCGATGAACTCGGCATTGCCCCCGATTGGGAAAAGCTGCGCTATTATATCTTATTGGATGAATTCTTTTAATCCTTGCGCATTTGCCTATTTTGGTATATAATCAGCCAAAAGGAGGAATGAAAATGGCTACACTGCATAACGGCGCGCAACCCGGCGATTTTGCCCCCACCGTCCTCATGCCCGGCGACCCGCTGCGCTCCAAGTTTATTGCCGACATGTACTTAGAAAACGCCCGGCTGGTCAACAATGTGCGCGGCGTACAGGGCTATACCGGCGAATACAAGGGCAAGCCCGTCTCCGTGATGGCCTCCGGCATGGGCATGCCCTCCATCGGCATTTATTCCTATGAGCTGTTCAATTTCCTGGGCGTGGAGAACATCATCCGCGTGGGCTCCGCCGGGATGATCAGCCCCAAGCTGAAAATCCGCTCCATCGTGGCGGGCATGAGCGCCTACACCAATTCCAACTATGGCGCGCAGTTCGGCTTCCACGGCAACCTGGGCCCCTGCTGCTCCTATGAACTGCTGGAAAAGGCCGTGGCCGCCGGGCGGAAGATGGGCCATGAAATCGTGGTGGGCCCGGTGTATTCCACCGACACCTTCTATGACGCCTCCGTGGTCAAGCCCGCCACCGTGCTCAAAGACCTGGGCGTGCTGTGCATCGAGATGGAAGCCTACGCCCTGTACCTGAACGCGGCCCGGGCGGGGAAGAACGCTCTGTCCCTGCTGACGATCTCCGATAACGTGTTCACCGGCGAAAGCCTCAGCCCCCAGGAGGTGCGCGAGACCTTCACCCAGATGATGGAAATCGCGCTGGAAATCGCGTGAGGATTCTGGTCAGCGCCTGCCTGCTGGGCGTCCGCTGCCGGTACGACGGGGAGAGCAAGGCGTGTCCTGCCGTGCTGAATTTGGCGAAGGAACACGAGTTGGTTCCCGTCTGTCCGGAACAGGTGGGCGGATTGCCCACGCCGCGAACGCCCGCTGAAATCCAGGGCGAACGGGTGGTGACCCGCGACGGCCGGGACGTGACCAAGGAATACCAAAAAGGCGCGGAGGAAGCCGCGCGGCTGTATCAGCTTTTGCGCTGTGACTGCGCCATTCTCAAAGCCCGAAGCCCCTCCTGCGGCTGCGGGCAGGTGTACGACGGCGCCTTCTCCGGCACGCTCACGCCCGGCGACGGCATCGCCGCTCAAGCCCTCAAACGGATCAATGCGCGGGTGATCACCGAAGAGAGAATTATACTAAATCCCATCTAAAAGCTTGGTCAACGTAGCGCTGCTACGCCTCCCTTCGTTCAGCTTAGCCAGGACGAAAAATCCATCCCGAATCTTTCAATCTTTTAGAAGGTATTTAGTATAAAGGATTATAACCATAAAACCAATCGCCATGGCAGTGCATTCCGCCATGGCAATTGGATTTTTTTACACACGCATTTGAAAGCCGCGTTACTTGTCCACCCGGAAGATGCCGCATTTCAGATACTGGGTTTCGGGGGCGGCGGGAAGGATGGGATGGTCGCGGCCCTGGGTGCGGTAGTCCACCTGGAAGAGATGCACGCGCGCGTCCCGGGCGGCGGAGAGGACGACTTCTTTGAACTGGCCGGGCAGCATGTGCTGGCTGCACGAACAGGTGACGAGATACCCGCCGTCCTTCACCAGCTTCATGCCCCGCAGGTTGATTTCCTTGTAGCCCCGGGCGGCGGCCTCCACGGCGGCGCGGGTCTTCGTAAACGCGGGCGGGTCCAGGATGACCACGTCGTACTGCTCCCCGGCGGCGCACTGTTCTTTCAGATAATCAAAGGCGTTGGCGGCGACGAAGCGCACGTTGTCAAAGCCGTTGAGGGCGGCGTTTTCTCTTGCGAAATCGCAGGCGTATTCCGAAATGTCCACGCCCGTCACGTCCGCCGCGCCGAACTTCGCCGCGTGGAGGGCGAAGGAACCGGTGTGGGTGAAGCAGTCCAGCACCCGCGCGCCTTTGACGAAGGGCGCGATAGCGGCGCGGTTCTCCTTCTGGTCGAGGAAGAAGCCGGTCTTCTGCCCCTGCTTCACGTCCACCCAGAATTTGACGCCGTTTTCCTCCATCAGCACCCGGTCGGGCACTTCGCCCCGCAGGACGCCGGTCACCTGTTCCAGGCCCTCCAACTCCCGCACCGGCACGTCGCCGCGTTCGTAAATCCCCTTGGGTTGCACCTCGTCCATCAGCGCGTCGCAGATCATTTCTTTGTAACGCTCCATGCCCAGGCACAGGCATTGCAGCGAAAGCACGTCCCCGAAGCTGTCCACGATCACGGCGGGCAGACCGTCGCTCTCCGCGAAAATCAGGCGGCAGGAACGCAGGTCGGCAAAACGTCGCCGATATTCCACCGCCCGATGCACGCGGCCCCGGATGAACGCTTCGTCGATGGGTTCATCCCGATAGCTCAGGATGCGCAAAGCTATCTGGGAATGGGGATTGTACGCCGCCATGCACAGGAAGCGCCCGTTGCTGGCGGTGACCCGCACGGTGTCGCCGGGCTGGGGGTCGCTTTTCGTGCGGGCAATGTCGCTGCGGAACACCCAGGGGTGCCCCGAATACACCCGCTTTTCTTTTCCGGGAAGCAAAATCACATCTGCCATGGCTCATCCTCCATCCTGCCGCGTTCCAAAGTTGCCGCGCCGCCACATCCGGCCGGGCGTTTCCGGTTTGCCTTATTATACAGGAAAGAAGAATGAAATACAAGCGGCATGATTCAGGCGTTTTCTGGGGGGAACCATTCTTTGAATGTCAAAGAATGGTTCCCCCAGAAATTCCTGAATCGGTGCCAATGTATTTTTTGTCCTGCTTTCTGAATCACTTGCACATTTTTATTTTTTCTGGTATGATATATATAATAAGAATAATTTTCCATCGGGAAGCGGGTGAAACGGATGTATGACGTGAATTATTTATCCACCTACCCATTCTTTGAGAAACAGCTGGAGACCTTTGGAGGTGTCGCGCTGCATGACGCGCTGACGGGCGTGATTGCCCGGCCGTTCATGCTCGATTTTGTTCGCTCGCTCATCGACGAGGGCACTCCTTTCACCCTGGCGATGCTGGACCTGGATAACTTCAAGGACATTAACGACAATTACGGCCATAAAGCAGGCGACGGCGTGCTGTCCTATCTGGGCGAAAAGATGCGGGCCTTCTTTGGAACGGACGGCATCGTGGGCCGTTTCGGCGGGGACGAATTTCTGGCCGTGTATTTAAAGAGCAACGCCTATGATGATATTCACGACCTGTTTGACCGGCTGTATTCCAGCGCGAATGGCGCGCTCCGAAAGGACGTAACGGTAAACGATGTAACGGTGTTTGTCACCGCCACCGTGGGCTCCGCTTCCTTTCCCGAGAACGCCCGGGACTATGACACCCTCTTTTCCCTGATCGACAAGGCGCTGTACCGGGGCAAGTCCAAAGGCCGGAACTGCTACATCATTTATGTGGAAAGCAAGCACGCCCACCTGGAAATCCCCAAAATGAGCAAGCGCAGCCTGTATGACACCTTCCTCCAGCTGAGCGCGGCCTTCGACGAGGAAGGCACCGTGCATGAAAAGATGAGCTGGGCTTTCCTGGCGATTCAGGAAAACCTGCGGATGCACCGGCTGCTGTGGATCGACGGAAACAGCGTGATGACCGACGCCCAGACCGGGAAAACCCTGGGCACGTATCCCGAAGTGGCGGATATGGTGCGCAACGGGGTATACGCCGCGACCAATTTCAGCGATATGTATAACTATTCCCACGACCTGGGGGACGCGCTGAAACGGCTGGGCATGGAATCCGCCCTCATCATGCAGGTGGACCGGCACCGCCCGGAGCTCGGGTATGTGGTGGTATGCCCGGAAGTCCACACCATGCACCTGTGGCAGGATGAGGAAATCGCCGCCATTTACGTGATGTGCCGGATGCTGGCGGGGGAGCTTGTAAAAGAGGGAATAGGGATTAGGGAATAGGGATTAGGGATTGCGTGAATATATAAACCGTTGGCAATCAGTCACTGTCGCCTAATGTCTATTGCCTAATGACTAATCCCTAATGCCTAATCCCTATTCCCTAATCCCTATCCTCCCGGGGAAGGCATTCGTCGATAGAATGGAGGACAGCCCATGGAAGCCCAGTTTGAAGCGATGGAATGCCGGTTGGAAGAATTGACCGTCGCCACGGCCCAGCCGGAGATCATCGCCGACGTACCCAGATGGCAGGGCATGCTGAAAGAGATGGCGCAGCTGGAACCCGCGGTGAAGGCCTGGCGGGAATACAAGCAAATGCTGGCCCAGATCGAACAGGCGAAGGAAATGCGGGCCGACCCCGACCTGGCGGACATGGCGGAGGAAGAGCTGAAAGAACTGCTGCCGCGGGAAGAAGAAGAACGAAACCGGCTGCGCCTGTTTCTCATTCCCCACGACCCCAACGACGACCGTTCGGTTGTCATGGAGATCCGCCCCGGCGCGGGCGGCGACGAAGCGGCGCTGTTCGCCGCGCTGCTGCTGCGCATGTACCAGCGGTACGCCGAGCGCAAGGGCTTTCAGTTTGAGCCGGTGGACATTTCCACCACGGAGCTCAAGGGCGTCAAGGAAGCGGTATTCACCCTGAACGGCGTCGGGGCGTTTTCCCGGATGAAGTTTGAATCCGGGGTGCATCGCATCCAGCGGGTGCCGGTGACGGAAGCAGGCGGGCGCATCCACACCTCCACCGCCACCGTGGCGGTGCTGCCGGAAGCGGAGGATGTGGAGGTGGAAATCAAACCCGAGGACATTCGCATCGACACCTACCGGGCCTCCGGCCACGGCGGGCAGTACATCAACCGCACCGACTCCGCCGTGCGCATCACCCACATGCCCTCCGGCCTGGTGGTCACCTGCCAGGATGAAAAGAGCCAGCTGAAAAACAAGGAAAAGGCCATGAAGGTGCTGGCCTCCCGGCTCTATGACCTGTACCGCTCGGAAAAGGACGCCGCCTACGCCCAGAACCGCAAAGCCCAGGTGGGCAGCGGCGAGCGCAACGAGCGCATCCGCACCTACAATTTCCCCCAGGGCCGCGTCACCGACCACCGCGTGGACCTGACCCTCTACAAAATCGACGCCATCCTGGACGGCGATCTGGACGAAATCATCGATGCCCTCACCCTGAAGGAGCAGGCGGACAAATTGCAATCGCTGAGCCTGTAAAGACGCGTACCTGGGGGAACCGCTCTTTGGGGTCCAAAGAGCGGTTCCCCCAGACCCCTTCCGAGAAAGACGATAAAAAACACATCTCTGGCAAGTGTTCACGTGATATGGGATGATATGATTTTGCTTTCTTGGAAAGGGGCCTGGGGGAAACCATTCTTTGGCATCCAAAGAATGGTTTCCCCCAGAAAACTCCCCGTTCCCTGAATCGTAACTTTCTTCATCAAAAAGAAAAGAAAAAAACAGAAAAAAGTCTTGCGTTTTCTTTTTTTCTGTGGTAATATAGTCGATGCTGATTATCAGCAAGTATCCATGAGGAGGTGAAGGAAGTTGCCCAATATTAAGTCCGCCATGAAGCGCGTGAAGGTGAGCAAGACCAAGAACCTGCGGAATCGTATGGTGAAGACCGGCGTTAAGACTGCCGTGAAAAAGTTTCAGGTCGCCCTGAACGAGGGTGTGGCCCCCGCCAGCGCGCAGCTGAGCGCCACCACCTCCGCTATTGATAAAGCGGTTTCCAAGGGCGTTATGCACAAGAATACCGCCAACCGCAAAAAGGCGCGTCTGGCTAAGGCCCTGGCCAAAGCGAACGCTTAATTGCTTGCCTTGCAAAAAACCCGCTCATGGCGGGTTTTTCTGTTATGAACGATATTGCTCCCCCGGCAAATGCTGCGCAGGCATTCGCTGGGGGAGCAGTTTTTTGTTGCGGCAAAATTGCGGGCGGATGCCCCGCCGGGGTTATTCGTCGCTGCTTTCCAATGCCTCAAACTTCTGCCGCATGGTGGGATTGTGGCGGGTGAGCTTTTTGATGGACAAATCCTCGGCCTTGTCGTTGGCCAGGCGCAGCTGGCGGTCGGAGGCGGTGAGGGCGTCCTTGATCTTTTGCAGGTGGGTGATGGACTTGTCGATCTCGTCGATGGCCTCCTGGAAGCGCTTACTGGCTTGCTGGTAATTGTAGGAAAATTTGGACTTGAAATCGTTCACTTCGTTTTCAAAGTTGGTGATGTCGATGTTCTGCTCCCGGATGAGGGCCAGTTCCTGTTTGGCTTTGACCGCGTTCATGGCGGCGTTGCGAAGCAGGGTGATCATGGGAATAAAAAACTGGGGCCGGATGACGTACATCTTTTCATATCTATAAGAAACGTCCACGATGCCGGTGTTGTACAGTTCGCTGTCCGCTTCCAGCAGCGTGACCAGCACGGCGTATTCGCAGTTCTTTTCCCGCCGGTCCCTGTCCAGCTCCCGGAAGAAGTCTTCGTTCTTGTGCTTGGCGGCGGTGGTGTCCATCTCGTTTTTCATCTCAAACATGATGGACAGGATTTCCGTGCCGTCCTCCGCGCACTCCCGGAAAATGAAGTCCCCCTTGCTGCCGGTGCGGGCGTCGTTGTCCTTGTCGAAATAGGCGTTGGGGAAGGCGGTCATACGGATGCGGTTGAACTCCGTCAAACAATGCTGCTCCAGGCTTTCGCCCACCATCTTGGTGGACTGCCGTGCCTTGAAATCCCGGTACTGGGCGATTTGCTCGTCCTTCAGGGCCAGCTCGGTCTTGTGCCGCTCCAGGAGAAAATGCTCCTGGTTCGCCCGGTCGTCCTTCTCGTGCTGCAAGGCGCTCTTTAATTCCTGGATGGTCAATTGCTGCTCCTGCAAGGCCATCTGCACAGCCGTTTGCGCCCGCTCCTTTTCCGCTTCCAGGTCGCGCCGCAATTGCTGAATCTGCTGCTGTTCCTTCAATTGCTCGATCTCGCGCTGTGCCGCGGCTTGCTGCCGCTCCGCCTGGCTCTCCTGGCGAAGCTGCTCCAATTGCAGATGCAGCCTGCTCATTTCTTCATTCTTTTGCTGTTCCGTTTTGCGCACGGCCAGCTCCACCGCGGCGGCTTCCCGGCGCTCCACCTCCTGGGCAAATTCCCTGTCCCGCACCTGCTTCACGATGGCCGCGTACCCCGCCTCGTCCACCTGAAACACTTCCCCGCAATGGGGGCATTTGATTTCCTGCATGGTACCTCCTAATCCGGAAAGGCTTTCTGGGGGAAACCATTCTTTTTCCTATCCGGGGCCTTCCGGCCCGGCCTCTGCTGAAAATATGCCAAATGGCATATTTTCCAGGCGCTTCGGCCCCAAAGAAGTTTTCCCCCAGACCCCCTTCCAAGAAAGCCAAAAAGGAGTATTATTTTGTACTTTAATCCCCAGCTGTTTCTTCTTGTTTTTTCTGCCGCCAGGCCTGCTTATAGGCGGTTTCCAGGGCGGGCGTGGCGTGAATGCGGTTGTGGGCTTCCAGGAACGCGGCGATGCTGCCCTGCACAGCCTCCACCTCCCGCTCAAACTCCCTTGCCGACACCCGCAGCGCCTGGTTGCCCAGCACGATGGCCTGCTCCGGGCCGTCGGAGGTCGCCACCCGGATGCGGGCGCTGCCCATGGCTTCGTAGGTGGTCTTTTCGATGTAGGCGTCGGCGGTCTGGGCTTCCTTCGTGTACACCACAAAAATGTTGGCGTACTTTTCCACCGATCCTTGACTGCCCTGCACCCGGTAGGCGTCAAAGACCAGAATCACGTCCTTGCCCGTCATGCCGCTGTAATTGCACAGGATGTCCATCAGCTGCTGCCGGGCGGCTTCCAGGTTTTCCTTGCTGAGTTTCTTTAATTCGTCCCAGGCAAAGATGATATTGTACCCGTCCACCAGCAGGATTTCTTTTTGAATAAATTCGCCGGGGGCGGCGGGCGCGTTGGAAATGGCGCCGGCCTTCACCGCGTTGAAAAGCTGCCGGGATTTCACCGGGCCGTAGGTGCGCTCGAAAATCGCCATGAGCTCCTCGTCCTCTTTGGCGGTGCCCTGGTAGGCGGCCCGGACGGGGGCTCTGGGCGGCGCGGCGTCGGCCCGGGCTTCCTGCTCCATCCGTTCTTTTAATAAGGGCAGATGCGCGTAGCTGTCCACCTGATCCCAGCGCACGTCGAAGCCTGCGCCGTGGGAGCAGAAAATAGAATCCGGGGAGTTGAACAGGTCGGCTTCGGGGTTGTAGGCGCGCTCGGCAATCACCTTTTCCGCGTCGGCGCAGGGCAGGTAGGCGGCGAACTCGGCGCTCATATGCCCCCGGCCCTTGGTGTAGACGCTCACCTGCTTGCCATAGGCGGCGCATTTGGAAGCGGGAGCCAGCGCCCGAAGCCGCTGCAAGCCATTGTCTAAGATTTCCGGGGCCTCAAATTCCCCGCCCATGGCAGTCAGGTCGGTCATGGCCCGGCCGATGTTTTCCTCGGGCAGCGTCAATTCCAGGTTCAGATAGGGTTCCAATAGCTGGCACTGCGCTTTCATCAAGCCTTGCCGGATGGCCCGGTAGGTGGCCTGGCGGAAGTCGCCGCCCTCGGTGTGTTTTAGGTGCGCCTTGCCCGCGACGAGGGTCATTTTCATGTCCGTGATGGGAGAGCCGGTGAGCACGCCCACATGGACTTTTTCTTTTAAATGCGTCAGAATCAGCCGCTGCCAGTTCACCGCCAAATCGTCCAGGGAAACGGCGGTGCCGAACTGCATGCCGCTGCCCCGCTTGCCGGGGGTCAGCAGCAAATGGACTTCGGCGTAGTGGCGCAGGGGTTCGTAGTGGCCCACGCCCTCCACCGGGGCTAAAATCGTTTCTCGGTACAGCACGCTTTCGTCCGCAAAGCCGATCTCCATGCCGAAGCGGTCTTTGCACTGGCGCTTGAGTACCTCCAGGTACACGTCGCCCATGGACTGGATGAGGATTTCCCGCTTCTGTTCCACGTACTCCACCCGCATGAGGGGCTCTTCCTCCTCCAGGGTGCGCAGGTAGTTGAGCGCGTGGTGCATGTCGGTGCCGTCCTGGATCACCAGGCGGCAGGAATAGCAGGGCTGGATCACCGCTTCTTTTCGGGCGGGTTCCGCGCCCAGGCCGTCGCCGGGGGCCGTCTTGCTCAGGCCCACCACGCAGCACAGCGTCCCCGCCTCCGCGCTCTGGACGGGCGTATACTTCGCCCCGGAATAGAGCCGGATCTCCGCCGCCTTTTCCGCCCAGAGCGTTTCGCCGCCCTCGTCCTTGCAGGACAGCAGGTCGCGCACTTTCAGCTCCCCGCCGGTGATTTTCATGAAGGTCAGCCGCGCGCCCTGGGCGTCCCGGGCAATTTTATACACCCTGGCCCCGAAGGCGTCGGGGTAGGTTTTCTCCGGGTCGAAGGCGGCGAGGGCGTCCAATAATTCCGTGACCCCCTCGTTTTTCAGCGCCGAACCGAAATAGCAGGGGAACAGCCGCCGGGAACGGATGAGCTGTTGAATCCGGTAGTCCGGCACGCTGCCTTCCTTCAAATAATAATCCAGCGCTGTTTCGTCGCACAGGGCGATTTTTTCGTCGTCCCGGCGGGTGAAGTCCACGATATTCTCCGAAAGCTCCGCTTGCAGGTGCTTCACCAGCGCCGCGGGGTCGTCTTCGTATCGGTCCATTTTGTTGACGAAGAAGAACACGGGCACTTGAAATTGATCCAATAGTTTCCAGATCGTGCGGGTGTGGGGCTGCACCCCGTCGGTGGCGCTAATCACCAGCACGCACCCGTCCAGCACGCCCATGACCCTTTCCGTCTCGCCGGAAAAATCCGTGTGGCCGGGGGTGTCCATCAGGGTGATGGTCTTGCGCTGATGGGTCAGGATGGCCTGCTTGGAGAAGATGGTGATGCCCCGCTCCTTCTCCATCCGCTCGGTGTCCAGGAATGCGTCGCCGTGATCCACCCGGCCCTGCTTCCGCACCGCGCCGGACAGGAACAGCATGGATTCCGACAGGGTGGTTTTCCCCGCGTCCACGTGGGCCGCCAGCCCGATGACGCATCCCTTTCCCGCCATCCCCGTGTCCTCCTTTGTTTCAAATACCTGTCTTGTATTATAACAAAAAAGCCTGGACGCGGCAATAGGATTGAAATATACTAAGGTTTTCATTGCAGATTCATTTTACAGGCAAATCAAAAACCCGAAGAAGCAGCTTCTTCGGGCATGGGATGGAATCATGAAATCAATAAGCCTTGGCGAAGTACATGACCTTGGTGGCTTTCCGTCCGCAGCAGACGCAGGTGTCGCCGAAGGGGGTCTGGTCGAAGGGCATGTTGCGGGAGGTGGCGTTGGTTTCCTCCTTGATTTTGTCCTCGCAGGCCCGGTCGCCGCACCACATGGCGCGGGCATAGCCGCCGTCCACCTGGGCTTTCAGTTCGTCGTAGTTATGCACGTCCTTGGTGTGGGCCAGGCGGAATTCGTCGGCGATGCGGAACATGTTCTGCTGAATGTCGTCGAGCAGCTTCTTCAATTCCTCCGCCAGATTGTCCAGGGCAATGGTGGACTTTTCAAAGGTGTCGCGGCGCATGACCGTCGCCACGCCGTTCTCGATGTCCTTGGGGCCGATCTCCACGCGGACGGGTACGCCCTTCAATTCCCATTCGTTGAACTTCCAGCCGGGGGACACATTGTCCCGGTCGTCCAGCTTCACGCGGATGCCCGCGGCTTTCAGGGCGTTGTAGGCTTCTTCGCACTTTTCCATCACGCCGCCCTTGTGGGCCGCGATGGGCAGGATGACCGCCTGGAAGGGCGCGATCATGGGGGGCAGCTTGAGGCCGCGCTCGTCGCCGTGGGTCATGATGATGGCGCCGATCAAACGGGTGCTCACGCCCCAGCTGGTTTCGTGGCAGTATTCCAGCTTGCTGTCCTTGCTCAGGTACTGGATGTTGAAGGGCACGGCGAAGTTGGTGCCGAAGTTGTGGCTGGTGCCGGCCTGCAGCGCCTTGCCGTCCTGCATCATGGCTTCCACGGAATAGGTGGCCCGGGCGCCGGCGAACTTTTCCTTGTCGCTCTTCTGGCCCGCAAACACGGGGATGGCCAGGTTCTTTTCACAGAAGGTCTTGTAGACGTTCAGCATCATCTGGGTTTCTTCTTCCGCTTCCTCGGCGGTGGCGTGGACGGTGTGGCCCTCCTGCCACCAGAATTCGGCGGTGCGCAGGAAGGGGCGGGTGGTCTTTTCCCAGCGCATCACGGAGCACCACTGGTTGTATTTGAGGGGCAGGTCGCGGTAGGACTGCACCCACTTGGAGAACATAGTGCAGAAAATGGTTTCGCTGGTGGGGCGCACGGCCATGCGCTCCTGGAGCTTTTCGGTGCCGCCCTGGGTGACCCACGCCACTTCGGGGGCGAAGCCTTCCACGTGGTCGGCCTCTTTCAGTAGCAGGGATTCGGGAATCAGCATGGGCATGGACACGTTTTCGTGGCCCGTTTCCTTGAACATGGCGTCCAGCTGCTCATGGATCAATTCCCAGATGCGGTTGCCGTAGGGCTTGAGCGCCATGCAGCCGCGCACGGGGGTGTAGTCCATCAGGTCGGTCTGGGTCACCACGTCGGTATACCACTGGGAGAAATTCTCGTCCCGGGGGGTGATGTGCTGCACAAATTCCTGTTTCTTTTCCTTTGCCATGGATGGGTTCCCTCCTCCAAAAAATAAAAGCCTCGTTCCTTTGCAGGGACGAAGTCTTGCTTCGCGGTACCACCTTGCTTGGCGCTCTAAAATGAACGCCCGGCTCTGTCACTCTGTAACGGGAGCGCCCCGGCGGGGATTGGCCGCTGGCCCACGGGCGGGTCTGCCTGCCTTGCGCGCTTTCAGCCTAAGACGCGCTCTCTGGAAAAACGGCGGCATGGTTCCGTGCATTGCCTGTAACAAGGGCATTATATAACAACCGGAAAAGAATTGCAACCGTTTCCGCGCAATTATTTCTTGCTTTTCCGCCCTGAATGCTCTATGATACAAAGGTAAATCAACTTTTCGGAGGACGGAATGAACCTGCCTGAACTGCTGGCCCCTGCCGGGGGCATGGCGCAATTGAAGGCCGCGGCGCGGTTTGGGGCCGACGCGGTGTATGGCGCGCTGCCCGCCTTTGGCCTGCGGGCCTTCGCCGGAAACTTCACCTGGGAAGAACTGGCCGAAGCGCTGGACTACCTGCACAGCCGGAACAAAAAGTTTTATCTGACCCTGAACATCCTGCCCTACCAGGACGAGATGGACGCTTTGAAAGAAGCCGCCCGGCGGGCCTGCGACCTGGGCGTGGACGCGGCGCTGGTCAGCGACCTGGGCGCGTTCCTGATGCTGCGGCGGGAAGCGCCGGAACTGCCTTTGCATATCAGCACCCAGGCCAACACCCTGAACGCCGAGGCCGCGCGGTTTTATTTCGACCAAGGCGCGGAACGCATCGTGCTGGCCCGGGAGCTTTCTTTGGAACGCATCGGCGCGCTGAGAAAGCAGCTGCCCGAAGCGCTGGAGCTGGAAGCCTTTGTTCACGGGGCTATGTGCATGAGCTATTCCGGGCGCTGCATGCTGTCCGACCACCTGACGGGCCGGGGCGGCAACCGGGGCGCCTGCGCCCAGCCCTGCCGCTGGGAGTACACCCTGGTGGAAAAGAAGCGGCCCGGCGAATACTGGCCCATCGAGGAGGACGCGCGCGGCACCTACCTGCTCTCCGCCTACGACCTGAACATGCTGTCCCACCTGCCGGAATTGATCAGCGCGGGCATCAGCAGCCTGAAAATCGAGGGGCGGATGAAAACGGAATACTACGTCGCCACCGTCGTCGGCGCGTACCGCCGGGCGCTGGACGCGCTGGCCCAGAGCGAAGCAGCTTACCGCACCCTGCTGCCGGAGCTGGAAGGCGAACTGCGCAAAGCCAGCCACCGGGCATTTAATACGGGCTTTTACTTCGGCCCGCCTTCGCCCATGGCGGGAGCCGCCGGGTTCACCCAGGAAATGGAATATGTGGCGCGGGTGGAAGGCTGGCAGGACGGGCAGGCCGTCCTCTCCCTCAAGAACCGATTTTATGTGGGCGACACGCTGGAGCTGCTCTGTCCGGCGGGTTCCTTTCCCTTCCGGGTGGAAAGCATCACCCTGGCCGACACCGGCGAACAGCGGGATACCGTGTCCGTGGCGGGCCAGCGGGTGATCATTCCCCTGCCCCATCCCGCGGCGGCGGGCGATTTCCTGCGGGGACCGAACCGGAACCATCAAGCGTGAAAAAAGGCCATGCCGTCTGGCATGGTCTTTTGCGTACAGCGTGATTTACAGCTTCCCGGAGATGACCCGGACAAAGAGGCCGTTGCTTTGGAAAATAGGCGCCAGGGTGCTTTGGGCCATCAGTTCGTTGAACGAGTCGAGGGGGATCACGGTGCTCAGGATGGGGATGATGAGGAAAATCACATACAGGATCAGCCCGCCCCGCAGCAGGCCGAACACACCGCCTGCCAGCCAGTCCAGGTGCTTGAGCAGCGGCAGCTTGAACACCGCGTCGATCAGCCCCGCGAGCACGGACAGCACCATGTAGGAAACGGCGTACACCGCAATAAAGCACAGAATGCTCACCGCCACGCCCACCACCGTGTTGGACACATAATCGTTCACCGTCGTCAGCCCTGAATTCTGAAAGACCTTGCCCTTCAGATTGCTGCTCAGGATGTTGGCGATGGGTTCTGGCAGGGATACGCTGCTCAGGATCTGGTCAATTCTGTCCACCGGCAGCTGATCCACCGGCAGGGAGGCCAGGTTGTAGTCTCCCACGCGGGCGAGGGCGTCGGTGTAGGTCGCCAGGGTGGAGGACATGCCTTCGCTGTTGCTGACCAGCCCGGCCAGCTTCGGCCCAAAGGCAAAGGCCAGCACCACGGAAATCAGGCAGCAGGCCACGGAAAGCAGCGTATGCACAAAGCCCCTGTACAGGCCGTACACCAGGCTGGCCCCTAAAATCACGATGATCGCAATGTCGATAATGTTGGTCATAAATCCTCCTGCATCACTCAGTCGTCGCCCATTTTCAGCACGGCCATGAACGCCTCGCCGGGCAGTTCCACGGTGCCGAACTGACGCATGCGCTTCTTGCCTTCCTTCTGCTTTTCCAGCAGCTTCTTCTTTCTCGTGATGTCGCCGCCGTAGCACTTCGCCAGCACGTCCTTGCGCACGGCCTTGACGGTCTCGCGGGCGATGATCTTGCCGCCGATGGCCGCCTGGATGGGGATTTCAAACTGCTGCCGCGGGATCACGTCCTTGAGCTTTTCCGCGATGGCGCGGCCCCGGCCATAGGCTTTGTCCTTGTGCACGATCATGGTGAACGCGTCGCAGATGTCGCCGTTCAGAAGAATGTCCATCTTCACCAGGTCGCTGGCCTGATAGCCGGTGATTTCGTAATCGTAGCTGGCATAGCCCCTGGAGCGGCTCTTAAGCTGGTCGAAGAAGTCGAAAATCATTTCGTTCAGCGGCACGTCGTAGAGCAGCTTCACGCGCTTGCCCTCGTACTGCATGTCCACGAAAGCGCCCCGCTTGTCCTGGCACAGCTGCATCAGCGTGCCCGCGAAGTCCTGGGGCGTGTAGATGGTGGCGCGGCAGTAGGGCTCCCGCATTTCCTGAATCTCGTTCACCGGCGGCAGGTTGGTGGGGTTGTCGATGCGCATTTCGGTGCCGTCGGTCTTGACGATCTCATAGATAACGCTGGGCGCGGTCGTGACCAGATCGAGGTCAAATTCCCGTTCCAGGCGCTCCTGAATGATTTCCATATGGAGAAGCCCCAGGAAGCCGCACCGGAACCCGTAGCCCAGGGCCACGCTGGTTTCCGGCTCAAAGGACAGGGAAGCGTCGTTCATCCGCAGCTTTTCCAGCGCGTCCTTGAGGTTGTCGTAGTCCGCGCCGTCGGCGGGATAGATGCCGCAGAACACCACGGGCTGCACTTCCTTATAGCCCGGCAGCGGCGTTTCCGCGGGCTTTGCGGCGTCGGTGATGGTGTCGCCCACGCGGGTGTCGCGCACGTCCTTGATGGACGCGCCGATGTAGCCCACGTCGCCGGGCAGCAGGGCGTCGCAGGGCGTATAGGAAGGCGAGAAGGTGCCCACCTCCACCACCTCAAACTCCGCGCCGGTCTGCATCATGCGCATGCGCATGCCGGGATACGCCTTGCCCTCCATCACGCGGATGAAGCAGATGGCCCCCCGGTAGTTGTCATATACCGCGTCGAACACCAGGGCTTTGAGTGGCTTCGTTTCGTCGCCCGTTGGCGCGGGGATTTTATTGACCACAGCCTCCAGAACGTCCTCGATGCCGATGCCCATCTTGGCGGAAATCAGCGGCGCGTCCTGGGCGTCCAGGCCGATTTCCTCCTCGATCTCGTTTTTCGTTTCCTCGGGCTGGGCGGAGGGCAGGTCAATCTTGTTGATCACCGGCACGGTTTCCAGGTTATGTTCCAGCGCCATATACACATTGGCCAGCGTCTGGGCTTCCACGCCCTGGGTGGCGTCCACCACCAGCAGCGCCCCTTCGCAGGCGGCCAGCGCGCGGCTGACCTCATAGGAAAAGTCCACGTGGCCGGGGGTGTCGATCAGGTTCAGGGTATAGGTTTCCCCGTCCTTGGCCTTGTATTGCATGCGCACGGCCTTGGACTTGATGGTGATGCCCCGCTCGCGCTCCAGCTCCATGGAGTCCAAAATCTGGTCCACCATCTGCCGCTGCTCAAACACCCCGGTCTTTTCCAGGATGCGGTCAGCCAATGTGGATTTTCCATGGTCGATGTGGGCGATAATACAGAAATTCCGAATATGATTCAACCGGTCATTGGCCACGGGCGTTTCCTCCTCATCCGTTTATTACTCCGGCAGCTGATCTGCTTGTCTAAAGCGCCAGCTGCTGTGTTGTCGTCAGTCGCCGATGCTACGGCATCGCCTCCCTCCTCCGCCTTGCATCTGACGCTTTATCCTGCACATCTCATCGGCAATATATAACTGCCGAAGTAATAACAACGTATATTATACTGAATATTCCCGAAAAACGCAAATAAAATATGCGGCGGAACAGGTCAATCCTGCCAGCCGCCGCAGCCAACGGGAAAGAATGCTGGGGGAACCGCTCTTTGGTGTCTGTCCAAAGAGCGGTTCCCCCAGGTCCGCAACCTCAATAGTCGCAACTCCCCTTCATGGGGAGATTGCTCCTTTTCGGTTGATCTCACCTCGGACAGAATATCCGCCACAGGCGGCTGTCCGAGGTTTGTCCCCCTCCGAGAAAGACGTAAAAAGCACATTTTCCGGCAAGGAATCAGATCATTCGGCATAATAGTATTTTTGCTTTCTTGGAAGGGGGTTTGGGGGGAACCATTCTTTGGCATCCAAAGAATGGTTCCCCCCAGAAAACTCCCCGGTAACAAACCGAAAGAAATAAAATCCATATACTGGAAATCAATAGTGGACAAAACCAGCCGGATGCTGTATACTGGTACAGGAAGTAAAAAGCGCACAGAAAGACAGCGATCCATGATCAGGGAGGAAGGAATACAATGCAGTATGTACCCTTTGGTAAGCATGGTTTTAACGTTTCGCGCCTGGGCTTTGGCTGTATGCGCCTGCCCACAAAAAAGGACGGCGAGCGGGCCGTGATCGACCGGGAAAAGGCCATCGGCATGATCCGGCATGGCATCGACGAAGGCATTTCGTATGTGGACACCGCCTATCCCTACCACGAAGGGGAAAGCGAAATTGTGGTGGGCCTGGCCCTCAAGGACGGCTATCGGGAACGGGTGACGCTGACCACCAAGCTGCCCTGCTGGGCGGTGAACGAGGAAAAGGACATGAACCGGCTGCTGGACGAGCAGCTGAAAAAGCTGGATGTGCCTTACCTGGATTTCTATCTGCTCCACGCCATGGACAAAGGCCGGTTGGAAAAAATGCAGGCGTTCCACTACCAGGACTTTTTCAGGCAGGCAGTGAAGGACGGACGCATCAGGCATCCCGGCTTCTCCTTCCACGACGACCACGACACCTTCCTGCGCATCCTGCATGACTTCGACGAGTGGGGCATGGCGCAGATTCAGTTCAACTATCTGGACGACGAAGACCAGGCGGGAGAAGCGGGCCTGCGGGAAGCGGGCAAATGCGGCGTACCCATTGTGGTCATGGAACCCCTGCGGGGCGGCGCGCTGGCGACCCCGCCGCAGAACGTGAAGGAGCTGATGGAACAGAATCCCCGCAAGCGCAGCGCCGTGGAATGGGCGTTCGCCTATATCGCGGACTATCCCGAGGTGGCCACCATCCTGAGCGGCATGAGCACCCCGGAACAGCTGGACGACAACCTGCGCATCTTTGACACCCTCACCGTGGGCGGCATGACGGACGCTGACCGGGCTTTCACAAAGGAGCTCAAAAAGGCGTACCTGTCCCGGGTGCCCATCAAGTGTACCGGCTGCCGGTATTGCCAGCCCTGCCCCCAGGACGTGCACATTCCCGACATCTTCCGCAGCTACAATCAGAGCAGGATGTTCGATCAGCAGGATCGCTTCATCAATAACTACCGAAGCCAGATCGAGCGCGGCTTCGACGCCTCCCGCTGCGTCCGGTGCGGCGCCTGCGAAGCCGCCTGCCCCCAGCACCTGAATATCATCGAATGGCTGCAGCAGGTTGATCGGGAATATCATGAGATTGTAAAATAAGGCTCTTCCCTAGAAAGTGTGGGTGGCAAAAACCGTAGAAGTAAGGGAATAAAAGGATTTGCAGGGTTTACATGGAGTCTCTGACATATGTCTGCTCCATGTAAACCCGTGCAAATCATAAGTTTGTCCTCGACAATCTACCCACATTTTCTAGTGAAGCCTCAAGAATAACGAAGAAAATCATGAAGCCTTTTCTACTAACCGTTCTCAATCTTCTTCCCTCCTTATGCTCTTTGCTGATTATACCACTTTTTTTCATGTTTTTGAAAGGGTTTTTGGCAATTATCAAGCAAATTCAACGAAAAACCTTTCTGAACGCATCCATCACTTGCTTTTAATAGGATGGATAATACTTGATGAACACAGTGGGAAGGTCTGTCTTTGTGGTGGGCCTTTT
This sequence comes from uncultured Eubacteriales bacterium, assembly GCA_902795275.1. Lineage (GTDB taxonomy): Bacteria > Bacillota > Clostridia > Christensenellales > Aristaeellaceae > RUG563. The sequence continues at coordinate 22,330 of CADBKQ010000033.1, read as the reverse complement.
CCGATTCTCACATTTTCGATGTTTTCACCATTGAATTCCTGCTGGCTTGCATCGACAACGGCGATTATGTTGATCCGCGGGATGTGGAATCCCATCTTCCGCCCAGCCAGGCACGGGATTATCTGATGAAATCAATGCTGAAACACGGCATACGCTGACATTCCGCCACGGCAAAGCCTTCAAGGGATTACGCAGCCGCTGCTTCGGCAAGTAAGAAATCAAGAGAAATCAGCGTTTTTTGAAGATCGTTCCACGCGAACGGTCTTCTTTTTTCGCGTCGTTTTAAAAGCCGCCTGGGACGCACCTTTCCATCGCTTGTATAGACTTTTATTCCTGCGTTGTTTTCACGCTGTAAAACACCTTATTGGGCGTCATGTCCTGCTGGTAATTGATGAACAGCTCCTCCACGGTGACGCACATGAAGCCGTGGTCATAGAGCCATTCGGCGGCTTGCTTGCCGGACTCGGGGGTTTTATCCTTGATGTCGTGCATCAGGATGATGGAGCCGTCCTTGGTTTCATTGCGCACCACGCTCATCACGGCGGCGGTGGATTTGCCCGTCCAGTCCTTGGTGTCCACGTCCCACTCGATGAAGGGCAGGTTCAGCTTGGACTTGATGAAATATTCAAAAATGCCGTAAGGCGCGCGCAGCATCCAGGGTGCCAGGCCCCAGGTTTTGGTCATGACATTGTACATCTTTTCGGTGTAGGCCTGGATGCGGGGAATGGTGGATTTACTGGTGTCGGTGTGCTTGAAGTGGTGGCTTTGCAGGGAATGGTTCTCGTCGTTTTCCCGCAGGGCAATGTCGGCGAATTCCTCAATGCGGTCGCCCACCAGGAAGAAGGTGCCCTGGGCCCCGGCATGGCGCAGGTTGTTGAGCAAGGTGGCGGTGTTGGCGTAGTCGGGGCCGTCGTCGAAGGTGAGGGCGCACATCTTATAGTTGGAATTGTCGGTCTGCTGCTCGCCGTAAGCTGTCATATAGCCCCGGAGGGCGTTGTAGGGAATGGTCACCCGCATCAGCGAGGGCTGCTTGGGATAGAGGATCTTTGCCTCATAGTGGAAGCTCAGCGACACCGGCCCCAGCATGAAAGGCGTTTCCATGAGGGCTTCCTTCGTGCACAGGCTGCGGAGGGTAGCTTCGTCGGCCTGCTGCTGGGGGAAATAGTTGTCCAGTTCTTCATACACAGCTTCCGCCATGATTTCCCAGGCTTCGCTGTCCTCGTCAAATAAATCGGACAAATATATACGATTGCCAGTGTCCATGTCGTACACCCGGCACGCGAAGGGCGAACGCACCTGCTTGCGCTTGTAACTTTCCCGGGCCAGCACCAGGAAGCTGACCGCGCTCTGTCCCGACCGGGTGTTCACCACATGCACGTCCAGGCGGCTGTTGCGCTTGGGGTTGCCGGCTTTCTTCATTTCAGGACCCATCTGCGCCACGAACCCGTCCACTAAGCCGTTGATGTCCTCGTCCGCGTTCTTCTGGGCGGTCTCGACATATTCCCAGGAAAGGTAGGTCTGCTGGTTCAGCTTGTCCTTCACCGTATATTTCACCCGAAAAGCCGCCGGAAAGCTGTCCGCCTTTTCCGCCAGCGCGGGCAGCGGCAGGAGCAGCAGCAAAAGCAGCAGGGCCAGGATTCGTTTCATCCACAGTACCTCCTGAAAAGGAAAGATTGTAAAAAACCTCCGCGCTGCTCAGCATGGCATGCAGGCGCTGCCGCCCGTGTCATGCTGAAGCGCGCGAAGGTCAGAGCTATTCAAGCACTCTCAGCCAGGGAATGGCTTGAGGGATCTTCTTCGGCCTGAAGGGCTGCGGCGTCTGCGCCGGGGGCCGAGACGTTTCCGCGGGCGGCGGCGTGGCGGATGGGGCCGGGGACGCTTTGGGCGTGGCCTGGCCCGGCGCGGGCGTGGCCTCATTGTCCAGTTCATTCAGATGAACCGTGCGCAATTCCACTTCGGGCTGATCCGTCTGTTCTCCCTGCTGCATCTCGGAAAGGTCAACCTCGGTGGCATTCCTCGACCACTGCCGCCAGTTGTCGTACACGTTCCACACGCGCATGTCGCTGGGGTCGAGGAAAGCTACCATGCCATCGTCCAGATCCACCAGGTTCAGCCGCATCGGGTCGGGCTCGTCGGTCCATTCCTCGTCGAACATGCCGATCCGGTCAACGGCGCGGTGGATGCGCAGGCCGGGGAATTTTCTGATGTCAGACAGCAGCGTGGTGTTTCCCAGATTCGCGCCGCGGAAGCCCCAGTTGATGAACAGCTGGTTATGGTACACGCCGGAGCACTGAATGAAACGCACCTTGTCGTTTTTGATGGAATACACCATGGCGCTGTGCTGGTGAAAGCCTTTTTCATCGGAATACTCCACCCGGATGATGTCGCCGACCCGCAGGCCGTCGGCTTCCCAGACGGAGTTATACTGTCTCCACTTTCCGTGGGGATTCACTTCGCCGGACAAAAGATAGCCCAGAAACTGGCAGAAGCCGAAGCATTCCCCCCAGCCGTAGGCGTTGGGCATGCCTTTCTGCACTTCGTTGCATTGCCACCGGCAGCCAAACCATCCGCGGTTGTAAAAGTAATCCTCTCCCTTTGCTTCCGCAATGAGCTGGGAGGATTGCGTCCAGCCCTTTTTGTTTTCGCGCCCGTGATAGTTCTGCGTCACATCCGGCTTGGTCACCCAATACCATCCGTCGTTCAGGTCATATGCTTCCAGAATGGCATCCAGGTTTTCCGTGGTGTATACGCCCCGAAAGCGCGTATCGACAAATCGGAATTCTTCGGGGGGCTCATAGTAAAAATCTTCGGCCTTTCCCTCCGACGGATGTCCCAACAGCAGCAGCACCGCCGCCAGAACCCCGGAAATCCATTTCCGCATCATTGCTCACTCAAACCTCATCCGCATTTGCTCTTTCGTCAAATAAGGGGACAAATACCCACGTATATCTTAACACAAAAAACGGAAAATTGGAATATATTTTGAATAATTGTTTACAATTGTGAAATAATCAAGAAACCGCATCAGCCCTGTATGTCCGGAATGGTGAAGGAAAATTCGCTGCCCTCGCCCAAGGCGCTTTTGAGCGCGATGTCCACGCCCATTTTTTGCAGCACTTCCTTGGCGATGGACAGGCCCAGGCCGCTGCCCTTTCCGCTGTGGCTGCGCTCGGCCTGGTGGAAGCGGTCGAAAGCCAGGCGCTGGGTCTCCTCGTCCATGCCGATGCCCGTGTCCCGGACGAAGAACCGGGTGCCGTCTTCCGTTTTTTCCGCGCCGAGGGAAACCGTGCCGCCCTCGGGGGTGAATTTCCGGGCGTTGTCCAGGAAGATGGTGAGCACCTGGGACAGCCTGTCTTCGTTGGAACGGATGTCCGGCAAGGGTTCCACCGGCAGGATGCGCTCGAAGGTGATCCGTTTTTCGCTGAACAGGCTGCTGTTGCGGTCGTGCAGGTCGTAGATCAGTTCGTTGGGGTCCACCCGCTCCATCTCGAAGGCCGCGGGGTTGGACTGCAGGCTGCTCAGCTCCAGCATATCATTCACCAGTCGGGACAGGCGCGTGACCTCTTCCACGATGATGCTGTAATACCGCTGCCGATCCTTTTCCTCCGTCACCAGCCCGTCCCGCAGCCCTTCGCCCAGGCCGCGGATGGAAGCCAGGGGCGTGCGCAGCTCGTGGGAAATGTTGGCCACGTAGTCGTGGCGGGTGCGCTCCAAACGCTCCTGCTCGGTAATGTCGCGAATGAGGGCCACGGTGCCGCGGCTGCGGGGCAATTTGCTTTCAGAGGGCAGGCGGGATACGGCGAAGTACAGCACCCGATCCCCCGCGGTGAATTTCCCGTCCCAGTGTTCGTCCCCGCGCTCTTCCCGCAGGGCGCTCATGACGGCGCGGTAAGCCTCCGTTTCTTCGCCTCCCAGCAGGTTCCACGCCGCGGCGTTTTCATGCAGGATGCCGCCCTTTTCGTCCACGGCCAGGATGCCTTCGCTCAGGCCCTCTAAAATCAGCGCCATGGTTTCCTTTTCGCACTTCAAATCGCTGATGGCCTGGGCCACGGAAGCGCTCATCTGGTTCAGCGCCCCGGCGATTTCCCGGATTTCTTCACCGGGCAGGTTTTCGGGCAGGGTCACCTGCTCGCCCTCCACCAGCCGGCCCGCCATTTCGGTGATGATGCGGGCGGGGCGCACGGCGCGCTTGGCTGAAAAAATGCTGACCGCCACCATGGCCATGAGCAGCACGCCCATGGAAATCAGCATCCGGTTGCGGAAGGACAGCGCCGCGTCGGACAGCGTGCGCATGGGCCGCCCTGCCAGCACATAGCCGCCTTCTGTTTTATGCACCACCATCAGCGCGGTCTTTCCCCCCGCCTGCTTGCGCACAATAGCGGAAGCGTCGGTGTCCGCCGCGTCCAGCAGGGAAGTGAGCGTGCCGCCGGCGAAGTAGGGGGCGGCGGATTCCGTATAGGTGATCACGCGGCGGTCAGGGGTCAAAAACATATAAAAGTCCCCGTCCATGTTCAGAACGGGGTTCGCCGCCGTATACAGCGCGTCGGAGCCCAGCAGCCCGATTTCATACAGCGTATACAGCCTTTCCGCTTCCCGCAGGCCGCCGGTGATGGTGTTGTAGAGGGACGCGGCGTAAATATCCTGAAAGTAGTAGCTGCTCAGGGCCACCAGCGCGCCGGACACCCCCACGATGATGATCAGGATGAGCATCAGCAGCCGCATGAAAGCGGAGGAGAATTTACGCATCCTCCTGTACCTCCACCTTGTAGCCCACGCCGTACACGGAGCGCAGCACAATGTCCGTGTTTTCCGGCAGCTTCTTGCGGATGCGCTTGATGCTGGTGTCCACCACCCGGGGATCGCCGTTGAAATCAAAGCCCCAGATGTTGTCCAGCAGCTGTTCCCGGGTAAACACCTGGCGGGGATGGCTGGCCATCAGGTGCAGAATTTCCACTTCCTTGGGAGACAGCAGCACGCTTTCCCCGTTCACCCGCACCTCATAGCATTTCAGGTCGATCTCCGTGTTGCCGATTTTCAGCTTGCCCTGTTCCGGGGCGGCCTGCATCTGGTTCATGCGGCGGAAGATCACCGCGATGCGGCTGACGATTTCCCGGGGAGAGAAGGGCTTCACGATGTAGTCGTCAGCGCCCAGGGCGAAGCCCAGCAGCTTGTCCACTTCCTCGCCCTTGGCGGTCAGGATGATGATGGGCGTCATGGAAATGGCGCGGATGTCCGCGCACAGCTGGGTGCCCGTGCGGCCGGGCATCATAATGTCCAGGATCACCAGGTCGGGCCGCATCCGCTGGAACGCCTCCATCACGTCGTCCCCCCGGAAAACGGAATAGACCTCGTAATCCTCCCGGGTCAGGTAAATTCGCAGCGATTCATGAATGCCGATTTCGTCGTCGGCGATTAAAATCAGCTTTTTCTTGTTCATGTGTTTTTCCTCCGGACGGTGCTTTCATCCGCCCCTATGTTACCACAACCCCCGGAGATTTACAACGGGAAATCTGAGAATTGTTGCTTCGGTGAAAACGCAAATTGTTCCTGTTCAGCCGCAGTCTTTTTCAGAATGGCTGGGCTAAAGTCTTTCACAGAAAAAAGGCTGTGAAGGCCAGAAGCGGTTGCGCTTCTTATCTTCACAGCCCTTCTTTTTACGATCAAGCCAGCAGCGCGGTTTTCAGCACGTCGTCGATGCTTTCGGTGAGGACGATATTGAATTCCTTACGCACGTGCTCCGGCACGTCCTCCAGATCCTTCTGGTTTTCCTTGGGCAGGAGGATGGTCTTGATGCCCGCGCGGTAGGCGGCCAGCAGCTTTTCCTTCACCCCGCCGATGGGCAGTACCCGGCCCCGCAGGGTGATTTCTCCGGTCATGGCCACGTCCTGGCGGACTTTGCGGCCCGTCAGCGCGGAGACCAGCGCCGTCGCCATGGTGACGCCGGCGGAAGGCCCGTCCTTGGGAACCGCGCCCTCGGGGACGTGGATGTGAATGTCTAAGTTCTTGTGGAACTCGGGCTGCAAATCAAACTCTTTGGCGTGGGCCCGCACCCAGGAGAGGGCGGCCATGGCGGATTCCTTCATCACGTCGCCCAGCTGCCCAGTCAGCTTCACCTGGCCGGTGCCCTCCATGGTGGCGCACTCCACGGCCAAGGTCTCGCCGCCCACGGTGGTGTAGGCCAGGCCGTTCACGATGCCCACCAGCGGTTCCTTCTCCGGCGCTTCCCGCAGGTAGCGGGGCGCGCCTAAGTATTTTTCCACCACCTGGGGATTCACGGTCACGGCGTCCTTGTCCTCGTCCAGCATTTCCACTGCCGCCTTGCGCACCACCCGGGCGATGGTGCGGCTGAGCGTGCGCACGCCCGCCTCCCTTGTGTAGCCCTCAATGATGTGCTTCATGGCCGCGTCGGACACCTTCACGGACTTAGGCGGCAGGCCGTGCTCCTCCGTCTGCTTGGGCAGCAGGTGCTTCTTGGCGATGTGCAGCTTTTCTTCTTCCGTGTAGCTGGGTACCTCGATGATCTCCATGCGGTCCAGCAGCGGCGCGGGGATGGTGTCCATGGTGTTGGCGGTGGTGATGAACATGACCTTGGAAAGGTCAAAGGGCAGCTCCATGTAATGGTCGCGGAAGGCAAAATTCTGCTCCCCGTCCAGCACCTCCAGCATGGCGGAGGCGGGGTCGCCCCGGAAGTCGTGGCTCATCTTGTCGATCTCGTCGAACAGGAACACCGGGTTCATGGTGCCCGCCCGCTTCATGCCCTCAATGATGCGGCCGGGGATGGCTCCCACATAGGTGCGCCGGTGGCCGCGAATCTCGGCCTCGTCCCGCACGCCGCCCAGGCTCATCTGCACGAATTTGCGGCCCACGGCCTTGGCGATGCCCTTCACGATGCTGGTTTTGCCCACGCCGGGCGGGCCGACGAAGCACAGGATGGGGCCTTTCAGCACGCCGTCCTCGGTGTTCATTTCCTTCATGCGGCGCACGGCTAAGTATTCGATCACCCGCTCCTTCACCTTGTCCATGGCGTAGTGGTCCTCGTCCAGGATGCGGCGGGCGCGCTTCAGATCCAGGTTGTCGGTGGTCAGCTTGCCCCAGGGCAGGTCCAAGATCCACTCCACATAGGTGCGGCTGACGCCGATCTCCGGGGTGCCGGGGGCCATGCGGGAAAGCCTGTCCAGTTCCTTATTGGCCTTCTCCCGGGCCTCGTCGTTCATGGGCGTGTCGGCGACCTTCTTGCGCAGGTCCTCCACGTAGGTTTCATCCTTGTCGCCCAGCTCTTCCTGGATGGCCTTGATCTGCTCCCGCAGGTAATAGTCCTTCTGGTTCTTGTCGATCTGCTTTTTCAGGCGGCTCTGCACCTGCTTTTCGATCCCGGCCAACTCGGTTTCGCGGATGAGGATCTCGCACAGCTTTTCCAGCCGTTTTTCCACGTCGATCTCTTCCAGGATGGCCTGGCGGTCTTCCACCCGGGTCAGCACGTTGGCGGCGATGATGTCGGCCAGCTGGTCGGGCCTGTCCACCTCGCTGACGGAGCGCAGGGTTTCCCCGGACACGCGCATGGAGGCCCGGGCGTATTCCTCAAATAAATCGTGGGTGGCCCGCACCATGGCTTCCGTTTCCGGGGTATCGGGCAGCTCCTGGACGGGGATTTCCACGTCGGCGATCCAGTAGGGGTCTTCCTGGGCGATGGCGCGCAGAAACGCCCGCTGCTGGCCTTCCACCAGCACGCGGATGGTATCGCCCGGCAGGTTCAGCACCTGCTTGATGGCGGCGACGGTACCCACGCGGCACAGGTCGTCCAGGGTGGGTTCCTCCGCGTCGCCGTCGGACTGGGCCACCAAAAATACCTGCTGATCCTCCATCATGGCCTGCTCCAGCGCTGCCACGCTGCGGGCGCGGCCCACGTCGAAATGCAGCACCATATGGGGAAATACCATCAATCCCCGGAGGGGAATGAGGGGCAGGCGCAGGGTGTTCTTTTTCTTTCTCGGCATATTGTCTCCCTGATTTTTCGGCTTGGTTTTCCGGACTCAAAAATGCGTTCCGGTGATTCATTATTATATCTGATGCTGTCGGAAATTGCAACCTTTTAGCCTTGCGCGGCAACGGACGCGGCGGCGAGGGGCTTGGCCGGGGGCAGCGTGGCTCCGCCTGTTTCCTGCGTTTCCTGGGCGGGCAGCAGCATTTCCTGCAAAGCGTCCCGGAGGGTGTCGATCAAAACGACCTGAATGCCCGCGTCGTGAAAGCGTTCCATGGCGTTTTCGCGCGGAGCCAGCACTCGCTTCAATCCCGCCAGCCTTGCGGCCTCCGCCTTGGCAGGGACGCCGCCCACGGGCAGCACATTGCCCTGCACGCCGATTTCTCCGGTAATGGCAGCGCCGCCGTCTACGGGTCGGCCCGTCAGGGCGCTGACCGCCGCCACCGCCATGGCGACCCCCGCCGAAGGACCGTCCACCGGCGCGCCGCCGGGAAAGTTGATATGCAGGTCGGTGCGTTCATCCGCATACCCAAGGCGGCGAAGCAGGGTGATCACGTTCTCCGCCGAGGCGTGGGCCATGGATTTCCGCCGCACGGTATGGCTGCCGCCGCCCAGCTCTTCTTCCTCCACGATGCCGGTGACGCGAATCCTGCCCGTGCCGGGGCTGGCCACCGCCTCGATCTCCATCACCGTTCCCTGGTGGCTGCCGCTGACCGCCAGGCCATGCACCCGGCCCACGCGGTTTTCCGTGCTGACCTCCCGGCCTGGCTGCCGGGCATAGTGTCCCGATTCGATCACCCATTCCATGTCGCTTCTGTGGATGTCCTTCCGGCCCTCCAATTGCGCCGCGCCGGACGCCATCTGCACCATGTTCACCGCGTCGCGCCCGCAGGCGGCGTATCGGCCCGTCAGCGCCGCCGTGTCTTTCTCCATGGCAAAGCCCGCCCGTTCCGCCGCTTCATAGGCGATGCGGGCGATTTCCTCCGGGTTCAGGGCGCGGAAGAAGATTTCCATGCACCGGGAACGCAGGGCGGGCGGCAGTTCCTCCGGGCTGCGGGTGGTGGCACCGATCAGCCGGAAGTCCGCGGGCAGGCCGTTCTTGAAAATATCATGCACATACCGGGGCGTGCCGGTGTCATCGGGGTTATAGTACGCCGATTCAAACTGCACCCTCCGGTCTTCCAGCACTTTCAGCAGCTTATTCATCTGGATGGGATGCAGCTCCCCGATCTCGTCCAGAAACAGCACGCCCCCGTGGGCGCGGCTCACCGCGCCGGGCTTGGGCTGGGGCACACCCGCCACGCCCAGCGGCCCCGCGCCCTGGTAAATGGGGTCGTGTACGCTGCCGATGAGCGGGTCGGCAATGGCGCGTTCGTCAAAACGCACGCAGGTGGCGTCCATTTCAATGAAAGGCGCGTTCTGCTGGAACGGCGTGCCGGGGCTGCGCTTCGCCGCTTCCAGGGCCAGCCGCGCGGCGCAGGTTTTGCCGATGCCCGGCGGGCCGTAGATGATCACGTGCTGGGGATTGCTGCCGCACAAAATCGCCATCAGCGACCGAATCCCTTCCTCCTGGCCGATGATGTCCTCCAAACGCCGGGGCCGCACGTGCTCGCTCAGCGGTTCCGACAGGGAAATCGCCCGCATCCGGCGCAGGTTTTCCATCTCCTTCGCGCTTTCCCGCCCGTTTCTCGGCTGGGCTTGCTGCTGGCGCTTGAGCTGCGTGTAGAAATAGATCCCCATGATGCCCGTGGCCAAAAGCTGCACTGCCCCGAAAATCCAACTCAACTGTTCATCCCCCCTTTTTCCTGCCTTTATCATGCCATGCCGATGGAAAAACCATGCAGGGAAAGTTTCGGGAAAACCGCGCCGCCCGCGGCGAATGACGGTACATAATTCAGGCCGCTTTGAAGCACAATAGTACAACCCATAAATTGATGTGCTGGAGGCGTTTCATGCGGCAGAAAAGAGAAGATTCCCCGTCGTTCACCGGGCTTGCCCGTCTGCGTTCCCCCGCAGGCATTGCGGGCCGTATCCGCCGGGCGGTGCAGGCGGCGCAGCGCGTGCCCCGGCAGGATGTGACCCCTGCGGGGCGCTGGGTGGAGGATCACGCCGGGCTGCTGCTGGACGCCGCCGACGCCCTGGGCCGGGACCTGCGTTTCGCTCCGAGGCTGCCCGCCATGCAGGGAACGCCCCGGCTGCTGCTTCTGGCGCGGAAGGCCGTGCGGGAGGAAGAGGTGGCCGCGGGGGAAGTGGTGCGCGTTTTCCGGGAAGAATTGGGGGAGGAGGCCCTCACCCAGGCGGAAATCGACCTGCTGCCCGAGGCGCTGGTATGCGCTTCTTTGGAAGCGTTGTCTGACCTTTTGGATACTTGCGTACAGGAAGCGTATTTATACCGTCAATCCTGTTCCTGGGCGGAAGCCCTTGCTCAGGGGCAGAAAGACCTTCTGCCCCATGACCCCATTCTGCTCGCCATGGCGCTGCTGCGCCTGGACGAGCGGGAGGACGCGGAGGCCCTGGGCCGGGCGGACACGCTGCTTGCCCGGGCGGGAATCAAGCCGGCGGAGGCATTGAAAACGGCCCAGGCCCAGTGGGAACGGGACGGCCTGCGGATGGGGCGCGTCATCGCCGCCCTGCGCGCCGCGGAAAGGCTGCCCTATGACCGCATCGCGGAACGCCTCAGCCCGGTGGCGGCGGCGCTGGGGAAAGAGGACACCTACCGCCGCATGGACGCGGAAAGCCGGGCATACTATCGCCGATGCGCCTGCCGCCTGGCGAAGCGGTTCCATACATCCGAAGGGAAGCTGGCGCAGACGGCGGTGGAGCTGGCGAAAAACAAAACCGGCGCGGAAGGGGAAGCGGGCTACTATCTGATCGAGCGGCCCGATCTGATCGGCCTTGCGCTGGGGGAAAAGCGCTCCGCTTTTTCCCGAAAGCATCGGCAGGGCTTGTTTCTGCTGCCCTTGTACGTCGCCGCCGCGCTGTCCCTGGGGCTGGCGGTTTGGCTGAACGCGCCGTGGTACGTCTGGCCTTTCGTGCCGTTTTGCGCGTCGGAAATCGTTCGGACGGTGTATTATCGCATCCTCCGTCCTTTCTTCCCGGCCCGGATGCTGCCCCGGATGGCCCTGAACCGGCTGACGCCTGAAAACCGGACGCTGATCGTAGTACCCTGCCTGCTCACGTCGCGGAAGCAGGCCATGCGCATGGCGCGGCAGCTGGCGGTGCTGCGGGCGGCGAACCCCGGCCCCAACCTGGATTTTATGCTGCTGGGCGACTTTGCCGACAGCCGGGAGGAAACCGTGCCCGAGGACGAAGAAATCCTCCTGGCGGCCCGCCTCAGCATCGAAGCGCTGAACCGGCAGCAGGGCGGCGATTTCCTGTACCTGCACCGCGCCCGGAAATGGGACATGGGCCAGCGGATGTACACAGGCCGGGAGCGCAAGCGCGGCGCTCTGGAAGCGCTGAACCGGCTGATTGCGGAAGGAGCCTGCCGGGACGCGTTTGTATATATGTCCCTGGACGGAAAAGAATTGCAGGGCCGCTACGCCTATGTGATCACCCTGGACGCCGATACCTTCCTGCCCGCGGGTGCGGCGCTGAAGCTGGTGGGAACCATGCTGCATCCTTTGCAGAAAGGCCGGGTGAACGTGATCCAGCCCCGGATGGAAACCGCCGCGGACAGCGTGCGCACCCGCACGCAGAAGCTGCTGGGCGGCAGGGGCGGGGCCGACCCCTATTGCCTGTCCGCCCAGGATGTGTATCAGGATGTGTTCGGCAAGGGTTCTTTTGTCGGCAAGGGCATTTACGCCCCGGAAGCCTGGCTGAAAGCGCTGGAAGGGCGTTTGCCCGCCGGGCGGCTGCTGAGCCACGACCTGATCGAGGGCGAAATCGCGGGCAGCGCCCTGGCCGACGACATCGTGCTGTACGACACCCATCCCGCCGCGCTGTCCGGATGGCGGAAGCGGCTTCACCGCTGGACCCGGGGCGACTGGCAGCTGCTGCCTTTTCTGGTGGACGGGCGGCTGTCCCTGCTGTCCCGCCACAAGCTCTGGGATAACCTGCGGCGCTCGCTGGTTCCCACTGCCCAGAGCGTCCTTTTGCTGGCCGGAGCGGGGCTGAACCTGCCCGGTCTGTTTCTGCTGGGCCTGCCCTGGCCCCTTCGCGGCATGGGGCAGCGGTTATGCCTGCTGCCGGGCAAGGCGCAAACGACCCTGGACGCCATGGGCCGCGCTTTGTGGCGGCAGTTTGTCAGCCATCGCAATCTGCTTTCCTGGGTCACGGCGGCGCAATCGGAGGATGAAACCCAGCTTCCTCTATCCTGCCAGTTAGCCCAGCTTGCCGCGGGCGCGGGCATGCTGGCGCTGGCGATGCTGCCGGGCGGGTTCACCGCAGGCGTGATCCCGGGCATCGGCTGGATTGCGGCCCCTTTGCTGGCGCGGTTTTCAGACGCGCCTGCCGATCAGCAGCGGCAGATGACGGAAGCCCAGAAGGAAACCGTGCGGAAAACCGCCCGCGACACTTGGCGCTTTTTTGAGGACAGCGTGACCGCCGACACCCTGTTCCTGCCTCCGGACAATGTGCAGACCGACCCGGCCAAAGGCCCGGCGCTGCGCACGTCGCCCACCAATATCGGCCTGTACCTGCTTTCCTGCTGCGCGGCAAGGGAGATGAACTTCATCTCCTCCGCTGCCATGGCGAAGCGGCTGAACGAAACCCTCCAAACCCTGGAAAAGCTGGATACCTGGAAGGGACATTTTTATAACTGGTACGATCTGAAAACTGGCGAAGCCCTGCCGCCCCGGTTCGTGTCCACGGTGGACAGCGGCAACCTGACGGCCTGCCTGCTTTGCTGCGCTCAAATCTGCCGCGGCCATCTGCCAGAGCTGCCGGAATACGCCGCCAATCTTCCCGCCCGGCTGGACGCCCTGGCGCGGCAGGCGGATTTCCGGGCGCTGTACGATGAAAAGAAAGACCTGTTTTATATCGGCTGGGACGCGGAAGCGAACCGGCCCACCGCCGCGCATTACGACACCCTGGCCAGCGAAGCGCGGCTCACCTCCTACATCGCCATCATGACGGGCCAGGTGAAGCGAAAGCACTGGGCGCGGCTGAACCGGGCCTGTACCCGGGCGGGCGGCGGCGCGGCGCTGCTGAGTTGGGGCGGCACCCTGTTTGAATACCTGATGCCGAATCTGCTGCTGCCCCTGACCCCCGGCACGCTGCTGGGGGAAAGCTGCCTGAACGCTGTCCGCATCCAGATGAGCGATTCTCCCGAGCGCCCCTTCGGCGTCAGCGAAAGCGGATACGCCGCCTTCGACCCGGAACTGAATTACCAGTACCGGGCCTTCGGCTTGCCCGCCTTGGCCCGCAGCCGGGAAACGGCGGGGCAGGTGGTGGCTCCTTACGCCTCCATGCTGGCCCTGCCCTTCTTTCCCTGGGCAGCGGCGGAAAACCTGGAACGGATGCGGAAGCTGGGCTGGGCGGACGAGCACGGCTTGTTTGAAGCCGCGGACTACACGCCTCAGCGCATCGGCCCTGTGCCCCGGATCGTGAAAAGCCACATGGCCCACCACCAGGGGATGATTCTGTGCGCCCTGTGCAACGCCCTACGGGACAATGTGCTGGTGAAGGCGTTCATGACGCCGCCGGAAGCAAAAGCGCACAGTGATTTGCTGCTGGAGCGGGCGCCGGTGAAAGCGCTTCGGCGGAAAAACGTTCCCGCTTCCCGGCAGGAAGAAACGGCCCCCGGCTCCTTCCGCCGCACACCCCGGCCCGGCCTGCCGGTGGACGCCAACGTCCTGTACGGAAACGGCACCGCCTGGGTGCTGACCGCCAACGGCCAGGGGGTTCTGGCCCACAAAGGCATGCAGGCTACACGGTTTGACCCGGAGGCCGGAGCCCAGACCGGCCCGCAGTTCTATCTATTGGATGAAAAAAGCGGAGCGTATTTCCGTCCCGCCGCGCGGGGGAGCGCGGTTTTCGAGGGCGGGGCCGTCCATTATCCCGCCGTTTGGGAAGGCCTGCGAATCACGCTTTCCTGCTGCGTCGATCCTCTGACCGGCGCGGCGGTGGCGGCGCTGTCCCTGGAAAATCCCGGCCCGGAAGACCGGCGGCTGAAAGCCGTTTCCTTCCTGGAAATCGCCCAGGGCAGGCAGGCTGACGACGCGGCTCACCCCAACTTCCGGGATCTGTCTGTGCGGGTTTCTCCCTGGGGCGAGCATGGTTTATTGTCGAAACGCCTGCCGCAGGATGAAAAGGACATTCTGCCCCTGATTGGCCATGCCGCCGTGGGAAGCGGGCTGGTGATCCGTCGGCAGGGGGACAGGAGCCTGTTCCTGGGGCGGCTTGGAACCTATGCCAGGCCCGCTCAGTTAAGCGATGAAACCACGGCCTGCCGCACCGGGGACGTAGTTTCTCCCTGCTGCTCCCTCACCGTCTCTTTGCGGGTTCCCGCCCATCGAAAGAGCGCGGTGTATTTCGTGACCGCGTTTGCGGAGACCCAAGAACGGCTGGAGCAAGCGCCCCTTTCCGTCAGCCGGGTGAAGGCGGCCTTCTCCCTGGCCGCGACCCAGGCTGCCATGACCGCCCGGCTGCTGCGGCTGGAGGGAAACGCCCTGGGCCTGTATCAGCAGGTGCTGGGCGCGGTGGTGTTTACCAACCAGCCCCACCAGCAGGCTTTCCCGCCCGCGCCGAGAAACGCGCTTTGGCGCTGGGGCATTTCCGGGAATCTTCCCGTGCTGCTGGTGCGGGTGGATGAAGAAACAGGGCAGGCCCTGATCCGCCACGCGCTCCGGGCGCACGCCTGGATGCGGCTGCGGGGCGTCGGCTGCGATCTGCTGTTCTTCTGCCCGGAGGAAAAGGAATACCAACGGCCCTGCCGGGACCGGGTGACGGAGTGTATCCGGGTCAGCCTTGACCGGGACATGGTGGGACAGCCCGGCGGCGTGTTTCTGGCCTCCGGCACGGAAACGGAGGCGCTGGCCCTGGAAAGCCTGGCCCGGCTTACCCTGCGGGGCGGGCAAAGCCTGCGGGAACAGCTGAGCGCCTTGCGCGTTTCCATTCCGGAAGGGGAAGAAAAAGCGCTGAGCATCCCCGAAGCGGTGCTGCCCGGAACCCTAGCTGCCGACAACGGCCTGGGCGGGTACACCCGCGAAGGCGCGTACTGCGTGAAAACGCCCGCGCCTGTGCCGTGGCATCATCTGCTGTGCGGGCTGTCGTTTGGCACAGTGGTTTGCGAAACGGGCATCCTGTCCTCTTACGCCGGGAACAGCCGCCTGGGGCGCATCACCCGGCAGACGCCCGACGTGTACCGGGGCGCGCCCAGCGAGGAAATCTTTTTCGTGGATGAGGAAGGCCGCGTCTGGCCCTTGGCCCGGGGCGCGGCGGTGTACGAGCCGGGCATCGCCACCTACCACGCCCTGGCGGGGCAGACGCTGTGCCAGACTGCCGTGTTTTCCCATGTGGAAAAAGCCCTTGGCATTCGCGCGGTAACGCTGAGAAGCGAAAAAGAGCAGCTGACCCAGCTGTACTGGCTGGTGCGCTTCGCCCTGGGCGAGCAAACGGATGCCGCCCGCTGCGTGGCGGACGGCTCTCTGGCGGCGGCAGCCGGCGGAGATTTCCCCGGCCTGGCCTGGGCTGGCATGGAAGGGGCGAAGACCCAGAGCCTTTGCGCCTCGTCCTGCTTCGGGACAGATGGACAGGACGTGCCTTTGGCGCTGCGGGCGAACGTCCAGGGCGTCGGGAGCGTTGCCCTGTTCCGCGCGGAGATCACCTTGCCCCCGCGGGAACCTGTGCGCCTGACCCTGGCTTTGGGCCACGCGGGCAGCATGGAAGCCGCGAAACAGGCCTTTGACGCCCTGCTGAAGGAAGGCCCCGCCGACGCGGCAAGGGCGGTACGCGGATTCTGGGGCGAGCGCCTCTCCCGTCTGCTGCTGTTCTCCTTCGACGAAGCGCTGGGCAGGATGCTGAACCGCTGGCTGCCCTATCAAGTCAGAGCGTCCCGGCTCATGGGACGCTTAGGCCCGTACCAGGCGGGCGGGGCCATCGGCTTCCGGGATCAATTGCAGGACTGCCTGGCCCTGCTGTACACCGAGCCAGAATCTGTCCGGGAGCACATCCTCCTCTGCGCCGCGCACCAGTACAAGGAAGGTGACGTGCAGCACTGGTGGCATCCGCCCCTGCGCGGCGTGCGCACCCGCATCAGCGATGACAGGCTGTTCCTGCCCTACATCACTTCCAAATATATCCAAGTCACCGGAGACGCGAATATCCTGGAGGAACCGGTTTCCTACCTGGAATCCCTGCCGCTGGCAGAAAACGAAACCGACCGCTACGAGGAACCGGACGTGACCCCCTGGACGGAACCGCTGTCGGCCCATTGCTTCCGGGCCATTGACTCCGTGGCCTTCGGAGAACACGGTCTTCCCCGCATGGGCGGCGGCGACTGGAACGACGGCATGAACCGGGTGGGCGGCGAAAGCGTGTGGCTGGCCTTCTTCTTCGCTTGGGTGCTGAAAGAATTTCTTCCCTATTGCCCGCCGGAGATCAAGGAAAAATACCAGGCCCTGCGGAGAACCGTCCTGGACAGCGCGGAAAGCGCCTGGACGGGACAATGGTACCTCCGGGCCTGGTACGAGGACGGAACGCCTTTAGCCGGCCCCGACACCGCCCCGCCCCGCATCGACCTCATCAGCCAATGCTTTGCCGTGCTGGGCGGCGCGCCCCGGCATCACGCCCGGGCGGCCCTGGCGGCGGCAGTGGAAAAGCTGTATGACCGGGAAGCGGGCATGGTAAAGCTCCTCGATCCGCCTTTTACCCCCGAGGAACACGCGGGCTACATCGGCGCGTACCTGCCCGGCCTGCGGGAAAACGGCGGGCAGTACACCCACGCCGTACCCTGGCTCATCCTGGCCCTGTGCCAGGTGGGAGAAACCGCGCTGGCCTGGGAAATCGCCCGGGCTGTGCTGCCGGAGCATCACACGGACACAACAGAAAAAGCCCGGATCTACCGGGCCGAACCCTATGTGCTCTGCGGCGACGTGTACGCGGGGGAAAACCAAGGCCGGGGCGGCTGGAGCTGGTATACCGGCAGCGCCGCCTGGCTGTACTGGGTGATCGTGACGGAGCTGCTGGGCTTTGAAAAGCGCGGGGACAGGGCGAGGCTGCATCCCGCACGCCATGAAACCATGGATTCCTTCACTCTCATTTACCGTTTCGGCACCGCCAATTACCATTTCACTGCCGAACCGGATTCCCTGTTTGTCACCCTGGACGGGGTGAAATCCGACGACGGCTGGGTCGCCCTCGTCTCTGACGGCAAAACCCACGAAGCCCGTTTTCCGCTGCGGTGAGAACGGTCGAGGCGCAAAAAGGACTCTTTCATTCACGAAAGGGAACGGTGGGGCTTTGCCCCACACCCCACCAGGGCGGTGACCGCCCTGGACCCGCATTAGCGGATGCTGCTGTATTAACGATCAAGCTTGGTTCCCGCTGTTGCGTGGAGGAACCGGTTAAGCCGGAGTTGGTGCCGTTGTGCTTCTGGCCCGGCGGACGAACCGCCGATGACCGCCAGTGGCGGGAATTTCATCGGCGGTGAGATCAAGCGAAACGAGCAATGTCCGCTGTGCGGACTTGCGACGATTGAGCCTGCGGAAAGAGCCGCCAACCCGGATGCTTCGCATCCGGGGAAAGCCTGGGAATAATCCCCAGGGGAAAGTGAACTTTCTCCTGGGGATTTTCCCGGCTTTCTTGGGCCAGAAGCCCTCTAACTATCGTAAACTCCAGCGCGGCAGGCGGAACTTGTTTTCTCTGCCCAACTTGTTTTTTCGCCTATTGGGATGCAAGGGATGGAATCCCTTGCCGCAGGTCTGGGGGCGCGCAGCCCCCAGCGTATCTTTTTGCTTCGCAACGCGATAGTGACTTAAAGATCCCTTTCAATCAAAACGCGATCAGCTAGATAGTGCGGCTGACGAGGTGGAACAGCATATGCGCCAGCATGGCGTACTGGATGCCGTATTTCCGGTATGACCGCAATACCTAAAAAGAACCGCTGGGCTGCATCAAAACCCAGCGTGTTTTTTATTTCAAGAATTTCAGCTTGGGGCGGATTTTGTTGGCGTAGAGCATCACGCAGTACATCAGCAGGTGATCGTACAGCATCATGCAAAACACATACGCCAGCAGGAACAGGGCGCTCATGATCACGCCCATTTCTTCAAAGTCCCTGAGCGCCGCCAGCACCGGGAACAGCAGCGCCAGCAGCGCGTACATCACCACCATGGACACCGTGAACAGCGCCAGCTTGGCCGCCAGCCGCCAGCCTTTCCCCTTGATCTTATCCAGCTTCCATTTCACGATGGGGTAATAGCCGATGAACAGATAAAAGAACGCCGCTTCCTTGTCAAAATCCAGCATCAGCGCCAGGGCGGATACCGCGAAAAACGTGGCCCAGGCAGCCCTTTCCCCGAACTCCAGCAAAATGGGAAGCAGCAGCAGCCCGCACAGCATGGGTACGGCGTAGGTAGCGATGGGGATCACTCCGCCAAGCAGCATCACCGCCATGGACAGCCCCGCCGCCATGCCGCAGAACGCTGCCATCATGCTTTGCTTTCGGGCCTTGGAATGGTTGGACATTGCGGAACTCCTTAGAAAATTATTTCTGGGGGAAACCGCTCTTAGATATATCTTCGCACGGCCTACGCTTCGCTTGCCCGCGCTGTGGTTCTAAGGCAGTTGGCCGATTGCACGCCATGCGTCTAAAGCCGCATGGCTGAAAGAGCGGTTTCCCCCAGACCCCCTTCCGAGAAAGCCATAAAGGGAACTCGAATCTATTATATCAATCATTCGCGAAAAGATCAATCACAGCAAAAACCGGTATACCGCCCAGAAATGGCAGGCGGTGCCAAGAAGGCAGAAAATATGGAACACGGAATGGATATACTTTTTCTTTGACCCGATGCCGTACAGAACGGAGCCGACGGTGTACGCCGCGCCGCCGGCAACGAGCCAGTACACTCCTGCCCGCCCGATAGATTGCAGCAGTGCGGGAACGCCGAACAGGATCGACCAGCCGCACACCAGATGGCAGATCACGCTGGACACCTTGAACTTCTCCACGTTCACCCCGTTCAGCGATATGCCCGTGGCGGCGAAAGCGAACACCACGCCCAGCAGCGTCCAGCCCAGCCAGCCGCCTACGCCCAGCAGCGACACCGGCACATAGGTGCCCAGCACCAGGAAAAACACGTTGCAGTGGTCGATCACCCGCAGCACCTTTTTCCCTTTGACGCGCTTGCTCAGGGCGTGATACACGCAGGAAATGACATACAGCACGATCATGGCGAACCCGAAAACCGACACGCTCACAATCGCCAGCGGCGTTTTCGCTTTCAGCAGCATCATGATCAGCGCGATAACGCTGAGCAGTCCCCCGATGCCGTGGGAAATGGCGTTGAAGATTTCTTCCCCCAGGGAGTAATTGGGAATCGTGATGCCCCGCTTCTTCGCTTTGCCGTTCGCTGCCTGTTCCATAGCTGTCTCCTTCAACATAATACTTCATATTTTTACATCTGGTTTTCAAAACTATATTACATGATGAAAGATATTTTGTCAAGCAAAAACAGGCCGTCTTTTCGACAGCCTGTAAAAAGTTGGTCTATTTCCGTTGGTCTCCCCGCAGGATGGCGTACAGCGCCACGTCCGCATAGCAGCCCTTATTGCGGATGCGCTGGCGGAGGATGCCCTCGAACTGCATGCCCACGTGGGCCATCACTTTGCCGGATGCGGGATTGCTGACCTCGTGCTGGGCCTCGATGCGGTTGAGGCCCAAATCCTCAAACCCGAAGCGCACCACTTCCCGCAGGGCTTCGGTCATGATGCCTTTGTTCCAGTAGTCGCGGCCCAGGCTGTAGCCCACTTCGCCGCTTTTGTAATCCACATTGATCCACATGAACCCGATAGTGCCGATCATGCGGCCCGAATCCTTGAGCACAATGGCGAAGGAGCCGGGCTGTCCGCGGCGGTACTGGCGGATGGCGGCGCGCAGGAACTGGCGGGAATCCCAGATGCTTTCGTGGGCGTCCCACAGCACGTGGCGGCTGACCTCCGGGTCTTGGGCGTAGGCGAATAAATCCTTCGCGTCCCGCATCCGCAGCGGGCGCAGAATGAGCCGCTCCGTTTTCAGAACGGGCAGATGGGAAAAAATCCCTTCAAAAAACTGCATGACTGTTCCTTATTCTTGCGTAAACATCACTACACGCTCCTGGCCGGGCCGAGGAGGAACGGCGTATTGCCGATGGAAACCGCGCAGACAAACAGCACTGCGCCCACCGCGAGCAGCAGGAATAACACGGCCAGGACGATCCAGTACACGGGATGCTTTTCTTTCTTCATGGTGTTTTTACTTGGCTTCCCGCGACACGCGGGCGGCGCTGTACCGCGGCACGGACGCGCCCGCGCCCATCAGCGGCATATCGCGCAGGGAGAGAACCTGCTTTGCCATCAGCAGGCCCACCAGGGTTTTCCCGTCCTGAATCTCCCCGGACATGCACTGGGCGATGGCGTCGTCCAGCGGGATTTTTTTGATCCGCAAAAATTCGTCCGCGTCGGGATGGGAGGGATGCTGGCTCAGGTCTGTGGCAAGGTAAATGGAAATGCGTTCGTTGCAGAAGCCGGGCGTGGTGTACATACTGGTCAGCTTCTGCCAGTGTTCGGCCTGCAAGCCGGTTTCTTCTTCCAGTTCGCGCTTGGCCGCGTCGAAGGGGTCTTCCGTGGGGGAGTCCAGCTTGCCAGCGGGAATTTCCCAGGTGCATTTGTCGATGGCCACCCGGTGTTGGCGCACCATCGTGACCATGCCCGCCCCATCCACTGGCACGATGGCGGAAGCGCCGTTGTGCTTCACGATCTCCCGCATGGCCGTGTCGCCGTTGGGCAGCGCTACCTGCCACTTTTCCACCCGGATGATCTTGCCGGGATAGATTTCTTCCCCGGATAAAAATGTTTCCCGAAGCTGGCTGTCAAGAGAGGGCTGATCAAGCATGTTCGTATCCCCGCTTCCGATTTGTTTTTTATACTTATTCCACGCCTTGCCTGCAAATCCTCCAACCGGCAAAGAAAAAACCGGAGGAACGGCTTTCGTTTCTCCGGGAATGAAACGGGATCAATCCTTCCGCTCGTCGCCCCAGAAGAACAGGGCCACGGTGCCGGGGCCGGTGTGGCTGCCGATGGTGGTGCCGATGGAGTTGATGAGCACCTTGCCGTTCAGCTTGGGGAACGCGGCTTCCACCAGCCGGGCCACTTCCCGGGCATCCTCCTCGCAGGCGGAATTGGAAATGAAGCACTTGCCGTTGTAGTCCGAGCCGTTTTTCGCGTGGGCCTTCATCTGCTCCACGATGCGGGCGATGACCTTTTTCTTGGTGCGGATCTTTTCTCGCGGGATGAGGCGGCCCAGGTTGTCCATGTTCAGCAGCGGGCAGATGCTCAGCGCGGTGCCGAACCAGCCGGCGGCCTTGGAAATACGCCCGCCCTTGACGTAGAAGGTCAGGTCGGTGGAGAAGAACCAGTGGTGCACCTCCAGCTTGTGCGCTTCCGTCCACTCGTGCAGCCGGTCAATGTCCATGCCGCCGTCGCGGAAATCGGCCAGGGTGTCCATCAGCAGGCCATAGCCCGAGGAAGCGCCCAGGGAATCCACAATGTAGATTTTCCGGTCGGGATACTTTTCCTGAAGCTGTTCCTTCGCCAGCATCGCGGAGTTGTACACGCCCGAAATGCCGCTGGACAGGCACACGTGCAGGATGTCCTTTCCCGCTTCCAGGAAGGGCGTGAAGTATTCGATAAACTCGCCTTCGTTGATTTGTGAAGTGCGGGTTTCCGCGCCGTTCTGCATGGCTTTATAGAACTCCGGGAAAGGAATGCTCTTGCCCAGGTCGTCGTCATAGGGCTTGCCGTCCAGGTAAAAATGAAAGCAGATATAATCAATGTTGCGTTCCCGGAAATGCCGCTCGCTCAGGTCGGCGGTGGAACAGCAGCTCAGCACATAATCCTGCATCAATACAACCCCTCCAAAAAGAATCACCGGTCGGGGAAATTGTCATCCCGGGCCGGATCAATCACCATCTCTATTATAGGCCAAACCGCTTATTCTGTCAAGGTTCGGAAAACGCCTGACGTCGGTCTTTGATGAACGGGTTACGATTCAGGCATTTCTGGGGGAACCACTCTTTGGAGTCCAAAGAGCGGTTCCCCCAGTTCCGCAACCTCATACTAAATCCCATCTAAAAGCTTGAATCTTCGGGCGTCTTTTCCGCCCTGGCTGTGCTTCACTCCGGTCAACGTAGCGCTGCTACGACTCCCTTCGTT
>CADBKQ010000032.1 GCA_902795275.1 uncultured Eubacteriales bacterium | reverse complement strand
GTTTACGGGTTTTCTCCCAGCTCGGCTGAAGAATCCACGCTAAAAGAATATGCAGATGCTATCGATTGGACGGATCCCGATCAGGTGTCCGCTGCCCGTGCGCAGCGGCAGGCATATCATGACAGCATGGAAGAACTGTATGACATGATCATGACCATGGTGAAAGAGGAGCGGAATATCGAAGCCATCGCCCGTGCGGTCAGCCAGCGGCGCAATGAATTGCGCCTGGAGGTCTATGCGGACGATCCAGAAGGTCTGGCTATCGTGAAAAAACGAAATCTGGACACCTATGGCAATGAATTAGGCCCCACACAGGAATCCCTGTATGAAAAATACGGTTCCTGGGAAATGGTGCTGATCAAGGCGTTGGGCACTAACCCGGGTATGGATGCCTGTCTTGGCTTCTATGATGAATATTATGATCTGTACGATCTTGAAACGGGAAGCAACGCAGAAAGCCAGATCGCGGATAGAGGCAAAATTTACACGCTGGATCGCGTGGTAGTCCTGAGCCGCCACAATATCCGCTCCCCCCTGTCCGGAAGCGGTTCACTGCTGGGGGATATTACGCCCCATGAATGGTTTCATTGGACGTCCAATCCCAGCGAGCTTTCCCTTCGCGGCGGAGTGCTGGAAACCATGATGGGCCAGTATTTCCGGCTGTGGCTGGAGAAGGAAGGGCTGTTCCCGGAGAATTATCAGCCGGAGGAAGGAGCGGTGCGCTTCTATGCCAACGCCAAGCAGCGCACGCTGGCTACGGCGCGGTATTTTTCCGCGGGGCTGCTACCAGTGGCGGAGGTGCCTATCGAGTATCATGGAGCCTATGATACCATGGATCCCACCTTTGAGCCTTCCCTGAACTTTGTAACGGAGGATTATGCTCAGGACGCACTTGCCGATATCGCGGGGGAAGGAGGATTTGACAGTATTCTTGAAAGCCTGGATGACGCAATCTCTCTGCTGATAGACACAGCAGACATCGAGCAGAGCGAGACCTACCAGGCCGGAAAATATGGCAATTTGCTGTCAGGAGAAACCCTCCTTACCCTGACGGAAGGCAAGGAGCCCAGTATGACCGGCCCCATCAAAAACGCCACCAGCGTAGCCGATGCCATGATCCTGCAATATTATGAAGAAGCCGACGCGAAAAAAGCGGCCTTCGGCCATGATATTACGGAGGATGATTGGCGGCTGATCCATTCCATCGTGGATACCTACACGGAGATGCTCTTCTGCTCCCCGCTGATTTCAGTAAACGTAGCCCACCCGCTGATTGAGGAAATCCGCGATGAGCTGACCGCAGAAGGCCGCAAATTCACCTTCCTTTGCGGGCATGACGCCAATATTGCCAGCGTGCTGGCGGCGCTGAATTACGGCGATTATCTGCTGCCGGAAACCGTGGAGCAGCATACACCCATCGGTGCCAAGCTGGTTTTTGAACGATGGTTAACGAATGAAAATGAGGCGTACTACAAGATCAATTTGGTGTATCAAAGCACACAGCAGCTTCGCAGCATGGAACAGCTGACGCTTGAAAACCCGCCCGTCATTTATCCCCTGCTCTTTGATGGGATGGACGCGGAAGGAATGATGGAGGAAGCGGAATTGCTGGCCCTGCTGGATGGCGCGATCAATGCTTATGAAGAATTGCTGGAGGAGTATACTACTGCAGAGGATGAGGCGGCCTAATCTATACAGAGGCAGTTCAGGGGACTGTACCCATGTGTTCCAGGATGCCTGTGACGCCGCTTTCTGAAAGACGTTTGCTCCAAAGGAAATGGAAATTTTCTTCCTGCCCCAGTGCCGGGAGAGAGAAGAACTGACGATCCTGAGCCGAAAAGCGGAAGGCGCTGTTTACGTGGCCGCAGTGCATACAGATGGCTAGCCGCCGTCCGTGGCCATGTTCGGCAAATGACAAAGGCGGTGAAAGAATTGGCATCCCTGAAAGATGCGGTGATCGCTTATGTGAAAGAAAAATACGGCGCGTCGCCGGAAAACCTGTGGATGCGCTATCCCAACTACGCCATTTTTCGCCACGCGGACCTGAACGTCAAGCTGTCCGATCCGTTTCTTGCGGACTTGTTGGTGCAGTAGCCGGGATATATGCGGGGCTATCACATCGCCCGGGGAAACTGGATCTCCCTCCTGATGGACGGTTCGGTGCCTTTGGAAGAATTATGCCATTGGCTGGATGAAAGCTACCTTGCCACGGCCTCCGCTGCCCAAAAGAAGAAAATGCGTCCGCCCAAGGAATGGATCATTCCCGCTACGATTCTGACTATCACCTGAACGAGGGCGGCGCGCTGATACGCACGAAGCTGTTAATAGGCGATATTGCAAACGCGCTGCAATGAGATCCCACCCACCGCCGGCTTCATAAACCGTGCTTTGCGGATTGGCATGAAAAATGCAAGCCGGCTGTGATAGCCTCCATGTTTATATATGGAAGAATCAGTACGCTGGCCTCCCGATGGCCGATGAAGAAACAGAAACACATTTCCATCACCACTCTTCCGAAAAGTCGCAATGATAATGCGATAATTATAATTTTGCTAATACTCTGAAAATCCTAAATCTTTATAATTAGGTACAGATGTTTCAATTTGGTTCTTGCGTCATTGGTTGTAAAGTGCCAGTCAATACCCTTCTGATTGGAGTTTCTTGAAGAAGCCCAAGGGTGGAGTAAATCTCGCAGCGTTGTCAGATCTGGGATTCTGTTATTTACAATGTGTTGACGACCGAGAGCGGAAAGTCCTATTTCCGCAATATCGAGCCAAGAAGAAAACGGGGAATGACGATAAATAATCGATCGAATACGCTCGATTTGTACAGGCAGGATGGGCTGCTGAATCCGGGAGAATGAAATGAGTTTATTTGCAATTGGTGATCTTCATCTGCATTTTCAGTCTGAACTGAAAGCGCCGGGACAGCTGCGGGAGCCTGTGTGGAAGAATCACGAAGCTGTGTTCCGGCGGAATTGCGAACGGCTGATCCGCCCGGATGATACGCTGGTGCTGGCGGGCGATCACAGCTGGGGACGGAAAATGGCTGAATGCGGGAAGGATTTGGACTATATCTGTTCGCTGCCCGGCAGGAAGATACTATTGCGGGGCAATCATGACATGTTCTGGGACGCGAAAAAGACGGAAGCGCTGAACCGTCAGTTCGCCGGAAAGCTGTTCTTTTTGCAGAATAACTATGCGGCCTACGGCGACTATGCCATCGTCGGCACCAAGGGCTACACGTTTGAGGGGCCGTTTTATCTGCGCGGAGGCCGCATCGTGGATTGGGACAGGGCGGAAGAGGAACACGCGCAGCAGCTGGTAGAACGGGAAACGGAACGGCTGAGGATGTCTTTTGAGGCCGCGAAGGCTGACGGTTTCAGCCGGTTTATCATGTTCCTGCACTATCCGCCCACCAACATCATGGAACGCAACAGCGCTTTCACCGCCATGGCGGAACGGTACGGAGCGGAGCAGGTGATCTATGCCCATTGCCATGGTGAGCATCGGTTTCATGACAGCCTTGGAGGACGGCACCACGGCGTCATGTATCATCTGGTGTCCGGGGATTATCTGCGGTGGGAACCGCTGTGTATTCTTTGAATCATCCGGAATATACATAAACACAGCAAGACGCTCTCGCGCTCATTTGCACTGATAGTATATATTCGGCTCTTCCCTACAACCTGTGGGTAGAGAATGAGGGAGAAGCCTTGAAATAAAAAGCATCACAGGGATTTCCTGATATACTTGAGATTGTGTAGAAATCAAGGTCAGGAGAAGAGCCCTGTGACAATCACAAGTTTAGCGAAATTCATCGCTGGTGTCAAGCGTATGGTCGTGGAAAATGTGGAGATCGAGAACTCCGAAACCGATCCCACAATCATCATCCGTGTACGGCCAGCCAAGCGGGATTCATGCCGGTGCGGAATCTGTGGGAAGAAATGCAGCGGATACGACAAAGGGAATGGGAGACGGCGGTGGCGTGCAATGGACATTGGAAACAGTACAAGCATACCAACACCCTGTACAAGCTCCATATGACCGGCGCGCAGCTGAAGAAGTACATGGAGTGGTCCGCGAACTACTACAACACCTTCCGGCCCGGCGACCTGACCATCTCCTTCAACCCAGCCATCCGCGCCTACAACTACGACATGTTCGAGGGCGTGCTCTATGACGTGGACATCTCCGCCGAGCCCGGCAGCCGCATTAGGAATCTCACTTGGCCGGACGGTGCCCCGTGAAGGACGAAGATGAATTCGATATTGCCGTGAACAACTACCGCGCCAATACCCAGCTGCTGGCCCCCAGCGTCATCTACGAAGCCGATGACATGCCCACCCTGCTGGAAATGGACGTGCATGGCGAGATTGGCGGCGTGCGCGAGCTGATCCGCGACTACATTGTGAACATCAAGGGCGGCGTCATCACTCCCGAATGCAACAACAACTGGAAGATCGTCGGCAACGACTGGGACGAAGCCCTGCGCCAGAAAGCCGTTGAAATGCTGACAAGCGGAGAACTCACTATCCCGAATTCCGAGGATGGACGTACTCCAAATGTAAAATCAATCACAGTAGATGATGTGAAGTAGCGATGCCTCCGACAGTCTCAAGCTCTGCATCCATTCTATCATTTCCTGGTGTTGGGGACAAGCTGCCATTCATCCCATCGCTAAGCAAAGCTGCTTCCATGAAAAGGAACTGCCCCCCTCATGGGAGCAGTTCCTTTGGAATTTAGAAAACTGAGTACGCAATTTTATAGAACTTATTTCACGATCTTTCTGGCGAGCCACACGACCAGGCAGGAACCCCCGATAGCGAGAAGGATGCTGGAGATCCAGCCCCCGCCGCCGATTCCGATCAGGTTCCCCAGGAATCCGCCGACGAGACCGCCCACAATGCCAAGCAGCGCATTCATCGCTTCCGGGCCGAATAGAAGCTGTGTTCTGGAAAACTGGTTCAACATGGTTCATTCTCCGTTTCTTCATAGCGTTTGGAAATGCACGAACTCATTATATGTTCTAATACCAATATAGTCAATGGGTAGATAGGCAATACAGGACAATGCAGGACCTGCATCATCCCTTAGGACATTATTGCCAGGTATACAAAAGGAAAAACTGCTGATCTTAAGGGTTGCTGTCGCTGGCAGAACCGGTGGGGAGGGAGCGGAAGCACTTGACAAAATCAATAAATCTCATAGAATCAATCGACAGATGGGCCGCTGTTCCCAGCAGGAATATGAAAGAAAGCGCGGTGATTCTTGTGAAATCTATTCTGATCAAAGATACTACCAGAGAAGAGAGGATTCAGATCGTTCAGCAATCGCTTTGGGGCAGCTGTGGGATTGACTGCGAATTTTGCTCCGGCTGCGATAACCGGGGCGGCGGAAGAACAGAGAGCATCTACCAGCCGTATATCGACGGCTTGAAGGAACTTCGGGAAATCAACGAAGAATACAGCGCTCCCTTTGTGCGCGGATGATCGGAAAAGAATCACCTACTAAAAAAGTAGGAAAAAGGTTGACTTGCCGGTTGATCGTGCGGTACAATTACTTTATATCCATACTCAAACAGGAGGAAACACAGCGATGCTTACAAGAGACGACGCGTTTGCTTTATTGAAGAAATACAACAAGGATCCATTTCACATTCAGCATGCCTTGACGGTGGAGGCTGTTATGAAATGGTATGCCAGGGAGCTTGGGTACTCCCAGGAGGAAGATCACTGGGGAATCGTCGGGCTGCTTCATGACATTGATTTTGAACTGTATCCGGACGAACACTGCCTGAAAGCGCCGGAACTGTTGAAAGAAGGCGGCGTGAGCGATGACATCATTCATTCTGTTTGTTCCCACGGGTATGGAATTACTGTCGGATGCGGCATAACGATTGATACAGAGCCTGTTCATGAGATGGAAAAGGTTCTTTTTGCGGCAGACGAACTGACGGGCCTGATCTGGGCGGCAGCGCTGATGCGGCCTTCAAAAAGCACGAAGGATATGGAATTGAAATCACTGAAAAAGAAATACAAAAGCAAAGGGTTTGCGGCAGGCTGCTCCAGGGAAGTGATTGAGCGCGGCGCACAGCAGCTTGGCTGGGATCTGGATCAGCTCCTGGAAATGACGCTCCGGGCAATGGCGGCAAGCGAAGACGAAATCAACCGGGAAATGGAAGAAGAACAAGAGGCAAATACATAAAAAGAGCAGGGATGGTCTTTCCTTTTCTTCCCCTTTGTATATAATGGATATACAGTCGCAGGCTGCGCAGCCGGTTGATCACCGCTGCCCGGCCTGGTTATCCGGAGGATCAAGTGGACTGGTTATTTATTTCTTCCCATGTTTCGGATTATGTAGGCGGCGCGTGGGTGACGCTGCGGTTCGGGCTGTATGGGGTGCTGTGCTCCTTGGCGCTGGGGATGCTTTGCTGCCTGGCGCGTTATTTTCGTGTGCCCGTTCTTCGGCAGATCGCGGCGGGGTACATTGAATTGGCCCGGAACACGCCGCTGTTGGTGCAGCTCTTTTTTCTGTATGCCGGTCTGCCACGGGTGGGCATCCGTTTCAGCGCGGAAGCCTGCGCCGTGATCGGGCTGACTTTCCTGGGCGGCGCGTATATGGCGGAGGCGTTCCGCAGCGGCCTGGAGGCGGTGGACAAAGCGCAAGTAGAAGCCGGGGCATGCATCGGCCTGACCCGGAGGCAGAATATCCGCTACGTGATCTTTCCCCAGGCCCTGGCAACGGCAGTGCCTGCCCTGTTTGCCAATGTGATTTTCCTCATTAAGGAAACCAGCGTGTTTTCCGTGCTGGCCATGATGGACTTGATGAACGTGGCCGACACCCTGCGCACCAGCGGCGGGCGCACGGTGGAGGTGCTGTTCATGCTGGTTATGGCCTATCTGATCATTCTGCTGCCTGTATCTGTGATCGCAACGATGGTGGAAAGGAGGCTCCGCTATGCAGGATTTGGGGATCAGCATTCTGTTTAAAGGCATCAACTTCCAGCGCCTCCTGGGCGGGCTGTGGGTCACGCTGCGTTTAGCCCTCATCACCATCGGGCTTTCCTGCCTGTTCGGGCTGCTGTTCGGGCTGCTGATGCTGTCCCGAAAGCGGATGGCGAAAGCCTTCTGCCGGGTATGGCTGGAGATCGTGCGGTTCATGCCCCAGCTGGTGCTGCTTTATATCGTTTATTTCGGCTTTGCCCGTTTATTCGGCTGGGATCTGGACGGGGAAACCAGCGCCGTGATCGTGTTCACCTTCTGGGGAACGGCGGAGATGGGCGATCTGATTCGCGGGGCCCTCACCTCCATTCCTCTGCATCAAACGGAGTCGGCGGCGGCGCTGGGCCTGACAAAAGGCCAGGTCTATCTGTACGTCCTGATCCCTCAAACCCTGCGCCGCCTGCTGCCCCAGGCCATCAACCTGTCCACCCGCATCATCAAAACCACGACGCTGGTGAAGATGATCAACGTGACGGAGGTATTGAAGGTGGGCCAGCAGATCATCGGCCAGTTTTACCGGCAGCCCGACGCCGCGTTCTGGGTGTATTTTGTGATTTTCCTGCTTTACTTCCTGGTATGCTGGCCGTTTTCTCTCTTGGCAAAGCGGCTGGAAAAACGCTGGGCGTGAAAGGAGAAGTGACAAACATGGCGGATACGATCCTTCGGGTCAAGGATATTCACAAGTCCTTTGACGGTACCGGCGTGCTGCGGGGCGTTTCATTGGAGATCCGGGAAGGCGAAGTGGTGGTGATCGTGGGCCCCAGCGGGTGCGGAAAAAGCACGCTGCTGCGCTGCATCAACGGACTGGAAGCCATCGACAAGGGCGAAATCTGGCTGCGGGATGAGAAAATATCAGGCCGCGTGAAGGATTTGCATGTGGTGCGCCAGAAGATCGGCATGGTATTTCAAAGCTACGATCTGTTCCCCCATATGAAGGTGATGGACAATCTGCTGCTGGGCCCCACCAAAGCCTTGGGAAAACCAAAGCAGGAAGTGGAACAGGAAGCGCTGCAGATGCTGGAGCGGGTAGGGCTCAAGGAAAAAGCGCATGTATATCCCCGCACTCTGTCCGGTGGGCAGAAGCAGCGGGTGGCGCTGGTCCGGGCCATGCTGATGCATCCGGAGATCCTGCTGCTGGACGAAATCACAGCGGCACTTGACCCGGAAATGGTCAGTGAAGTGCTGAACGTCGTGATCGACCTGGCCCGGGGCGGCATGACCATGGCCATCGTGACCCACGAAATGCGCTTTGCCGAGGCCGTGGCGGATCGGGTGCTGTTCCTGGAAGAAGGCGTCGTGCTGGAAGAAGGAACGCCGGAACAGTTCTTCCATTCCCCCGCAACCGAGCGGGCGCAGCGCTTCCTGCAAAGTTTTACCTATGCTTCCAAACGCGACAAAACCGAAGAACAGCCAAAAAACATTTTTGGGGATTGACAATCAAAGCGGTTTGTCATATAATCCATATAACCCATCAAGTTAGTGGGTAATTCGTCAGAAATCATCTGACTGAGAAAGGAGACGGAACACATGAAGCGGCAGACGACGATGTGTTGTTGTATGTGCGGCTCTTTGCGTCCGTCTC
Organism: uncultured Eubacteriales bacterium; assembly: GCA_902795275.1. Taxonomy (GTDB): domain Bacteria; phylum Bacillota; class Clostridia; order Christensenellales; family Aristaeellaceae; genus RUG563. Next base: position 56,194 of record CADBKQ010000032.1, on the reverse strand, counting down.
GCTGGGAGCTCTGTTTGCGGTGAATCCGTATCGGAGCGGTTGATGCTTTCCCAAGGGCCGGACAAAATGCTTCCGGTCCTTTTTCTATACGCGGAAAGGAAGACGAAGATGTTTCACATAAGCCGTGCCACGGACCGATGTTTCCCAATTTAAGAATACAGGAAACAAAATCCCGAAACAATGATTTGTGAAAAATGAAAGGAAGGTATCTCTCCATGAAGAAGCTGAACAAGATTTTCGCGCTGACCCTCGCGCTGGCCCTCGTTTTCTCTCTGACCGTTTCCGCCTCCGCGGAAGGCTATCGCACCTTGGATGAAATCAAGGAAAGCGGCAAGCTGGTGATCGGCCTGTTTTCCGACAAGAAACCCTTCGGCTATATCGACGAATACGGCGAGTATCAGGGCTATGACGTGTATCTGGCCCGGCGGCTGGCGGAAGACTTGGGCGTGGAACTGGTGCCCGTTTCTCTGGACGCGCCCAACCGCATTGAATTCCTGCAGTCCTTCAAGGTAGACATCGTACTGGCGAACTTCACCTATACGGAAGAACGCGCCACTCAGGTGGACTTTGCTCTGCCCTACATGAAGGTCGCTTTAGGCGTGGTCAGCCCCGACAGCGCGCTGATCACCGATGTGGAACAGCTGAACGGAAAAAACCTGATCGTTTCCAAGGGCACCACCGCCGAAACCTTCTTCGAGCAGAATTATCCCGAAGTGAAGCTGGCCAAGTACGACAGCTACACCGAAGCGTATATCGCGCTGCTGGATGGCCGCGGAGACGCCCTTTCCACCGACAACACAGAAGTGCTGGCCTGGGCCATTGAGAATCCCGGCTTCTCCGTGGGCATCGAATCCCTGGGCAGCCTGGACACCATCAATCCCGCCGTATCCCAGGGCAACGAAACGCTGCTTGCCTGGATCAATGAAGAAATCGTGAAGCTGGGCGAAGAAAACTTCTTCCATGCCGACTATGAAGCCACCCTGCGCGAAACCTACGGCGAAAACGCTGATGCGGACAGCCTGGTGGTGGAAGGCGGCGTCATCTGACAGACGCTTCCGGGCTGCATCCCAAGTATGGATGCAGCCCATCGGATGGTGCTGTAGCCAAGCGGTAAGGCCAAGGTCTGCAAAACCTTTATTCCCCGGTTCGATTCCGGGCAGCACCTCTAAACGCAGGCGAAACATAAATAAATCGGATGCGGTTCATCGCTGCATCCGATTTGTTCATTCTTCGGCCGGATCAATCCGGCACCGGCATATCTTCCAATTCAGGCTGCGGCGGAGCCTGATCGATCAGGCTTTGCAGCGTGATCCCGCTCAAATAATCGGTCATGACCCGATTGAGCCCCTCCCACATGGACAGCGTCATGCAAAAGCCGCATCGCTCACAAAGGTTCGGATCCGTTTCCAGGCATTGTACCGGGGCGAGGGAACCTTCCAGGATTTTCAGCACCTGGAGCGCCGTGACATCCTGGGCCTTCGGGATCAGCTTATACCCACCCTGGCGTCCGCGGGCAGCCAGAAGCAGGCCAGCTTGGCTTAACTGCATCCCAATCTGATCCCCATATTTTTTTGAAATCTGCTGGCGACGAGCAATATCCTTCATTGCTACAAAACCATGATCCTGGTGCATGGCAATATCCAAAATGATTCGGAGCGCATAACGGCCCCGGGTAGAAATCTTCATGGGTTCATTCCTCCTTCCCGGCCTATTGTACAGCAAATCTATGGACATTTCAAACATAGAGAGGTTTTCGTTTTCTCTGGGATTACCAGGATTGTTTTATAGCTTGAACAGCACCTTGAGCGTGTTCCAGTAATAGTAGGGCACCAGCAGGTCGGAGTGATAAAATTCGGAAATGCCGAAGAAAATATTGTTCTTTTTAGGATCGGGGCCGTAGGAGAAGCCGGGCGCTTTGACGAGAACCTTCATCTGGTCGTTCATCCGTTTGACGTCCCTTTCGGGGTCTCCGTTGGTGGCGTAGATGAAGAACGGCAGCTCGGGCTTCCGGCTGATCTGATAGCTCACGTAGTCAATCACTTCTTCATCCGACAGTTCGTAATGCAGGCCCCGTCCCGTCGTGGTCATGCAGCTCATGGGCGCAAACCAGCGGAAGAATTCAAAGGCGTTGTGGATCATATTCCAGGTGCTGTCCGCGCCGCGGGAATAGCCGGAGAAGGCGCGGTGATCGCGGGTGGCTTTGATGCCCTCTTTGCTGGCGTCCGTTAGGTAGGTGTTGAACCGGGTTTCCACAGCGGGAATGATGCTTTCGACCACCTCGCGGTAGAAGTTCGGTGGATTGCCGGACATGCCGTTATCACCGGCCGGAGCAAAGCCGGTCTTTTTCCGGACCTCCGCGTCCCGGGCCGGGTCAAAGTAATAGGTGATGCAGACGATGATGCAGGGATCGATCTCGCCGCTGTCGAACAGGTTGTCAAAGCGCTTGATCGTTTCGGGCGTATTGAACAGCTCGGGGTCGCAGGTATTGCCGTGCTGATAATAGAGCACGTTGTATTTCCGGTCTTTATCGTTTTCGTCGTAGCAATAGGGAAGGTAGACGTTGCAATACTTGGGATACGTGACGCCGTATTCATAGACGTCGGTGGTGTAATCCACGCGGACCATGCGGCCCTTTCTGGCTGGTTCCGCTTCCTCGATGGCGGGGTTCAGTTCAAAGACGGTCTCAAAATCAATGATTTCACCGGGTTTCCTGATAATGGTTTTCCTTTCGTTCATGGCTGACTTCTCCTTTCTTTTTTCACGATGAAGTGTTTATACAATGTCATGGTGTTATGTGTTCATTGTAAAAGCGCAAAAACCGGTCAAACAATTCTTCATCCAGCATATTGCTCCACTTTTCTCTGTCCAGATGCGCATGGAGGTAGGCCGCCTTGTCCGCCGCGAAGCGATCCCGGTTTTCAGCGGCTTGATAATCATAATCAAGCGTCTTGAGCCAGTCGGCAAATGCGGCGTTCAGTTCGTCGATATATGCAGTGTCGTCATAAACATAGTTGTGGCCTCTGTCCTCCAGGCGGATAAAGGTAAACCGGGAATCATCCTGATACTTCTTATAGTACACATCATAGCCGTATGTGATCGGCACTACGCCGTCGTCCGCGCTGTGCACGATCATGACCGCCGCCTGGCTTGCGGCGAAACCGTCCATGGCGGTGTTGGAGGCGTATTTGCCGAATTTGATCCGTTCATGCAGCCGAACGAAGGGCATCATCGTATAGATCACGTCGCCCGCCTGTTCTTTTCCGCCCGCTTCAAACAGGTCGGAGGAACGGTTGCACCCGGAGCACTCGATGACTGCTTTGACTTCGGGGTGATAGGTCAAAACGCTGCACGCGCTGTAGCCGCCCCAGCTGTGGCCGAACAGCACGATGGGCAGGCTGGGAAAGTTCCCGCTGTCCTCCACGAAGGAAATGGCCCGGTCCAGGTCGATCACGCCCTGGGGAATGCCGCCCACGCCGCTTCCTTCGCTCTCGTCGTTTCCGGTGGCGTCGTAGGCAAACACCAGATATCCGCGCTGGGCAAAGTAATTCGCGCAGTCCATATAGGAGTTGTGCCCCGCGCCGAAGCCGTGGGCGATTACAAGAATGCCCTTCTGTCCGTCGCCCGCGCTGTACAGATAGCCCGTCAGCATCTGCCCCTGATCGGAAGCGAAGGTGTATTTCTCGCGTCGAAGCCCGTCAAAGTCTTCCACACGCAGGGTATAAGGCTCGTAGCTCTCAAAGCGTTTATTGAAGTTTTCGTTGTAGATGCTGACGGAAAAATACCACCAGCCGCCGATCAGCAGCGCGAAAACGCATAACAGGACGGCCAGAATGATCTTCTTCCAGGACTTTTTCTTCTTCATGTACAATTACCCCCGATGTTGATTCATCCCGCAAAACTGGAATTTGTGCGATTGACTTCCATCTATACTCCTTTTTTTCTACATAAGTCATCATGGCGTTATTTCTCCAACCGTGAGCTAAAACAAGGAGAAGAACCGCCACACTTCCTATCAAGGAATTATTTTTTATAGCTCCAACAGTAAAAACCGCGACAATACATACTCCTAAGAAAACCATGATAGCAACATGGTCCTTCAACCATTTCTTCTTATAGAATTCCTGCTTTTCTTTTAAGCTAAAAGAGCTGTTGCTCAAAGTTTCTTTGATATTTGTCTCCGCCATTTCTTTATATTCCTCTGCGGATAATTTTTTCCCACTCAGAAGTTCATTAATCGTCAGGTCATACATCCTGCTAAGTTCCTCAAGCATCTCCACCGGTGGCATGTAACTGCCTGTCTCCCAGCGTGAGATTGTCTTGTTGGTGACACCCAATTTCTCCCCCAACTCAGCTTGTGTCAGCTTTTGTTCTTTCCTAAGATCGGCAAGGAAGGTTCCCATTTTTGCCATATCCATAAAATCGCCTCCGGATCTGTGATGACAATAATCTACATGGAAATCCGACAATTGTCTTTACCATAGACAGCGAATGCCCAAAACTCCCCAAAAAACGGATTCGCTATTTATGTCCACTGATTATTTCAAGTCTTCTAAGGGAAACTGCAATACAGTCGTCTGCTCAGTAAATCCCGATTTTCCGATCCCATTCTTTTTCAACATCGCGTACTGTCCACATCCTCCGCGTCGCTTTCAGGAAGCGGGCAAAGAATCAGCCGTTCAGTCTTTATCACCATAGCAATGCCTTCGACAGTTTCACGCTTCCTATCCATTATATCATTTCCTGGGGATTGGGACAAGTCGGCATTCGTCCCATCGCTGGGCGATCATGCTTCCATGAAAAGAAACCGCCCCCTCATGGAAGCAGTTCCTTCAAAATCCGGAAAAGTGATCGTGCGTTATTATGCAGCTTATTTCACGATCTTTCTGGCGAGCCACACGACCAGGCAGGAACCTCCGATAGCAAGCAGGATGCTGGAGATCCAGCCTTCGCCGCCGATTCCGATCAAGTTTCCCAGGAATCCGCCGACGAGACCGCCCACAATGCCAAGCAGCGCATTCTGGAAGAAGCCTTTGGGGCTGCCGTGCATGATGCTGTTGGCAATCGCGCCGGACAGCGCTCCGATCACCAGTGAAGCGAGCAGATGAAGCAGCATATCATATCACTCCTTACTTCCCGAAATGTATTTTCAGCAGTCCGGCAAACGCCTTTCCACGCTTGTATAATCAACGCACAGAGGACTGTGTTATTCCACCTGGGCCTCGTTGTTCCCCACATGGATTTCGATGGCGGAAGCGGCCTTGTTCTGCGCCTTGTCCATGACCTGGTTCACGCTGGTGTTGATGTCCGGGCCGCGGAAGGAATACCGGGTACCCAAGAACAGGCCCAGGAACAGCACCACCAGGGAGAAGGGCCAGACCACAAGCATCAAAATGGCCATCACGGTGATGGGCATGGACACCAGCTCGCTGCCCTTCCGGTTGATGACGAACTGGTTGTTATTGCCCAGGCTGAACATCTTCTTCACCCACGCCCACAGGCTGCCTAAGCCCGCCTTTACTTCGCCGCGCCGGGGCTGGCTTTCACACCCGGCCTTCTTTTCCTGGGTGGTGTATTCGGCCCCGCCGCTCACCTTGCCCTCGCCTTCCAGCAGCACCAGCGCGTCCAGCATATCCCAGTCGCTTTTTTCCAGAGCGGCTTTCGCTTCTTCGTAGGTGACATTCGCTTTCGTCCGCAGGTTTTCTACCATTTCATAATGATCCATCTTTATTTCCTCCTTGGCGTCGCCGCCGGTTTCTTTGTTTTCTGTTCCCTTGGAACGATGATAGAATAACCCGGGAAAATGAAAACAAAAGGAGGAAAATGATTAGAAAAGCATGAGAAAATGGGGAAAGTTTATTAACCAAGAAATACAAAAGTGTTCAAAGGAACTTTCTATTCCGGCAGAAATTCTATGATATCTCCGTCGTCATGCTTCTCCTCAGGCAATGGGATGACTGACCGGATCGCGGCGGCTGTCGCGCTGTACTGCTCCAGCAAACGCTGATGGTCGCTTGGATGAACGGCGAGGCCGCCCGCATCCGCCGCCGCTTCCAGTCCCGCGGCGATATCGGAAAGAGCCGCCGCGCCGATTGTTTTTGATGCACTCTTGACCGTATGCGCCAGAATCGCGTATGCCTTCCAGTCGCGCTCCTCATAGCGCCTTGCAAGGCCCTCCGCCCGTTCCTCAGCGCATTGCAGGTAATCCCGAAGCAAAGATCGATAGAGCTCCTCGTCGCCCTGGCAATAGCCGATGCCGATCCCGGGGTCGATGCCCGCGGCTCGCAGCGGGGCATAGCCGTCCGTCCCGACCGCGTCGGCCGTCGTGGTGACCGCTTCTGTCGGCTGCTCCCCGCCCTTCACCATGCGTACCTTTTCGCGCGGAAGATATTTTAGAATCACCCGCTCCAGCACCTGGCCGTCGACGGGCTTTGAAAGATAATCCGCGAAGCCGTCGTTCAAATAGCGTTCCCTCGCGCCGACGACCGCGTCCGCCGTCAGGCAGATGACCGGTGTATCCCGGTTCAGCCCTTCCGCCCTCGCCCGGATCTGATGCAAGGTCTCCGTGCCGTTCATCCCGGGCATGCGCTGATCCATCAGGATCGCGTCATACTTTTTCTCATCCGTCAGTGCCAGCGCGTCCGTGCCGCTGGTCGCCGTATCGATCTGTATTTCCGTCTTTTTCAGCAGATTGACGACCACGTTCAGATTCATCTGCGTGTCGTCCACAATCAGGATGCGGGCATCCGGTGCGCGGAAGGCCTCCCGATAGGGCTTCGCCTCCTGCATGCTGGCCTCGAAGCGTTTCTTATAATCCCCGATCGGCGCATCGTCCTCGATTCCCTGCGGGATCACAACCGTAAAGGCAGAGCCGACGCCGTAGGCGCTCCTGACGGATATGCTGCCGCCCATCATGTCCAGCAGCCGCTTTGTGATGACCAGCCCGAGCCCGGTGCCCTCCACGGTGCTGTTGCGCTGCATATCAAGGCGCTCGAAGCGGGAAAACAGCTTTCCCTCGTCCTCCGGCCGAATCCCGATGCCCGTGTCCTCCACGGAAGCCGTCAGGATCAGCCGCCCGTCTCCCTGCCGTTCCCCGCGAACCGTCAGCCGAACGCTTCCCTGCTCCGTGTACTTGACGGCATTGCTGAGGATGTTCGTCAGAACCTGCCGGATCCGCACCTCATCGCCGCGCAGACGGTCTGGGAGCGATTCGTCCACGTCCATGATGAACGCCAGCCCCTTATCCTGCGCCTTGAAAAAGAACATGTTGCTCAGATCGTTGAGGACGGAGCTGAACTGGTAGATCGTCTCCTGCAATTCGATGCGCCCCGCCTCGATCTTGGAAAAATCGAGGATGTCGTTGATGATGGCCAGCAGGTTATGGCCGGCGTTCTTCACGTCCTCCGCGTAGACGCCGATGTTCTTGAGGGCTTCCCGCACCGGCGGCGCGCTGTCCTCAGGGCGGGCCTGCGCCCGGCGGTCCTCCCGCAGAATCATCTCGTTCATCCCCAGCACCGCGTTGATGGGGGTGCGGATCTCGTGGGACATATTCGCCAGAAAGTCGCTCTTCGCGCGGTTGGAGCTTTCGGCCCGCATCTTTTCTTCCATCAGTCTGGCCTGCATCTGCACAAACGGCCTCACGGTCATCATGGAAAGGACGGCCGCGACCAGCAGCGACAGCAGCAGGATGGCAAAGTAGCTGGCCACGGTGGAGAGCGTCTGCGCGGACAGCTGGGCTTCAAACCATTCGGCTGAAAAATCCACCGCGATAATCCCCTCCACAAGGCCGGAAGAATCGAATACGGGGCTGTAGGCGCTGTAAAACTTGCCCCATGCGTCCGAATAGGGCACTTCGTCCACTGCCGCCGTTCCGCGCCCGGCGCTGGCCAGCGCTTCCGTGTACTTCACACTGTCGCCAAAGCCGGCCGGCGTGTAAAGGTCCAGGTCCATGGTGAAGATGAACTGTTTGGCCTCCGTCTGCCGGATGCAGTAGACGTATTCAAGCTCCACATTATCACGGAAAACCGCCAGCGTATTGTAGATTTTTTCATAATCGGCGCTCCCGGTGTCCGCCGCCGTCAGGGACTTGAGCACATCGCCGTTGACCGAGCCGGAAGCGCAGTTCGCAATATCCAGCATCCGCTGCTGAATGGCCTTCCGGATGCCGATTCTGGCCCGGTAGATGGAGACCGCGCAGAAGAGTATGCTGGAGATGAGCAGGATGCCCTCCACCATCAAGATGATCTTTCTGGAGATATTCTTGTTTGACATCACGGCGCTTACCTCCCATCACTCCGGGGGAAATTCGATGATTTCCTCATCTTCCGGCAGCTCATTCGCAGGAGATACCACGGATCGTATGGCTGCGGCAGCCGCTTCGTACCAATCGATCAGACGCCGGTGATTTCCTTCGACGGCCACGCGGTCGCCTTCGTCCGCATCCCTCTCCAGGTCGGCGGCGATGTCCGACAGCGCGACGGCCCCGATCGTCCTGGAGGTACTCTTGACGGCATGCACCGCCGCGGCATAGTCCTTCCAGTTCTGTTCCTCGTAGCTTTTGGCGATGCCGCGCACCTTTTCCTCCGCGCTGCGGGCGTACTCCGCCAGCAATGAACGGTACAGCGCGTCATCCATCTGGCAGTAGCCGAGGCCGACCTCCGGATCGATGCCTGCCTCGCGCAGGGGCGCATAGGCCTCTCCCCCGCGCGGGTCGGACTGTTCCGCAGCCCGCTTCGCCAGGCTGTCCTCTCTCCGCATGGGGAGGACCTTTTCCTTCGGCAGATAGGCCATCATCATTCGCTCCAGCGCCTGGCTGTCGATGGGTTTGGTCAGGTAATCCGTGAAGCCGTCGGCGATGTAGCGTTCCTTCGCGCCGACGACCGCGTCGGCCGTCAGGCAGATGACCGGGGTATTCCGGTTCGCGCCGTCCTCCTGCGCGCGGATGCGGTGCAGCGCCTCGGTGCCGTCCATCCTCGGCATTCGCTGATCCATCAGGATCAGGTCGTACGGCCTGGCCGCCGCCAGGGCGATGGCCTCCTCGCCGCCCGTCGCCGTGTCGATCTGTACCTGCGTGCCTTTCAGCAGGCCGACGGCGACGGTCAGGTTCATCCGCGTGTCGTCCACGATCAGGACGCGGGCCTCCGGCGCCCGGAAGGTCTCATGGTAGTCCGCCGACGCCAGCACATGCGTGCTGAACCGCTTCCGGAAGTCTCCGATCGGTTCGGGCGATACGATCTTCTGCGGAATGGTCACCGTGAACACGGAACCCTTGCCGTACTCGCTTTTCACCTCAATGCTGCCGCCCATCATATCCAGCAGCCGGTGCGTGATGGCAAGCCCCAGGCCGGTGCCTTCCACGGTGCTGTTCTGCTCCAGGTCCAGGCGCTGGAACTTGTCAAACATCTTGCCCACATCCTCCGGCCGGATGCCCACGCCCGTATCCTGCACGGTCATGATGAGGCGAACCGTCTGCCCGGCTGCCACCGTGTCCGGCATATCGCCGCGCAGCGTCAGCCGGACGAAGCCGTGCTCGGTGTACTTCACGGCGTTGTTGAGGATATTGGTGATGATCTGGCGCACCCGCACCTTGTCGCCAATCAGGCTGTCGGGGAGCGCCTCGTCCACGTCGATCATAAAATCAAGTCCCTTTTCGCGGGCCTTGAAAAAGATCATATTGTTCAGGTCGTTCAGCATGGAGCTGAGCTGATATGCGCCCTCGACGATGTCCATCTTCCCCGCCTCGATCTTCGAGAGATCCAGGATGTCATTGATGATGGCCAGCAGGTTGTTCCCCGCGCTTTCAATGTTGCGGGCGCAGGCGGTGATACTGGCAAACGAGTCCCGGACGGCGGGGACGGCAGCCTCTTCGCCGCGCGCCAGGGTACTCTCCCGCAGGATCATCTCATTCATGCCCAGCACGGCGTTGATGGGTGTGCGTATCTCATGGGACATTTCCGCCAGGAAACTGCTCTTGGCCTGGTTGGCCCGGTCGGCGGCTTCCTTCTCCAGCTTCAGCGCCCGGGCCTCATAGGCCTGCTTCTGCTCTTCGGCCCGCATTTCCTCGATGCGGCGGGAATAATTCTGCTCGTTCCTGTGCCCGATCAGGTAGAAGAACGCGATCAGCGTGAAGATGACGATGCACATCAGCACGTTGACCGTCATCTGCTGCCGGGCCTCGGCGAACAGCTCCCGATTGCCCACCATGATGACCACATACCACTGGTTCACGATCTTCCTGACGAACACCGTCTGTTTTTCGCCGTCCATCGTCATCTCGAAAATGCCGTTCTGCTTTTCCAGTATCGCGTCCAGCAGCGCGCGGTGATCCGCGTCTTCCGTCAGATTGCGTCCCTTCTGCTCCGCGTCCCGGTGCGCGATGATCATACCGTCCTGGTTGACGACAAAGCCATAGCCCTTTTCCATGATGTGCAGATCGGCAACGATCTCCTGGATGTGATTCATCGTGAGATCAATGGAGATGACGTCGGTCCCGTTGGAGAGCATCCGGCAGATGGAGATGACGATGTCATTGGTCTGCGCATCCACATAAGGGGACACAATGATGATTTCTCCCTGCGCGTCAACGGCGATTTTATACCAGTCCCGCTGGGTCGGGTCATAGTCCTCCGGCGGCACCCAGGCCAGTCCGTCCAGATACTCGCCCCGGACATAGCCGTAGAGCCCGGTGATGTTCGCATCATAATGCTCCTTCTGGCGATCCGTCTCCTCCATAATATAGTCCAGGATGTACTGCGTGGACGCGCCGTTGCGGATCATGTAATCCACCGAGTCCGCCGAAACCCACAGCGCGCTCTTGGTCCTCTCCAGATAGTTCTCAAGCTGCGCCGCCACGCCGGAGATCCTGTCCTCTCCCATTTCGTGGATATTCCCCGTCGCCACATCCCGAATGACGCGCGAGGTGTACAGCACCATCACCACCATCAGGCAGAATATGACGATCATCGGCACGAACAGGTTGAACCTGCCCTTTTCTCTTATATGCACCTTCATGCCGTCATTCCTCCTCCGGCAGAAATTCAAGGATTACGTCGTCCGCCGCTGCTGTTATTCCTTCGGCAGTTACAGATTGCCAATGAGATGCGCAGGATACTGGGGAGAAAGTCAGTTTTCCCTTAACTTATACTCCGTGTCCTCATCGATGATTTCCAGCATGATGTCGGCGAATACGGGATCGAATTGCGTGCCCTTGCCCCGTTCAATTTCGCTCCGGACAGTGGCCTGCGGCAGGATACCCCGGTAGCTGCGCCGACTGGTCATGGCGTCGTAGGCATCGGCCACGGCGATGATTCGCGCCTCCTCCGGAATGTTTTCCCCGGCCAGGCCGTCGGGATAGCCCGTGCCGTCGTAGCGCTCATGATGCCAGCGCGCACCGATGGCCAGTTCGGGACGCTCCTGAATCTTCTTCAGTATTTTGTCGCCCTTGACGGGGTGAGTCTTGACCAGGGCATACTCCTCCTCGGTAAGGCGCGAGGGCTTGTTGATTACGCTGTCCGGCACGCCGATCTTGCCCACGTCGTGCAGAAGCCCGATCATGTAGATCTCATTCTGCCGGTTCCTGCCATAGCCGAAGCGCCGGGCAATCTGGCGGGCGTATTCGGCCACCCGGCCGGAGTGGCCGTTGGTGTAGGTGTCCTTGGCGTCGATCGTCTCCGCCAGGGTCTGCACCACGCGCATGGTGAGGTTTTCGTTTTCCTGCGTTTTCAGCTCCACTTCCTCCGCCAGGTTTCTCTGGAGCCGGGAAAGCTGAATGATGTGCTTCACGCGCGCAGTCAGCACATCCGGCACGAAGGGCTTTTTGATAAAGTCCATTGCGCCCAGGTTCAGGCCCTTCATCTCGGATTCGGCATTATCGTCGGCTGTCAGAAAGATGACGGGAATCTCCTGCCCCGGCGCCATTTCCTGTTTGAGCAGCCGCATCGTTTCAAAGCCGTCCATCTCCGGCATCCGCACGTCCAGAAGGATCACGTCGGGGCTGTTGCTGCGGATGTACTCCAGCAGCGCGCGCCCGGATTTCAGCGCCGTCACGCGCATATGCTGCCTGCTCAATATCAGGCCGGCCATCTTGAGATTGGCCACGTCGTCATCCACGACCACGACCCAGTCCGTTCGGGGCTTGACTTCTTCCTGTTCCGCGCCGCTATTCAGATTCTCCTGCCGCACTTCGGAAATGATATTGGTGTCGGGGCCGTATTCCGTTTGCTTCCAGTCCTCAATCACCCGCGAGATCACGTGGCCGATGTCAGCCTCTCCCACCTCCGGGAGCAGCAGGAACACCTGGTTCTCGCCGCTCTCCATCATCATGTCGCTGCTGCGCAGCGACATTTGCAGCCTGCGCCGGAACTGCGTCATGATCTCCGCCCGCTGGCGCGCGTCATGCGACTTGGACATCTCCACGGTAAACAAAATCTGGAACGCGATCCCGTGATAGCGTTCCAGATAACGAAGCATGTGGCGATAGACGTTGCCGAACGCCTCGCTGCCCATCCACATGCCGGTGGTAGATTCGCTGCCCTGCTTCAGCGTGTTGGCAATCTCTTCCAGCGTATTGTGGATCGGCGTGTTCTCATCAGTGCCCGATTGCTGGATCGACGCGAGGATGTCGAGCACGCGCGCCGTCAGCTCCGCCGCCACGAGCGGCTTTCCCACCGCACCGGCAGCCCCCATGGCCTGCGCGCGCGCTTCCAGATCCGGTTCCCCTCGTTCCGCCATCAGCAGCACGGGAATCCCCTTGCCCATCTTACGCGCTTTCTTCAGGGCAGAGATCGCCTCAAAACCGCCTATTTCCCACAGCACGCTGCCCAGCAGAATCAAATCCGGCTGGTTGTCCTTCAGGAACTCCAATAACGCCTGCCCGGATCTAAACCCGGTCACGCGCATCTTCCGCTTGCAGAGAATGTGCCCCGCGTCCTGCAATATTTCAGTGCTTCTGTCCGCTACGACGATCCAGTTCATCCGTCCAACCTCCTCTTGGCGGTTGTGTACAGGCTGCTTTCAGAGCGGATTATTGACGATGGATGATTCTTCTTCTATAACCAGATGATCCCGTGATTGCCAGCGGGATGCGCAGCTCGCTTCGCTCCCTTGCCCGCCGACCCGAAAACCTGCAGTTTTCCTGATTATACCATAATATAGCGGCTATTGTCTACTGCCAGTTACATTTTTTGCTTTTCTCTTGTTGCCGCATCGTCCGTTTCGATATACCGTATAATCAAACAGCAAGAACGCCAGATGAGCGACAAATAAGAATCGGAAACCCAAGCCCCCAGAAGCGGGCTTGCGTCTGCTTCTGGGGGTTGCTGTATCCATGGCCGGCCAGGATAAACTCACTTGCCGATGCTTCTTAATCCTCCTTATTTTGATTCAGGAGCCACGACATGATCCCGTATTCGTTGCTGTACGTGGGCACCCAGCTGGCGTGGTTTTCGCTGAACAGGCGAGGATAAGGCAGGTCGGGCGTGATGGCAATATCGTATTTTTCCAGCTCCTCGGGAGAGAACAAAGTCAGATGGGCGTTGCTGTTGCCGCTGTCGCGCAGGGCCATGACCGCATCCACCAGGTACTTGTGGCGATACAGGGTGTGGTCGATATACGCCGACGTGACCCACACGGGGCGGCGGATGGATTTAAGGATGGAGAAGGTTTCGGGCGTCATGGTGGGGCACACGGGAACGCAAGCGGCGAACAGGTCGGAAGCCACGGACATGGCACGGATGGTACCCGCCCCGCCCATGGACATGCCGGTGACGTAAACGCGCCTGCCGTCCACCTTGCCCTCGGCGATCATGCGGCGGATGATGTCGCAAACCTGGCCCAGATATTCCCGGCACCAGCCGAAGCCGGGCACGTTCATGGAATCGCTTTGGGCAAAGCGGCCGTTCGGATGAAAGGAGCGCATGTCGCGGCGCACTTCCACAGCCATGGGAGCCATGACGTAAACATCCGGATAGTTCTCGGCAAAATTGATCGGGCCGAAATCGGTGACGATGTGCTTGTTGTTGTCGCGCTCGCCTTCAAAGCCGCCGTTGCCGCCGCCGTGCAGGAACAGGATCAAGGGCCGCGGGCCCTTGGCGTCGGGCGTATACAGGCGGTACAGGACGCGGCCTTCTTCCAACCGGGCAAACTTGTCGTCCGCTGTGCGGGTATGGAGGATGAACTCTTCGCGGCTGAAGCACCTGTCGCCAATCACCAGCGAAAAATCAGCGCGGGTCGTGAGGGGTACGATTTCAATTTTCAGAACGCCGTCCCGGACAGAAACCCCCGTCACATCTCCCGGCGCGGAACCGCGGGCGGATTTGATATACCGGACGCGGTCGCTTTCCACCGCCGGGCCTTCTATGCGGACCGCTTCAAGCGCCGGGGCTCCGCCTTCCCAGGGCAGCTCAAAACGCGACACTTCCTGGCCTGTCCATCCAATGAACGTAAATGCGTGCTTTTCCATGCTGCTTCCTCCCATGCTTTATCGGTATGATCTTTCAGAATAAACACAACAGTCAACGATCTATGATAAATTGATTATACCAGAAAAGCCCATGCAGAGCAACAGAAAAAGCCCTGACGAAGCAGAGCCCGAATCACAATACCCTGCGCTATGATGAAGGAGCGCGTGGAGATTCTTTGGGAGCACCGGGAAATACTTTGGTACTTGGTTTGAAAATATTTGTAAAATATCTTCCCGGAGACTATTGACTTAGAGTAAACTTTAAGGAATAAAATAGGTCTCGGCGTGCATCGCCTGCTGATCCGTGCGAAGGCGAATGCCCGCAGCACCTTCCGATGATGGTGCTTTTTAAGGATGCACTGAACAAATTGGACGGCTGAGGAATCAGAGAGACAGAATATGCGAACTTCCATGACGATGAACATGACGGAGGGAAAGCCGCTGGCCTTGCTTTCCGTCTTTGCTTTGCCGCTTCTGATCGGCAATCTGTTCCAGCAGGCTTATAACCTGGCGGATTCCATGATCGTGGGCCGGCTGCTTGGCGCGAACGCCCTGGCGGCGGTTGGTGCCACCGGCTCCATCTCTTTCCTGTTCTTTTCCTTTTTCAGCGGAATCAGCGGCGGATGCGGCATTGTGACGGCCAAGTTTTTCGGCGCGCGGAAAGACGAGATGGTACGCAAAGCCATCGCCAATTCTGCGTATATTATGCTTGCTTCCTCCCTGATGACCGGCGCGCTCGCTTTTCTGCTGGTGCCCACGGTGCTTTCCTGGATGGGAACGCCGCCGGAAATCCTGCCCGACGCCATCACGTACATGCGCATGACGTCCGCTTCCGTTCCGCTGATTGCTATTTACAACTACGCTTCCGCCATGCAGCGGGCGCTGGGCGATTCCCGTACCCCGCTGTATTTCCTGGTGGTATCCTGTGTGCTGAACGTGGCGCTGGATCTGCTGTTTGTGGGCGCCTTCGGCCTGGGTGTGTTCGGCGCAGCGCTGGCAACCATGCTGTCTCAGCTGCTGTCCGGCGCGGGTTCCCTGCTGTATGCGTTCCGTTCCAATCCCTATTTCCGGGTCAGCCGTCCGTTACGGGCTTTTGACCGGGAGATCACCCAAAGCGCTGTCCGGCTGGGGCTTCCCCTGGCCCTCCAATGGAGCCTGATTGCGATTTCGACCACCGCGCTGCAATCGGTCGTCAACTCCTTTGGGGCGACCGCCATGGCGGCGTATACGGCTACAAACCGTTTGGAACAGCTGGTTCAGCAGCCCTTCGGGTCCATGAGCATGGCCCTTTCCACCTATGCGGGACAGAATATGGGGGCAGGAAAAACGCAAAGAATAAGCTCCGGTTACCGCGAAAGCCTGCTGGCGATGATGGCCGTGGCGGGTGTCATGACGCTGATGATGCAGCTGTGCGGCGAATCGCTGGTGAGCCTCTTTGTGCATGAGCCGGATGTGATTGCCATGGGCGGAAGGGCGCTGAAAATCACCAGCATCTTCTATGTTTTCCTGGGTGTGATTTATGTCACGCGGGGCGTGCTGAACGGCGTGGGCGACGCATTCTTCTCTTTCATCAATGGCGTGGTGGAGATCACCGGGCGCATCGGCCTTCCCCTGCTGCTGCTGAGCGTGACCGGCGCGGGCGTTTGGTCCATTTGGATCACCACAGGCGCTACCTGGCTGCTGGCGGGATCTTCCTGCGTCCTGCGGTATCTTTCCTGGAAGAAAAAGGCGCAGGCGGCAGAACGATAAGTTTTCTTTAATCATGGAGATTGCAAATGAACAAGATCAAAATGATCGCCGACCGCGAAACAAATTATATCTACCATATGCTGTCGGTGGCCCAATGCGGCTATGACAACGGCTACGGCGCAAAATATCGCGGTGATTATCCGGAAGAAGATCTTGCTGCGCTGAAAAAGCATGAGCGTCTGATCACGTGCGCCGGAGGTTCGCACTGGGGAGAACTGTATACCCTGATGCTTTGCTATCCTGCCGCACACTGGACCGGAGATGCGAAATCATTTTATCGGGAGATCATCCGCCAAGCGTACAGCGGAGACGTACCGGAACAGTATCTAGCTCTCGTCCCGGCTGCGCGGGAAATCGCAGAAGTCATGGTCAGGAATTACGATCATTATATCCATGATATTTGGCCGGAAGATCAGAAACTTCTGGAGGATTATATTGCCCGGGTGATGCCCCTCTTTGAGCAGAGCAGCTTTTCCGAACGGGCAGAAACGGTTGTGGGCTGCACATTGCCCGTGGAAGCGTTTCATCCCTCTATGGTCGCCTCTGTTCAGAACGGCGCCGAAGCCATTGATATTTCAGAAACACAGGATATTTTCGGAATCAGCCGGAGCCCGGAAGACAGTTTCCTTTTTATCGGGCATGAGTTTATCATTTACCTGCTGAAGCAGGCACTGCGCGAAGAGGACGCCTTCCGGCGTTTTGAAACATGGGAACCGACGGAAGCGCTGGCGGAATACTATCTGAAGAAACTGACCGGGAATACGCTCTTTGGCGGAGTGGAAAAATGGATGGATCTGTATTCCCGGTGTTCAGGAAAAGGAGATCTGTCCGCCGCTGAATTATACAGAAAAGCCCTGGCGAAGTTAAATCCATGAAACGGTAAGCTTCAAGACCCACGAGAGGAATGATGTGAGCGATCGCCGGTTCTTTTTCCCGACCGTTCGTTCATTGATGTCCGGGAACGTGCCAAGAAAACGGATTTGCTATTCTATCGTTAAAACAAATTCTTCCTCATCTTCGTCCTCAACACCCGTAGCAGAAAACCCCTTGCTTTCATATAGCCTTTTGGCTATGGAATTGTTTTTGTTGCAGGTCAATGCGATTCTGGCCGAGTTGCCGAACGGCTTTGTTCTGATGTAGTCAATGACCCGATCCAGAGCTTCACTGCCATATCCGCGTCCCTGCATTGATTCGTCGATCATCATATGCCAGATGTCATATTCTGAAATATCATCATCGTAAATCACCATGACATATCCAACCATCGCTCCTTCCGCATAGATCCCGAACGGCTGACACTGGTTTCTGTATACATACGCCTGCGCAAGGCTCCGGATCGGATGAGAAACAAAACGCTCCTGCCCGGCTGCCAGCTTGAGGTTAAAAGCGTCAATGAAATTGTCTTCCGTTATTGCTTTCAGCTCTACCATGAGTTCCTCATGTAAATTCCAATTCAGTCACGGATGCTTCAAAAATAGAAATCCATCTGCTTATTGCTCCACCAACTTAATCTTGATTTATCTGCGGGCGATAAATCGTCCCATACTATGTCACTCAACCTTGAAATACATCCAGTATTCCTGCGGTTTCGTTCCTTGTCTGGAACGATTTCTCATCCCGCATCTCAATTCACGATTAAATTGGTGGAGCAATAACATCACACATCTTACACCAGTTTTCCGCTGTAATTCCTGGCGGTTTCACTTTCATCGCCGATATACCAGTAATCGCACGAATCACTTCCAAGGGCGCACGTATGGGTCCGGATGAGCTTTGCGTGGATCAGTTTCGGAATGACATGGTCGGTGGCGCAAAGATGGGGCAGCAGATCGGTATATCCGTTTGCGCGCGCATAATCGGCCAGAGGACACCCGACCAGATCGAAGCGGACGCCTTCGCGGCTGTCATCCGGATCGATTCTGATTCGCCATGTGTTTCCCCATTGGCCTTTTGATCGTTTCTCTTCCACAAGACGCGCATAGGGAACATATTTTTTATACATGAGATTGCGGAAGAGCTTCATCGTCCTCTTTCCGTTCAGATTGACAAAATGGCGCAGGAACTTGAAGCGCTCGTATACATCCTGCGCTATTTCACCGATCGCATGGCCGTCTATCCTGTGATCGGAAGCCTCATAAAAAGAAATCGCAACAAGAAACATATCAAGATTGTATGCCATCAAGTTTTCCGAACCGCCGATGTCCGGAGCCTTTGCATACAATTCCGGGAAAAGATCCTCTGCCTTTTTGATGATCCGCTCTGATTCATCCGGATATTTCTTTTCCGTATATCTGATAAACGCCTTCTTTACCGCCTTATCCATTGCCATACGATCACAGCGCCTACTTCCGTCTCTATTGCCATAGCAGTGCCGCCGACAGTTTCACGCTTCCCATCCATGATGTCATTTCCAGCAGAAAGCCAACCGTCAAACTCTGCCATTCTGAGCATCCCCAAAGGGGGATGGCGAAGAATCACCTTGCTGGGTTTTTATGCTGATTACAGTTTTACCTCGTACACAGGCTTTACAGTTATATCTTTTAACTCTGCAATCAGCGCTTTCACTTCTTCGTTCCGCGCAGCCATGGCGGATTCCACGTTCACGTTGGCCCCTTCCCGGATGGGCGCGATATACAGCGTCATGGGGGCGTCCAGCCGGTCTTTATGCTCCAGCAATCCCACTTCCCAGGTGTCCTCGTTGCAGAAGTTGTCGCTGATCATTTCATTCCCCAGCCAAAGGGTGCCGATATCGCCGCGATAGCTGATTTGCAGCCGGGCGTCCTTGAGGCCGTCCAGGGCGTTTTCCGGCGCCTTCACCGTCCAGCGGTGCGGTGCGGCGGGCAGCGCTTCCACGGGGATTTCGCGCTTTTCAGCGTTCACCTGATACGCGCCGAAAACGCCCCGGTCGGGCAGGCGCACGGCGGCGGCGCTGCTGTTCAGGCGTCCGGCGGGATAGGTTAATACCGTGTTTTCGGCCTCGGTGGTTTCCAGCCGCAGGCCGCCCGCTTCATCCTCCAGCAGCGCGGCATCGGTGAAAATCAGGCTGCCGTCCCGCAGCAGGAACAAGCGGTTGGCTTCCGCGCGGGATATGACCAGCACATCCACGGAAAGGCCGTCTTTGCATACCGTAAAGAAAGATTTGTTCCCTGTAATTTGTGTCCTTTCCTCAAAGCGGAACGCGCCGTCCATGCCGTCGGGCACCATGAACACATACGTGGCGCGCCCGTTGATCTCCGTCCGCAGCACGGGCTGGGCGGTGGCCTGCCGGAGCAGGATGCCGTCCATGTCGAAATGGAAGGGCAGAATGGCGTTTTCGTCGGTGGCGATGCTGATGTCGAATGTCAGGGTTTCTTTCGCCGTTTCGATCATGACCTGCTCGTTTTTCTTCGGCTTCATGGCCCGGTGATCCTGGAAATTGTTGATGAACAGGAAGCCGCCCGTTCCGTCCGTGCGCACGGCGAAGCGCAGGGTATCCAAATCCTCGGGGCTGATTTGGCTTGCGCCCGCGGGCAGTACCGTTTCCATGGGGGCCAGCCTGCCGCCAAAGGAATCCAGGAAACAGTGGATGGCCTTTAACCGGCTGTAGCTTTCCCGTACCTGCCCGAACTCGCCCAGCGCCGCTTGGTAATCGTAGGAGCGCTTGGGCACCTGGGCCTCGTTCAAGTATTGACCATGCTTCCCCAGCGGATTGGTGCCGCCCTGGAACATGTAATAGCCGATGAAGTTGCATCCCGAACCCAGCTTGATATTGGCCAGGGCATCCACGCTCTTGTAGGGATAAATGAAGCGGTAATAGTAGCAGCACATCATGCCGCCGCCCATCTCGCAGCAGGCGTAGGGGCGCTGGGAAGGGGTGTAGGCGGGCTCAAAATCGTCGGTGCAGGTGACGCCGTCATGGTGATAATCCTGATAGATGTATTCTTCCGTGGCGGGATGTTCGCCCTTGTGGGAGTAGAAAATCCAGGGCCGGTAGGCGTACCCGCCCCACAGCGGCATCACCCGGGGAGAATACGCCGCCCCGCCCCAGGCGGTGCCGGTAAAAAACGCGGGGGTCAGACCGCATTCCAGGGCCAGCCGGCGAAGGGCTAAAATGTACGCTTCGCCCTCGTCGCCCCTGAAGATCCACTCGTCGGAAATG
Organism: uncultured Eubacteriales bacterium; assembly: GCA_902795275.1. Taxonomy (GTDB): domain Bacteria; phylum Bacillota; class Clostridia; order Christensenellales; family Aristaeellaceae; genus RUG563. The sequence continues at coordinate 35,852 of CADBKQ010000032.1, read as the reverse complement.
CCGGTGGTGATTTCCCAGGCGGCGGAGGAGTGCATGTATTCGTTGTCCAGCTGCACGCCAATGATGGGGCCGTCGTCCCGGAAGAACAAACCTTTGACCTGTTCGCCGATCCTGGCATACAGGCGGCGGACATAAGTTAAAAATGCCGGGTTCGTGGTTCTTACCTCGAAGGGCTTGCCGTACAGCCAGTCCGGCAGCCCGCCGTTGCGGACTTCGCCGTGATCGAAGGGGCCGACCCGGAGAATCACGTACATCCCATGCCTGCCGCAGAGCTCCACAAACTTCCGCAGATCCCGCCGCCCGGTAAAATCGAATTCGCCTTCCTCTTCCTCGATGTGGTTCCAGAACAGGTAGGTGGACACGATGTTCACCCCGCCCAGGCGCATCTTGATGATCTCGTCCTCCCACCGGGCATCGTCCATGCGGCTGTAATGAAATTCTCCCGACACGGCGAAGAAGGGCTTGCCGTTTTTCTCCATGTAAAAGTTGTTGAACGAAATCACGTCCCCCCGCGCGGAGGCACCGGCAAAGTCCCCGCCCAAGGCATATACCGAAGCGGGACGGCAGTTTTTCAGATCGATTTCATAACGCATGGCAAGCACCTCGTCTTTTCTGAATGATTCCCTGATTGTTATTTTACAGTAATTAACGTTCTTTTTCAATCAATAATATTTGCTGAATGATATAGAAAAATTGCTTCGTTCACATCCCGGGCACCTGCGGCGTGGAATCCGAAGGATAAAAACAGAAAAAAAGAGGCATCACTAGAAGATGTGGGTAAATTGTTGAAGACTATCTTATGATGTACATCACATATGTCAGAGGCTCCGTGTCAACCCTGCAAATCCTTTTATCTCCTGGCTTCTATGGCCTTCTGCTACCCACACTTTCTAGGGAAGAGCCGAAAAAAACAGATATACTTTTGGATGGGAATGGTGTAAAATGGAAAAAAAGGAGGGAGATATTTTATGGATATAAACATGAACCGTCGGGAATTCTTGCGGAAAGCAGGATTGTTTACCGCCGGGATGGCGGCAGCGGGGGCCATGCGCGTCACGGCAGGCTTCGCGGAGGAAAGCCCTGTATACACACCCGGCGAATATACAGCGGTGGCGACAGGATTTCGTGATGCGCCCGTCAAGGTGACCATGACGTTTGACGAAAAGAGCATCACCAACGTCGTTGTGGACGCCTCCTCCCAGACGGAAAACATCGGCGGCGCGGCGGTACAAGCCCTGGAAGCGCAGATCATGGCGGCGCAGTCCAGCGCCATCGACGGCGTGACAGGGGCCACCGTGACGAGCCGGGCCGCTAAAAGCGCGGCGGCGGAATGTATCAAGCAGGCGTCCGGCGGCAAGATCATCGAAGGCGGCGACATCGCGGTGGCGGAAGAGCCCATCGAAATCGGCGCGGCGGACTGGCTGGGCGAAGCGCCGGAAATCAGCGAAGCGGAGATCGCGGAAACCATCGAAGCCCAGATTCTGGTGGTCGGCGCGGGCAACGCGGGCCTGATGGCGGCGGCAAGGGCCAGCAGCTTGGGCGGCAAAGTGCTGGTGATCGATAAGGGCATCTCCTCCACCACGGAGCGCAACTGGATCGGCGCGCTGAACAGCCAGGAAGCCATCGCCTGCGGCGCGAAAGCGGACAAGAACCTGACGGTGGCGGAGCTGTGCAAGTATGCCAGCCACCGGTGCGACGAGCGCCTCATCCGCCTGTGGGCAGACCGCAGCGGCGAGGTCATCGACTGGTATTACAGCCTGGTGAAAGCCTGCCACCCCGATGTGGAACTGCACATGGAGTGGGACATCGGCAAGGGCGGACATGACACCTTCTATGTGCCCGCTACCATGCACAACTTCCAGGACAACATTCCGGAGCACGCTTACAGCACCGCGGCGGCATGCTATGGCTTTGACAGCATGATCAGCACGATTCAGGCCAACGGCGGCGAAATCCGCTATGAAACGGCGCTGGTCAAGCTGGAACAGAACGAAGCGGGCCGCGTGACGGGGATCATCGCCACCAACGCGGAGGGCAAGTATATCCGCATCAACGCAGAGAAGGGCGTGGTGCTGGCCTGCGGCGGCTATCCCGCCAACAAGGCCATGCTGGCGGCGATCAATCCCGACGCCTATATCAGCACTGTGAACAACAGCTATTGCGCCCTGGATACCGGCGACGGCATCAAGGCCGCCATGTGGATCGGCGCGGACAAGGACCCCGACGGCACGGCCATGCTGTTTGACCGGGGCGGCATGCGCCCGGATATGAACGTGATGGACGCCAACTGGGACGAAACGGGCTATTTCCATCTGGGCAGCCAGCCCTGGCTGAAGGTGAACACCCGCGGCGAACGCTTCGCCAACGAGAGCCAGCCCTATGACTTTATCCTGCATGCCGGCTTTATGCAGCCGGGGCATCTGTACGCCTCCATTTATGACAGCGATTGGGTGAAGCATGTGGCCCAGTTCCACCAGATCGGCTGCGCGCGCATCATCCCCAGCGACAGCGGCGGAAAGCTGCAAATCTTCAGCCCGGAAATCGAAATGCGGATCCTGGCGATGCTGGAAGCCCGGGGCATGGTGCAGAAAGCGGACACGCTGGAAGAGCTGGCCGCCAAGCTGCGTTTGCCGGTGGATACCTTCGTCGCCACCGTTCAGCGCTACAATGAACTGTGCGAAAAGGGCGTGGACGAGGATTTCGGCAAGGAAGCCTACCGCATGATCCCGCTGAAAACCGCGCCGTTCTATGGGTGCCGCCAGGCGGCAAGCCTGCTGTGCACGCTGGACGGCCTGCGCATCAACGCAAACATGGAAGTGCTGGACAAGGCGGGCGAGCCCATCAGCGGCCTCTATGCTGCGGGCGACTGCTCCGGCAGCTTCTTTGCCCACAATTACCCCGAGTATGTGGTCGGCGTGGCCGTGGGCCGCAGCCTGGTGGAAGGATATGCGGTCGGCGAAGCGCTGGCAAAGATGTGAAAATATCCTGATCATTGAATCCGGAAGGGCAGCGCCTCCAAGCGGCGAACCAGAGGGAACGCCTTTTAATCGCCGCTTGGAGGCGCGTTTTTGCATACCGGTATGTGGAACTGCTGTCTGATTGAATTCATACTCGTGTGACCCCCGAGGTCAGGGACGAAGGGCTGGATGAGGTTTCCGGCGGCGTTCAGGCAGGCAGCATCCTGCAAGGCGGCGAAGATGAATTCGGGGAGAATGCACCGGAGCGGAAGAAGTACCATCTCTTCCTGTAATACAGGAGACAGGAGCTTGATCCGCTGTGTTTTGCTGTGGATTCTTATGCGAGAGACGAAAGGAAGAATCCCATGCTGTATCTGCGCATTAACGCGACGCTGCAGCAGTTCGATGAATTCCTGAACTTCTACGGGATCACCGAAGGCGACGGCATGTATCTCGCGCCGGAAGACCGGGTCTCGATCTGGTAATTCGCAGGATCGACAGCGTTTCAAACCTGGTCATGGCATATAATCGGTTTACAGGAAGCAGAAAAATGTGATAAAATGCTGCCAAGAAAAGGAAAACAGGAAGGGTGTATGAACATGCATCGGATGCTATGCGCTCTGCTGATTCTATGTTTGCTGCCGATGGCTTGCGTCTGCGCAGAGGAGTCCGGCGACCCCGTGGTGGTGCGGGTGGGGAACTATGCCTATCCCAAATCCCTGGTAGAATTCATGATGCGGGCAGCCGCGGATGACAATGGCGTGCTGTGGGAAGCGCTGTCCCGGGAAGAAAAAGAAGCCATCCGGGATATGACGATCCGGCAGGTGGTCGGCATCGGGGTGATCGAAAACAAGCTGGCGGAGCAGGGAAAACACGATTTCACGGCCGACGAGGAAGAACTGCTCCGTTCCAACGCCCAGGCAGCCTATGACCAAATGTGGACGAACCTGTACCAGTACATGCGGAAAAACAACGCGGACATCAGCGAGGAGGACGTGACCGAGTGGCTGGAAGAAATGGGCTATACCCTGGACATGTATTTTGAAAACGCGAAAGCCATTGAACGCCAGTTTCGCATGTTCGACCTGTACTGCGCCGACGTGAAGCTGACGGACAGCGAAATGGACGCTTATTACCAGGAGACCTATGTGAAGCCCGATCAGGAACGGTATGAGCACGATATTCCCACTTATGAAAAGGAAATCCTGCTGCTGGGCAATGAATCCTTTTTCGTGCCGGAGGGGTACAGGTATCTCAAATGGATCCTGATTCCTTACCCGGATGAGCTGCTCAAAGAGGCGCGGCCCCAATTGTTCCGGCTTTACCTGACGGAGAACGCGCTGAAAGCCGCCTACGACGCCATGGCCGAGGCCGCCGCAACAGTGGAGGATATGAACGAACTGCTTCCTTACCGGGCATCCTTTGACGAATGCAAAGCGGACAACGACGCGGCGGGAGAAGCGCTGACCGAAAAACTCCGCCAAGCCCTCCCGATGGCGGAGGAGATTGCCGCCGAAGTGCGCGCGAAACTCCGGCAGGGCACGGCTTTTGAACAGCTCGTGAACAAATACAGTGCCGACAGCACCTATGCCGATCCCGCCAACCCCGGCGTGCCCTTTCATCCGGATTCGCCCAATTGGAGCGACCGGCAGCGCGAAGGCATTGCGACCTTAAAGAACATAGGGGATCTCTCCTCGCCGGTGCTGGCTTCCGAGGGCATCTATCTTCTTTATTACGCGTCGGACGTGCCTTCCGGAGCCCATGAACTGACGGACGAGGAACGGAACGCTCTGGCCCAGAACGCCCAATACGCCGCCCAGCTCAACCGGCTGAACGCACTGCTGGAAGCATGGAAGCCGGATTATGAAATCGTTACGAATGAATCCCTGCTGGATATGGATTGAACGGAGAGAGAAACATGAGAAGCCTGCAAAAATGGGTCTGCATCCTGCTCGTTCTGGCGACCTTGATGGAATGCTCGCCCATCAGCGCGCTGGCTGAAAGCCAGGGCATGATTACAGCGGAGGAAGCCGCCGCAGCCTGGGCGCTGACCGGTCTGGACGATGACGCCGCTTCTTATCGGGCAGGCATGGCGTTTTCCAGCCAGATGAACGCCCACCAGCTTTCCTGCTGGCTGGATGAAATGCTGGACGAAGAGATGGCTGCCCTCCAGCATATGAACAGCGAGATGGAAAACAGCTTCGGCGATATGAAGCTTGAAAACCCGTCGCTGTACGCCCAGATGACCACCGGGAGCAACGCCGGTTATTATCAAAAACTCCTGGAGGATTACCATCAGGCGGAAAATTTGCGCCAATTGCTTCGTTATAACAGGGACAGGCTGACCGAAGCGTCGGGCGCAATCAGGAATTATGCCGGCCGTCTGAGCGACCCGGACAGCACCCGGTCCCAGAAGCTCACCGCGTCCTACTATATCCGGGAGGCGGTTCTGACCATCCGGGACATTCGGGCCGACGCAGCCGAAAACCAGCAGGCGTGGCAGAACAGCATCCGGCAGATGCAGAACAGCCTGTGGAGCCCTGCGCGGAACAGCCTGAAAAGCAAGAGCGCTTCCGGCTATTCGGACTGGCTGGACGCCGTGCGCAATTGGGACGCGGACAGGAAACAGCCGGTACAGATCACCGCGTCCGCCTCTTCCCTGTACCCTGACAAGCAGGGAACCAGCCTGCTGGCCCGCCTGTCGCCCGTTTCCAGGGCTTTGGCGGATACCAGCGAAACCGCCACAGTCACCTTTATGGACAAGGATTCCGTGGCCATCAAGATCCTTGGCCCGAATGACAAGGCTTTCCAAAATGCCACAGTCACGATTGTAAAGCTGGATAATTCATCCGTTTCTTTTACGGAGCAAACGGATAAAAACGGCACTGTGATCCTGTCCGCCAATCCGTTTTCGCCGGATGCGCAGGGAAATTTCACCGCCTCCGTTGAGGTAAAAGCAGAAGGATACAAGAGCTTTCAAATCAAAAAGCAGCCCATGCGCAAAGGCGAAACCCAAACCTATTATCTGGAGAAACTGCCGGCGGACAGCAAAACGCCTTATGTTTACAGCGCCTCCTTTGACGGGCACGATATTCTCAAATCCGAATATCAGGCCTATTACAGCCCCCATAATGACAAGAAGTTTTCCCTGGAAATCGTCACTTCCGCCCCTGCCAAGGTGACAATCTGCTATAACCCCGACGCCGATGGCAGATATCTCAAAAAGGAACTGAAGACGGAAAGCGGCAATTTAACGGCAAGCTGGACAGACACACTGAAATCCATTCTCACGCCTGGAAAAACGATCAAAATCATCACGGAAGATCTTAACGGCGCATCGAAGGACGAAGTTCGCCTGCCTCTCAAGATGGTCCGCGGTGTGTTTGATTCTCCCCTGAGCAATGTGGGCAGCCTGCTGACCAACAGCTTCGGCATTGATCAGTCCCTTTTCGGCAGCGCCACGCTGGGCTTGAATATTCCTTCCGACCGTCTTCCCAGCCCGCTGACCGGCCTGAACATTACGGCGGGGTCCGGGCTTGAAAAATTCCTGGTCGTTCGCGGCATCGCCGACTTGGACGGTTCTTTTATGGTGTTTGCGGGCGGCATCCCCGATAAGTATAAGGATCAGTTCAAAACCGAATGGTCAAAGGAATTATGGAAGAGAGAGGATCCCGCCGATACAGCCCGCATCCAGAACACGCTTGAGGAGGATCAGCACGCGAGCGCCGAGGGGGCTGAAAACGGCAACATGCCGGCGGACAGAACGCAGACGACGCAATCGCCCTTCCTGGGCAAATTCAAAATGTCGGTTGGCGCGTTCGGCATGTTCAGCGGGAAATTCAATTATACCGGGAAATACCCGGACGAAAACCCGAACTGGAATAACTATGAAATCTCCGGCTTGTTCGCGGGCGGAGTTCAGTTCACTTTCGGGGCGTCCTTTTCCTGGAAGCCCCACCCTCTGATCATGGTGACGGCGGAAATCAGCCTCGGCCTGACGGTCGGCCTGTCCGGGGGCTTCACTTCCGTTTGGGACGAAAAGGCGAAAGAACGCAAAGCCGTCGGCGACTGGAATCAAACGGGGATGACGCTCATCATCCGCCTGCAGCTCACGATTTCCCTGACCCTGGGCTGGAAAGGAATTGCCGAAGTCACCATCTCTGGATACGGCTACTTAAAATTTGTCTTTTTCTTAGGATATAATCCATCGATCAAGGTGTTCGGCGGGTTTGGGCTGTCTATACGGGTGGAGATTTTTGCGATTGTTTCCGTTTCATTGACCCTGTGGGATTCAGGCGATTTCCTGCTGTATTCCACGGATACCAGCAAAGCGGAAGCACGGCCCTGGTACGCGCTTTTATTGGCCAACGCCAAAGCGGAGGACGATACGCCCCGGGAGATGCCTCAGTCCTCCATGCTGCCCGAGGATTACGCGGCCCTGGTGCCTGCTTCCTCCGTCGTTCTGAGCGATTTGGCTATGGCCAGCCCGAACCTGCGCTTTGCGGAACTGAACGGCGTACCCTTCGTGTTTTACATCGCCCCGGCGGCAGACGGCAAACCCGCCACCCTGACCTGGACCAACCTGAAAACGGGCGCATCCCAGAACATCTGGTCCTTTCCTTCCGTCGACGGCGACAGAAGCCGGCATGATTACAGCTTTGACGTGCAGGTTGTCACCAGCCTGCCGGAATGGAGCAGCGTGCTCCATCCCTTCTACAAGGTTCAGGACAAAAACCGGGACATCGGTATGCTGGCCGTGGCCTCGGCCAGCGGGTTCACAGAAACGGCCATGGAGGGCGGCGCCGTGAAAACGCCCAACGATACCATCGTCAGATACGTGATTTTCACCGAGGACGGCGGCAGCCTCACCAACGTGATGGCGGTGGGAAAACCGGAGGGGACATCCTTTCCCGATATGAAGGAAAATACCTGGGAAGCGTTCCGGACCGAGCGCCCCATGGGAAATATCAAGCTGGGCCTGTACCAGAAGCTGTATGAAACAGCCAATAATATTCCCGTGCTGATTTCGTTTATCCTGGCGGACGATGCGGTGGGACAGAAAAGCGAAATCGACCATACGCTGCTGCTCCGCTCCACCCATATCTTCTACGTGAATATCGTGAACACCACCACGCAGTACCATCTGCTGGATCAGGAAGAAAACTCCGGCGATCCCTGGACCCAGATCGAGACGGCGGACGACCCCGAGCCCTTCTATGCCGCCGTGCAGAACCGGGCGCCCACCTATGTGCTGAAAGGAAACCAGTTGGGCCGCTGGGATGCGGATCAGAGCGTCCTGCCCCTGGCGGAGGGGAACATCGCGTTCTTCCATACCCTGGCGGATACGGAAAACCTGAAGCAGCGCACCGTGTTCTATCTGGAGGCGGAGCATCCGGATCAGGAAGCCGCCAACGGCGCGGGGGAAGATACCCAGGTGGTGTATCACCTGAAAGCGGCCAGCCTGGATTATGACATCGATATGCACACAATGCGGGAGGATATTTCCGTCACCAACGTGGATTTGGACGTTACGATTCCCACCACGGCGTTCCATCTGCAAAACATCAACAATACCCAGTATCTTTACTGGCTGGAACTGGCCCCCAAGGAGAAAGACAGCGATCCGGATATTTACCGGCTGCGGGGCGTGGTGTTCGATCCCGACGCGCTTGTCACATCGGATGATTTCGTGCTGGTCCAGTTTGCCCCGGCGCAGGCGGGCTATACCCCCGCGAACATCTTCCTGACCGAGGAAAGCGCAGCCTATTATACCCTCTGGAACGGAGACGAACAGAACGGCGGCAAGGCCACGATCTATTCCTTCCCCTTCCGGACGATTCCCCACACCGATCTCACCGGGATGGCGGCCCCCAAGGGCGTGGTGGTTTCCGGCACCGATATGGACGTTCATATCACGCTTCTGAACGACGGGAACGCCAATATCAATACCCTGGATCTGGAAGTGGTGCTGGAGGACGACGATGGAAACGTCATCAAGAATGCCGATGGAACCGACATGATCATTGAAACGCTGCACGCCGATCTGCTGAATCCCGATCAGAGCACGCGGGTGGTGAATGTAGGCGGCGAAGGAAGCGCCACCGGCAGGCACACCATTTATCGGCGGGCAGAGCTGCCGGACGCGCCCGTCCAAAGCGTATTCAACGTGACCCGGACGAAAACTGTCTATAAGGACTATGGTGGTAATAAATACACCCAGAAGCAGGAGGGCGCGCCTGACACGCAAACCACGGTTTCCAAACACCTGCTGCCCGGCCAGAAAGCCACGTTCACGGCGTCTGTCCACGTCCCGGCGGACTGGAGCAACACCAAACACGTGACCGTCCGGCTGGCGAAAAACCAGAATAAGAAGGCAGGTGAGGCGGACAACGCGATCATCACCTATGGCGTGGATTCCGAGCGCCTGAACCACGGCATCCACGACATCGACATTAAGCACCGGCTGTATCCCGGCCCCAACGGAGAGGATTATCTCTCTATCGTGATCTACGACCACTCGGAAACGGAAGAAAGCCTGCGGCTGTATGCCGAGCTGTATCTGGATGACGCGGAAACCCCGGACTATATCGAGCTGCCTTATTCTCCCGAGCATGTGTCCAGCGATATGGCGCAAACCATTGACCTTTCCGTTTCCGCTCTCCTGGGCGGCAGGAGCGCCCGGAAAGCGCGGGTTGTGATCCGGGGCGTCGGCATAGAAGAACGTTCCCTCATCGACAATGAATTTACGCTTTACCTGGACGATGCCTCCAATCCCCTGCGCATTGCCGTTCAGCCCACGGACCAGACCGCGCTGGAAGGAGGAACCGCGGAGTTCTTCGTCGTCGCTGCGGGCGGCACGGCGCCTTATTCCTACCAATGGCAGGAATCCATGGGCAAAGACTTGGGCTGGCGGGATATTCCCGACGCCGTGAAAAGCGTCCTGACCGTGGAAGATGTCAAGGCTTCCATGAACGGCAGGCAGTACCGCTGCGTGGTGACCGACCATCATCTGGACGAAATCATCAGCGATTCCGCCGCCCTGCATGTGGTTTCCTCCCTGCCGCCTACCGGCGACCATACCAGCCTGCCCCTGTATCTCGCTCTCGCCGCCGCGTCGCTGCTGCTGGCTGCTGCGCTCCGCCGCACGAGAAAACGGCGGGAGCAGAAATAAGGATTCCTACCCTGAACAAGAACAACCATTCCAAATCCTACCGTTTTCTTCCGCATTTCTTTGCCTTGCATTTTCGGCAATCCCGACATCCTCATAGCGGGTTTCGCAATAGCGACAGCCCGTATACAGAAAAAAGCGGCTTCCGCAAGGGAAACCGTTAATTGGCAACTCGTTCTTGATTGGGTGATTGCTTGAACACCACGTCGAAAGCGTTGCAGAAGCAGAAGCGGCTCATGAGGGTCTGGCGGATCCCGTTGGACACGCTGTAATACAGGTTGTTTTCCGCGGGGTTCGTGTCAAAGCTGAAATCCTCGGTATCGGCGATCATGGCGATGATGAGGGCGGCGTTCACGTCGTATATCATATCCCGCTTGCCGCCGCAGAGGGTTTTCCAGATCAGCTTGCCCTTGGGCTTATTGTTTTTAGCCACAATAACGTTCCTTTGCTGTCAGTGAGGTAGGAAGTAGGAGGTAGGAGGTTTTATATCGTCGGGTGATGAAACACAACGACCGCGTCATGAAAGGCGTTATCGCTCAGGTTGCAGCTGCTCTTGATTTCAGCGGAAGGGACGGAGAACAGGCTCAGGGTCAGCGCCAGGGCAGCCAGCAGAGCAACGATCTTTTTCATGGGAATCCTCCTTCATATCTCAACCCGCCGCAGCAGCGTTCCTTCACGCCCATAAAAACCTGTCCCGCCGGAAAAGACAGGCGTTGAGGTAAATTGAAAAAACCCGCATTCCACCCCAAAGACCGGCAGCCTGTCCGAAGGCGTGTGCATGGACGGCAGCGGCTGTGACTGCGGATCCCTGTCCTTCCCCGTTCTCCGGCAATGTGCAGAGTGTCCTTCTGGAACAACCGGGATCAGCGATGTCCCCTGTTTTCCGTGATGCCTGAATGTCCGGGAGCCATGAGAAAAAAGCCCAAAAAACAGTGGACAGACAATGCTTTTCTATGATATGATAAAAAAGGTAGATTATCTCATTTTGTTCATGTGTCAGCCCATCTGAAACGGGTCATTCGTTTTTCGCCATGAACAGACACAATTGACATACCAGAATATGGACTTGTAAGAAGGGACAGAGTAATAATGAAGAAAGCCACGACAAAGTTGATGGCCTGCCATGCTGTTTGACGCGGCGCCTCTGCCGGTGATAGCGGAAGAACAGCAGCAGGACAGCGATCTGCTCACGGCCTATTATTCCGAGCCAAAGCAGCTGGACATCACCCTGCCGGAATATACGCTGGCGGAAGATGAGTTCACCGTGTCTCCCGTGGAGGATATGCAGAGCCTGATTTCCGCGGTCAACAAGCCGCTCCTGAAGAAACGGGGCCTGCTGAAAGCAGCGGACAGGAATACAGCCGAACAGAATCAGCAGGCCGACGCCGCGCCCGCGTCCATCACCGGCTACGCAGCCTTTGAAATCAAGCTGGCGGAGGGAGCGCATAAAGCCGAGTCCTATTCTGTGCCGGTTTCTTTTGACGCGCCGATCGACGTGTTTGCGGACAATCCGGAGGAGAACGCCTCGATTGTCGGCGTTTCCTGCACGCTGTACCATTTCCAGGAAGACGGCAGCTATACCGTGGTAAAGGACGCACAGGTCAACTGGGCGGATAACCTGCTCACCGGCTTCACCTTCACCACCGAAGGATTCAGCGCTTTCCTGCTCAAGTATACGGTGGAATACATCGTCATCAACAACAGCGGCGTCGTCAGCCTGGATTTCACCGACTATGCGCCTTACCCGGCCGAAGGCGCGGAGAGCGTCTTTGTTTACGACACCGCCCGCTGCGACGTGCGCGTGACCCTGGAAGCCGTGCTGGCGGCGGGTCAGGCTTCCGCTGCCGACGGCGTTGCCGCCGAAGGCGTCACGGAGAATTTTGAAATCGACCTGACGAATCTGACCGTCGCCTCCGCCGAGAGCGGCGTGTCCTACGACGAAGCCAGCGGCGGCCTGATCATTGCCGCCGACGGTTCCATCACGCTTTCCGACGGCACAAAGACCCTCACCGTGAACGTCACCGGCATCACCCGGCTGAGCGAAGAAATCCTCACGGCGGAGGGCGTGCAGATCAAGGTGGCGGAAGGGAACGTGCCGCTGGGTTCCCAGGCGCTGTACACAGCCCATTCCGACGAGGAAACCGCCGCGCTCGTCGAGCAATTCAAGCTGGGCGAGGGAAGCGAAGGCATCGAGGGCTACAGCTCCGCCGACCTGCGGATCGTGCTTGATCAACAAGAGATCAGCGCCGAGGGCCGTTTTCAGGTCACTCTGGACAAAGCCAGCCTGATTCCCGAACACATGAAGCTGGATAAGCTGTACCATATCCATGGCGAAAACGTGGAAGAGCTGGCCGTGACCGAAACGGAGGACGGCTTGCTGGCCTTCGAGGTCGCCAGCTTCTCAGACATCGTGGCAAGCTATACCGTGGATTTCTACTATGAAGATTATGAATACCATCTGCCCGGTGGAAACGTGATGACCCTGTCCGCCCTGTTCGCCGCGCTCGAAATCGACCGGGATGCGGCGGACGTGACAGCCGTCACCTTCTCCAATCCCGAGCTGCTTCAAGTGGAAAAGGTCGAAAGCGATACCACCCTTGGCGCTTTCATCACCGCTTTGGGCCTGGAAATGGAACTGACCGAGGAAGAAGCGGCGGCGGCGCTCAGCGCGGGCGATTGGGCGCTGATCAGCCTCCAGCCCTTCGATACCACCGAATCTCTGACCATCGACTTTGCCGACGGCGACCAGATCGTGGTGCGTGTGGAGGATGCGACACAATACCAGGCTACTTTTAATGTCAACGATACAAACGGTGGACGTATATTTGATCAGAAAGAACATCGGTATAGTATATCTATTAGCTTTTCCTTTTCAGAAGCTTCAGATCATTTGGTGGAATCTCAGGTTAAGCCTGTCAGAGATCAAGACTATAGCCGTTCTGCGAACAATGGATGGCATTTTGTAAAGTGGGTGGAATCCGGAATCAATGATTATTCAACATCGACAGATTATATCAAGCCAGTTGATCCAGGACATGCCCAGACTTACACCGCGTGCTTTGCCCCGGACAATCAGTACCTGATTCTCTATACCTGGAATCCGGAGAATGGGGATGTTTCTGGGGGCGATGCCCGGCACTTTGAATACATCTATCCTCAAGACCCATACACTCAAACTGCTTGGCAGTATTTCAGCTATTCCGGTGATGAAAGCGGAATGGTCGCCTCTCCCCATGCCGGTTATTTCTTCAAGGGCTGGTATAACCTTGCCAACGGTGAATTGGTCTGCACCGACTTTGCTTTCAATGGCAGCCAGGTGACTTCCGATATGACCGTTTTCCCATGGTTTGAGCATATTTATTGGTATCGCGCCATGGTAAACGACGGGTCGATGGGATACCTGACCCAAACAGGCAATGGTGCGTTTAACAGTACGCCGCAAAATCCGAGTGTTTATACAGGCAGCAATACAAATTTCTCTCACATTGCCATCGTTGCCAAAGCTGGCGGATACTGCTCGATTTACAATAATACATATCCTAACGTAAGCGGAAGTAATGAATTCAGGTATTGGGTCAAGGATGACGGAACCTACCCCAACGTGCTGCACAGCGACAACAATTGTCTGCGCGGAAGCGGCGGACACGATGATAAAAATCTGCTTGACCGAGACGGGACGACCTTTGTTGCCTTCTTTGCTCCGGCGGGCGAAAAAATTGTTCGCTTGAATTTTGCCCAGCCGGCAGGCAGCGGAGAAACCTCTATGATGTCAGGGAGCGCGCTGAGAACGCTTGATGTGGATAATGATGGAAGGGCTGAATTCTATTACTTGTACACAAATGATCAATCCGGAATCCAAGTATCACAGACCACGGAGCAAGCCGAAAAATACACATTTAAAGGCTGGTATAATGAAGACGGAAGATTGATTTCGTCGGAGTATTCTTTGCAAATCAACAAAGATACTCTACCATCAGACAAAAACGATTTTGTTTTGACTCCCGTGTTTGAGGAAAAACCGAAAGAAAGGGATTATTTCATCGTTTGTTATGACGGCAGCAACGGCCTGAACGGCGGCGATCCGGCGAATAACACCTTATATTCCCGCCTGGAAAGCTCCGGCCGAATTCAAGGAAGCACCACGGTTTCCGCGGAAGTTGCGAAGATCGGGCAAGGCGAGAACGCTTATGCGGATATTACGCTGCCGACCGCGGCTGAGGTCGCCGCGCCGCAAAGCGTCGGCGCGAACCATTTTGCCCTGCAAGGCTGGTATGATATCAATACAAAACAATACTATCAGCCTGGAGCTTCCGTGCGTATAACCGATGACTCCGTGTTCTATGCGGACTGGTTCCCGGACAATTACAGCTTCGCCAACAGCGCTGATTCTGTTTCCTCGGTAAACACGAATAGTTTTATCTCGACCTATCTTTATGATTTTAACAATCTGTTCAATATGGAAAGTATTGAACCGGACCCGGATCGCTCGTACATTCAGACAGATGAAAACGAAACTGACGTATCAAAAAAACATAAAAACTTTGATTACTGGAAAATGAAGGATGGATCCCGTGATTTCCTGTTCATTTCCACGGTTTCCGGCTTCGGTAGGTCTTTGAATCCCGCCGGGCGTACCTGGGCTAACCAGAACCATGAAGTGAGCACTTCGGATGCTGAATTTGCCGGCACCGTGACAGCCGGGCTTTTTGGCAGCAGCCCGTTTGCTCAAAGCAGCACGCTGGGTATGCGTTCTTTGGGTTCGGCCAATTATCTGTATCAATACGATTCAGATACCGGCTATTACTACTACGACAGCGACAAGAACGCCGCTTCCTTTAATCAGTCCGCAGGACGTTTCTATGTGTACAGTTATCGGAACGGAACGAATAAGTCCAATGGCGGATATGACTTCCTGCCACTGAACTATGGCAATACCATCTTCAACGAAGCCTACGGCGCGCCGAACTATTGGTTCGGCATGACCTCCAGCATCAATTTCTTCCTGCCCAACGCAACAGGAACCACTGACAATCAAGGCAATTATGGCAACCGATCCACCGTCCGGGACGAAATGGTCTATAAATTCTCCGGCGACGACGACGTGTGGGTGTTCGTGGACGGAAAGCCTGTGCTGGATATGGGCGGCATCCACGGTAAGGTGTACGGGGAAATCAACTTCTCCCAGGGCACATGGACGATTGCCCAGAGCGGCGCGTCAAAGACGACAGATTCCCGTGGCATCATGTCGTATGGCAGCGGCGGAACTGTCACAAACGGGACGATCAACCTGTCTGAGGGCGACCATACCCTGACCCTCTATTACCTGGAGCGCGGTTCTTCCCAGTCCAACTGCGCCATTTACTTCAACCTGGCGCCCCGGTATTCCCTGCAGTTCAGAAAGCAGGGTGAAAACAGCGACAGCATGGCGAACGTGAAGTTCGGCATTTATACCGACGCCGCGTGCACCCGGGCGGCCAGCCTGAAATCCTTGTATGGCAGCACCGTCGGCAATGAATTTGCGACCGGGAGCGACGGTATTGTACACTGCACCGGCCTGGCCGCGGGTCATACCTATTACATCAAGGAACTGGAAGCTCCCGCGGGCTATCCCGACGTGTCCTCGGAGGTTATCAAGCTGACCATTGATACGGACGGTACGCCCCATGTGGAATCCACCGCGGATGAATCGGGCGAAAACGGATGGAAGATGGCGTCGGTGACTTCTTCTGAAAAGGATGACGATCCCAATAATAACGGTATATTCATGTTCTACCTGATTGTAAAGAACAAGAAGGTCACCTCCGTGACTGCACGAAAGACCTGGTCGCTGCTGGATGGCAAAGATTATATAACCTTTGACGGAAACAGCATCGTTCAGGATACAAGCGCCTGGTCCGCGGTCAAGCTGCAACGGTATTATGAGGATACAAACGGTATGGCGGTAGCGAATCATTCCGTTTATCTGGTGTCCCAGTATTTCGCCAACGGCGACAAGCCCTCCGCGCGGGATGATAAAACCATCGTTGTGTATAAGAGCGAAAAAAGATCGGTCGAGGATAACGGCGCGATTTCTTTCCAGATTAGTACAGGTACGGGAGCGGCTATTTATTCCGTGGTTGCGTCGAACGGGAGCATATCCCGCACGTATGGCAATTACTCGACCGACAATCCTTTCTATGTGAACGGCAGCCCGGCAAATATGCCCATGTCAGCCGATATTTCGGTCAGCAATATCCGAACGGATACGGTGATTTATATCACGATCATTGGCGAGGCAAGCAGCGGAGCGGATCTGGATGGGAAAGTCAGCATAACAAATGTGAGCACCACCAGTAACGGCAGCCCGCGCAGGATTACACAGGATACAGCGTTTAATAATATACAGTCCTCCTTCAGGCTGGACAGCAACAACGACTGGAAGCATACCTGGGATAATCTTGACTCCTCCGACGGAAATGGACGCAATTATTACTACTATGTAATTGAAACCGGCTCTTCCACGCCGCAAAGCAGCACGATTGTGGGCGCAGCGTTTATTCAGACCGCCAGCAGCGACGGCCTTTCCGCCGGTGTGATCACGGTGCATAACACCCTGAAAGCCATCAAGGTGAAGCTGCGCAAAAAGGACGCCGTAAAGCGCGACGGATATACAGTTCCGCTGGAGGGCGGTGAATTCTATATCTATACGGAAGCGGAGTACCAGAATTTGATAGGCAACCAAACGGCAACGGCGATCACGCCTGAACCCGCTCTGATTTCTTCCGGTGAGATGGGCACGCCCTCCGGAACCAAGCTGACAGCCGACAGTCTGGGCCGCTTCTACACCGGCTTCCTGCCGATGGGCACCTATTACATCGTGGAAGAAAACGCGCCGGACGGGTATCAGAAGCTGACGAATCCCATTAAAATCGTCGTTTCTGAAACCGGTCTTTCCTGCGATATGCAGGGCGGAAATAACCTGAAGCACAAAAACCCGGATTCTGACGGCATCTATAACCTGTATATCGACAACACGCTGGGCAACGGCAGCATTCAGCTTCAAAAAATCTGGGAATCCCAGGATACTACCCAGACCCTGACCCGTGCACATGCAGGAAACAACAAAACCTTTACCTATTCCACCTCTGATAATGGTTCCACTGCGGTGCTGCTGTCCTTAACCGCCGTGGTCAACGGCGCGGTGGATAACAGCGTGCTCAGTGATGTATACGAGAATCCGACAGCCCATTCCCTGTCCGCCGGTTCAATTGTTACGCGCGATAATAACCAATACATCAAATTGAGCAAGCAGAACGACGGCACCTGGCCCGTCCTGACCATTAACAATCTGCCGCTGAAAAAGCAAGTGTCTGTTCAGATCACAGAGAACGGCGTATCGAAAACAAGAGAGCAGATGGCGGACATCTGGTACTATGTGGAAGAAATCGGCGTTTACGACAGCGCAGGCACTTTGCTCAACTATTCGCAAAGCCTGGATCATTGGACGGTTGCCTATGGCTATATGAATGGCGCGTCCAATGGAACCGGCAAAACCGAAACAGTTTCGGGAACAAGCCGCAACCTCATCAAAGCCAAAGCCAGCGCCCCTGACACGCTCACCGTGACCAACGGCATGAAGGGACAACTGAGCTTCACAAAGCAGGACACAGAAGGCCATCCCCTGCAAGGCGCGGAATTCAAGATCATTCCCGATGGCGCGGGAGAGGGTAATTTCATCACCGGTATTGGTACGAACGGCGTGCTCACTTCCGGCAGCAACGGCACAGTGACCATTCCCGCCCTGCCCATCGGCACCTACTGGCTCCTGGAAACAAAAGCGCCGGCGGGATACATGCTGAATCAAACCAGGTATCGCATCGAGATTCGCTATGGCGCGGGCGCTTCCAAGCTGTATGCTGCTGATGGCGCCACGGAAATCAACGTGATTCCCAACACTCCCGGCGTCGAGCTGCCCGCCACCGGCGGCCCGGGTACCGCGGTTTACACCGTCTCCGGCTTGAGCGTCATGGCGGCCGCCCTGTGGCTGATCATGCGGCGCAGGCGCGCGGACTGACCGCACGAACCCGCTGTCTGCCGCCAGCCGTGCACCGGAATCATCGTTGGAAGGTGAGCGCGGCGAAGGGAGTAACAAAAAAGCAGATGGATCGTGACGGATTCATCTGCTTTTTATTGGGCATCCTTTCCTTGCGCCGGGCAAAAACGCATGGCGGCGGCATCATGGGCTAATCATTCGTGTAAAAAGCGCTTGACAATTACCCCATAGGGGTATATAATCCATCTTGTATCAAGCATACCCCTATGGGGTATTTACGGAGGCAACGCAATGGAGGACTTCATGGAACCGCACCACCATTCGGAACGGAAAAAGGTGCGGAATGAAAACGAGCGCCACGATCTGATGAACCGCCTGAAACGGATCGAGGGCCAGGTTCGCGGTTTGCAGCGGATGCTGGACGAGGACGCCTATTGCCCGGACATCCTGACGCAGGCATCGGCGGTCCATTCCGCGCTGAACAGCTTTTGCCGGGTGCTGCTGGCCAATCATATCCGCACCTGCGTATCGGAGGATATTCGCGCGGGCCGGGAGGAAACGGTGGATGAATTGATGGACACGCTGCAAAAGCTGATGAAATAACGTAACGATTCAGTTGACTTTAATCGTTCTAAGTTCTTAGTTCTTAGTTCTTAGTTCTTAGTTCTAAGCCTTTTGTCACATTTGGCACAAAATGCATTGCATATAGGCAGATTCAGCTTAGAACTTGGAACTTAGAACTCGTGAAGGAACCGCGGCTGAACAGATGCGAAATAACATGAAAGGGTATCACAATGGAACAATATCAGGTAACCGGCATGAGCTGCGCCGCGTGCTCCAGCCGAGTGGAAAAAGCGGTGTCCGGCGTGCCGGGTGTGACCTCCTGCTCCGTGAGTTTGCTGACGAACTCCATGGGCGTGGAAGGAACGGCCTCTTCCGCCGACATCATCCGCGCCGTGGAGGCCGCCGGATACGGCGCTTCCCTGAAGGGCGCGGCAAAGAAAGCCGCCGCCGGAGATGCTCCCTCCTGGGCGGACGCGGAAGCGCTCAAGGATCACGAAACGCCGAAGCTGAAAAAGCGGCTGCTGTTTTCGGTGCCGATTCTTTTGATTCTTATGTATTTCTCCATGGGGCACGGCATGTGGGGCTGGCCCGCGCCCGCGGCCTTTGACAATCATGTGTTCCTGGGCCTGTTTGAACTGCTGCTGGCGGTGATCGTGATGATCATCAACAGCAAGTTCTTTACCTCCGGCTTTTCTTCCCTGCTCCACGGCGCGCCCAACATGGACACCCTGGTGGCCCTCGGTTCCAGCGCTTCCTTCGCCTATTCCCTGGCGGAGCTGTTCCTCATGATTCTTGCCCAGGGAGAGGGCGACCACGGCACGGTGATGAAGTATGGCATGAACCTGTACTTTGAGTCCGCGGCCATGATCCCCACGCTGATTACCATCGGCAAAATGCTGGAAGCCATGTCCAAGGGCCGCACCACGGACGCGCTGAAAGGGCTGATGAAGCTGGCCCCGAAAACCGCCGTCCTGCTGAAAGATGGCATGGAAACAGAGGTCGGCATCGAAGAAGTCAATACCGGCGACGTGTTTGTGGTGCGTCCCGGCGAGCAGATTCCGGTGGACGGGATCATCCTGAAAGGCATGACCGCGGTCAATGAATCCGCCCTGACCGGAGAAAGCATCCCGGTGGACAAAGCGGAGGGCGACGCCGTTTCCGCCGCGACCATGAATCAGCAGGGGTATATCGAGTGCCGCGCTACCCGCGTGGGAGAGGACACCACCCTGGCGCAGATCATCCGCACCGTTTCCGACGCAGCGGCGACCAAGGCCCCGCTGGCCCGCATCGCGGATAAGGTGTCCGGCGTCTTCGTACCTGCCGTGATCGGGCTGGCCCTGCTGACGCTGGCCGGCTGGCTGATCGCCGGGAAGCCTTTCTCCTTTGCCATCGCCCGGGGCATCTCCGTGCTGGTGATCAGCTGCCCCTGCGCCCTGGGGCTTGCCACGCCCGTGGCGATCATGGTGGGAAGCGGCGTGGGCGCGAAAACCGGCGTGCTGTACAAAACCGCCGCCGCCCTGGAGGGCGCGGGCAGGACGCAGATGATCGCGCTGGATAAGACGGGCACCGTGACCGAAGGCCAGCCCCGGGTCACCGACGTGATTCCGCTGGATATGGACAAAAACGGGCTGCTTTCCCTGGCCGCGTCCCTGGAAAAAAACAGCGAGCATCCGCTGGCCAAGGCCGTGACCGCCGAAGCGGAAGGGCTGCCGCTCTCGGAAGTCAGCGATTTTGAAGCCCTGCCCGGCCACGGGCTCCGCGCTTCTCTGGATGGCAAAGAGCTGCTCGGCGGAAGCCTGAAATACCTTGCGTCCAAGGGGCTGGTCAGCGATTTCGTTTCCGCGCAGGCAAACGCGCTGGCGGAGCAGGGCAAGACGCCGCTGCTGTTCGCCCTGGACGGGAAGCTTTGCGGCCTGATTGCCGTCGCCGACCCCATCAAACAGGATTCCGCCCAGGCCATCCGCGAGCTGCGGAACATGGGCATCCAGACCGTGATGCTGACCGGCGACAATGAGCGGACAGCCAGGGCCATCAGCGCCCAGGCCGGGGTGGATCAGGTGATCGCAGGCGTCCTGCCGGAAGGTAAGGCGGACGTGATTCGCAGGCTCAAGCCCCTGGGCAAGGTCGCCATGGTAGGCGACGGCATCAACGACGCGCCCGCGCTGACGGTGGCGGACAACGGCATCGCCATCGGCGCGGGGACGGACGTAGCCATCGACGCGGCGGACATCGTGGTGATGAAAAGCCGCCTGACCGACGTAACCGCGGCCATCCGCCTGAGCCGCGCCACCATCCGGAACATCCATCAGAACCTGTTCTGGGCGTTCTTTTACAACGCCATCTGCATTCCGCTGGCCATGGGCCTCTACGGCATCGAAATGAAGCCCATGTACGGCGCGGCGGCCATGGCGCTGTCCAGCTTTTTCGTGTGCATGAACGCCCTGCGGCTGAACCTGGTCAACCCGCACGACGCCCGGCATGACCGGAAAGAAAAGACTATTTCTGCGGGAGCGCTCCAAGAGATCGTCCAAGCA
This sequence comes from uncultured Eubacteriales bacterium, assembly GCA_902795275.1. Classification (GTDB taxonomy): domain Bacteria; phylum Bacillota; class Clostridia; order Christensenellales; family Aristaeellaceae; genus RUG563. Next base: position 14,597 of record CADBKQ010000032.1, on the reverse strand, counting down.
GAAACAATAAAGGAGGAAAAGACCATGAAAAAGACCCTGAAGGTGGAAGGCATGATGTGCATGCACTGTGAAGCCCGCGTGAAGAAGGCGCTGGAAGCGGTGCCCGGCGTGGAAAGCGCCGTGGCGGACCATACCGCTGGTACGGCGGTTGTGACCCTCTCCGCGCCCGTTGCGGATGAAGCGCTGCGCGCGGCGGTGGAAGCGCAGGATTACAAAGTGCTGGGCGTGGAATGAATCCTTCACGGACACAGAGAAGGGGGACGAGATCATGAAATTGACAACTGAAAAGCTATGCTCCATGGTAGACCATACGGTGCTGACCCAAACCACCACCTGGTCCGAGATTCAGCAGCTCTGCGATGACGCAATCGCATACAAAACCGCGTCGGCGGTTATCCCGCCCTGCTACGTGAAGCAGGCCGCGGAATATGTGCAGGGCAAGGTGCCTATCTGCACCGTGATCGGTTTTCCCAACGGAAACACGACCACGGCTTCCAAGGTCTTTGAGGCAAAGGAAGCCCTCGAAAACGGCGCGAGCGAGATTGACATGGTCATCAATCTGGGCATGCTGCGCGCGGGCGACACGGATTACGTGCTGAATGAAATCAAGGCGCTCAAGGCCGTCTGCGGGAAGCGCGTGCTGAAAGTGATTGTGGAAACCTGCCTGCTGACCGAAGAAGAAAAGATTACCATGTGCCGTCTGGTGACCGAGGCCGGGGCGGACTTCATCAAAACCTCCACGGGCTTCTCCAAGGGCGGCGCGACCTTTGAGGACATTGCGCTGTTTGCGAAGCACGTGGGCCCGGATGTGCGCATCAAGGCCGCGGGCGGAATCTCCACCATCGCGGATGCCGAAAAATTCGTTGAATTGGGCGCGACGCGGCTGGGAACCAGCAGGATCATCAAGATCCTGAAAGCGGAAAACATTGCGCCCGGGACGTACTGATCCGTTCCCCGGCGAACAGACAAAAAACAACCTATCGCGGAAAAGCGCTGAATAACGCGGCTTTACTCCAGATTTCATCTGGAGTAAAGCCGTTTTCATAATACGTTCAACAATGAGGCGCAATCATTTCAAAAGCGCGAGATCGTTCTGGTATCCTTTCCATACTGTGCCGAAGCAGCTCTTCCCCGCTTTTATCAGACTGCGCAGGGCTTTTTTGTAGATGCGATTGTCGCCACCGTGACGCACCAGATCTCCAATGCCAGAGTCGAGGCTGCCAATAACAAGATCAAGTTGACGATTCGGATGGCCTACAGGAAATACACCGTCAGCGAAATCATCAACGCCATCATCCGCAGCGGTTTTACGCTCAAGCGGTTTGACGAGCATCCCGCCTGGGAAAACGAAAAGCTGCCGGGGGAATTCACGGCGATTGCGATCAGGAATGAGCGCGATCCAGCCTGAACCAGTCGATCACCACCCTGCCCGTCATGCGCAGGGTGATTTCATGTTCGCCCGCTTCGTTTCTGAGGGGAATATGCATTTCGGAAAGCGAGGATAGCGCCTGGTCAAGCCGCAGGGAACCGGCTTCCTTTCCATCCACCAAGACATCGATGGCAGCGCCCTTCTCCCCTTGCAGGCACAGCGTCATGGTCATGTTTTCGTCCATGCCATAGACATGGGGATACCGGGCGGTATGGGTGCCTTCCTCCTGGGCGATGGCGAATCCTGCGTGTTTCCCGTCCCGCCGCAGCTCGATTTTGCGCACGGCGTGCGTTTCGATTTCCATGTACCATTCCGCCTGAATCTTGTCCCAGGCCGCGTTATACTGGCCCACGCCGTACTGCCGGATCTCCTCGTCGAACATCAGCGTGCCGTCGTCGCACACGTGCAGGTACATGAGCCAGCTCTGCCGGAACGACCAGCTTTCCGTGCCGCAGCTCACCGCGTAATACCACTGGCCCTTCCATTCCGCAAAGGAGCCGTGGTCGATGAAGGCCCGGCCGTCGGGGTAATGGGGAATGTCCGCGCCGATGTTGCCCCGGAAGATGTACGGCCCCAGGCGATTGTCGGAGGTGGCGTAGCGCCCGGCCCAGTACAGGTACCACCTGTCGCCGTAGCGGAACGCCTCCGCCTGGTCGGAGCGCAGCACGCCCAGCAGCTCTTCCTTCGTGTTTTCGTCGGGATAGACCGGCACCTTGCGGGCGGTGCCCGGCACCACCTCGGTCATGTTTTCTTTGAGCTGCATGGCCCAGTAGTGATCCGTCCAATCGCTGCCGAACACGATCCAGGCGCGGCTGTCCTGGTCGTCGGGCAGAATCACGTCGGGGTCGTAGGAATTGGTGGGTGTGATGCCCTTGGGCAGGATGGGCGTTTTGCCCCGGGCGTCCGCGAAGGGGCCGTCGGGCCGGTCGCTGACTGCCACGCCGGTGGACTCGCCGCCGTGGGAATAATAGAGATAATACTTCCCGTCCCAGGGGCTGCGCACCGCGTCGCAGGCCCAGCAGTCGGTGGAGTCGGGCGGCAGGTAGGTGTCCTTCCGCGCCAGGGATTTTTTGCACTGCCAGTGCACCAGGTCTTCGCTGAACAGCACGTACCAGTCCCGCATGATGAATTGGCCTTTGCCTTCATCGTGGCCCACGTACACATACATGTTTTCCCTGCCCGTGTCCGGGTTCACAAAGATTTTGATGTGCGGGTCGGGGAACATATTGTCCGCCGCGCCTTCCGGCAGCAGCGGATTCCCGCGGCGGGAGCTTTTTTCTTTGTTCATGGTTTCCTCCTGTCATGATTGTGAAAGCCGCCAGCCCTCGAGGGCCGGGGAGACAAGGCGTCGTGATCGGTGTCTGTGCATTTTGCGCCGCTTCCCTGCTTTCGATATGGATGGCCCGGAAGGGGATAGATGAAAAGCGCCGCAAAAAGCAAGAACATTTTTCAATTATCTATTCGTGTCTGTTCATAAGGGACTGCCTCGCGGTGAGACAGCCCCTTTTTTTTGCGGCCCGTTCAGCCGACTTTTTGATGTGTCCATTCCATTCAGCATCCGGGATTTCCGCGCAGAAAGCGGAAGGCTTCCTCCAGATGCGCGTCCCAGTAGAGATAATCATGTTCCCCATGACCGAACACCGCCTGATGAGGAACTCTGTTTTCCGCCAGGAAAGCGTCGAAACGCCTGCAGGCGTCCCGGACAGCGAGGTCTTCCTCCCCGCAGCACATCCAGATGCCCGGAAGCATCCGGCCTGAATCCAAGGCGTCCTGCACGCCGCGGAATGGATTGAGCCGGGGAGAGGAAGCGTAGGCTTCCCGGCTGCCGAACAGGGCGGGAAACAGCCCGGGAGGCATGATGTCCTCCGGCGCGTTCAGCAGCAGGGTATCCGCTTCCAACGCGGGAGAGAACAGCGCCATCTTGGAAAACCGTTCCGCGTAATGCAGCCCCAGCGCCGCCGCGCCGTAGCCGCCCATGGAGATGCCGCCGATGAAGGTGTCCTCCCGTTCGTGGGACAGGCAGGGAAACATCTTCCGGCTGATTTCCACCAGCTCTTCCCCGATGTATTCGCCCATGCTGAGCGCCCGCTCCGGGTGGTCGGTGTAGAAGGCGTTTTCCCCGTCCGGCACCACAACAGCGACCCCGTACAGGGCGGACATCTGCCGCAGCGGCAGGGCGAACGCAATTTCCTCCGCGCTGGCGGAAAAGCCCGGCAGGAAATACAGGGTGGGGTAAGGGCGTTTCGCATCCGGATAGGACATGACAACCTTGTCATAGCTTTCCGCCTGCGCCGCGCCGGCGATGCAGCAGAGCATCATGAGGGCCAGCAGGAGAGAGAACATTTTTTTCATACTTTTTCCTCCTCAATGATCCATATTGTTCCATGGATTCGATACCTTCATTATACCGGTTTCCGGCCCGGTGCGCTTTTGATTTTAACGTATTTCTTTTTGATTCTGTAAACTCTGGCAAAAATCAGGACGCAGCGGCCATCCCCTTGCTCCCGGAACAGTTTCATACTCTTCGTAGCTATGTTGCAAAGGGTGAAGAAGGAAAAGAGACCGCCATGCGTCGCCAGCAGCCCGGGTCACCTGCATGCTTTCCTTGAGCATGTGGGCGTCAATGGCCTGCGTTTTTAAAGTGGGTCAGTAAAGATAATCAGCCCTGATCAATTGCCAATCAAGGATTTTACCTTGTATCCGCGGAGCGGAAGGCAGACTCTTCTCTCCGCAAATCGGCGAAAAAGGTAGACTTTTCGCTCCAGGCATGATAAAATGCCTCTGTCGCTTCGGAGGCTTGAAAACAAAGCGTTTTCTAAAGCTGACACATTGATGAAACCGGCGTTTCCATTGTGGAGCACGGAATCTGCCTTCTTTGCCGATTTGTGGAGAAAAGAGTCTGCTTTTTACTCCGCATAATGAGGCCAGTGTAGGAGGAAACAATATGGGCTTGTTTGTTGTTATCCCTGCGTATAACGAAGAACAGAACATCGAGAGATGTGTTGATGACTGGTATCCGGTAGTTGAGAATCATAACGAGGATGGAACCAGCAAACTGGTGATCATAAATGATGGCTCCAAGGATCATACAATCAGTAAATTGCAGAAACTGGCCGCTTCGAGGCCTTTGCTCGTTCCTGTCACCAAAGAAAATGGCGGACATGGGTCAGCCGTTCTTTATGGATATCGTTATGCCGTTGATCACGGAGCAGATTGGATTTTTCAGACAGACTCGGATGGGCAAACCAATCCGGATGAGTTTGAACAATTCTGGAATAAAAAGAATGAATATGATGCCATCATTGGTTATCGAACGGTGCGTGGTGATGGAAAAGGCCGTAAAATGGTTGAAAATGTTGTCTGTCTCCTTTTACGCCTGATCTTTGGTGTGAAAGTTCAGGATGCCAATGCACCATTTCGCCTGATGAAAGCAGAGCTCATCAAGAAGTATATTGGCAAGCTTCCCAGGGATTTCAATCTGCCTAACATTATGTTCACAACATATTTCGTTTATTTCAAAGAGAAGGTGCTTTTCCTTCCTATTTCCTTCCAGCCCCGAAAAGCGGGAAAAAACTCCATCAACCTGAAGAAGATAATCAAAATCGGGTGGAAAGCTATTGGAGATTTCTACCGGTTGCGGAGGAACATCAATGGCTAAGATCAAAGCATTATTCCTCAAGTACAAAGGCCTGATCATGTATGCTGTTTTTGGCGGCCTGACGACCCTGGTTAATATGGCTGCCTATTATCTCTGCTTCAATATCATCGGAATAACAAATGTTCCTTCTGTAATCATCGCTTGGATTCTGGCGGTGTGTTTTGCTTTTATAACAAATAAGTTATGGGTTTTTAACAGCAAGAGTTTTTCTGCAAAGGTGCTGAAGCACGAACTTCCCACGTTTTTCGGCGCAAGGATCGCAACCGGACTGTTGGATGTAGGGATTATGTATCTTGCGGTTGATGTGCTGCACTGGAACTCGACTGTTTGGAAACTAATCAGCAATATCCTGGTGATAATCATCAACTATATCGCCAGTAAGCTGCTCATATTCAAGCATCCTGCTGAGAAGGAAAAATAGCTTGTATCATTTTCTAATCGTTGGAGCTGGACTGTATGGTTCAGTGATAGCCCAGCAACTGCAAGCATCGGGAAAAAGTGTGCTGGTTATCGAAAAGAGAGACCATACAGGCGGCAACGTTTAGACCAAAAAACATCGAAGGCAGTCATGCCCGTGTTTGCACTCTGGTAAAAATTAGGGCGCAGCAGCCATTCCGGACGCTCTACCGCCTGTTCCCCGCCCTGTACTGCTGGGGGCTCATGCCGGTTTCTTTTTTGAACAGGGTGGAAAAGTAGGAAAAATTATCAAAACCTGTGTTCATGGCCACTTCCGACACGGGCATCTCGCTGCCGGCGAGCAGCTTCTTCGCCTGTTCCAGCCGGTATTCCCGCAGGTAGTCCATCAGGAATCTGCCGGTCTTTTTGCTGTACAGCTTCGCCAGGTATTGGGGCGTCAGGTGGAACGCCGCGGCGATGTCGTCCCGGCTCAGGGGCTGGGCGTAGTGGGCGGAAATATAGGCGTTGACCCGCTCCACCAGCGTATCCGTGCGGCTGAGTTCCTCCAAAGTCTGGAACGTTTTTTCCAGCAGATAATTGGCCCAGCGGATCAGATCCATGGGCGAGCGGCAGGCGTTGTCCGCCAGGCGGTCAAAGGCTTCGTCGCCCACTGCCCGGGTCACCTGCATGCCCTCCTTGAGCATGTGGGCGTAAACGGCCTGCGTCACTTCCTTGCGCAGGGTATGCAGGGTGTGTTCGTTCAGCCTGCGCATGGAGGAACGGATGTCCATTTCCCGCTTGATTTCGTTGAGAATGGCCCGCTTGTCCTTCCGGATCAGCATATTTTCCATTTCCTGCAAATTCAGAATCTGCCGGTCGCCGCTTTCCGGCTGCGCCTGTTCCTCGCGGAAGCAGCCGCCGAAATGGGCCACATTGCTGACCATGATTTTCTGAATCTGCATGAATCCGGCGGCCAATTCCGTCAGGAGCCGGGGCTGGCCGACGCAGCAGGTGGCCTGCAAATGCAGGGTTTGCTCGCAGCGGGAAAGCGCCTTCTGGCACCGGCGCTCCAGATCCGGGCTGTTTTCGGCGGCGGCGATCACCCAGGCGTCCGTTTCCATCAGGCGGATCACCGTTCGCGGACATTCCGCCTGCCGGAAGATTTCTTCCGCGTACAGGCTTTTGAGGCAATACATGAACAGCTTATTGCCCATTTCCGTCATTTTGTCTTCATAGTCCGTCATGCGCGTCACGACCAGGCAATAGGTCTCGTCGGCGGAAATACGCAGGCTGCGGGCGGCGATTTCAGCACGCAGGGTCCGCAAATCGCCGGATGGCGTATTGAGCAGGGACAGCCAGAAGGCGTTTTCGTCCCGGGAAAGGTTCCGCAGATGCCAGTCCCCGATTTCCAGCCGCGACTGCTCTTCCTTCTTCCGGGCGATTTTCTGGGCGCAGCGCCGGATGGTCAGCTTCATGATTTCCGGGTCAAAGGGCTTGATGATGTATTCCATCACTTCCATCTTGATGGCGGTGGCGGCGTATTCAAATTTTTCATGGCAGGTGAGCAGCACAAATTCCGTGGGGATGCCCTGCTCCCGAATCCATTGCAGCAGTTCCAGCCCCGACCCCTTGGGCATTTCAATATCGCTGATGACCAGGTCGATGCTGTTGTTCAGCAGAATCTGCTTCGCCGGAGAAATGCTGTAGGCCGTGTGCACCTTTTCGATGCCGATGGCCGGCCAGTCGATGGAGGACAGAATCAAATCCATCGTGGGAATGTCGTCGTCAACTAACAGGATGTTCATGGGTTTTCTCCCTTTGCGGCGGTCTGCGCGCTGTATTCATGCAGCGGCTTGCGGGGTACATAAATGGTGTTCATGCAGCCGTGGGGTTTAATGTTGGAAAAATGGGTCAGGCCCTGGTGCTCGTACATCAGCTCCATGGTGCGCCGCACGCTCCACAGCCCCACCCTGTGTCCGTCCGGGCCTGGCTGGGCGTCGGGGCTGTTGATGGCCTGAAGCACGTCCTCCGGGTAGCCTTTGCCATCGTCCTCCACAGTGATTTTGAGCATTTCTTCCCCGTCGAAATCGCTCGCGCTCACGCGAACCAGGATGGTCAGCACGTCTTCCAGGGACACGGCGTACTTATATTCGTTTTCAATGATCGTCTGAATCAGCATCTGCGGAATCGGCCAGTCGCCCAGTTCCGGCGGCAGGTCGATCAGATGGAAAATGCAGCCGGGATACACGCATTCCTGCATGGAAAAGTAGTTTTCAATATGCGAGATTTCCTCTTTGACCGGCACCGTATGCAGGCCGGAGCGGAACATATACCGGATGTTTTTGGACAGCGCATCCACATACGCGCTGATTTCGCCGCTCCTGCCCTGCCTGTCCAGGCTGGAAATGGTGGTGATGGCGTTCAGGAAAAAATGGGGACGCAGCTGCAGGCGGATGCTTTTCAGCTCCATATCCTGCAAAGCGATGATCTGTTCATAGCGGCTGATTTTCAGATGTACGATCTCGTCCATCAGCTGGTTGAAGCTGTCCTTCAACTGTTCAAATTCCCGGGTGCCGAAGCGGTCAGTGATTCGCACGTCGTATTCCTGCCGCTTGATGCGGGCCATCACGTCGGAAATTCTGCGCATCGGGACGTACATCTGCTTTCGCAGGTAGAGGGCCAGCAGCAGGCTGACGCCCAGCGTCACCAGGATGATCAGCAGCAGGGTGGTCATATTGGAGCGGAGCAGCGCCCAGACGGAGAAGGGCGGCGCGAAGCAGGAAAAGGAAAACGCGCCGTCCAGCAGCGGCAGGCCGGAAATCAGCGATTTGTTATAGCCTTCATCCAAGGTTTCTCCGGGCGCCGGGGCGTTTTTCCCGACAGCGGAAAGAACCGCGCCGTCCCGGTCGGAGAGCACAAACGCCTGTCCGCGTTCGTCCACGGGGATCATGGAAGTCAGCTGCGCCGCCCGGTAATACGCCGCCACGGCGCGGCCCTCGAACAGGTACACCCGGTAAACGTATTCCTGCCCGTTCAACCGTTCGTGGCCCCATTTCTGGTCGCCGCTGAGGGTGTAGGTATAGGACTGGGTAAACTGCCGCAGCGCTTCCCGATCCGCATAGGTCAGCCCGTTGGCGAAGTAATCCAGGCAGATGGCGTAGGCGTTGTCCGCCACGACGATGCATTCCGCCCGGGTTTTGCTGTTGGCCAGCATGTCCCGCAGGGAACGGAAAACGCTCTGCGACGCGTAAAAGCGGCCCGCTTCCTCCGGGCTTTTGAGCAGTTGCAGATTCGTGTACTGCTGCAGCAGCAGATCCCGCACGCTGCCGTCCATCTGCTCAAGCGTTTTTTGGATCTCCAGCCCGTGAACCTCCGTCTGCTTCAGCCCTTCCTGCTTTTCTTCCCGCGCGATCACATCGTAAAAGGTGAAGATGTACGCGCCCAGTAAAAAAGACAGCAGAAACACCACGCTGAAAAACAAAGCGAATATCTTCCGGAAAAACGACGGCTTGTCCATGCTTTACTCCCAAGTCTTTTTTATGGGATCATGATGATGCGGTCATCCCTGTTTTCGAGGGAAGGAGGAACGAGAGAACAGAGTACAGAGTACAGATTGATATTGTCGATTCATTTTGGGTTCCGCAGCATGTTCACTATATGATCTGAACCCTGTACTCTGAACCCTGTACTCTATAATGGCCCCCATGTCAAGACCACCAGCAAAAAATAATTGGTGAACAGACGGCACGTTAGGGAAATGACTGTTGTTTCCTGCCCGTGGAGGTGGTAATCATGGCTGTAAAACCGATTGATCAGTTGACGATCATGAATGACTTCCTTTTTAGCACTGTCATGCGAAAGGAAGAATACTGCAAACCTCTTCTGGAATACATTCTCAATGTGAGAATTCGGAAACTGGTGTACCTGAACCAACAACAGGAAATCAGCGTTCCCGTCCCAGACGCTAAGAGTGTTCGCCTGGATGTTTACGTTGAAGATGACCAGGATACGGTCTATGATCTAGAGGTTCAGACAACAGATAAAGGGAACCTTCCCCGACGTACAAGGTTCTATCAAAGCATGATAGATGCCCGCGCCATTGACAAAGGCGCTGATTACAAAACGCTCAAGAAAAGCTTTGTAATTTTTATTTGCAGCTATGACCCGTTCCACAGTGATCGGATCATTTACACCTTCCGCAATCGCTGTGATGAAGAACCCAGTCTGCTTCTGAACGATGATGCATATAAAATTCTGATTAACACAAAAGGCGTGATCGGTGAGATCAGTGATGAATTGAAAGAAATCATCCACTACATGGATACAGGCAAAGCTGACAGTGATTATACCCTCATGCTGCTCCCGCGGTTCAACACTCCTGTTACATTTGACTGCGATTTCATTCCACATTCCGACGCAAGTTTCTCTTGACTCCATCCGCATACTTTCATTGCCTCTCGCACGGCTGTCTTTGCATCCATTCTCATCCCTCCGCTTCTTTTCACAGGCATCATAACATAATACCTTTTGTTGTCAATACGTTTTTGCACTTTTTTGCGTTCATCAGTGCAGAAAGGGCTTCTTGGGCGGGCGTGCTGCCTGGCATTTATTCCCAACTGGTATACCTGTCGGGAGACAAGCCCGTGTCCACGACAGCGCACATAAAAGCGGGAAAAGGCGCGGGCTTGTCAGTTTACACTCTCAACAGTTTACACACGCAAAAAGAAAAACAAAAAAAGTTGTTATCTCATCATATAATACAAAGCCTCATTCTGGCTCACTATCACAACCAGACATAAAAATACACCCCCAGGAGCAGGCGCAAGCCCGCTCCTGGGGGGTGTTTAGGGTTCCGATCCTTATTTGCCGCTCATTTGGCGTTCCTGCTGTTCGATCATGCGCTTGACGTGTGGCCCGTACGACGCGGGATTTCCCGCAGCCACTTTTGATCCGTGTCGCCGGTGAAAATCCTGATGTCCAGCCGCAGGGAGCCGTCCTCCTCCGGCGTGGCGATGATCTTGTCGATGTATTGGGGCGCGTCCCCAATCCCCCTCCTTTCCGCCTATCAAAGATACGCGGCAGCGCATTTCTGCGAAATCCTGACGATCAATTTCCGGAAAGCGGTGCGTCGGCAACGTGGATCGTATATAAAATATGAATATGCCCGAGTGGCCGGATGCAGCGCGAAGGCTTTTTACCCCTTCGCTTTTATCGAACTTTGCCGGGATTTTTTTCATAAAAAGAAGATATTTGTCACACGATGTCCAACAAAAACCTGAAACTGTCCGACAAATAACGAGTTTTTACTATTGAAATAAATGGAAAAATAGAGTATAATATATAATTGTAGAGATGTCTGTAAACAGCGCATTTCTGCAAAGGCTGCTTCTGAGGGGAGAAGTCCTGCGCGTTTCATCGTCGGGTACGTCGTCTGGGAGGAGCCCACAGGCAGGCGGATCAACGGTTCGCGGTGGCATGCCGGAATCGCAGACAGCCGAACAGAAACCCGGCAGTTCCGGCGCAGGCCCTTTCGCGGCCTTCGCCTGGTGGAGCTTTGCCGTTTTTACAGAGGGGAATGACAGGATGTACGCCTATTGTCTGTTTTGCGAAACCCAGCGGTGCAAGACCATCGCGTTTCTGTTGGAGCGCTACGGCATTGCGAACCGCGCGTTTTCGCCGCAGATCATCAAGCGCGCCCGGGTGAGGGGCAAGAACGTCGACAAGCCCTACGATCTGCTGCCCGGGTATGTGTTCCTGTTCAGTGAAACGACGCTGGAGGATTTCACGCCCTTCTATGGGATCATGGGCATCCTTCGCCGCATCGGCGATCCGGAAAAAAGATGTGCGCTCTCCGCGGGGAATCTGGACTTTGGCCAGCATTTGCTGCGCAAGGACGGCACCGTGGGGCAGATGACGGTCTTCAAGGTCGGCGACGAGGTCCGCCTGGACGATCCTCTCTTCAACGGCGTCGCCGGCAAGATCACCCGGATCGACTACCGCAAGCAGCACGCCCGGGTGGATTACCACTTCGCCGGGATGGACTGCTTCACCTGGAAACGATGTGTAATCCATGATGGTTCCTCCCAGCACATGCGCGGGTGAATCACTCGATGCACTTCCGTCTGTGGATGGATTCCCAGGGGACAGCAGCGAGGAGGGCGAAGACGGCGACGATGAACCAGATGGCGTTGTTGGAGAGAATGTGTTCGACCATCATGCCGAGACGGGGAATCGTGAAAGCCTCCCTCCCGATGAAGTTGATACTGCTCAAGGTCACGTCCTGCGACATGCTGTTCGCATCGCCCTGCATGGTGGCCGGAAGCGAGGAAGTATCAGCAGAGGATGACTTCTCCACAAGCCTGTGCAGCACGAGCGTGTTGGCCGGAGAGCGGTATACGAGGACGTCACCAACCTCAACCGAATCGAGGTCCACACGGGTGTTTACCCAGCAGAGGCTCCCCTTCGTGTAGATCGGCTCCATCGACTCCGACTTCAAAATGAAGGGGCGGAAGCCCACCAGGACGAGGATGAGAGCAAGGACTCCGATGATCCCGGCAAGAGCAGCGGTGATGGTGATGAGGTTTTTAAGGATTTTCATTCTGACCTCCGATCATCTCAAAAACTGCCGTGGGAGAAGTTGTGCTGATATTGTCCGCCTGAATCGCATAGCCGGTGATGGTGACCGTATAACTCTCGCCTCCTTCGACTTCCGTGGACAGCTTGATGCCGTCAAGGATATCGCTGTCGGTACCATTGGTTTTGCCAAGGGACACCAGGGAAGTTGCGTTTCCGAAATAGAAGATATTGCTGCCTTCAGAAATCGGATGCCATTCGGTGCTGTTGAAGCCAACTAGCTCGAAGTCTGACGGGATGTCCAGTTCCACGAAGAGATACAGGTCATTGGGCTTATCAATCTCTGCACAAACATTCAGATCGACCGTGCCGCCCGGAAGAATCGCTTCGTCCTCATGAGCGTCTCCGGTGAGCTTGAATCCCAGCTCATCACCTAAGGCGGTCCGGAAGGTACCCTGATAGATGTCCGTATCAGTCAGGTAAGCCGAGAGGCCGAGGACGGTTGTGGTGACGGCGAGCGAGAGCGCGATGACGAGGAACTGGATGCGGAGGGGGAACTTGAGCTTCTTGGACATGGCGATTACCATCCTTTCTTGATGCGTTCCACTGTGGGAACATATTTGCTCCCGCGTGGGGAGCATACCGATATTTTAGATCATGGAAACCGGTGATGATTTGCGTGTAACGCAGATTGAATTGCGCGTTACGCAGATAAGCCAATTTGAGCCGGGAATTGTGATATAACAGCTTCACGCTTCCTGCGGAGGGAAACAGAGGCCAGAAGTGCGGAGGCGGACAGAGGCGAGAGATTATGTGGGGAAATCTTACGCGGGTCATGGAGGTAATCATGGCGCGTAAAAAAAAGAACCAGCAACTGTTTTCGCTGGCCGATTGAGTCAGTTAAGAGAAGACAGAGGAATCACACAGAGGAAACTGGGTGAAGTCATCCATGTGGATGACTCGACGATCAGCCGGTATGAGGTTGGAACAGATGAGCCGGCATACGACACTCTGGTGATTATTGCACGATACTTCGATGTCGATCCGAACTATCTGCTTGGATGGACGCCGACAGCACATAAGGAATTGTCCGAGAAGAGGTTCCTGGAGCTCTTGGAGGCTCACGGGAAGATGATGTACAAGGAAATGATGAAGTAAAGCAGGACCCACAAAATAGAAGAGAACCCGCGTAAGGTTTTCTTTTGTGGGTGAGTGCAAAAATGAAAATGGAGAGCAGATAATCTCAGACTACCCCTTTGGTACACTCCCGTTTAATGTCGCACATTTTTATGAAATGTTGCGACGCTGAATGAGCGGGGTACTCCGAATGATATGCGACACTGAACGACGATGATAAGAATGTGCGACATAGAGCGTATGAGTAATGGACAAAAGAAGACCACACCGGGTATAATCCGATGTGGCCCACCCGCTCAGGCAGTCCTCTTTTCAAAGTAAGTTCCCTTCTTAAAGTTGAACTTGTGGTAGAACGGAATCTCTTTGACATCCGTAACAACCGTTGTACAGGTCGCGGTCTTGGGCCGCTTCTCAGCGAACTCCAGCGTGGCGATCTTGTAGCAGTTCTCCTCGGTCAGCAGGAAGCATCCTTCGGTAAGGGTTATGCGGTTATTGGCGAGTTTCCGCTTGGTTTGATCCAATTCAAAGATTGTGAAGCCTTTGCTGTCGGTGTAGTATGAACCACTTACCCTATGGACAGGGATCTTCCGATCCGTCCGATTGGAGCAGAGGAAGATATTGTCGTCGTAGACCTTCTTCATTGGCGTCTCCTTTCTATCCCACTCACACGCTCCAGGAAGCTACTGGGCAGCCGAGAAGGATGATTGTTAGTATCAGGCGTGGTATCTGTAATGCACTACCTGTACTACTGACAATATTACACCAAGACGAAGGAAAAGTCAAGCGTTTAGCGACGCAACTTTCAAAGATAAGAGGGAGAAGATGTCAACTTTCGCAACCAGGGTCAAAGAGGAACGGATAAAAAAGGGCCTCTCGCAGCCACAGATGGCAGAAGATATCGGCCTGACAAAGCAAACCATCTCATTGTGGGAACGCGGAGTAAGGCGGCCAGACTTTGAGACAATGAACAAAGTGGCTGACTACTTCGGAGTGAATGTGGCCTATATGATCGGTCAATCAGACGATCCGTCATTAAAGAATATAGAGGATGCGGTCTGGTTGGGAGATGAGGGGATCGAGGAGATAGAGAGCCTCGGAACCCAGCTTTCGCAGCTAAGTGAAGAGTCCAGGAGGATTGTAGGGGCTGCGATTCGTGAGGCTTACCGGGTTGACCGGGAGACGGGACGGCTGGAAGAGGGCTATATCGTCAGTGTGGTGGCAAAAAGACAGCGTTTACCGTAGGATAAAAATATGCGACGTTAAATGGCGGATAATCTCAGACTGCTACCAGGGTACCAAGTCCGCAAACCCTTGATATATAAGGGTTTTTGAGGTGTTTTACCCCTCTTTTCGGTGCTATCAAAAACGGGGGGATGGAGTAATGTTCGGGTACATTATTGCAAC
>CADBKQ010000031.1 GCA_902795275.1 uncultured Eubacteriales bacterium | reverse complement strand
AACACCGTGCCGCCCGCGTTGCCGGAGGCGGTGAGGGTGGTGGCGTCCACGGTGTGGTTGGTGTCCAGGAACATGCTGCCCCAGCCGCCCGCGCGGATCGTTTTGCCGGGCCGCCGCGGATCGGGCACCATGCCCTCGAAAATATAGCCCCGGTCATAGCGGATATTCAGCTGCAAAGCGCCGGGCCGGTCAGCGGTGAAGCGGAGGCACATCACCTGGTCGGGGTGGGAGATGAAGCATTCCCGCGTGAAGCGAACGCCGCCTTCCGTCCACGCCACCCGATGCACGCCCCGCATCAAATCCAATTCCCGCCTGTAATCCTTCGCGCCTTCGCTGTTGGGGGCCCAGCCGGCCGCAAAAGGAGAGAGGCAGTTCACGCCGATGTCCAGCTCGCCCAGGGATTCATAATGCCGCATGGAATAGGGCGCGCCCAGCATATAGCGCTGAATCAGGTCTTCCGCTTCCCGGATTTCCCCGGCGAACACATGCCTGCGGATCTCCGGCAGCGCGTCCTTCAGCCGGGGATTGTCCCGCTCCATGGCCTTGCCGTACCACAGGCTGTCCTCGTTGAGCTGAATCCGCTCCACCTTCGTGTGGCCGTACACCATCGCGCCTAAGCGTCCGTTGCCCAGGGGCAGCGCGTCGCACCAGGCGTCCGCGGCTTTCCGATACGCCAGACAATGGTTTTCCGTCAGCTTCATGGGTTTCTCTCCTTTATTGCAGTTTGGAACATCATCGATCAAAGAGTTTCCTTTGGAACCTTTCAGCCACAGATTATTTCAAGGACGCTTTCAGTCACTCTCCAAGAGGTAGATACAGCGGAAGCAAACGCATGTAAAATATCAGCAACCAAACAAATACCATCCGGGAGGGTGTTCCGTTATCCTACACATATTTTACACGAAATGAAAGGATTTTTCTACAAGAACTTTTGTAAAAAGGGAGGGGATCAGGAAAATCGCCAGAGTATCAGGGCGTTCACCGTCCTCCGTCGGCCGGGAAATCAAGCGGAACAGCAGCAGGAAAGGAGATCGTTCAGGGCAAGCTCAGACTCAGGCGCAATGAAAAAACCATTGAAAAGTGGGCGGTTTTACCTTATAATAGTTTGTGTATTTTGGATTGTTTTGGCAGGATAGGAGCCATTAAAAAATACCACAGGCAAAAAAGTTCAATCCATGGAATTGCTTATCATTTTTTCATCAGGATTGTTGTCAACGATGCCTGCCGAATGCAGGTTATCCTGATATGATCGACCCGACAAAAGGAGGAGAATACGATGGAACACTGCTCGCCAGAACGAGCACGGAGTATATCCGGTGATGCTGATGCTCTCCGCCC
Source organism: uncultured Eubacteriales bacterium (assembly GCA_902795275.1). Lineage (GTDB taxonomy): Bacteria > Bacillota > Clostridia > Christensenellales > Aristaeellaceae > RUG563. The sequence goes on along the minus strand of CADBKQ010000031.1, from coordinate 25,132 downwards.
AGCATTGCAAAGGCCCGGATCAACAAACAGGAAAATATTGAAACGAATAAAAAGGGACTGCTGCGGACGACAAATCCACAACAGTCCTTTATTGTATTCGTAATTCAACGCCGGCCCGGCCGCTGCCCCGCACAGGAAAGGATTTGCGCAACCGTCCGGGCTGCCGTCAAGCTTTCTTCCCCGCCTTGATTTCATTGATGAGGGACACCAAGCCGCTGTACACCAGCGCGGCCCCGGAAACTGCCGCGAAGGTGCGGAACAGGGTGAAGGGATTGCACATCACGATCACGCCCAGCACCAGGCTGACCACCGCCAGGGCGATGAAAGCCCAATGCTTGTTCTCCTTGATAGCGATAGTCAAATCCTTCAGGGCGTTGGCGGCGACGATGATGCCGATGACGATCTGGTAGAAACCCTCAAACAGGATGGGATTCACCAAAATCCAAATCCCCAGGGCGGCGTACAGCGCGAACAGGATGATTTTGAGCGCTTTCGCGCTTTTCTTTTCTTCCTTGTTCATGGCGTGTAGGATGATGCCCACGACGGCCACGGCCAGCAGGCCGTAGGCGGTGAGCCGCACAAAGGTATTGACAGAGGCGTCGGGCCACGCAATCAGCAGGATGCCCAGGATGATGAGGATCACGGACGCGGCGACAGGGGACAGCTTTTTCATAGAGAACGCTCCTTTCTATATCTGTTCAGTCGAGGAGGGAAAAGGAGACTTTATGCAACGAAGGAGAGTACAGAGTGCAGAGTACAGATAATTTAGTGTGCAATTGGCAGACTTCCCATATTGATCGACAAGATAATCTGTACTCTGAACTCTGTACTCTTAAAAGCTGCTTACAGAGCTTTCACTGCTGCTGTACAGCCGGACGTCGATCATGCAGGCTGGGGTTTTCATCGTGCTGCGGGACTGGAAAAGGTCGTATACACCCCGGGCCAGCACCCCCGGCAAAATTTTCAGTTTCGGCCCTCTGAATGAAAACATGGTTTCCTTTTGTTTTTTCCTTTTACCGGACAGTGTCTTGCGCCCCGCGCAGAAACGCGGTGCTGATGAGCGAATAGATCAGGTACGTGATCAGCGTTCCGGAGCAGACGTCCGACAGGAAATGGTTGGTCATGTGGATGCGGTTATATCCGTAAATCAGGACAAACACGCAGGCCAGCGCGAAGGCGGCCAGATTCTTTTTGCCGCTGCGCTTCTTCATCACATCAGTCAGCATGGGCAGGGAGAACATCATGCTGGCAATGGTCATGTTGCCGCTGGGCCAGGATTTGAAGTTATCGTTGCTGCCCGCCAGATTCGGAATCATCTGCCACCAGTTGCGGAATTCGCTTTTGGGATCATCCAATGTAATCAGGTATTTGTAGCGGGGACGGGAAGCCACCTGCTTGAGCCAGAGGTTCACGTTATCTGCGGCAATGCCCGCGATGAGGATCGCCGCGCCCACCGCGATCAGCTTGTCCGGATTGCCGTCATCCACCAGCCGGATGACCACAAACGGCACCCATCCATACAGAACCGCCCAGAACAGCCAGCTGAGCACGGACAGCGCCGCGGGGGACTCCCCGGCTGTGTAGCCGAACAGCGCGCGGACAACCTTGCCGTTGTAGCTGTTGGAATAGCAGACCGCCATGAACCAGCCAAGAATCAGCAGCGTCCAGGCCAGCGGGCGATACCTGTCGCCCTTCTTTTTCAGTCCGGCATACAGGCAGGCTCCCGCCGCCGGATACAGGCAATAGGAGAAGTAAGAGCCGTAGGTGGCAAAGAATGCCCCCAGATCGGTCTTGTTTGCCAGCGCGGCATTGATGTCAAAGTCCTTGAAAGAGCCGATGACAATTCCCAGTACGCAAGCCGCGATGACCGACCAGAAACAGGCCGCCGGCACCGACATGATGGTTTTCTTGTTCATCATAAATGACCTCCCAAATGTACTGATGGCATATTGAACACGTTTTACAGGATACTTGATTTTGCCCGTCTGTCCCTGCCGCTGATCCGGTAATATTCCGCTTTTTCCTTATACATCCGCAGATCAGATTCATGCAGCGCTTCTTCCAGACTTTGATTCTTTTCTTTTTCCGCGCATCCGATGGACACGCTGTATCCTGCCCGGAGGATACTGGCTCTTGCCTGCTCAAGGGCTTTCTCCGCCTTTTCCATGCTTGCATCGACGAACAGGACAACGAATTCATCACCGCCGACACGATACGGAATGGTGTTCCGGTCGCTGATTTCACAAAGGCATCTTCCGATTTCTGCCAACGCCTGGTCTCCCGCCGTATGCCCCTGGGCATCATTCAGTTCCTTCAATCCGTTCATATCGATGGATGCGATCACAGATACATCCCCGGCAAGATCATTGCTGTCATCGTAGAAAGCGAAACGGTTTCTCAACGACGTCAGCCGATCCAGATAGTTATCATGGGTGCGCAGGAAGAACAGCAGGAAAACGCACCCGATCATCATCGCCTCATTGAGATGGCTGCCTCCTGTCAGGGCGTCTATAGCAGAAGCGGCCATACAGCCTACGACAGAGAGAATCAGGATCCAGCGTTCTTCATCTTTCCTTTCGTAATAACGCCGCCAGATCAGCACCAGAATCTGGATCATATACAGGAATGACACAATAAAGACGACATAGCCCAACGGGCCGCGCACAAAATTGTATTCCTGATTAAAGGAAAACGCAATCGGTGAAAAGAACGCGGTCAGATTGACCGCCAGATTGATGATGGCCGGGATCCAGAGCTTCCATGATCTGCGTTCAGGCGGGCAGACCACAAGAAGCAGCCCGACAGCCGCAACAGGACGCAGATTGTATCCAATCACAGACAGCAGAACACGCCAGAACAGCAATTCCGGCTTTGTTGCGGTATAGCTCTCCAGGATATCCTGGATCACCAGCAGAAAACAGCAAAGCAATGTCATCCAGAAAAAATGCAGTTCCGCATCTTTCGTTTTCTTCTGGGCGGACAGTTTGATTCCGCAAAGGAGAACCAGCAGCACTGTGATAAAATGCCTGCTGATCAATGATTCTGCCATGGCATAACTCCTTTCTTACGGTTCCGCTTTTCTCAGCGAAACCCCGATTTGGCAGGGCAGACAGCGTTTGATTCCAAATTGCCGTTTTTGTTTTATGATGCTTTTCTCCTTCTTTATTCCGCTGAACTGTAGAACTCCGTTCTGGTCGGGTTTTCCTGAATCAGGACAGAACTCTGATGGAACACCTCGATCATCTCATCCGCCACGGCGTGTACCTGATCCAGCGTCGTGCCGCTCAGATAGATGACCAGAGTGTATTCCTGATACTCGGTTTCGTTGTCAATCCATCCGCCATGGGCTTCCTGAATGGTATATCCGCCGAAATGCCGGATCAGAATATCTTTGGCCTTTTCGAGGGCTTCCGCCTGGGTGAAAACCGGCTTGTTTGTATCCTTGTCGTTGGTTCCCAGATACAGCACATACTGAATGTCCTTGAACGCATCCGCCCCTGTTTCCGCCGGGGCCGGTTCGCTGACATGCTCAAAGGCTTTGCCTTCCAGGGCGTCGTCTCCGGCGTTCTCAAGCAGCAGCTTTCCTTCTTCATTCAGGTGGAACACCGCTTCGCTGTCCTTCTCGTACACGTTGGTTCGGGTTTCGCTGCCCGCGTCGTCGTACACGAGATTGTCGCAGACCACATAACGGGCTTTCAGCGTCTGAGTATCCGCTTCATAATCGCAGGCGTAAACCCATTCCGTGGCTTCCCATGCGCTGCTGCCCCAGGAAATCAGCACCTTATAGTTGTCCACGTCCTCCAGGAAAACCTCCAGGGAGGCGCGGTCATCCTGCCATACCGCGCCGTTCACGCTGTCCAGCACCCAGCCGGGTTCCGGCAGCTTCGCGATGATGTCTTCCGTAACGCCATTGCCCTCCGCCACAGCGGAAATCAATGCGCAGCACAGTACCAGGGTGATGAACAGGGAAAATAGCTTTTTCATAGGATGATTGCCCTCCTTTTTATGATGGACTGATTGATGTCCGTGTTTGCGCTCTCCGAACGAATTCTTCATCCGTAATGTCCAGTGGGCGAAGCGAGGCGCCTGCGCTTTGCGTCGGCAGTCCGGCGTCCCGCCTCTGATACATCATACCGCAAAAGAGAATAAAAATCAATGATTCCGGTAGAATCGGCAGTGTGCAGGTGACAATCGGCTTGTAAAGCGGACGATTGCAGGGCTGCAATGGATTCAGAAACACGTTCAGCGGCATGGCGCGGCAAAAAGGCGGCATATCCCTCTCCAACTGCGGCAGAAGCGTTGGGCTTTTCCCCGCGCCATCAGGTGATGCGGCGTTGCTGATAATCCTTCCTCTGTCTGTCCTTTGTCCGGGAGCTTGAAAAAAGCCCCCGGTATTGTATTGCCGGAGGCAAAACGTAGTATGACAGCGCATCTGCGCCCTATTTGTCCGACAAGTATCAGGCTTTGGCTTCTCCTTCGGGAAAAATGATTTTGTTGACGAAGAAGAAGATCACCATGGACACGCCGCCGTTGAGGACAGTGGTGCCGATGTTGTACACCCAGTCAGGCACGAACTTGGCGGCCACAGCCACCCAGATGCAGTTGATGGAGTTCACGATGCAGGTAATGACGATGAACGCCAGCAGATACCACAGCGCCTGATACCAGATGTTGCCCTTGCTGCGGAACACCAGGCTGCGCTGGATGGGGAAGTTCACCGCCTCGCCGATGACCATGGCGATCATGTAGGCCACAAAGTAGCGCAATCCGCCGTGGGCCTGGTCGTAGCCCAGGATGTTCCATTTGAAGGTTTCGCCGAACAGGGTCATGTCAATGCCCGGCCAGCCGAAATCCTTGTCCGGCAGGCTGGTGAGCATCTTGGGCAGGAATTGCAGGATCAGGTATTTGAACACCGTGATCACATTGCTGACGATAACGAACAGCCCGCCTTCCCGAATCCATTTGGCGGCGGCGGGATGCTTTTCCACAAAGTCGTTCCAGAATTTCATGCTGTGTTCTTCCTTTCAGAAGCGGAGCCGCCCTTCTTCCTGATTGAAATAAGGGAAGGACGGCTCCGCCTGAGAATTGGGATTTATGCCTGGCCAAACTTGGCCTTTTGCTTTTTGTTGTAGGAGAAACGGCGGACAAAGGCCAGCACGCCCCAGATGACGACCAGCGCGGCCAGGCCGATATTGCCGTAGGTCAGGTAGTTATGCCAGACGGGAGGATTGTACCCGATGACTTCCGCGTTCATGGCGTTGGAGTTGACGAAGGCGTACAGCAGGTCCTTCGTGGCGCGGCGGAGCACGATGGCGTCGCCGTTCTCGGAGGAGTCGCAGTCCGTCCACATGGAGCTGGCCAGGGTGGCCAGGTCCAGGCTGCCGCCCGCGTAGAACATCTGGCGGGGGATCATGTACTGGGGAATGGTGTTGAAGTCGCAGATCACGTAGCCGTTGAAGCCCCATTCATTGCGCAGGATCTCCGTCAGCAGCCGGTAGTCGCCGCCCGTCCAGCGGGCGCCAATGCGGTTGAAGGAGCTCATGAGGCCCCGGGCTTCGCCCACCTTGACGGTGTACTCAAAGGGCTTCAAGTAAATTTCACGCAGGGTCTGTTCGCTCAGCCAGCTCAGGTCGCCGCCGATGGAGCGGTGGGTTTCCTGCTCGTTGGCGACAAAGTGCTTCACGGTGGGGATGACGCCCCGGTTCTGCATGCCCTGAATTTCCGCCGCGCCCATCATGCCGGAGATGAAGGGGTCTTCGGAGAAATATTCGGAGCAGCGGCCGCCGAAGGGCGTGCGGTGGATGTTCACGCCGGGAGCGTAGATGCTGGAATAGGGCTGGCCGGTGGCCTTGTCGCCGATCACGCCTTCCTCGCCCAGGGCTTCGCCCATTTCCACCATGAGGGGTACGTTCCAGGTGGAAGCCATCACCGGCTCGGACACGTACTGGCAGGTGCCGTTGACCTGCTCGCTGTTCATGAAGCAGGTGAAGCCCGCAGGGCCGTCGCCGTGCAGCGTGGAGGGCAGGCCCACGGTTTCCATGGCCAGGGTGTGGTACGCGCCATTGTTGATGAGGTTGAGCATTTCCTCATCGTTGCAGGCGTCCAGGATGGTGTCCCAGCGCTCGTCGTCATAGGCGACCAGGGCGTGATACCCGTCCGCCGCGGTCGCGGGCAGCAGGTCGCGCAGAGTCACGGTGGGTTCCTCGTCGAACCAGGGATATTCTTCCTCGTCAAAGTCCGTGGGATTGTTGGGCTCCACGTCCTTGATCTGTTCGTACAGTTCCTCGGTGCCCGCATGGGTTTCGGCGGTCTGGGCCGTGGGCCAGGTGCCTTCCCAGTCGGCGCGGCTCAGCTGGGTGTCCAGCTGCCAGTCGCTGTCCAGGTATTCATCCATGTCGGTGTAGCGGTTCACCACTTCGTTGGCGGTCACCGGGTCTTCCCCGATCTGGATGCCCTCGGCCAGGGTCAGGGCGATTTCCTGCACCGCCTCATGGGCGTTGCGGGACACGAACAGGGTGTAGTCTCCTTCTTCCAGCTCATAGCCGTTGAAGCCGTTGCCGTTGGCGTCCCGGTAGTCATAGCTGGCCGCGGCGTAGGGATCGAAGGAGAGCGTCACGGTTTCGGAAGCGCCGGGCTGGAGCAGGCCGGTCTTGGCGAAGCCCACCAGCACCTTGTAGGCCTTTTCGATGCCGCCCTCGGTATAAGGTGCGGAGGCGTAGAGCTCCACCACGTCCTTGCCCGCCGTCTTGCCCGTGTTCTTCACGGTGACGGGCACGGTGATGGCGGTTCCCGCCTCGATCTCCGTGGTGGAGGGTTCGCCCACCGTCCACTCAAAATCGGTGTAGCTCAGGCCGTAGCCGAAGGGGAACACCACGTTGGCCTTGTACCATTCCTCGCCGTCGGTGAAGCCGCGGGTCTCGTAGTAGCGATAGCCCACGTAGATGCCTTCCTCGTAGTCCACGGAATAGTACATGCCGCCGTCATACTTATCGGTGCTGTCCGGCAGGCAGCCGGTGCCGAAGTTGATGAAGGCGGGGTTCTTGGTGAAGTCCGCCGCCCAGGTATCCACCAGGCGGCCGGAGGGGTTCACGTCGCCCTTGAGGATGTCGCCCAGGGCGGAAATGCCGTTGGAGCCGGTGAAGCCGATCCACAGCGCCGCGTCGATCTTGTCCGCGAAAGCGGCGTAGGCGGAATCCGTCAGGAAGGTGGCCTCGAAGCTGGAGGGCGTGTTGAACAGCACCACCACCCGGTCAAAGGTGCCGTCGGTCACGGCGGCCAGCAGATCCATTTCGTTCTTGTCCAGTTCCAGGTAGTGGCTGTCGGCAGCCGTCGCGCCCTCGGTGGTGCCCTGGTAGCGGGGCAGGTCGAAGCCCTCGCCGCCGATGCGGGTGATCACCACCAGCGCCGCGTCCTTATAGGAAGCGTAGCTCTTTTTCACGCTGTCGGTGTACTTGCTCTGGGGCGTTTCCGCCGTGGCGATACGCTGGTTGCTGCCGCTGTCCAGGTCGCTGGAGTTGGCGGAGCGGGCGTTGCCGGACTGGCCGCTGTTTTCATAGAAGCTCTTGAGCGCGCTGTTCGCGGTGAAGCCCGCCGCCTGGAGGCTGGCGTACAGATCCTGATTGTTGCTGGTGTCAAAGCCGCCGGAACCGGAGCCGCCGTAGCTCAGGTTCACGCTGTTCTTGCCGAACACGGAAATCTTCGCGCCGGAGGGCAGGGGCAGGGCGGCGTTCTGGTTTTTCAGCAGCACGAAGCCCTCCTCCGCCAGCCTGCGGTTCACCGCCTGGGCGTTGGCGAAGGCTTCGGCCTTGTTGGTGGCTTTTTGGGCCGGGTACATGGAAACCACGTCGGTGTTGTAGATGGGCCGCTGACCGCCGAACACGGTGTCCATCAAGCCGTTCATGCCGCCCGCGCTCAGGTCAAAGCCGATCTTTTCCCCCAGCCAGCCCATGGGCCCGCTGAACACATTGTTCAGATTGCCCGGCAGGCCCTTCACCAGGTAATTGGCCACGCTGCCCACCAGCAGGATGATCACGGCGAATATCGCCCAGATGACGACCGCCTTGCTCTTCTTGGGCCGGGCCTTTTTTTGATTCGTCACGGTGTACCATCTCCTTTAAAGGACGCTTAAAGTCACGAAATAGGGATTAGGGAATAGGGATTAGGGATTAGGAAAAATGCGTACGCTATGGATTGAAACCAATGAAAAAGCACAACAAACTGACTAATCCCTAATCCCTAATCCCTAATGCCTAATCCCTAATCCCTAATGCCTTCATTACTTCTTATAGTTCTCCAGTGCGGGCACGCCGAAATTCTCGTCCCAGATGAGCACCGCGTCGGTGTCGATCTTGAGGCAGTCCACCAGGGGCGCGTGGGCGGTCATGGTGGAGCCGGGATAGGATTCGTTGTTCTCTGTGACCACCTTCACCAGGTTCGCGCCCTGCTTGAGGGTGACGCCCTGGGCGACCACATAGGTGCGGAAGTTCGGGCAGTCCGCCACGTACAGCACCGCGTCAAAGTCCGGCACGTCGTCGATCACGATGGGCTCATAGCTCAGCTTCTGATCGTTCAGGTAGATGCCGTAGTTGCCTTCGTTCAGGCTCACGTTGCCCATTTCGGCGGACAGGCTGAGGGCGATGGTGGCGTTGCTGGTTTCCACATCGGAGGCGAAGTAGAATTCCAGGCTGTTGCCGAAGGAGTACAGGTAGCCCACGCAGCGGTCGTTGGAGCAGTCGCGGTCTTCCTTGAGCATAATCATGCCGATCTCGTTGGCGGTGCCGGACACGGCGGGGCCGGTCTTGCCGGTCAGGTTGGTGTCCTCCGCCTCAAACACGAAGGTGGCCACGCCGTCCTGGGTCTTGGTCCAGGAAGCGGTGATGGTGACGGGGCCGGTGATGGGCGCGGCGAAGTCATAGGCGCTGCCGTCGGCGTTCACCCACTTGTCGAAGGCGTAGCCCACCCGCTCGGGGTCGGCCTGGGGCTTGGCGACGGGGGTGCCGATTTCCACGGGATAGCTGTAGGAAGCGATCTTCTTGCCATAGTAGCCGTAGTCGAAGGTCACGTCGGCGTTCTCCGCGCCGTCCCGCGTCCACAGGGCGAACAGGTTGACGTCGGCGGTGATTTCATTCTTGAAGTTGTAGGGCTCGGTGAAGTCGGGATTCACGTACCAGCCCGCGAAGGTGTAGCCATCCCGGGTGGGCTGCTTGTCCTCGGCCTTCTGGCCCTTAACGGTTTCCACCTGCTCAGCCTTGGGCGCGCCGTCGTAGTTCAGGTCATAGGTCACAACGAAGCTGTTGTTGGCCACGTCCACGGTGAAGCGGGCCTGCTTCTTGCCGGCCTTGATGGTCACGGTCTTGGTGCCGGAGGCCTTCATGCCGGGCTCCTTGATGCTCAGGCCCTTGGCGGTCATGGGCACTTCATCGGTGGTGCCGTCCTCGTAGGTCACGATCACGGTGCCGCCTTCCAGGGTGAATTTTTCACCCACCACGTAGGCGACCTTGTTCGGCAGGCTGCCGATTTCCAGCTTGCTTACTTTTTTCTTGGCGTCTATGTCATCCCCCGCCAGGGCGACGGCGCAGCAGAAGGTCAGCAGCAGCGCCAGCAGCAGGGCAATGGTCTTTTTCATGGTCGTTGTTCCTCCTTGCGTTTTGTCGGGAAAAGTTGTGAGGTCCTTCGCGGCCGAACGCGCTCAGGATGACACCGAGAGTTGCGTTCGGAAAAGCTTCGGTTTTCCGTGCCAGGCTTTAGCGCGATGAACTTGCGCTGTCATTCTGAGCGCATCCGGACGCGAAGAATCTCCCACCAGGGCGTTTGATAGTTCAATGGATTCGTGTCTGCCTCTGTGAGGAAGCCGCACGGGCTCCGATCAGTCGCCCAATCGGAGCCCTGGAAATCATGGGGTTTCAGCCGTTTTATTCAACGACCAGGGTGATGGCCTGGGTGAAGGTTTCTTCACCGCCCATGGCGGGCATCAGCCAGATACCGGCCAGCGCGGGCGCCCAAGGCACGTTCTGCTTGACGACGATGTTGTAGGTGCCGGCGGCGGGAGCGACCAGCTTCACGCCGGTGTTGACGGTGAAGGGCTTGTTGGTGCGCAGGCCGTAGGCGGTGCCGGTGAGGTATTCCACGTTCAGGCCGTCCGCGCCTTCCACGGTGTAGGTCACTTCGTGCTTTTCTTCGGCGGTTTCATAGGCGATGGTGGGGCCGTCGGCGTGGGTCTTTTCCTCGTTGCGGAGGTAGCGCGCGCCGTTGACCACGTACCAGTTGGTGATTTCCTTGCCCATGCCCGCGGTGGACAGGAAGGCCTGGTAAGCGAAGGGCTTGGAGTCGATGACGATGTCCTCGCCCGCCTTCACATGCACTTCGGGATCAGCGCCGTCCTTGCCGGAGATGATTTCGCCGTTCACCTGATAAGGAGAAACCACGTTGATGGTCAGGGTCACGTTTTCCACCTTGATGTAGCCGTCGCATTCCATGTTGACCAGCACGGTGTAGGTGCCCTGGGGCACGTACTCGCCGTAGATGTTGTTATCCACGCCCCAGCCCTGCTTGTAGTTGGGATCACCGGGCTGATATTCGCCCAGGATGGGCTGCGCGTAGTCCACCACGAAGCCGCTGGCGGAGAGGCCCTGAGGCAGCTCCTGGCCTTCCACCAGGGTCACGATGAAGTCGGAGGTGTCTGCGCACTGGATCTGCGCCGCGTTGCCCACGCCGTAGTACACGGTGGCGGTCAGGGCGTAGTCGGTGGCGAAGTTCTTGTACTGGTTGCTGTTGACCTTGGCCATCTGGGTGCGCTGGGCGGACTTGCGCATGGCGAAGTAATGGGTGGTGGACTCGAAGGTACCGTCGCCGTCCTCATTGGGCACCAGCACGTCACCCTTGCCGTCGCGCAGGGAGGGATCCCATTCGCCGATGGTCAGGTAGGTCTTGGTGAAGGAAGCGTCGCCGGACATGAAGGTGTCGTCGCCAGCGCGGATCATCAGGTCGGCGGAGGAGAAGTCCTTGGCCCAGGCGTCGTTGACGGTCGCGCCCTGGAAGCCCCACTCGTCGCGGAGCACCTGCTCGTGCACGGCCCAGTTGTTGGAGTTGACCACGTAGCCGATGCGGTTGAAGGAGGTCATCATGCCGTTGGTGTGGCCGTACTTGACCATCCATTCAAAGGAGCGCATGTAGATTTCGCGGAAGGTCTGCTCGGTGGCGAAGGTGCACACGCCGCCGTAGTCGGCGCGGTTGTGCTCCTGCACGTTGGCGAACATGTGCTTGGCGAAGCAGGACACGCCCTTGCTCTGCGCGCCGGCGCAGATGACGGCGGCCATGGAGGCGGTCAGGAACGGGTCTTCGGAATAGTATTCAAACACGCGGCCGTTGAAGGGAGAACGATGGATGTTGGTGCCGGGGCCGCGCCAGGCAAAGCGGCCCAGCAGCAGGGCCTGGTTGCCGTACATGATGCCTTGTTCGGTGAGCAGGTCGATGTTCCAGGTAGCGGCCGCGATGGGCGTGGAAGCCCAGCAGGTGCCGCCGAACTGCACGGGGCCATCCTGGCCGCCGTCGGAGCCCAGGAACAGGTTCACCAGGTCGTCCCAGCTCAGGCTGTTCATGTAGGATTCCCACTTCTGGGAGGCTTCGTCGGTGGCGATGGTCGCCACGCCGTCCTCCACCGTGGGCGGGGTGTAGGGGAGACCGGCCAGGTCGGCCAGGGTCACGTCGGTGGGAGCGCCCTGGGTCCATTCGGCGGGCACTTCGGCCACGTACCAGGGCTGGCCTTCTTCGTCCATGTAGGGCTTATAGATTTCTTCGGCGTCCAGCACGGCGGCTTCCCAGTCTTCCAGCACGCGCTCCTCGGCGGTCTGGGCCTTGGGCTGCTCCAGGCCGGTGGCGCGGGAGATCATGTTGTCCAGCAGGTCGGCCCGGGTGGTATCGAAGTCGTCCACGAACACGGGCACGATTTCAGCGCCGGTCACCAGGTCATACTTGCACTGGATACCTTCGGCGGCGTTGAAGGTTTCGCTCAGCACCACTTCATGGGAGTTGCGGCGGGCGGAGATCACGTAGTCCCCGGCGTCCAGCTCATAGCCTTCAAAGCCGTTCTTGTTGGCGTCGTCCCAGTCGAAGGACGCCATATCCTGGGCGGTGAATTCGATGGTCACGGTGTCGGACTGGCCGGGCTTGAGCATCTTGGTCTTGGCGTAGCCCACCAGCACGGCGGAGGCTTTTTCGATTTCGCCGGTGATGTAGGGGGTGGTGGCGTAGAGCTCCACCACATCCTTGCCCGCCACGTCGCCGGTGTTGGTCACCTTCACCTGCATGGAAATCTTCTGGGCGGGATCGGTGATGGCCTTGTCAGAGGCGCCGACCAGCTCCCAGTCGAAGGTGGTGTAGCTCAGGCCGTAGCCGAAGGGGTACAGCACGGCTTCCTTGTACCAGGCGTCGCCGCTGCCCGCTTCCGCCGCGTTCATGTCGTCGGCCTTGGTTTCGTAGTAGCGGTAGCCCATGTAAATGCCCTCGCGGAATTCCACGTCGGAATACACGGTGGAGGAGCCGTCCGGGTAGGTGAGCCAGGAGGTCATGCGTTCGCCGTCCTCGCCGATGTTCTGGCTCATGTCGGAGAAGTTGGTGAAGGTGGGGTCTTTGTGGAAGTCAGCGGGCCAGATGTCCGGGGTGTGGCCGGAGGGGTTCACGTCGCCCTTCAAAATCTGGGCGGCCACCTTCGTGCCCTGGTCGCCGATGCCGCCGACCCACAGGATGGCGTCCACGCCGTATTCAGTGTCCACCGGCGCGTCCAGCTCGGGAATCTGCATGATCATGGAAGAGTTGACCATGACCACGACCTTCTTGAAGTTGGCCTTCGCCAGCTTGATCAGCTCATGCTCGTTGTCGTCCAGCTGCAGGTAATGGTCGCTGGGGTCGGCATGGCCTTCCACGCTGTTGGTCTTGGTGTCCATGTTCTCACGGCCGAACCGGCTGATGCACACCACGGCCACGTCGTTGTACGCCTTGAAGGTGGCGACCACGGATTTGCTGTAGTAGCTCATATCCGGCTCCAGCAGCTTGCCGGAGTCGTTGGTTTCATGAGCGCCGCCCAGCACCACGAACAGGTTCTCGTACAGGGTCTTGGTCTTGGGGTTGATGTGGAAGCCTTCCTCCTCAAACCCGGTGAACCAGTCCAGGGCGTACTTGGTGCCCTTGGTGGCGCCGGAGCCGCCGCCCGCGCGGTTGTAGTCCACGGAGGCGATGCCCAGGAAGGTGATGTCCCGCTCGTCGGCGGACAGGGGCAGGGCGTTGTTCTCGTTCTTGAGCAGCACCTGGCCCTCCTGGGTCATGGCGATGTGCAGCCGATTGCCGGCTTCCAGCGCCTCGTCCAGGGTCACATAGTCAGCGTAGAAATGGCCCTTGGCGTCCATATCGCCGGAGACCGTGCCGGCGCTTGCGGGCAGGCAGGTCATCAGCATACAGAGCGCCACCGCCAGGGAAGCGAGCTTCTTGAATGGATGTGACATGTTTCCATCTTCCTTTCTTGAATAGAATAGATATTTGCAACCGCCCTCCACACAGGCGGTTAAGCACGGGAGAGTTTTTTAGTTCTTAGTTCTAAGGTTTTAAGTTCTAAGTTCTTAGTTCTAAGTTCTAAGCTTTATGTGCGCTTGAACATTGGCCTTAACCTCATGCGCAGTTTTTCAGCTTAGAACTTATAACTTAGAACTTAGAACTTAGAGCTTTAATACAAATCAAAGCTGTAAAAATCAATGGCTCCGCTGCCCTGATAGCGGAAGTACAGCGGATGGACGCCGTTGGCAAGTTTCAGCGGCGCGGAAGCCTTGCACATGTCCCCGTCTGCCCGGAGAGCGACTTCCGCGGCGAGGGAGGGAAAGTCCTCGCTGACGGACACCTGCATCACGCCCACGCCGTGGCCGGAAACGGAGCAGGCGATGTTTTTCGCATCCCGGAAATCAAAATACTTGAACCCCGCCACGCTGCCGTCCCGCATGTTGGCGATATACTGCACCGCGTCCTGATCGCCGTCCCGGCCTTTCTGGGTGAAATACGGATGCTCTTTTTTCCGGAAAGGCTTGTCGTAGCGGCAGGTGCCCTGGGCGCTCCACAGGTTGCAGGCGATGCGGGCGGGATACAGCCCCTTGCCCTCCAGCGGCTTTCCATTGAGGCCGCAGCTGGTCACTTCCGCCTGTTTGAAGCCTCCGTCCGCCGTGCGCTCCAGCGGTTCGGCGCAGGCCTGGCGGGAGTAGGAATGCTGGTTGGTCTGGCGGTGATAGAAGATGTACCAGTGTCCGTTCAGCTCCACCATGCCGCCATGGGTGTTGCCCAGATAGTTGCGGGCATGGGCTTCGTCGTCGCGGCCCTCCATGTACAGGTCGCCCTGATCCACCAGCGTGCCGCCGAAGCGGAAGCCGCCGTCCGGTCTGTCGCTCACCGCATAGCACAGCTCATGGTTATTCGCGGAGGAATACACGAACACGTACTTCCCGTCAATCTTGCGGATGGAGCTGGCCTCAAAAAATTCATGGCCCGCAAACGCCCCGGGCAGGCCGCTTCCCTTCCGGGGGAACAGCAGCCGGGGCTCTTTGCGGATGGTCACCATGTCCTTATCCAGCACGATCACGGAGCCGCCGCTGTTGTTCAGGTTGTGAAACCGGGACAGGATGGGCGGCACCTTGGTGGCAAAGCCGGAATACAGGTACACCTGCCCGTCGTCGTCCAGCAGCACGCCGGGGTCGAAGGGGAACTCGTCACCTTTGCGCCTGCCCAGCAGCGTGCCGTCGGCGTAGTGGACGTGGCCGTAGAAGGTATACGCGCCGTCCGGCCTGTCGCACACCGCCACGCCCACAGCTCCCAGGAAGTCGTAGGCGTAATACAGGTAATACCGCCCGTCGGGGCCCTTGCACACGTCCGGCGCGAACAGCAGCCGCAGCCCCAGCCGGTTCATGGGATCCTGGTTTTTGCGGAAGATCACGCCCGAATACGTCCACTGGCTCAGGTCATTGACCGGGGCCGACCAGCAGACATAATCGTTCATGCAGAAGATCGGCGCGTTGAACCGGTCGTGGGAGCCGTAGATATACACCCTGCCGTCAAAGACGTAGGGTTCCGCATCGGGGATATACTCATAGGAAGGAAGATACGGGTTGAATGCCTGCATATGCCCACACCCTTCCGCCATACATGCCGATTCTGTGATAAACTTCGCCAGATTGAACAATTTGTATTATACATGTTTTTTTCGCCCGCGGACGGCGGACAACTTTTTTTGCCGTTTTCACAACTTTATTTGCAAAAAAAAAAGCCCGCCCGGAGGGCGGGAAAGAAGGGTTCAGCCCGGAATCGGCAGCAGGATGGACAGGCGGAACATGCCTTTCTCGGCGGTGAATTGCAGGTCGCCGCCGTATTTCTCGGTGAGCAGGCGGATGGAGCGGATGCCGTAGCCGTGATAGTCCTTGTCTGTTTTCGTGGTGACGGGGAAGCCGTCCTTCAAGGTGATGCGGTTGGTGGTATAATTCTCGCACTCGATGAACAGCAGGTCGCCCTTGACGGAAACGTGCAGGGAAATGATGCGCTTTTCCGGCTCCCGGATCGCCCGCACCGCTTCGATGGCGTTGTCCAGGATGTTGCCAAAGAGGGCGTAGATGTCACTGTCCTCCATGAAATCCATGCGCCGTCCGTCCGCCAGGCAGGTCAGCGTGATGTCCTGGCTGTTGCAGGCCAGGGATTTCCCGCTGAGCACCACGTCCAGGGCTGGATTCTGGGTGCGGATGGAGGTGTCGTAGATGTTGATCAGTTTATCAATGGCTTTCAGCTCGTCCCGGCGGCCCTCCTCGCCCAGCGCGGCGATCTGGTGGCGGATGTCGTGGCATTTGATGTTGATGGCGTCGTGAATCTGTTTTTCCTGCTCATAGCGCCGCCGCTCGCTGTACAGCAGCTGGGAAGCGATTTCCGCCCGGCGCTCGCTTTCGCTTTCCCGCAGGTGGCTCATGCAGACCACCACGATCAGGAAGGAGAAAAGGGCGCTGGTGATGTTCAGACAGGTTTGCAGCCCCACGTCCCCAGCGTCGGCATAGGAGCGCAGCTTCAGATCCAGCACAACGGTGACAGCCACCACGGCCATGCCGAGAAACAGCGTCAGGCTGGTGTTGATATTGGAGAAATCCAGCACCGTCCTCCCGCGTCTTCCGCTGACCAGCACGCGGTAGTAGACCCACAGGCTGGCGGCCATCAGCGCGGCTAGGCACAGCCTGTCCACCCAAACCGGAAAGCCGGGAACGGCGCTGCGGGGAATCTCGATGAGGCGCTCGCACATGTTCTGAATGGCGTAGGACACCGTGACCGCATAGAGCGACTGGAAGAGATTGGCCTTGCTCCAAAAGCTGACGGACAGGCCATAAAGCGCAAAGAGCGTCATGTAGCGAACCAGGCCCAAAATCATGGTCGGCCGCGGATGGTTCCGTGCGTAAAACTGGGTCAGCACCATCCAGGCGAACACCGTTAATACACTGATCCCCACCCGCAAATAAAAATGGGGCCGCCGGCGCAGGCACAGCGCGGCAATCACGCACCCTACCCCCACGGACAGGGTGATCAGCAGATCGTCCCGCAGGGAAATCACCAGCGCGGAAAGCAGAGACATAGGATTCACTTCTTTTCGTATTTTTAGGGATTAGGGAATAGGGATTAGGGATTAGAAATTGTAGTCACCCGTGTCTGGTTTTGCAATGGCAAATTGGTTCGCTATATAACCTATTCCCTAATCCCTATTCCCTATTCCCTTACTTCATCATATCCGACAGGTGCAGCGCGGACAAAAATTCCCTCCGCCGCCCTCTGCTGATGGAAAACGTGCGCCCGGCCACCACGGTTTTGTCGCCGTCCACGTGGGTGACGAAGCTCAGGTTGACGATAGTTTGGTTGTTGATGCGGAAGAATCCGTCCGGCAGATTCCGTTCGATTTCCTTGAGCGTGCCGTAGGAACGCAGCACCCCGGAAACCGTATCGAATTGAATATGATGGTCATAGATTTCCACGTATCGCAGTTCGTTGGATTTCAGCTTGATGGAGCTTTCGCCGTTGCGGATCACCACGTCCTCCCGCACCACGCTGCATTTTCCCAGGATGCGCGGCAGTTTCAGCGCCAGGGCAGCGGCGGTGATGGGCTTGAGGATATAATCAGTGGCTTCCACCTCGTAGCTCTCCACCGCGTACTGGGCCAGGCTGGTCAGAAACACCAGCGCCACCGTATGATCCATGCCCCGCAGCTCGTGGGCCGCCTGCATCCCGTCCACGCCGGGCATGCGGATGTCCATAAAAATCAGTTCGTATTGGTGCCGGTAGCCGTCCAGCAGCCTGGAGGCGTTCTGAAACCAGGTGATCGCGAAATCCAGCCCGGCGGATGCGGCATAATTTTCCAGCAGCGCTTTCAGCTTGCCCGCGTCGCCGGACTGGTCTTCCACGATCGCGATCCTGTACATCCTGTTGCCCCCTCCTGTACTGCCGCTTTCCGTCACCCGCTATTTCCCTCATTGTCATTTATTATATGCTTTCGCGGCGGCAAAAGCAAGCCCTTGCGTTTTTTCGCCCTCCGCCCGGGTATTTACACGCTTTGGGAAACGCGGTATAATGCTGTTGGAATGACGTTGAAATGGACGATAAAAGCGCTTTATTTGTGTTACGATGGATAGGAGAAACAGCATGGTGATGGTTCGTTCCTGGCCCGCGATTGGCCTTTGGCTGGCTGCCGCGCTCCTGGCCTGGCTGGGGCGGCGGGGGAAGCATGCGGAGATGGCCGCCTTTTGCGGCGTCCTGTGCGCCGGCGCTGTGACGCTGCTGATTCTGCTGGAGGGCGGCTCCTTGTTGGAAGGGCTGGCCTGCCTGCTGCCTGTGCTGTTTTTGATGCTGCCCAAGGAGACGCGCCATGAGCTTTGATTCCCTCCGCTATCTGCTGTTCCTGCCCGCCGTGGTTTTGATCCATTGGCTGACGCCCTCCCGCTTTCGGTGGATGGCGCTGTTAGCGGCCAGCTATGTGTTTTACGCCAGCTGGAACGCCGCGCTGTCCCTGCTCATTCTGTTCGTGACGGGTTGCTCCTGGCTGGCGGGGCTGCTGCTGGAAAGGACCGAATCGCCCCGGCGCCGTCGGCTGCTGCTGATCGGCGCGCTGGCGGTGTGCCTGGGGCTGCTGGCATATTTCAAATACTTCAATCTCCTGGGCCAGACGGCGGCGGCCCTCCTGGGCGGGGAATGGCGCTTTATGGACATTGTGCTGCCGGTGGGCGTTTCCTTCTACACCTTCCAGGCCCTTTCCTATGTGATCGACGTTTATAGAAAGAAGATGCGGGCGGAACGGCATTTCGGGTATTACGCCCTGTATATTTCCTTCTTTCCCCAGCTCGTGGCCGGGCCGATTGAGCGGGCGGACAGCCTTTTGGGGCAGCTGCGGAAAGAACGGCGCTTTGATCGGGACGATCTGACCGCCGGGCTTCACCTGCTGGTCAGCGGTTATTTCCGTAAAATCGTGGTGGCCGATCTCGCCGCGCCCTTTGTGAACGCGGTGTTCGCGGCGGAAGCGCCCGACGGCTGCGCGGTGCTGGCGGCTGCATTGCTTTTCGGCATCCAAATCTACTGCGATTTTTCCGGCTATTCTGAAATCGCCATGGGCAGCGCCCGGCTGCTGGGCGTACGATTGATGCGCAACTTTGACCGTCCCTACGGCGCGGCGAACATCCGGGAGTTCTGGCGGCGCTGGCACATCAGCCTGACCCGCTGGTTCACGGATTATGTATACATTCCCCTGGGCGGCAGCAAAAAGGGGCTGGCCCGCCAATTGTTTGCCACCACGGTGGTGTTCGCCCTCTGCGGCCTGTGGCACGGCGCAGCCTGGAGCTATGTGCTCTGGGGGCTGCTGCACGCCTGCTATCTGAACCTGTACACCCTGAGAAAACGCTGCTTTCCCGCATTACCTTCCGGCCTTTGGGAACAGGCGCTGACCTATTGCGCCGTCACGTTCTCCTGGCTGTTCTTCCGGGCGGGGGATACGGGCCGGGCCTTGCTGCTGGTGGGACGGCTTTTTTCCGCCTGGGATGTTGCTTCCGGCGTACAGCTTTTGATGAGCGCCGGACTGCGCGACGCGTCCCCCGTTCTATTGCTTCTGCTGCTGGCGGGCGGTCTGCTCATGCTTCGCAGAGTGCCCGTGCTCACAACAGAAGAAAAACCGCCTGTGCCTGTCGCGGCCTGGGCGGGCCTGCTGCTGGCTATCGCCATCGCCGCGCTCATCCGCATGGACAGCGGCACGGCCAGCGCATTCATTTATTTCCAGTTTTAGGACGAGAGATGGGGAGTTTTCTGGGGGGAACCATTCTTTGGAGGCCTTCCCCCAGTTCCGCAGCCTCAATCGGCGCAACTCCGCACAGCGGAGATTGCTTGTTTCGGCTGATCTCACCGTCGATGATATTTCCGCCACAGGCGGTCATCGACGGTTCGTCCCCCTTCCAAGAAAGCCATAAAGAGTTTTTTACATATATACGATATGAATTTTCATGCTAAAGGAGGTGGAAGGTTTGAGAGGTATTGTCCGAAAAGTTTTATTGTTCGTGATACCGCTTCTGCTTTTGCCTCTCACGCTGGCCCTGTTCGCCTTCGCCCTTCCGCCCCAGTACAGCGATACTTTTTTGGGCGGCTTTTTGGACAAGCTGGATACATTCAAAGAAGCCCAGGGCAGGCGCGTCATTCTGGCGGGCGGCAGCGGCGCGGCCTTTGCCGTGCGCAGCGATTTGCTGGAGCAGGAACTTCCCGGCTTCCGCGCCGTCAACCTGGGCATGTACGCGGGCTTGGGCAGCACAGTGCCGTTGGACGCGGTGAAGGACGGGCTGCGCGAAGGGGACGTGGTGGTGTTCCTGCCGGAAATGAGCGAACAGACCCTGTCTCTCTACTTTGGCGCGGAAGCCATGTGGCAGGCGACGGACGGTCATTGGGACATGCTGCGCCGGCTGAACCCGGAGCAGCAAAAAGCCATGCTGGCCCAGTTCCCCTATTTCGCCGCGCAGAAGGCGGGGTTTTATTTCAAGGGAACGCGGCCCCAGGGCGACGGGATTTACACCCGAACCTCTTTCAATCGTTGGGGCGACATTGAAAGCGATTTGCGCAGCCATAACACCATGCCCGGCGGCTTCGACCCCGACCAGCCTGTGGATTTTTCGACCCTTCAACCGGATGAATCATTTCTTCTATATTTGAATAATTATGCACATCAATGTGAAGAAATAGGCGCGCGATTCTTCTTTGCCTTCTCTCCCGCCAACAGCGCCGCCGCCGATGCCTCCGGCGCGGAAGCGTTCACCCAGGCATTGAAGGACAGGCTCGATTGTGACACGCTGGGAGCGGCGACAGAAAGCCTGCTGGAACCCGGCTGGTTCTTTGACACCAATTACCATCTGAACAGCGCGGGCGCGGTGGTGTACACCGCCAAGCTGGCGTCCTGGCTGAAAGGCGCGCTGGGGATGGAAACAGACACTTCCATTCCGCTGCCGGAAATGCCGACCCATGAAACAGAAACCGGCATCGACGGCGACGACGCTGACGCAAGCTGCTTCCTTTATACGGATACGGAGGACGGCTTGCGGATCACGGGCCTGTCCCCGAAAGGAAAGGAAGCGAGCCGCCTGACCCTGCCAGCGAAGGCCCAGGGAAAGCCGGTGCTGGGCTTCGACGCCGCTGTATTCGCCGGGAACAAAACGCTAAAAACCCTGACGATTCAACCGAACATTCACCATATTCCGGACGGCGCTTTCGACGGCTGCGACCGCCTGCAAGAGATCATCATGCGGCATATCCGGCCCTCCGAATGCACCGTCAGCGGCGGCCTGCTGCGCGGTACGGACGCCTGGATTCTGGTGGATGCGGAATGGGAACCCGCCTACAAAACGGACTATTTCTGGGCCGTTCACGCTGCGCGCGTCCGCGCAATCAATGAAAAGCCGGAAGCCGCAGAACCGGCGTCAGCAGCTTCCCCGCTCCCTGCGACGGAATCAACTGGCATCTGCTTTGACGGCAACGGAGGCTGTCGGCCTGACGATGGAAATACCACTTTCCTGGAGGCTCCCATCAGCCAAACCCACCTGCGCACCAACGCCCCGGACGCGCTGGCCTTCACCCGCCCGGGCTATGTGTTAATTGGCTGGAACACCGCCCCGGATGGAAGCGGCGTCATGACCGGCCCCGGCAGCCGGTTCGACGCCCGGCCCGGCATGGCCCTGTACGCCCAATGGATGCAGGAAACCTCGAAAGCCTGCTTCACCTGGCAGGAGGAAGAAGGGGCCGCGTGGGTCACCAGGTATTCCGGAACAGAAGAAACCTGCGTCCTGCCGTCCTCTCTGGCCGGTCTGCCGGTGCGCGGCATCCGGGCGAACGCTTTCCAAAATGCTGCCATGGAGATTCTGGTCATTCCGCCAACCATCGCGGTCATTGAGCCCTTTGCTTTTTCCGGCTGTTCCGTCCATACCCTGTACCTGTACGACACCCTGGAAACCGTTTCGGACGACAGCTTTTCTGATTGCAAACAGCTGAAAACGCTGCATGTAGACGCGGCGTCGCCGCCGGTGTACTCTGTCAGCTATTACGCGGCGTTTGCGGATAAATACGACTGGCTCCTGAGCCTGGCGGGGCAGAAAAAGCTGGCGCTGTTTTCCGGCTCCTCCACCCGCTACGGCTACGACAGCGAAGCCCTGCGCCGCGCCTATCCCGATTACCAGCCCGCCAACATGGGCGTATACGCCTACACCAACGCCCTGCCCCAAATGGACCTGATTCTCCGCTGCATGGAGCCGGAGGACGTGCTGCTTCACGCGCCGGAATTCGACTGTCTCAATTTCCAGACCTGCGAAAACAACCTGCTGGACTTCCATTTCTGGGCCATGATGGAGGCGAATTACGATTGCGCGTCCCTGCTGGACATCAGCGCTTACAGCCGGGTGTTCGACAGCTTGCAGCAGTATCTATCCATCCGAAAAGGGCTTCCCGCCCGATCCTGGGAGGAAAGCCCCAACGGCTATGACGACGACGGCAATTTCATGAACATGCCCACGTATAACCAGTACGGCGATTTCATCATGCTCCGGGCCAACAACAAGATGGACGTGATGCTGAAATTCGTCCGGCCGGAGTACACCCCCGCGCCCTTTACCGACGCGCGCCTGGACAGCCTGAACGCTGCGTATCAGCGATTCCTGGACAGAGGGATTCAGGTATTGTTTACCTATACACCCCGCAACCGTTCCTCCATCTCCGAGGACAGCACCCCCGAAAACCGTAAAGCCCTTGACCGTTTGCTGCGGGAAAGGCTGTGCGTGCCGGTGATTTCCGATATGGAAGATTCGCTCATATCCGGCGTTTACTTCTTCGTGATCGACAGCCATCTGAGCAGCGAAGGTGTTCGCCTGCACACCCTGCAAATCATTGATGATCTGCGGCCTTATTTACAGGCGCAATAAAACATACCACAAAGAAAACGCCATCGAAAAAGCGGCGGTGGAGCTGGCGGGCTTCGCCAAGACCGGTCTGCTGGCCCCCGGCGAAAGCCAGCAAATGTCCATAAAGATTCCCGAATATTATCTGACCGCTTACGACGCGGAAAACACCGAGGTTTTCATTCTCGATGAAGGGGTTTACGCCCAGGCCTGCGCCGAAAACGCCCATGACGCGGCGGAACGCCTGCTGGCTGTCAGTGAATTGAAGGCCCCGGAAAGCCTGTCCCCCGCCGAAAACGATCCCCTCCTCTGGCGCTTCTTCCAGTCCTTTGACGCGGAAACCTATGCCGCTTCGTTCGGAACAGGAGCGGAGGTGTCTTCCCTTTTTTCCTTCGCGGACATCAACCGTTATGACGGAGCGGGAGAGAACGAAGTCCTCTATTATTCCGGAATGATTGGGAAGGAACTGTTACCGGCGGCCCGGTGCAGCTGCTGCATTCCCGGGGGATGGACGGAATTCAGCGCTGATTGTTTGATCACATTTCTTGCAGCCTGGATGGTTTGTTCCCTGGTTCGGAAAGGGCCTTGAAGCGGGAGCGCGGATCAAGCCCAGGCATCGTCATGTTTTTTTCTCCAAGGCTGCGAAAGCGCCCGGCTGAATTGCTCCAACCGGGCGCATGACATAATACAAACGAATGTCAGATTCAATTATAGCTCTTTGCGTCCATGCGCTTTGCGCAGGGCGTTGAATTCCTGGCGGATGGCGGCGTCCTTCTTCGCCTCATCGGGATTGGACAGCCGCTTTTCTTCTGCTGCCTTGGCATCGGCCTGGCGTTTCAGTTCCGCCTGGTAGGCTTCTTCGCCTTCCTCCAGGCGGATTTTTTCTTCGGCGGAAATATACTTCCGGCCCTCGGCGGCAGCGGCAGCCTTCTGGTCGATCACGATGGCTTCATGGTCGAACTTGCCGAACTTCTCCACACCCATGAAGATGAAGATCAGGAAGATCACCAGGTAGCAGAAGGTTTCCACGCCGATGAACACCCAGGGCATCGCGCCGCGGATGGCCTGGGAGGAAATGTTGTCCGCCGCGTAGTTCACATTGGACAGCACGATGTTCAGGATGCCGGTCGCCACGCCGGTCATGCCGGCCATGATCGCGCCGTAGATGGTCATGGTCAGGCCGTCGGTGCGCTTGCCATGGATCGCTTCCTGGTGATCCAGCACGTCTGCCAGCAGCGCCATGCTCAGGTACATGGCGGGGGTGGAGCCCAGGGCCTTAAGGATGAAAGAAACGTACACCAGAATCAGGTTGTCGGGAGCGAACAAGCCCAGCAGGCCGCCCGCTACGGCCAGGACGGCGCCGCAGAAAATGGCCTTGCCCTTGCCGATTTTGTTCGCCAGGATGGGGGCGGCTACCATGCCGATGGCTGTCGGGATCGCGCCGATGATGGCCAGGAAACCGGAAATATTGCCGCCGTTGGCAATGGTATATACGCCGTCGGCATTGGGGAACATGGCCTGGCAGAAGTAGAGCTGGGATACGTTTTTCGCCATGCCGCCCAGCTGGTA
This sequence comes from uncultured Eubacteriales bacterium, assembly GCA_902795275.1. Lineage (GTDB taxonomy): Bacteria > Bacillota > Clostridia > Christensenellales > Aristaeellaceae > RUG563. The sequence goes on along the minus strand of CADBKQ010000031.1, from coordinate 1,106 downwards.
GCAGAAGAAGAACACCATCATAATGATCCAGAATTTATCGGAGAAGCAGATTTTTGCCTGCTGGCCGATGGGCAGGGCCTTGGCGGGGGCCGCGCCTTCGTTCTGCGCCATGGATTCCTCGGTCACGCGCTCCCGGGTGAACATGAATTCCACCAGCGCGCCGATGACGGTGATCGCCGTCAGCGCGATCACGAAGATTTTCCAGTGGTTATAGGAGGCCACCGCGTCATAGAGCACCACGCCGTTCAGCGCGTATTCGCCGCTTTCCAGCAGCACCGCGCCCTCTGGCAGGTTGGTGGTCTGCGGCACGAAGAGCAGGCTGAGGAAGAAGGGCAGGATCATGGTGGACAGGCCCATGGCCGCCAGCATGGTGGCGTTGGAGAGGGTCGCCAGCAGCGTCCTGTCCTTGCTGTTGCGGGTGGACAGGCTCACCAGGGCAGCGTGGGGCGTGTAGTACATGGGATAGGCGATGGCAAACCACAGGTTATAGCCGATGGCGATGCACACCAGCGCCAGGGATTGGCCCGACGTGGGGGACGGAAATCAGCAGCAGGGGACGGGCCTTGCCCGCGCGGGAGGAGCTCTTGTCCATGAGCCGGCCCACGATGATGTTGCCCAGCACCACGAAGATCACCGACACCACGGGCAGCCATTTGAAGAATTCGCTGGCCCAGGAGTTGATGTTCAGCACGTCGGTCATGTACTTGTTGAAGTAGTTGGACAGCACGGAGTTGGCGACCAGCGCCAGGGTCGGGCCGATCAGGTAGCCGATGGCGCCCTCGGGAATGAGGGTCACGTTCGACTTTTTGATCAGGCTGGGCAGGCGGTCAAAGATGCTTTTCTTGCTTTGGCTCATGTGATGATTCCTCCCTTTTTAATATCCTCTTTGTGTTTATGCGCGCTTCTTCTGCCGGTAGCCGCTGGGCGTCAGGCCCACGTGCTTGCGGAAGGTGCGGATGAAATGCTCGCTGCTTTCATAGCCCACCGCGGCGGCGATGTCCGCCACTGGCATGGCGGTGTCCCGCAGCAGTTGTTCCGCATTTTCCAGCCGCACGGTGGTGAGCAGCTGGATAAAGGTCTGTCCCGTCATCTGCTTGATGAGGCGG
>CADBKQ010000030.1 GCA_902795275.1 uncultured Eubacteriales bacterium | reverse complement strand
ATGGGAAGATTGCTCCTTTTCGGTTGATCTCACCTCGGCCAGAGCATCCGCCACAGGCGGCTGTCCGAGGTTCGTCCCCTTCCGAGAAAGACGATAAAAGCACTTTTTCCGGCAAGTGTTCAAGACATGAGGGATGATTTAATTATGCTTTCTTGGAAGGGGGTCTGGGGGAAACCATTCTTTGACATTCAAAGAATGGTTTCCCCCAGAAAACTTCCTCTATTGCTTACAGGTCGATGCCCGGCAGGGCGGTGACGGTGCGCACGAAAGCGCCGTTCAGATGCTTCATCAGGGCCATCTGGGGCACGTTGCGGCGGAACACGTGGGTGTACATGGTGTTCACGCCCCGCTGCCGCAGCAGCGCACAGGCCGCGCCCAGCAGGTTTTTTGCCATCCCCTGGCGGCGGGAATCCGAGCGGGTGTAGATCATCAGCAGCGTGGCGCTGCTGCCCGCGCCGGTCACCACAGCCTCGCACAGGGGCTGGCCTTCGCGGTAAAAGCCCAGGGCCATAAAGTGCTGCTGCTGCTGCCACAGTTGCAGGTAGTCCCGGGTGATGGGCTGGATGCGGTGCAGGTTCACGCGGCTGAGGAAAGCGTTCTGGCTGGCCTCGTCCTGCAGGGGTACGGAAGCGAACACCATGCCCATGGGGGCCTGGGGAATGCCGGTGGGAGGAATGAAGCGGTACAGGTCTTCCCCGTCGTCGTTGCGCAGGCCGCAGGACTCAAAAAATTTCAGCAGCTCCTGATCCTTCGGGTCCACCTGGGTATAGAGACGGGCGGGAAGCTCGGGATACTGGGCTTTCAGCTGCTCAGCCCGGGCCAGCAGCGCGCCGAACAGCAAAGCCCGGCCTGTGGGCTGGCAGTCGATCTGCATGAAAATATGGTTGGGCCGCTCGGGATACAGCTGGCCCTGGAAGAACTGCATCACATAGCCGGTGCCCAGCTGGATGGATTGATCGTTGGAAACAAAAAATACGTTCTCTGGCGCAACACCCTGAAAGGGCGCCTGCGGATGGGTGATTCGCATGAACATTTCCCCTTGTATACTTATAATTCAGGCATCATGAATTTGATGAGTTTCGTGAATTCCAAATTTGTTTTGTATAAACAGCTGCTTTTTTCTCGCACTGTGTTGAACATTATTCTCTAATGCCTATTGCCTAATCCCTAATCCCTAATCCCTATTCCCTCTCCCTTACTGCCACTCCACCCCGGCAAAATTGGCGCTGGGGGTCAGGTCGTAGACCACGCGGCGAACCTGGGGCAGGTCGCGCCGGATCAGCTCCACCACGTTTTCCATCACGTCGTAGGGCAGGCGGGCGGCATAGGACTGGGTGCGTTCGCCCGCATGCACGGCGCGGAGACAGATGGCCGCGTCCTGCCCGTCGCCCGGCAGGGGCAGAAGCACCGCGAAATATTGCCACAGCCGCTTCGCGGCGCTGGAGCGAACCATTTCATTCCTGAAAATCGCGTCCGCCTTTCTCAGTACGCGCACCCGTTCTTCGGTCACTTCGCCCAGAATGCGCTGGGCCAGGCCGGCGCCGGGGAAGGGCTGGCGGTAAATGATTTCCTGCGGCATGCCCAGGAAATCGGCGATGGCCCGGATCTCCGACTTGAACAGGTCGCGTACCGGCTCGATCAGCGGCACATCTGCGCTGACGGCGGGGGCGGCGGGCCGGTTGCCGAACATCACGTCGTTGCCGCTGGTGCCGCGGATGGCGGCGTTGAATGCGCCGAGCTTTGCTTCTTCCTCCCGCAAAATCTGCCGGATCAGGCCGCTGATGACCCGGTGTTTTTCCTCCGCATCCGTGATGCCCTTCAAAGCGGCCAGAAAACGGTCGCCCGCGTAGACGCGGGTAATGTCCATGCCCACCTGGTCGCGGTAGTAGGCGAGGAAGTCTTCGCCCTCCCGCTCCCGCAGCAGGCCGGTGTCCACGAAAATGCATTTCAGCCTGCCGCCCAGGGCCTTATAAGCCAACATGGCGCTCACGCCGCTGTCCAGCCCGCCGGTCATGGCGCATACGGCGCGGCCGTCGCCGGTCAGGCGGCTGATTTCTTCGGTGGCGCGGCTGACGAAGGCTTCTTCGTCCCACCAGGCGGTGCAGCCGCAAATGTTGAAAGCGAAATTGCGCAGGATCATGGAGCCTTCCGGATCGTTCTGCTCCACCTCAAACTGCATGGCGTACAGCGGCAGGGTTTCGTGGGCAAAGCCGATGACCGTTTCCTGGGCGCTGCACAGGGGCTTCACCCCGGAGGGCAATTGCAGCTCGCAGGCGCAGGGCAGCAGCCTCTCGCCGTTTTCCACGCCTTCCAGCAGCGGGGATTCCCGGTAGCTCAGCTCCATCACCGCGCCTTGCAGCACGGGTTCGCCCACCTCGCCGCCCAGGGCTTTCAGCAGCATGCCGGCGGCGTCGCCCAGGGCCAGGACGGGAATGTCCGCGGAGGAAATGCGCGCGTCCAGCCCGGACGGCGTTTGGCCCGCGGTGGCGCCGGCCAGCAGCAGGCCCAGCGGTTCTTGAGCCTGAATGTCTTCCAGGGAAGTATTCCCCGGTACGATTTTGCAAAAAATGCGTTCCGAACGCAGCTTCCGCGTGACGGCGCGGCTGGCGTAATCGTCGAAATTCAGCACCAGCACCATGTCCCGCATAAGCACCCCTCCTAACGGAAGATTCAGCCGAAACAGATATCCTTCATTTATTCGACGCGGATTCAAAAAATCCTGCTGGCATGTGGACGAAAAGAGAGAGCATGATATGCGGAGGAACGCATATCATGCTCCCGGTTCAGGGATTTGTCGTTACGGTGCGCTTCTGGGCGGCCATACGGCGCAGGGCGGCGCGGGTTTCCAGGTTGGCGATGCCGGTTTCCAGGATGCCGTACTGCCGCTGGACCGCCTTGATGCAGTCCTGGGTGATAGCGCCGAACTTGCCGGTGGTGTATTTTCCCTCCAGCAGCCCGGCGCTCACCAGCTCTTCCTGGAGCGCTTTTACCTTCGGCCCGGAATGGCCGAATTTCAGCGTCCAGTCCGCCAGGTCGTAGACGGTGCCGTAGCCCAGGATGCGCCAGGAATCCAGCGCGTAGTCATTGCGTTCCACGCCCTGGGGCGCGGGCTTGAGCAGGTTGTTGCCTTCGATCACATGCACCCGCACGCGGCCTTCCGCGTCATAGGCACAGTATTCCACCAGCGCCACGTGGGAGGTGTCGTAGCTGGCATTGTCCGAAAGGAACATCCAGTCGCCCGGCTGGGGGATGTAGCCGTTCATGGGGATGGGCCGATCAGAGCCTTTCCACCATTGGACGCCGTAGCCCGGCAGACTGCCGGAGCGGGCGATGTAGCGGCCCTGGCTGATGAACCAGTCGCGGCCTACGTTGGTGCCGCTGTAATTGGGATAGACGCGGTTCAGCAGATGGGCGCCGTGGAGCTGATCCACCCGGTGCACGCACCAGCACTGGAACTCGGCACACCATTCCGCCATGGGATACCCGGCCCAGGTGCCGTACTTGGTGAGGCCGTTTTTCTCCTCCACATAGCCGATTTCGCCCCGGGCGACTTCCATCAGCTGATACACGTAATCCGGCACGGCGTACTGGGGCGGAATCAGCCGTTCCCCGGCGGGCAGGCTCAGGGAGGACATGTAATCCCCCGGAGCCGCCGTTTCCGCCGCCGCCATGGGACAGCCCAGCAGCGCTGCGCACAGCAGCAGCGCCAGCAGGCGGGTTGGTTTGGTCATGAGTCGGTCCTTTCTTACGCCTTGTCATTCGGGCCATACAAGTCCTTGTTCCGTTCCGTCCGGCGCACACGCCGTTGGGAGGTGGCTGTATCGGAGGGCTTGGCCGTCTGTTCAGGCGCTTTCACGGGCGCGGAAGCGGATTTTTCAGCGTCAGGAGAAATGGGCTTCCACTGGGCAGTGCCACCGGCGGGCTGCGTTTCCTTTGCCGTGGGCTGAGGACGCTGGTAAACCTGCGTCGGGTTTTGTCCGCGGATGGGCACAAAATTCTTGGTTCCGCCTGCTTCGGGGGGACGCTTGTCGCTGGGAATCAAGGGTTTGAATGCGAGGGCGTCCGGCCCCTGGCCCGGCTTTTGCGATGCCGACTTGGGCGGCAGATACGCCAGGTCTTCCTTCTGGGAAGGATATACGGGGCGATTTACGGCCGGGGCAGTGGGCTTTGCTGTCTGCGCCGGGCGGTTTGCAGCCTGGGAGGCCGGCTTTTCCGCCGGGGCGGGGTTGTTCTGTGCCGCGCGCATCTGGGGATGGGCGGCAACCTGGCTCCGCGCCTGACGGGCCTGCTGGGCGCGCAGGGCGGCGCGTTTTTTGTTCTGGCTGTTTACAGTAAAGGCGTAGTAAGCGCCGCCGCCGCCGACGACGGCCAGGGCCAGCAGCACCCAGGGCCAGGCCGATCCGCCCTGCCGCACGTTCGGCTCGGGCAGATTGCCCTCCGTAGGTCCGACGGGGGCGATCTGCGGTGTGGCGGAAGGCGCGGGGGTTTCGGTCGGCGCGGGCGTGCCGGTGGGCAGGGTTAGCTCAGGCGCGGGCGTCACCGTCGCGAAGGGATTGAAGGGCTCATAGGAGGGCATCACGGAGGGATTCTGCCACAATACGTTGCGGTTGAAATCCTCCACAGGCTGAATCTCGCTGCTGGTGGCGCCGCCGGAAGCATTGTTGCTGTTGGCGTTCAGGTATTCTTCGCTTTGCAGGAAGTCGGAAAGCTCGTTCAGCGGGAGCACATAGAAGTAATCGCTGCGGATGTAGCCTTCGGTTCCCGCCTGGCTCACGTGATACCAGGTTCCTTCGTCGTTGGTTTCCGTACCCAGCACCAGGGAGAAGGCGTAGTTGTCCAGCAGGCGCAGGGCCGTGCTGCTTACGCTGGCCTCGGAGCGCAGGTTCACTTTGCCGCTCCTGGCAATGGCGTAGCCATAGCTGCTCAGGCTGTTTTCGGTCATGGGTTCGGGCGTCGGGGCGGGGGAGGGAGAAGGCGTGCTGTCAACCAAGGATTCCTCGTAGGCGGCCACCTCGTCCTGGCCCATCATACGCAGCTGATCCTGGCGGATGAAGCCCCAGATGCCGTTGTACTGCACCACATGCCATGCGTCGTCGGCGTATTCCTGCCCAAAGACGTAGGCTACGGCGGGATAGGGCAGCAGGGTGATGATTTCACCCTTTGTATCGGGATAATTGCGCATGGGCACGCCGGCGCCCACGGTCATGGCGTAGCCCTCCACCTGCTGAGGCATGGGGCTGGCCGTCACTTCGGGAGTGGTGAAAATCTGGTCGCGGTAGAATTTGGCTTCATCATTGCTGATGGGCGTCAGGGACGACATGGGGATGTAGCCCCAGTTTTCGCTGCCGACTGCCTGCGCGTAAGCCCAGGATACGCCGTCCACATAGGTTTCGGCTTTCACGTCCAGCAGGGTCTTGGCGGGCAGGGTTTGCAGGATGGTGTCGTCCGTCTGGCTCACGCCGGTGCGCAGCGCCGCCTGGCTGGTGGTGAGCGCATAGCCGCGGTAAGGAACGGGCGTTTCGCTGGGTTCGGGCGTCGCGGTTTCCACAGGCGCTTCCGTGGGGGGAACGGGAGTGGGCTCTTCCGTAGGTTCGGGCGTCGGGACTTGAGTGGGTTCAGGCGTCGGCGCAACGGTGGGAACGGGCGTTGCGGGCGGCTCCTGGGTAGGCATGGGGGAGGCCAGGCTGCGCTGGATCTGTTCGCTTTCCGCCTCGCTCAGCAGATTGACGAATTTCGCCATCATGTAACCGGTCTTGCCGTAATAGTTGATGGCATACCATTTTTCTCCGTTTGTCTCCTCGTAAGAGTAAATCCATATCCGGGAATTCTTGTGCAGCTCGTCGACGACGCTGCCGTTCTTGTCGGGCGTGCGGCGGAAGCGCACTTTCGCGGTGGTCTCGCCCCAGCGGTCGATCACCGCGCCGGTGGGCACTTCCGTGGGAAGGGGCGTGGGTACGGCGGTGGGAGCGGGCGTGTAGCCGTACAGGGCCATCAGTTCCGCATCGTTCAGGAAGCGCACAACGCCTTCGCTCATATAGCCGACCATGCCTTTGATTTCCACGGAATACCAGACCCGGCCCTCCCGGGTGGTCAGCTTGCCGACGATATGGCCCAGGTCGTTGCTGTTCACGGTGCCCAGAATGTTGTTCTCCACCGTAGACGTGGAGGAACGGACGTTGACGGGGGAGCCGGTGGGATAGAAGAAGGCGTCCATGGGCTCATCGTAAGGCGCGGCAGTGGGGACGGGCGCTTCCGTCGCTTCCCGCCAGTACTGGAAGACGACTTCCGCGGGCGTCAGCGTGCCATCTTCATTCAGCGTCACGGTGACGCTGCCGGAGCCGGAAAGGATATAACCCTCTTCAAGGTTCAGAGGATTGGCGTCGATGGTGTTCGCGCCGGGGAAGCACTGCTGTTCGTGGGAGGAAGCCACATCCTGGCCGGTAATCTGGTCGCGGTAATAGACCGGCACGGTAACGCTCAGCTCATTCCTGAACTTGAATACCACTTCGGCAGGCGTAGCGACACACTCACTGTCCACGGTGACATGCACCGTGTCGCTGGATTCCAGCACATAGCCCAGCGAGGGATCCACTTCTTCCCAGTTGATGGAAATGATATTGTCCTGGCCTTCAAAACACATCACGGCATCGGACAGGAACACGTTGTCGTCAGGATCGACGTACTTCACATTCACCAGCGCCATCTTGGGTTCGGACGCTTCGGGAATGTAGCGGTAGACGAAAGTGATTTCTTCGGGGTCCGCCCCGTTCTCATCCACCTGTACCAGAACGCCTTCGTCCTGGGAGCCGTCCAGCACATAGCCCTCGGGCAGATCCTCGGGCGTGGCGGTGATCACGGTATTGCCCACATTGCAGTACTTCAAGCTGTCCATGGCGATGGGCTGTCCTTCGGTGTCGATGTAATGCACGGTGACGGTAGCGGCCTGGGCCTGCGCAGGCTCCTCGGTGGGTTCTTCCGTGGGCGCAAGGTCGGCAGGCTCCTGGGTCGCCTCGTCAGTGGGTTCCGCGGAAGGCTCAGGCTCGGCGGTGGGTTCGGGAGTCGCAGTGGGTTCCTCCGTATCCTTCGGCACATAGAGGTAGCTGAACACCACTTCCTGCACGCTGCTCACGCCGGCATTGTCCACGGTGACGGATACGGTGGGTTCGCTGGTCAGCAGGTAATTGGGCAGCAGGTCTTCAGGCGCGGGCAGCGCGCTCACTTCCGTCACAGTGCCTGGCATGGCGGCAACATTGCGGCGGAGGGCGATTTCCACGTTTGTATCCTGGTCCACAAACAGAACGGGGATGTTCACCGGTTCGGATGAAAGGGGTTTGTAAACAAACGTCACTTCCGCGGGATGCGCGCCGTCGGCATCCACGATGACGTTCTGGAGGGGTTCAGCTTCGTCGGCCAGGGAGTATTTCTCCGGGTTCGCCTGGGGGAATACCACCTGGGAACCTGCTTCGAGCATCAGGAAGGTATCTTCCGCTACGGGCTCGCCGGCTTCGTTCACATAATGCACCGTGACCTGCGCGGGCTTGACGGTACGCTGGTAGGCAAAGGTGAAGTCGTTTTCGGAAGCGCCCTCCAGCGTTACGGTCAGGGAATGGGAGGCGGGGCCGACAAAGATGTAATCTTCCTCGGAGATTTCCGCGGCGGGCAGAATTTCATGCACGCCTTCGCCAAACACGGCCTGGTCATCCGGCGCGATGGCTTCGCCCCGCTCGTCCACATAATGGATGGTGACGGTGACAGGCTGCACCAGGCGCCGGTAGGTGAAGGTCAGCTCCTGCGCGGACGCGCCTTCCGGCGTCACGGTGACGGTGTAGAAAGCGGGATCCATCAGGGCGTAGAGGGCAGGGTCAATTTCAGCCTGGGGGAAAACTTCGCTGTCTCCGCCCGGAACGGACACCACGCTGTCCTCCGCGATGGTGTTTCCCTGGTCGTCCACATAATGCAGCAAAACGTTCGCGGGATGAATGATCCGGCGGTACTGGAAGGTCACTTCCGCGGGGGAAGGGCCGTCCTCGCTCAGCGTCACTTCCACCGATTCAGGGCTGATCAGTTCGTATTCTTCCGGTGAAAGGCCGCTCATGGGCAGAACCACGCCGCCGGGAGGATTGATCGTCTGCTCGGTGTCGGCGGCGATGGCGCTGCCGTTTTCGTCCACATAATGCACCAAGATATTCGTGGGAATAAGTTCCCGCTGATACAGGAAGGTGATTTCAGCCGGGGTCGCGCCGTTTTCGTCCACCATCACGGGCTGCTCGGCCTCGCCCACGAGGGTGTAGCCGGGAATCACCACGGCGGTGGCATTGTGGATTCCCTTGCTGAAGGGCAGCACGTCGTCGTCGCGCAGCGCTTCGCCGTTCTGATTCGTGTAATGGATCGTCACGTTGGCGGGCTGCACTGCGCGTTCATATTGGAAGGTGATTTCGGGCGGATTTGCGCCGTTCCTGTCCACAAAGATATATTGGAGGGAGGGCTCCACCGGGATATAACCCTCGATGGCGGGCGCCTGCACGGGATGCTCGCCGCCGTCCAGGTTGAAAGGCAGGCTGTCCGCAATCGGGTTTCCTTCCGTATCGGTGAAATGGATCTGCACGGAAGCGGAAATTTCCTTGAGCGCGTAATGGAATTCCACCACCGGCGGATTGATACCGTCGGCGTCCACAAACACTTCCTTTGCGCCAATGTCCGTCAGCTCGTATTCCTCGGGAATCTCCGCAGAGGGATAAACGGTGTTGGAGCCGGGCTGTACGGGACATACGGTTTCCGCCGCGATGGGCTCGCCCGCTTCGTTCAGGTAGCGCACCGTCACTTCCGTGGGGAACACAGGCGTTTCAACGGGCGGCTCGGTGGGCTGCTCGACGGGCGTTTCCGGGGCAGGGGCGTCCTGGCTGGAAACATACAGCAGGAAGCTGGCTATCAGGGTTCCGGCTTCGTCAAAGCATTCAATGGTAACAGAGGGGATGGAAAGATCCATGCCCGCATCGGAAATGTTTTCCAGCACGCTGCCGCTTGCCGGCTGAATACTGGCGTATTCCAGGACGGTATCTTCAACCAGGAGGGCTATTCTGCCGGAAAAAAGAACTTCCAGCGGCACTTTCAGCCACAGCCTGTTTTCATCGGGCGCATCGCTCACCGGTACGGCGGGGCCGTAATACATTGTTTCACCGGATGGCGTCAGGGCGCTTGCAGTAACGATCAGCCTTGCCGCCGGCGAGAGCGCCGTTTGTTCGCCCAGCGCGGCGAGCGGCACAAGCAGCATCACCAGCGTCAGAAAGAGAGAGATCACGCGACAGATACCTTTCATAAACACGATGCCTCCTTCGGAATCCATCGATTGAGTAATCCATTGGAATTGTTTCAATTGTATTATAATTTGTTACGAAAGTCAACCGTTCTTCCAATGAAACCCTGTATTCCGTCGAATATTGTTACAAACATCACATCCCGCGTCTACTGCGGGCAAAACGCTTGATCATCCCGGAAAAGAATGATATATTGAGATGGCCGCCAAAAAAGCGTGCGGCAAATGAAAGCCTGATCTTCAGGCGGGCAGGAGAAAAACGTGCGGCTGATTGAATTGAAAAGCATTGCCTCCGAGGGAGAAGGGCTGTTCTACCATTTAACGGATGCGCAGCTGCGCAGCAGGCAGGAGCCGGAAAAGGGGATTTTTATCGCCGAAGGGCCGAAAGTGACCCACAGCGCCCTGGACGCGGGGTGCGAGCCGGTGTCGCTGCTGATGCGGAAAAAGTTTATTGATTCGCCTTTGGGCAGGGAAATCATCGACAAGTGCGGGGATATTCCGGTTTATACGGCGGAGGACGAGGCGCTGGCCGCGCTGACGGGGTTTAAATTGCAGCGCTCCTGGGTGCTGTGCGCCATGAAGCGGCCCCGGCCCCGGAGCGTATCGGACGTGATTGCGGGCAAGCGCCGGGTGGCGCTGCTGGAGGGCATCACGGAGCCCTCCAACGTAGGGGCCATTTTCCGTTCCGCCGCCGCGCTGAAAGCCGACGCGGTTCTGCTCTCGCCCACCTGCTGCGATCCGCTGCACCGCCGGGCGGTGCGGGTGTGCATGGGCGCGATTTTCCAGGTGCCCTGGGCGCGCGCGGAGGGAAACGAAGCGCTGCCATTATTGAAAGAAGCGGGCTTCACGGTGATCGGCCTGGCGCTGCGGGACAACTGCTGGACGCTGGACGACCCGCGCCTGCCCGGCATTTCCCGGATGGCTGTCTGCCTGGGCACCGAGGATACCGGACTGACCGACGCCACCCTGGACGCCTGTGACCATATCGTGAAAATCCCCATGGCGGGCGGCATTGATTCCCTGAACGTGGCCGCCGCCGCCGCTGTCGCTTTCTGGCAGCTGCGGGTGAGGGATTAAAGGGACAGTCGGGGCTTGATGGGCGCTTTAAGTAACGGAGGAGGGAATAGGGATTAGGGAATAGGGATTAGTCATTTTGTTTTGCTATTTCGTTGGTTTCCAATCGTGTTGAACACTATTTTTCTAATCCCTAATCCCTATTCCCTAATCCCTTATTTTAAATCGTCCTTCCCACAAAATACAGCAGGATGGCCGCGACCAGGACAGCCGCGCCCAACAGGATTCTTCCCCTGTTCCGATAAAAGGAAAACCGGAGCATGGTTTTCGTTCCGCTGCGGGAGGGCGCCGTCGGAAGGGAAAGCGGCTTTTCGGGGATGAATGAGGAAGGCTTTGCCTCCTGCGCCGATTCTTCCGCTTCCTGCCGTTCCTTCGGATACCCATGGATTTCTATCACCGGCACGGATTCCGAAGCGTAGCGCAGCTGGGCGGCGGCTTCCGGGAAGCGCGCGCCGTTCAGCCAGGGCATAAAGGCGTTGCGCGCCTTTGTTTCCAGAATGTGCGTATAGAACGCGTCCCGTTCGTTCAGCAGCTCCATTCTCTCCGCGCGGAGCGCCGCGGCATGGGGCGGCAGGCCGCACAGGCGCATGATGCCGCCGGAGCTGTCAATATGCATTTCATGCAGCGCGAAAGCGGGAGCCAGTAGGCGGATGGCGAATATGTCAGCGTAATAATCGTCCATTTCCTGCGTGTCCTCCAGCACATCCCCGGCGCTTTCCCGGGCGGCGAAGCAGCGCACGCCGGGGGCCAGGGTTTCCGTTTCGTGGCCCAGCAGCAGATGGCCCAGTTCATGAGCGACGGCGAAGCGACGGTGGCTTTCGTCAAAGGCGTTCGCCCGGAGAAAGATATGCCAAGCCCGCCGGATGCGCAGCGATACGCAGGGGCCAGCAGCCGCGCGGTTCACCAGATTGTGCAGCAGCGCCTGTTCCTTCCCCGGGAAGGGATGGATTTCCACGCCCAGCTTTTTCGCCAGGGCGTCCACGTCCACAGGCAGCTTCTTTTCCGGCAGATCCAACAGCGCCCGCCACGCCGCGTCGCGGGCATTCTGGTATTGCGCATAGTCGCTCATGAAGTCGCCTCCTTCGTATGCGGATGTATAACGATTTCATCAAATCCAGTATAGTGCGCCCCGGATTCAGTGTCAAGCGTTTTTGTTGCAAACAAAGGCTTTCTGCGCTATAATGCCAGTGAAAGCAAAAACAGGAGGAAACGAGCATGTCTTGTACCACCGTATTGGTTGGCAGGAACGCCAGCAACGACCATTCCACCATGATCGCCCGGACGGACGACGGGCATTTTGACGTAAAGAAGCTGATCGTGATCGACCCCAAAAAGCAGCCCCGGAAATATAAAACGGTGATTTCCCATCTGGAAATCGAGCTGCCGGACAATCCCCTGCGCTATACCTCCTGCCCCACGGTGGACCCCTCCGGCGGTGTGTGGCCCGCCACGGGCATCAACGAGGCCAACGTGGGCATGACCGCCACCGAAACCATCACCACCAATCCCCGGGTATTGGCGGCCGACCCCATGGTGGTGTACCAGAAAGCCAAGAGCCGCAATGAAAAGGACGTGCCCGGCGGCATCGGCGAGGAGGATTTGGTGCTGCTGGTGCTGCCTTACATCCGTTCCGCGCGGGAGGGCGTTTTGCGGGTCGCGGAGCTGCTGGAAAAGTACGGCACCTATGAATCCAACGGCATGGCGTTCAACGACGAGCACGAAATCTGGTGGCTGGAAACCATCGGCGGCCATCACTGGATGGCCCGGAAGGTGCCGGACGACAGGGTGGTGATCGCCCCGAACCAGTTCGCCATGGACGCCTTCGACCTGGACGACGCCTTCGGCGAGCAGAAGGAAAACATGTGCTCCAAGGACCTGCGGGAGTTCATCGCGGAGAATGATCTCGACCTGAACCAGAACGGCAAATTCAATCCCCGGGACATTTTTGGCTCCCACTCGGACATGGATCATATTTACAACACGCCCCGCGCCTGGTTCATGGGCCGGTTCCTGGCCCCTTCTTCCCACCGCTGGGATGGCCCCGACGCCGAGTTCACCCCCGAGAGCGACAGCCTCCCCTGGGCCTTGGTTCCCGACCGGAAGTTAGCCGCGGAGGACGTGCAGTATCTCTTGTCCGGCCATTACCAGGGTACGCCTTACGACCCCTATTCCAGCCATGACACCGGCCTGCGCGGCAAGTACCGCTCCATCGGCATCAACCGCACGGGTGTCACCTCCATCTGCCAGATCCGGCCCAACGTCCCCGATCCCATCAAGGGCATTGAGTGGATCATCTTCGGCTCCACCACCTTCTCTGCCATGCTGCCGGTGTACGCCAACGTGGCGAAGATGCCGAAATACCTGAGCGACGTGGCCCTGCAAACCTCCACCGAAAATTTCTACTGGGCCAGCCGCCTCATTGACGCTCTGGCCGACCACGACTACGGCGCCTGCATCCAGCCCATCGAGCGCTACCAGTATGCCGTCGCCGTGAAGGGCCGCCAGATCATCCGGGAGTACGACAGGAAAATGGCCGACACCGGCGACTTCTCCCTCTGCGCCGAGGCCAACGAAAAGCTGTGCAAAATGGCGAAGGAGCAGACCGACGACGCCCTTACCAAAGTCCTCCACGAATCCAGCTGCACCATGAAGAACTGCTATAACCGGGCGGATAACTGATAATGTTTTAGACGTCAAATGATAACACGGCTTCTATTTGATTGAATAGAACATAGAACAGCCGGGCAGCGGCGCAGCGGAAAAGGCTGCGGCTGTCCGGCTGTTTGTTTTACCAGCACTCGTTTTTCATGCTCCCGTCCCGGTAGGTTTCCTCGGCGGGTCCGGGGTCGGGTTCGTCCGTCCGGTCGCCCCAGGCGCGTTCCCGGAGGACGGCGGATTTGGGATTGGATACGGGAGGCTTCTGGCGCATTTTGGATTCGGGCTGCGCCTGCTTTTTTTCTTCCTGTTCGCTCATGCCGCGTCACTCCCCGAACAGTTGGGTGGAGAAATACCGCTCGGCGGTGTCGGGCAGCACGGTGACCACCGTCTTGCCTGGGCCCAGCTTCTTCGCCAGCTTCAGCGCCGCCGCCACGTTGGTGCCGCTGGAAATACCGCACACCAGCCCTTCTTCCCGGGCCAGGCGGCGGGCGGTTTCCAGGGCTTCGTTATCGGTGACCACATAGATATGGTCGTAGATTTCCCGGTTCAGGATGGGCGGGATAATGCCGTCGCCAATGCCCATTTGGATGTGGGTGCCGATGGTGCCGCCCGCCAGGATGGCAGCGTTTTCCGGCTCTACCGCCCAGATTTCGATTTCGGGATACTGGGCCTTGAGCACCTCGCCGATGCCGGTGAGCGTGCCGCCGGTGCCGATGCCGCTGCAATAGCCGTGAATCGGCCCGGCCACCTGCTGCATGATTTCCAGGGCCGTGTGCTTTTTGTGGGCCAGGGTGTTGTTGGGGTTCTCAAACTGCTGAGGCACGAACACCTTGGGATTCTTTTTCTTCATGTTCAGCGCGGCTTGGAGGCATTCTTCCATGCACTTGCCGATGTCGCCCGCGTCGTGAATCAGCTTCACTTCCGCGCCGTAGTGCCGCACTAACTTGCGGCGCTCCACGCTGACGGAATCGGGCATGATGATGATGGTGCGGTAGCCCCTCACCGCGCCGACCAGCGCCAGGCCGATGCCCTGGTTGCCGCTGGTGGGCTCCACGATGATGGTGTCCTTGTCGATCAGGCCCTCTTTCTCGGCCTGGTTGATCATGTTCAGGGCGGTGCGGGTCTTGATGGAGCCGCCCACGTTGAGGGCTTCCACCTTGACTAAAATTTCCGCGCTGCCCGGCTCGGGCATACGGTTCAGGCGCACCATAGGCGTGTTGCCCACAGCGTCCAGGATGGTGTCATAAACCAAGAAGATAATCCTCCTTATCAGGCGTCAGGGATCCGGAAGGCAAAATTCAGCAGATATGCGGACACACATTATTTCTAATCCCTAATCCCTATTCCCTATTCCCTATTCCCTATTCTCTAATCCCTTTTACTTCCTGTATATGATTTCTTCGCGCTTCGGGCCGTTGGACAGCATGGTCAGCGGGCAGTCGATTTCCTTTTCGATGAACTCCACGTATTGGCGGCATTTTTCGGGCAGGTCTTCGTATTTCGTGATGCCGCGGATGTCCTGCTTCCAGCCGGGGAGGGTGACGTAAACGGGCTTGGCCCTGTCCAGCTTGGGCGTCACGGGGAAGTCCTTCACCTGCATGCCGTCAATGTCATAGGCCACGCAGACCTTGATTTCGTCCAGGTAGCCCAGCACGTCCAGGTTGGTCATCACGCAGTCTGTCGCGCCCTGCACCATGCAGCCGTACCGGGTTGCCACCGCGTCGAACCAGCCCACGCGCCGGGGACGGCCCGTTTTCGCGCCGTACTCGCCCGCGTCGCCGCCCCGCTTGCGCAGCTCTTCCGCCTCGTCGCCGAACAGCTCCGTGGTGAAGGGGCCCGCGCCCACGCAGGAGGAATAGGCCTTCGTCACCGCGATGACCTCCTCAAAGGCCGTCACCGGCAGGCCTGCGCCCACCGCGCCGAAGCCCGCCAGGGGAGAGGAGGACGTGGTGAAGGGGAAGATGCCGTGGTCGGGGTCGCGCAGGGTGCCCAGCTGGCCTTCCAGCAGGATGCGCTTGCCTTCCTTGACCGCTTGATGCAGGAACTGCGCCACGTCGCCCACCATCGGCTCGATGGACTTTGCCAGGGAGTAATACTTTTCCGTCAGCGCGTCCACGTCCAGCAGGGGCTTGTGGTACAGGTTTTCCAGCATGGCGTTTTTCAGCTTCGCCGCGTTGGTCAGCCGCTGGCGCAGGATGTCCTTGTCCAGCATCTGGCACAGCTGCACGCCGATCTTCATGTACTTGTCCCCGTAGAAGGGCGCGATGCCGCTCTTGGTGGAGCCGAAGGACGCCTTGCCCAGCCGCTCTTCCTCGTAGCAGTCGAAGGCCACGTGGTATTCCATCAGCACCTGCGCCCGGTCGGAAATCAGCAGCTTGGGCGCAGGCACGCCGCGATCCGTCAGGGTTTTGATTTCGCTCAGCAGCGCTTCAATGTCCAGCGCCACGCCCGGGCCGATCACGTTCACCACGTGCTGGTGGCACGCCCCGGAGGGCAGCAGATGCAGGGCGAACTTGCCGTAGTTGTTGATGATGGTGTGGCCCGCGTTGGCCCCGCCCTGAAAGCGGATCACGATGTCGCTGTTCTCCGCCAGCATGTCGGTGATTTTTCCTTTTCCTTCGTCGCCCCAATTGGCGCCGACGATTGCGCGTACCATACTGGAACCCCCCTTTTGTTTATCTTAAAGAATCCTGATAATCCTGTTTACCGCTTCCTTCGTCTTTTCCAGGGTATTGAAGGCGGTGAGGCGGAAATAGCCTTCGCCCGCGGGGCCGAAGCCTTCGCCGGGCGTGCCGACCACATGGGCCTGGGTGAGCAGCAGGTCAAAGAAATCCCAGGAGGGCATGTTGTTCGGCGTCTTCATCCAGATATAGGGGGCGTGGACGCCGCCGAAGACCCGGATGCCCGCGCTTTGCAGCCCTTCCCGGATGACCTTGGCGTTGGCGTGGTAATAGTCGATGTTCGCCTGGTTCTGCTTCATGCCCTCGGGAGAGTACACCGCCGCCGCCGCTCGCTGGATGGGATAGGACACGCCGTTGAACTTGGTGGCCTGGCGGCGGCCCCAGATGCGGTTCAGGCTCACGCCGTCGAATACCAGCTCCTTGGGCACGATGGTGTAGGCGCAGCGGGTGCCGGTGAAGCCCGCGGTCTTGGAGAAGGAGCAGCACTCCATGGCGCACTGCTTCGCGCCGGGGATTTCATAGATGCTCAGCGGAATCTCCGGGTCGGTGATGAACGCTTTATACGCCGCGTCGTACACGATCAGGGCGTCGTTTTCCAGCGCCCAGTCCACGAACTTTTTGAGCTGCGCTTTGGTCAGCACCGTGCCGGTGGGGTTGTTGGGATAGCAGAGATAAACCACGTCCACCCGTTTGTCCGGCAGCGGCGGCACGAAGCCGTTTTCCGCGTTGCAGGGCAGGTAGGTGAGCTTCGTCCATTTGCCGTTCACGTACTGGCCCAGGCGGCCTGCCATGGCGTTGGAATCCACATACACGGGGTACACCGGGTCGGTGACGGCGATGGAGGCGTCGGCCCCGAACAGCTCCTGCAAATTGCCCACGTCGGACTTGGCGCCGTCGGAAACGAACACCTCGTCAAAATCAATCTTCACGCCGCGGGGGGTATAGTCCGCGTCGATAATGGCGTTAATCAGAAAGTCATAGCCAAAGTCCGGGCCGTAACCGTGGAACCCTTCCGGCGTACCCATTTCGTCGGCTGCCTTTTTCAGCGCGTCCACCACAGCGGGTACCAAAGGCCGGGTCACGTCGCCGATGCCCAGGCGCAGGATGTCCGCGTCGGGATTCTTGGCGGCGTATTCCTTTACGCGCTTGGCGATTTCAGCGAACAAATATCCGGCGGGCAGGGTTGCCAGGTTGGTGTTGATTTTCATGTGTCAGCCTCCATGATGGGCGGCCAGCGCCCGTGATGATGCGGAAAGCCGAAACGCATGAAAAACCCGGTTTCGGACAGACCGTGTTCAGTATATACCACAATCCGCCGAAATGTCACCCGGTAAACGGTTCTTTTTTCGTTTTAATTCAGAATGATTGTATTCCTTAATGGCTTTCTCGGAAGGGGGTCTGGGGGAAACCGCTCTTTGGCCTACAAAGAGCGGTTTCCCCCAGAAAACTTCTCTTCGTCAATCTTCCAGCCATTCCCCGTCGTACACGAAGGCGGCGGGGCCGGTCTGGTACACGTGGTTGTCGCCGGCGTCCCAATGCAGCAGCAGGTTGCCGCCGGACAGCTTCATCTGCACGGTGCGGTCGGACAGGCCGGCCAGCACGCAGGCCACCAGGCTGGCGCACGCGCCGGTGCCGCAGGCCAGGGTTTCGCCCGCGCCGCGTTCCCACACGCGCATTTGCAGGATGCCCCGGTCGATGATGCGCACGAACTCCACGTTGGTGCGCCGGGGGAACAGGGGATGATGCTCGATCATGGGGCCGATGGTGGGCAGGTCGATGACTTCCGGGTCGCGCACGAACACCACCGCATGCGGGTTGCCCATGTTCACGCAGGTGATGTACCAGGTCTGGCCCATGATTTGCAGCCGGTGCCGCAGCACCAGTTCGCCCGGCAGGTTCACGGGAATCAGCCGGGGATTCAGCTCCGGCGTGCCCATGTCTACCTTCACCCTGACCACCTTGCCGCCTTCCACTTCCAGCTGGATCACCCGCAGGCCGCCCTTGGTGTCGATGGTCAGCTCGGTTTTGTCGGTGAGGCCCCGTTCGTATACATACTTGCCCACGCAGCGGATGCCGTTGCCGCACATGTCCGCCTCGCTGCCATCGGCGTTGTATACGCGCATGCCGAAGTCCGCGGTATCGCTGGGCTCAATCAGAATCAGCCCGTCCGACCCTACCCCGAAATGGGGCCGGGACATGACGATGGCAAGCCGTTCGGGGTCGTTGACCACCTCTTCAAAGCAATTCACATAAATATAATCGTTGCCGATGCCGTGCATTTTCGTAAACTTCATGCCGCTGCCTCCTTTCGGGGTTTTGTTGTCTATTATATGCCATAAAGAAAATTGAGTTACACAAGCCCGACGGGAAGGAACGCTGGGCGCTGCGCGCGCCCAGACCTGCGCCAGGGGACTTCGCCCCCTGGACCCATTTAGGCGTTTAGACAAGTTGGGAAGAGAAAACAACTTCCGCCTGCTGCGCTGGGATTTACGAAAGATAGAAGGCTTCTGGCCCAAGAAAGCCAGGAAAATCCCAGAGGGAAAAGTTCGCTTTTCCCTGGGGATTATTCCCAGGCTTTCCCCGGACGCAAAGCGTCCGGGTTGGCGGCTTCGCCGCCGGGCCAGAAGCACCATGCCGCGAACTCCGACTTCAACGGTTCTTCCAGGCAACAGCGGGAACCAAGATGGTTCACTATACTAAGCAACATCCGCTCATGCGGGTCCAGGGGGATCATCCCCCTGGTGGGGTGCGGGGCAAAGCCCCGCCGTTCTTTTTTACATGCGTTCCGGCGCATCCAGCCCAATGAGGTACAGGCCGGTTTTGATGACCTGGCGGGCGGCGTCGGTGAGTTGCAGGCGCGCGGCGGTGGCGGCGGGGTCGTCATCCAGGATGCGGTGCTCGTAATAATACTTGTTGTACGCCTTGGCAATTTCCGTGGTGGCACGGGTGACGATGGAGGGCTCGTTGCGCAGACACGCTTCGGAAACAGCCTCCGGGAAGCGGGAAAGCAGCCGCAGCAGGGCCTGGGCCTCGTCGTCGTTGAGGGCGGCGTAGTCCGGGGCGGCGGTGATTTCCGGGGCCTTCCGCAGCACGGAGCAGCAGCGGGCGAAGGTGTACTGCACATAGGGGCCGGTCTCGCCGTCAAAGTTCAGGGCGCGATCCCACCAGAAGTCGATGTCCTTGATGCGGTTGTTTTGCAGCGTGGTGTAGATCACCGCGCCGACGCCCACCTGCCGGGCGACTTCGGGCTTGTTGTCCAGGTTCGGGGATTTCTCATTGATGATCGCCAGCGCCTTTTCCTGGGCGCGGGAGAGCAGCTCGTCCAGCAGCACCACATGTCCGGTGCGGGTGGCCATGGCCTGGCCCTCATAGGACACCATGCCGAAGGCCACGTGCTTGCACTGGTCTTTGGCCCAGTCGTAGCCCATCAGTTCCAGCACCTTGAAAATCTGCTTGAAATGCAGATCCTGCTGATAAGCCACCACGTACAGGCTGGTGTCGAAGTGGTAGGTTTCCTTGCGGTAAATGGCGGCGGCCAGGTCGCGGGTGGCGTAGAGGGTGGCCCCGTCGCTCTTGATGACCAGGCAGGGCGGCATCCCGTATTCTTCCAGATCCACGATCTTGGCCCCATCGGAATCCTTGAGCAGGCCCTTCTGCTCCAGTTCGTCAATGACGCGGCCCATCTTGTCGTTATAGAAGCTCTCGCCCGCATAGCTGTCGAACCGGACGCCCAGGGTGTCGTAGACTTTCATGGCGTCCCGCAGGGTCACGTCTTTGAACCAGTGGAAGATGGAGAGGGCTTCCTCGTCGCCGTCCTCGATCTTCTTGAACCAGGCGCGGCCCTCGTCTTCCAGGGCGGGGTTGTCTTTCGCTTCCTCGTTGAAGCGGACGTAGAGCCTGGTCATCTCGTCCACGCCGCCCTGTTCCACGGTTTCTTTGTCGCCCCAATGCTTGTAGGCGGCGATCATCTTGCCAAACTGGGTGCCCCAGTCGCCCAGATGGTTGATGGACACGGTGTGCCAGCCTTGGAAATCATAAATCCGTTTCAGGGAATGGCCGATCACCGTGGTGGACAGATGGCCCAGGTGGAAGCGCTTGGCGATGTTGATGGAGGAATATTCCACGCAGGCGGTTTTGCCCTTGCCGTCCTCGCTGCTGCCCCACTTGTCCGGGGCTTTCATGATGGCGGCGAGCATTTCCCGGGCAAAGTTTTCCCGGTTGAAAAAGAAATTCAAATAACCGCCCACGCATTCCACCCGGGCGATGTCGGGCCGCTGCACGGATTCCGCCAGCTTCTTGGCGATCATGGGCGGGCCCATGCGCAGCGTCTTGCTCAGTTTGAAGCAGGGGAAAGCATAGTCCCCCATGGCGGGGTCGGGCGGCACTTCCAGTAAAGCGGCCAGATCCTCCGGCAGTCTCTGGGCTTCGGGAAACGCCGCGGCCAGCATTTCGCCCGCCAAGGCGGCGATGCGCTGTCTCATGTCCATCAATAAGTCCTTCCTTCCGTTGGTAAAATCATGAAAAATACACTTCATATTATCATATTCTGCCCCGTTTCGCAACGGACAAAACCCGATTCGGCGAAAAAAGATGTCTGAACAATTGAGAGGAAAGAGAGGTTTCCTTTGAAAAAGCGACCCTCCTTTCTTTGTGATCAAAAAAATTAACAATTTGCACAAAAAAGTAATAAATAATTTTGATCTTCTTTGTCGTTGTACAGCTGTGCGTTTGATTATTCGGTTGATATACAGCTTGCGTGTATACAAAAGATCAAGAATCAAAGAAAATAGGGAAGAAGGAGGAAGAGGGAAATGAATGATATGATTGAGCATGTTTATATATACATTGATGCTTCCGTATATTTCCAGCGCGAATTTACAATCTGGTAAAAACATGAAAAATCGAGATTAAAGGTGTCGCAGCAGAGTGCGTAAATTTTCAAAAAACACTTGAAAAACAATCAGATTAGGAGTACAATAGTAGCTGGATAAATGTAACAAAAAATGCATTTATCCTGTCAAAAGTTGGAAAATATTACATGCGTCACTGCGAAAACGCATTGACATATGCGAAACACCGCGCAGTATAAACTACAAGAAGAACCTGTTTGCAGGGAGGTAAAAAAATGAAGCGGAACGAAATGCGCAAGGGAAACAGCCGGATGATCGCCGTTCTCACAGCCGTGATGATGCTGCTGTCCGCAGGCGGCGTGAATTCGATTGCAAAGGCGGAAGGGGAGCCGATCTGCGGCTTGGCGGAGCATACGCATACCGACGCGTGCTTTGACAGGGTGCTGGTGTGCACGCTGGAAGAATCCGAGGCCGAATACGTCGAGGGGCGTCATTTCGTGTCGAACTTCCAGACGCACATCCATACCGACAAATGCAAAGACAGCGAGGGGAACATCATCTGCGGCATCGCGGAGGATCTGTATTTCCACGAGCACAACGAGTATTGCTACGACGAAGAGGGCAATCTGGTGTGCGGCCTGGAAAGCATCCCCCGCCATCGGCATACGGATGCGTGCTATTCCGTCACGTTCGGATTGACCTGCGGCCAGGAGGAGCACGATCCGGTATATGACGACGAAACCGGCGCGGTCATTGACGAAGGGCATTACCATACCTCTGAATGCTACAGCGAAGTGAAAACGCTGACGTGCGAGTACGCCAAGGTGCATGAGCACACCGACGAATGCCGCAAAGACTCGGTCTTTATCTGCGGCTTCTTTGCCGTGCCGGAGTTTGTCAGCAGCGAAGAAAACTGGGTCACGGAGCAGTATGCGGTAAGCGGCCATCAGCACAGCGCCGCCTGCTATCAGTATTCCGCTCCCAAGTGCGGAATCAAGGCGCACCATCATACGGACGCCTGCTATAATGTGACGCTGGTTCCCGCGGCAGAAGAAAACCCTGTTTCCGGCACGGAAGAAAATGCTGAAATCGCCGCGGTTGATAACGCCGCAGCGGACACTGTGGAAATTGAAAGCGGAGAAGACAAACAGAACGATCAGGAAGAAGAATTTGTCGAAGTATCCGAAGTCGAAAACGCTGAGGAAATCGGAAGCGGCGAAATCAATGATAATAATAATGAAGAAAACATTGAAGAAGCTGATCCGGAAGCAAACAGTCAGGGAGAAGAAACCGTCGATGGAATCGAAGCCGAAGCAAACACCGAAGACGACCAAACCATTGAAGTAATTGTTGAAGCGCCTGTGACCGAAGAAAATGAAGAGAATACCCAGGAACAAGCGCCTGCAGAAGCTGGTGGAATCGAGTCCGACGCCGAAGACGGCATTCTTATCATTGAAGAAATCGTTGAGGCATCCGGGAACGAAGTGAACGGTGAATCCGCCCAGAATGAAGATTATACCGAAGTGTTTGAAACCGAAGACGATCACGCTCAGGAAGGATCGTACGCTGAAGGAAATGAAAACAGCGGGGATAATACCCAGGCGGAAGAGATTTTTGAAGTAACTGACATCGACAGCATCGATGAGAATAGCCAGAAAGAAGAATCCGCGCAAGTCATCATTGTTGACAACATCGACGAAAACACCCAGGAAGAAGAATCCGCGCAAGTCATCATTGTTGACAACATCGACGAAAACACCCAGGAAGAAGAATCCGCGCAAGTCGTTATTGTTGACAACATCGATGAAAATACCCAGGAAGAGGGATCTGTCGAAGCCGTTGTCACTGACAACAGCGGAGAGACCGACCAGGCGGAAGAAATCGCAGAAGTTATTGTCACCGACAACAGCGGTGAAACCACTCAGCAGGAAGAATTGGTTGAAGTACTTGTCATTGAAGACAACGAAGACAACAGCGAAAACGACACCGAAGAGCAAATCATCGAAGCAGCCGGTGCCGATCGCGGCGAAGAAAAGGAGACCGAAGGCCAGGTTGAAGAGCTTTTCACGGAGCCGGACAACGCTGCCTCCTTTGAAATCGTAAAGCAGCCTGAAAACGCCATAGGAACAGTGGGCGACTCCATCCGCTTCATCGTGGAAGCGAAAGGAGATAACCTGTCTTATCAGTGGCAGTGGAGCAGCGACGGCGAAAACTGGAAAGAAATCGGAGGGTCCAGCAACGCTTATGGCACTGGACTTGAGCCGGAGCTTTCTTTCACAGCGTCGAAGGCTACCGTCAACAAGCAGTACCGGTGCGTGATCAGCAACGGGGAAGAAACCCTGACCACGCAGTCCGTCGCAATTGTTTCCGAAGAAGCAGTCTTTGTCATTTCCGAAGAAGAGTCTCCCGCCGAGGGCGAACCCACCGAAGGCGAGCCCGAAGTGAAAGATGGGAACGATGAGGAAGGAACCGGCGAGGACGCCGAGGCCCCCTCCGAAGAAGATACTTCTGCCGAGGGCGAACCCACCGAAGGCGAGCCCGAAGTGAAAGACGGGACGGATGAGGAAGAAACCGGCAACGATACCGCCGCCCCCTCCGAAGAAGATACTTCTGCCGAGGGCGAACCCACCGAAAGCGAACCCGAAGTGAAAGACGGGAACGATGAGGAAGGAACTGGCGAGGACGCCGAGGCCCCCTCCGAAGAAGATACTTCCGCCGAGGGTGAACCCATCGAAGGCGAACTCGAAGTGAAAAATGGGAACGATGAGGAAGAAACCGGCGATGACACCGCCGCCCCCTCCGAAGAAGATACATCCGCCGAGGGTGAATCCACCGAATACGAACCCGAAGTGAAAGACGGGACGGATGAGGAAGGAACCGGCGAGGACGCCGAAGCCTCCTCCGAAGAAGATACTTCCGCCGAGGGCGAACCTACCGAAGACGAACCGGAAGATACAGAAGAAGATAAAAACGAAAACAGCGATCCCGAATCCACGGCTGAAACCGGCGATGCAGAGTCCGAAGCTGACACCGAAGCGGAACCGGTGAAGGACGAAGAAGGCCAGGGCGAGGAAGAAACCCAGCCCGAAGCAGAGGATGAAGAGAAGCTTGCCGAAGAGGGCGAAGAGGGGCAGGAGCCCGCGGAGGAAGAAGCCGCGCCTGTGGAATTGCCCGAACGCAAGGTTGATTTCGAGATCGAATGGATGGACGAAACGCCCGTCATTGGTTCAATCGCCCAGTTCAAGGCAGTGCTGGAAGGGTATGACGCGCTGAGCTACACGCTCCAGTGGCAGTACAGCGAGGACAACGAAAACTGGTTTGATGTGGAAGGCGAAACCAACGAGACCATGGACGTGAAAGTGACGCTGGACAACTGCGATTACTATTGGCGCGTGATGGTCAAATTGACGGAGAACGAGGAAGTAGACGAATAAAACACAAGGCATCGCCGTACCCGCCGCGCGGCGGGTACGGCTTATGGTGTTTTCAGCAAAGATAGCATAGATTGCAGCAAACTTGAATAAAGGGGTCAGAGAAAATGAAGAAATTCATTCATCAGTTGTTCGCTATCCTGATGGTGCTGGTCATGCTTTTTGACGCGGCGCCTGTGGCCGTGCTGGCTGAGGGTGAAGATACACAGCTTGGCGCCGAGGTGTCCGCCTCCGCAGAGAGCGGCAATGCTACCGGTGAAGCGAATCCGGTATCCAGAGGCGGCCAGCTCGGCGTCGAGAAAGCAAACTACTATCTGCTGGACGCGAGTGAGTACACCGTGACCTCGGTCACGGGATCGTTCGATCGTTTTCTCGATCCCAATTATGTTCCCGGGAACGCATCGCAGGCGGAAGATACCCGCGGGCTGAGCGAAGGAGAGGATTCCGCAGCCTCTGCCGACGATCAGCAAACGCAGGCTCTTGCTCCCAGCGCGGGGATAACGCCGAAGTTGAGCAAAAGGTCGACGCCCGTTCTGCAAACCAAGGACGCGTTAGGAAGCGTTCAGACTCTCAACACGAAAGGCGTCGAAGCCGAACCGGCGAATGATCTTAGCCTGACCTCTGTGTCGGACGGTGAAAGCAGCGCTGCGCCGGAAAGCCCTTCTGCCACTGTGGAGGAGCCGAAGGCTTCCGATACCAACGCTCCCGCTGTTCCCGAACCCCAGCAGGTCAAGGGCCTGGTGGCTTATGAAATTGAATTAAATGAAGGCGTCCCCTTTGCCAAGGAATACGATTATAAGGTGAAGGTTCCTGTTGGCGTGAATATGCTGAAGGACGTCAAGGAAGAACCCGGAAAAATCATAAAAATCAATCAGGTGAATTATCGACTGTTCCATCTCCACGGCGAAACTGAGGAGGAAATTACAAACGTTTCTGTAACCCAGAACGATGGTATCATTTCTAATTTCACCTTTACAACGGAAGATTTCAGCACCTTCGTGCTTGTTTATACCGTGGACTTTGTGTACATCGAGAAAAAGACAGAAATTTCCATTGATTTGGGAAATTTCCAAGCAAACAGTAACGAATTAGGACAGCTCCTCTATAAAAATAGTAAAGGACTGGAAGAATTAGCTGTTTCTGACATTTTGGATTTCGCGCAGGATTATTTGCAGGATGAGAATGTTTGTGGTGAGGTATACACAGTCTCTTTGCAGAATGGAACTGCATTGAGCGATTTTGACCAAAACTTCTTCGCCAATTCCGCTGTTTCGATTGAGGGGAAGGGCATCGAGTACGACTCCGGCAAAATCACGCTCCTGGAAAGCTTCGATGAGGCGAAGATCACCTTTGCCAGTGAAGCGGGCACCCTGGAATTGACGCTGGAGAACTATACCGCGCCTGAAAAGCCCGTCATCCCCGATGATGATGATGGATTCTCCTATCGCTTCTATGGTGTTGGGGAAGCTGCCAATATTGCGGATATCCTCCAGGCGAACGAAATCGTTTCTTCCTATTATAATAATGTGTCCGTGAGCGATGAGAAGCTCGTCACCGTCAAGGATGATGCGCTGGCAGTTGCGGACTACTTCGATGAAGTCATCCTGACCGTTTCCCTGTCCGACGGAACGGAAGTGGAGATCACGCTGACCAACCCCGCGCCTGTCAAGGTCGGCGAGACCGTGACCACGGATGGTGTTGGCTTCTTTGCGGCGAAGGACGAAATCCCTGCCGGTACACAGCTCGTTGTGAACCCGAATCCTGAGGTTCCCGAGGAGATCATCTTCACTGAGGACGCCGGGAAGGGCGAACCCAAACGGGGAGCGGAAGAAACCGATGCAGAAATCGAATCCGATCCCGTATTCTTCGATATTTCCCTTGTTGGCCCCGATGATAAGGAGATTCAGGTCGGCGCTTCCGTAACCATTGCCACGGACATCAAGCTGCCCGAGGAAGATGGAAAAATCACGAAGGTCACCGGTGTGAAAGTCTATCACATCGGCGAAAAAGGCGACGCGGAAGAACTGGAAGGGGCGACGTTTGCCCTGGCCGAAGGCAGGATCAGCAGCGTCAGCTTCACCACACCCGGCTTCTCCCTGTTCGCCATTACATACACCGTTGAATACATCGAGATCAATTACAACGGCGTTATCAACCTGGACTTTACCGGATTTGAACCCTATCCGAAGGAAGGCGTAGACGCGACCTTCATTTATGACACTGACAACTGCGACATCCGTGTCAGCGTGGAAAGCGTTTTGAACGCTGCCCTGAATGCGGACGCGACGGGAGACGGCGTTGTCTCCGAAAAAGCGGAGATCGAGAACTTTGAAATCGACTGGACGAAGGTGGAGACGGTTTCCGCCGAGGGCGGCGTTGCCCTGGAAGAAGGCGTTCTGG
>CADBKQ010000029.1 GCA_902795275.1 uncultured Eubacteriales bacterium | reverse complement strand
CCATGAACCGGGCGAAGTCCGTTTGACCGTATCCGCCAAGGGACTGGCTGCGGCGAAGATTGCGCTGCCCGTGCAGCCGTAAAGCAATGCCCCGGCAGACGCGGAGCAGCGGCGGTGCGTTTGAAAAATGGCGTTTTCAGTATCGTTTGATGCTGAGAACGCCATTTTTTCAAGCAATCGGCGGATCGAATGAAAGGCCGGTTTTCCGGCCTTTCAATCCGCCAGGTTATTACTGGCCGGAGGAAGCGTCCAGGACTTCCTGAATGCCATCCGACGCCTTTGCAAGTTTACGTTTTCCACGCTGCGGCCCGCATGCTTGAGCGCGGCCTCACTGATCCCGGGTATCCGGCTGTTTCTCGGGTCTCATACTAAATACCTTCTAAAAGATTGAAAGATTCGGGATGGATTTTTCGTTCTGGCTAAGCTGAACGAAGGGAGTCGTAGCAGCGCTACGTTGACCGGAGTGAAGCACAGCCAGGGCGGAAAAGACACCCGAAGATTCAAGCTTTTAGATGGGATTTAGTATCAGTCTTCGTCATCCGGGACACGCACAAACCGCATTCCCTGGCCGGCGTCCTCCTTTGCGTCGTTCCAGAGCAGAACGCCGTCCTCCAGGGAAAAGACCGCTTCGCCGTCCGCATATATTTCGGTCGTCTCGTCCGACTCCGCGTTGTCCTCATATTTGCTTCCCGTGCCCGTGAGCGCGCCGGTTTCCGGGTCCATGGCGCAGGTATATTCCCACCAGGCCGTTTCGTTTTCATTCACGTCCTTCGCCACAGTCACTTCGTAAACGCCGCTGTACAGGAGAATGCTGATATCGGTATCGCCGTCCTGCCAGTCGCCCGTGAACAGGCCGTCGTCCTCAAGGTTCCATTGAACAAACGCGCAATCGGCCACCGCGTCCCCAGAGCCCGTCCATTGCAGCAAGCCGTTCCCGTCGATCGTCAGCACCGCGCCGAAGCCGGAAGCCCTGATCTCCCCGGTGTCCTCATCCTCACCCAATTCCTCATCCGGTTCCTCATCATCATCCGGTTCCTCATCCGGTTCCTCTTCCTCGTCCGTTTCCGGGGTGTCTGCCAGGCTGTCGCAGCGCAGTTCGCCGTCCTCGCAGAGGAGCGCGTTCCTTTCCGCGTCGTAGCGGCAGCGCGCAAAGGTCACGAAAAACTCTTCTTCCTCCGTAAAGCGGGTATTCAGCAGGAAGAATTCGCCGTTCTCGCGCCAGATTTCCACGGTATGATCCTCGTCTTCCGGGCAGACCCAGACGCCCGAAAAGGGGTCGGTCACCGCTTTGTCGTCCGTTTCTTCAGCCGTCGCCGCCGAAAAAACGCACAGCATCACGGCGGCCAGCAATACACAAACAAGCTTGCTCATTTTTTCTTCTCCTCCTAACCCGGATTTTTTTCTGGGGGAAACCATTCTTTGGAGGCCAAAGAATGGTTTCCCCCAGACCCCCTTCCAAGAAAGCCATAGGGGGGTACTGGACTTTTTGCCATTTTGCGAAGATTTTCGCCGATAAGGGCCTATTGATCCCGGTCGTTTCCGGCTACTCCTGCGTGTCGGAATTGGTTTCCTCTGTTTCCTGCTATTCTTCTTCCTGGACGGAGGAATCGTCCAGGACTTCCTGAATGCCATCCGACGGCTTTTGCAAGTTTACGTTTTCCACGCCGCTGTCTGTCAAGCCCGTGCCGAAGGTATCTTTCAGGTAATCGTGCAGTTTGGCAGGCGTCTTCAACTGCGCCTACAGAGTGGCCAGCAATTGCTGAATGCCCTCTGTCAGCTTTTCAAAGGTATTGTCTCTTACTTTGAGGCCCGAATTCTTCAACGCGGCCAGAATCTGCTCCGGGGTGAGGTTTTCGATAGATGCCAGCGCGGCCAGCGCCGAGCGCACCTTTTTCACGCCGCTGTCCTTCAAGCCGACGCCGAAGGTATCTTTCAGGTAATCGTGCAGTACGGCAGTCGGCAAAGCTTGCAGTTTGGCAAGAGTCTCCAACGGATCCTGCTTTTCCAGGCTGTACCAGTAATCGTCCACGTCCCCCATCAGGCTTTCCAGCGTTTCTTTCAGTTCTTCGGCGGAAAAGCTGCCTTCTTTACCCTCCAGGAAGTCGTTCAGGGCGGCGAGCGCGGCTTCCATCTTTTCTTTCAGGGCGGCTTTTTCTTCTTCGGTCAGGTTCTGGAACGACAGGGCGTCGCAATCCTTTTGCAGCGTTTCCAGCTTTTCCCGGACGCCCTTCAGCGCTTCCGCCTGATTGTCGCCGCCCAGGCTGTCCCATCCGTCCAGCGCTTCCGCAGCGCCCTTGAGGTTCTCAAACGCCAGCGCCGCCAGGCTGATTTCCTTGGGAAGCGTCGCTTCCAGCGCGGCTTTGAGGAACGCCGCCAGCTCTGCCCTGACCCGTGTACTGGATGTGGATGCCCCCGAATAGATCGCCGCATCGGACAGCGCTCTCTCGATCTGCGTCTGGGTGGGATTGGGGGTGGATTCCAGCTGTTTCAGCACCTGCTTCAGCTTTTCGCAAGTGTCGAAATTCGGGTATATTCCTATTTTTTCCCACAGATAATCCCTCAGCTCATCCGTCGTCATCTTCTGCATATCCGCCGACGTGACGGTGGAGAAGACGTCCACGCTGGCCGTCTCATAGACGGCGATCCCCTTCCAGAGCAGCGGCGTCAGCTTGTTGATCGCGGCTTTGGAGAGTTTATATTTTTTCAATACGCTCCTGATCTTACTGGCCTTCTGCTGGTTCGTTGATAGCTTCGCCAGCTCTTTCAGCGCCTTTTTCAGTTTTTTGATGCTTGCGTTTTTCAGCTCGACGCCGGCATTTTTC
Organism: uncultured Eubacteriales bacterium; assembly: GCA_902795275.1. Taxonomy (GTDB): domain Bacteria; phylum Bacillota; class Clostridia; order Christensenellales; family Aristaeellaceae; genus RUG563. Next base: position 23,716 of record CADBKQ010000029.1, on the reverse strand, counting down.
AGAACTGTCTTTAGCTCGCTGTTACTCATCTTGTTCAGCTTCTTGATGCTGTAGATCTTGACCAGTTGAGAGACGGTGGCCTTGCCCAGGTTTTCGCCGTTCTGCCCCGCCTGAAACTTGTGGGGCGGTCTTTCGGCAGCCGCCTCCGGATCGGACGACTCGCCGTCCTGGTTCTGCTGGTTGGGGTCAACGGAGTTTTCATCATAGACGATGGTGTTTTCGTCGATCACGTCATAGCTGTCAAAGCCCTCGCTGTTGAACTGATAGCCCTCGACGGACATGCTGCCTTCCAGCCAGCCGATGGCCGCGTCCGTCACCAGCGCCTTGGCCTGGGCGTAGCTGTCCTTGTCATGGCAGAACAGGTCAAACGCCGCGTTTTCGTCGATGCCCTTGAACGCGTCTTGGTCGATGGCTTCCAGGCTGTTGGTGTTCAGCAGGATTTCTTTCAGGTTCTTGCAGCCCTCAAAGGCGGATGCCGCGATCTCGGACAGGTAGCTGCAGTTCTTCGCGTTCAGGACGGTCAGGTTCAGGCAGTTCTTGAACGCGCCTTCGCCGATCTTGCCCACGAATTCGCCGACGATGACCTTGGCAATGCTCTCATTGTTGGCAAAGGCTCCCCCGCCAATCTCCGTCACCTTGTATTCCACGCCGTCGATGGTGACGGTGTTGGGGATCGTCACCGTGCCGTCCTTGTCCACCACGCCGTTCTTGTCCGCCATGCCGTCCTTGTCCGCCGCGCCGTCCTTGTCCGCCGCGCCGTCCTTGTCCGCCGCGCCGTCCCAGGCGGTGAGCGTCACGGATTTGTCCTCGCCGTTGATCAGATAGATACCATTGCCGATCCTGTATCCGTCCGCCGGGTTGCCCGTGGCGGGGATTTCCTGCGTTTCCACAATCCCGCAGTTGCCGCATTCGCGCTGCTTCAGGCCCGGCTTGTTCGCCGTGGCGCGTATCACCGTGGTCCAGCCGGTGAAAGCGTGGCCGGTGGCGGGGATGGCCTGCTGCTCTTGCAGTATGGTATCGCAGACGGAGCACTTGATTCCAACCGTCAGGCCGGATTCCGTACAGGTAGCGGCCTCGCCGGGAATGTCCTCCGGCGTGTGGGGAAGAAGCTCCCCGTATGGCCGATGGCACAGGTCGCAAATCGCCCGTTCCTTACAGGTGGCGGTTCCGCCCGTGTGGGTATGGGTCGGCGGCGTGACCGGGCTGGCTACCCCCGACGCCAGGGCATTGACGCCGCAATCGCAAACCATCGCGAGCACCAGCAGCAGCGTCACCAGAGACTTGAAAACCTTCATATCAGCTACCTGCCTTTCAATACATCCGATCCATGATTTCTATCCGTTCCGTCGATGGAGGGGAAAAGGGTATATCTTTCCAGTCTTAAATTATAATGGCAGGAAAAGGAATTGTCAAGGGATTAGAAAAATAGGCAATAGGGATATTGCCTCATCCCTATTGCCTATAAAAAGAATCACCGGAAAACCTGAATTGTCCTTTTCTATCGGCATTCCTCCAGGGATGACCGATTCCGCAAATCCATCATTGCATGAGTTCATCATACAGCGCCAGGTATTTGTCCGCGCTGCTGACCCAGGAAACATCCTTGCGCATGTTGCGCTTCACCATCTCGTCCCACGCGCCGCGATTGGTGAAATACACGTTCTTGGCATCGTTCACCGCGCCGAGCAGGAGGGATGCATTATATTGGTCGAAGGTGAAGCCGTTGCCTTCGTCACCGCTGAAGGGCAGCACGGTGTCCTTCAAGCCGCCGGTCTCGCGGACGATGGGCGCGGTGCCGTACCGCATGGCAATCAGCTGCGTCAGGCCGCAGGGCTCGAACAGGCTGGGCACCAGGAAAGCGTCCGAACCGGCGTAGATCAGGTGGGCCAGCTTTTCATCGTAGGAGATATAGGCGCACACGCTGCCCTTGTATTCTCCTTCATAATAGCGGAACGCGTTCTCATACCGCGGGTCGCCCGTGCCGAGCACCACCACCTGGGTGTTGCTGTCAAGGATTTGCGGGAAAATGGCGTCCACAAGATCCAGGCCCTTCTGATCCGTCAGGCGGGAAACGAGGCCCAGCACCATTTTGTTTTCGTCCTGATCCAGCCCCAATCTCTCCTGCAAAGCGGTCTTGTTGATCTTCTTGTTCGCCACGGCGGTTTCCGCGTCATACTGCGCGGCCAGCAGCTGATCCGCCGCCGGATCCCACTGGCCCACGTCGATGCCGTTCACGATGCCGCTCAGCCGCGGGCTGTGATACCGCAGGTGCGAATCCAGCCCTTCGCCGTAGGCATAGGTCTGGATCTCCTGGGCATAGGTCTCGCTGACGGTGGTGATGCGATCCGCGAAAGCGATGCCGCCCTTGAACATGTTGGCTTCCTGCTCGTTCCACTTGAGCACCGAATAGTTGAACAGATCGTCCCGCAGGCCGGTCCAGTACTTCATGTGGGGAATGCTGCAAATGCCCTGGAAACGGAGATTGTGGATCGTCAGCACCGTCTTGGCCGCGCCGACGGGCGTATCCCAGAACTTGGTGCGCTTGTACAGCGGTACGAGGGCCGCCTGCCAGTCGTGGCAGTGGATGATGTCCGGCGCCCATTCCAGGTAGTTCAGGATCGCCAGGGAAGCCTTGGAGAAGTAGCAGTACTTGGGAATGTCCTCCCACAGGCCCGTATAGGGATTGCCCCAGTCAAAGAACTCCTTGTTCTCGACAAAGTCGTAGATGACGCCGTCCATTTGCAGCTCCATGATGCCCACGAAGAAGGTGCGGCCTTCCAGCGTCAGGTCCATCATGAAGGAGCCCTTGAACTCCATCTTTTCTTTGTACTTCTGCGGGATGCAGGCGTACAGCGGGAGGATGACCCGCACCTCGCAATCCTCGCCGACCAGGGCGCGGGGCAGCGCGTACATCACGTCTCCCAGGCCGCCCGTTTTCACAAACGGATAACATTCCGAACCGACGAAAGCGATTTTGCGTTTCTTCGCCATGATTTTTTCCCTCCGTTTCAAATGTCATGTGCCATCGTTTTCCGCTTTTCGCAAGAGCAAATGAACATGCTTCAATTCCTTTTGTCCCCATAGTACCATAATTGACCGATTTTGACAAGCGTTTTTCGGATAGCGACGCGGATAAATTGCGCTGAAAGAGTGAGGAGTTTCATCCTGCTTCCGCGAACGCGTGGATTCACAGGAGAAACTCCTCACTCTTGTTTCTTTATTACGGCGTGATGCGGTTGGGGCCGCGGAACAGGAACATAACTTCCTTGATGCTCAGGCCCAGGAGCAGCATGGTCAGGCGGTCGACGCCCAGGCCGAAGCCGCCGTGGGGCGGGCAGCCGTAGCGGAAGAAGTCCATGTAGAACTTCACGTCCTCGCCCAGGCCCTTTTCGTCGGCCTGCTTGCGAAGCTGTTCGTAGCGGTGCTCGCGCTGGGCGCCGGTGGTGATTTCGGTGCCGCGCCAGATCAGGTCGTAACCCAGGGGCATCCCGTGCTCGTCGCGCATGTGGTAGAAGGCGCGCTTTTCGGGGCCGTAGTCGGTGACGAACAGGAATTCATGGCCGAACTTGTCCATGCTCAGCTTGGCGCAGAGGTGCTCGGCATCGGTGGTCAGGTCGTTCTTTTCGCTGTCCTCCACGGTGTAGCCGTAGCGTTCTTCCAGTTCCTTGTACACGTCGGCCAGCTTCATTTCCGGGAAGGGCAGGGCGGGCACGACGGTCTCCAGGCCGTAAAGCTCCTTGATCTGGTCGCCGTACTTTTCCTTCACGCGCTTGAGGGCGTATTGCAGCAGTTCCGCTTCAAAGGCCATCACATCCCGGAAGGAGGTGATGTAGCTCATTTCCACGTCGAAGCCGGTGAACTCGGTGGCGTGCTTGTTGGTGAAGCTCTTTTCGGCGCGGAACACGGGGCCGACCTCAAAGATGCGGTCAAAGCCCGCGGCCATGGCCATCTGCTTGTAGAACTGGGGGCTCTGGCTGAGGTAGGCTTTCCGGTCGAAATATTTCAGCTCGAACACGTCGCTGCCGCTTTCGCTGGCCGCGCCGATGAGCTTGGGCGTGTGGATTTCCATGAAGTTTTTGCCCAGGCAATATTCCCGCATGGCCCCCACCAGCTCGGTCTGGGCCTTGAAGATGAGGGTGTTCTTGTCAGAGCGCAGGTCGATCCAACGATAGTCCATGCGGCTGTCGATGGCGGCGTCCTTGGTGAGGGGCAGGGGTTCGGCAATGGACAGGATCTCCATTTCCTCGGGCAGCATTTCCTTGCCGCCCATCTTCACATAGCTGTTTTCCACCACGGGGCCCACGCAGGTGACGACGGATTCCACCGTCAGCTGGTCAACGACCGCCGCCAGGTCGGGGTGCTTTTCCTTTTCGATGGTTACCTGCAGGCGGCCAGAGTGGTCGCGGATCACCAGGAAAGCCATGGTGCGCTTGTTCCGCAGGTTCTCCACGAAGCCCTGGATTTTGTTGCTTTCGCCGCATACGACGTTGGCGATGAGGGTACGTTCCATAATCGCATTACTCCTTTATATTATTCATGATCAATGATGCTTTGAATATCTTGCGCCGCGGTGGCAATCGGCAGTTCCTTTTCTTCCTTGGTTTGCATATCGCGCAGCTTCACAGTGCCACGCTCAAATTCCTCACCACCGACGAGGACGACATATTTCGCCCCGATCTTATCGGCAAATTTGAATTGCGCTTTGAGGGAGCGCCCTGCCAGGTCGGAGTCCGCCTTGACGCCCAAATCCCGCAGGGACTGGGCGAAGGTGAAGGCGGGAATCTTCATGTCCGCGCCCAGGTTCGCCACATACACGTCGGTGGTGGAGGGCATGTCGGGCAGCAGGTTCTGATTCTTCAATTCCATCAGGATGCGTTCCGCACCGATGCCGAAGCCCGCCGCGGGGGTGGCGGGGCCGCCCAGCTGCTCCACCAGGCCGTCGTACCGCCCGCCGCCGCAGAGGGCCAGGCCCTCCCGGCCCGCCTGCATGATGATCTCGAACACGGTCTTGGTGTAGTAGTCCAGGCCGCGCACGATATGGGAGTCGATGGCAAAGGGGATGTTCCGGGCGTTCAGCAGCGCTTGCAGCTGTTCAAAGTGCTCTTTGCATTCGTCGCACAGGCAGTCCAGAATCACCGGCGCGTCCTTCACGATGGCCTTGCACTTTTCTTCCTTGCAGTCCAGGATGCGCAGGGGATTCTTCTGGAAGCGCTCCTGGCAGGTGGGGCACATCTGGTGGATGCGCTCGCCCAGGTATTCTTTCAGCGCCTGGTGGTACTTGGGCCGGCACTCGGGGCAGCCGATGGAGTTGATGTGTACGCACAGGTTTTTCAGGCCCAGCCCGGTCAGGAAGCCAAACAGGGTGGAAATCAGTTCCGCTTCGACTGTCGGCTCCTTGCCGCCGAAGCACTCCATGCCAAACTGGTGATGCTCCCGGAGGCGTCCGCTTTGGGGATTTTCATAGCGGAAAATGGGCGCGTTCAGATAATACACCTTGCAGGGCAGCGCGTCCTGGAACAGGTGGTTTTCGATAAAGGCGCGCACGGCCCCGGCGGTGCCTTCGGGCTTCAGGGTGATGGAGCGATCGCCCTTGTCCTTGAAGGTATACATTTCCTTCTGCACGATGTCCGTGGTGTCTCCCACGCCGCGCAGGAACAGTTCGGTGTGCTCGAACACGGGCGTCCTGATCTCCCGGTATCCGGCTTTGGCCGCGGCCTCCCGTTCCTTCTGTTCGATCCATTGCCACAGGTAGGCGTCCTGGGGAAGCATGTCCCGGGTGCCCTTGGGCGCTTGCGTCAGCATTGTTCTTTCCTCCTTAAAAAAATACGCCCATGCCATACGCATGGGACGAAGAAATCTTCGCGGTGCCACCCAGCTTGCGTTTTCACGCCGCTCTTTCCCTTTTAACGCAGGGCCGCGCCCGGTTGCCCGGGAGGCTCGGGGGTGTCGCTTTCGTCCGTCCGGGGCGCGTTTTCCAGCCTTGAACGCGCTCTCTTGGCCCGGCGGATTGGACGGAATCTGTCCCGTCATTGCCCGGATAGCGATATTATAAAAGGAAATAACGGTTCTGTCAACAAAAGAATGCGGGAAAAAGACAATTTGCGCGGCAAAAATGGGCGGGACACGGATTTGTGCCGCCCATTGCTTTGGATTGGTGAATCGGTTTCCGCGTCGGACGCGGGAAACAGCGTTATTTCGCCGCGGCTTTGAGCAGCACGGGGCCGCCGATGGCGACGGCCAGCGGATAGAGGAAGCAGCTGCGAGGCGCTTCCGTATTCTCCGCCAGGGCTGACGGAGCCAGGGAGAGAAGCGAACCGCGCGCCTTTGGGTACGGATATCAAAGCCCGATGGCCAGGCAGGGGACATATTCTGTGGGCAGGCGTTCGGGCAACTTCACGGTCAGCACGCCGAACTGATGGACGAAGGGGACTTCACCCACGCCCAGCAGGCGCACGGAACGCACGCTTTCTCCCTCGTTGAAGCTGCGCAGCACGGCGGCCTGGCCTGCCTGCGCGCCCATGAGGAAGGCGAACACGGTGTTTCCCTTGCAGACAAAGCGCACATCATCGGGTTTCCAGGTCACGGCGTCTTCGCGGAATTCCTTGAAATCCAGGAAGGAGCTGCCCTCGCCGACGGTTTTCCAGGGGCGGGTGGCGTAAATCGCTTCGCCGTGTACCTGGTTCCATTTCGCCAGCTCGTCCAGGATGAATTCCGTTTCGTCGTCGATGGAGCCGTCGGGCCGCTGCAAAATATTCAGCAGCATGCAGCCGTTCTTGGAAGTGACGTCGATCAGGATGTCGATGATTTCCCGGGGCGTTTTAAACGTCGCCTTGGCGTCGTAGAACCAGCCGCCGATGCAGGTGTCCGTCTGCCAGGGATATTCGCTGGCCTTGTCCAGCAGGGCCCGTTCCATGTCCAGCACGCCTACCCGGTACACGCCTTCGTACCGGCTCTTCTGGGTGTAGACGGCCCGGTTCTCTCCGTTCACTTCGATGGATTTATTGTACAGATGGGCGACGATTTCCAGCCCTTCCTTGTACCGGTCGTCCAGCACATAGGGATGCTCGTCCACCAGCCACTGCTCGTTGAAGGGCAGCGCGCCGTCGGAATACAGCAGGTCGGGGGTGTACTTGTCGATCAGCTCGATTATGCAGTTTTTCCAATACTGATGAAATTTCTCGTTGGGCGTGTACCACGGCGGGAATTCGCCGATGTGCTCCCCGGCGTGTTCGTAGTTGTCGTGATAGAAATCCCGCCAGGCGGGGTCGTTGCCGTCATAGGGCACGCCCTTGTAGGGGCCATAAGAATCGCAGCCCTTGTTCACCCGCCACCAGCTGAAAGACGCGCCCAAGTGCTCGGTGACGCCGAAGGGCAGATGATACTTCTGCGCCGTGGCTTTCCACAGGCCCACGATGTCCTTTTTCGGCCCCACCTTCATGCTGTTCATGGGGTTCAAAGCGGAATCGTAATTGAAGAAATGGTCGTGGTGCATGGCCTGGGCCACGAAGTATTTCGCGCCTGCCTTCACGTATTTTTCCATCAGTCGGTCGGGATCGAAGTTCTCCGCCTTCCACAGGGCGCAGATGTCCTTGTAGCCGAACTTGGAAGGATGGCCGTAATGCCGGATGTGGTACAGGTACTGGGGCGTACCCTGAATGTACATGTTCCGGGCGTACCAGTCCCCGCACATGGGCACGCTCTGAGGCCCCCAATGGCTCCAGATGCCAAACTTGGCGTCCTTGAACCAGTCGGGATAGCTGTGTCCGTACAGAGATTCAAAGGTCGGTTCAAATCTGTTCATACAAAAACCTCCACGTATTTTTCTCGGTGTATGGTATGCTGCTATTATACACAGAACACAGCCAAAAATCAAGAAAAACCGCAGCCTCCGATCCAGGAGACAAACAAACCGCAGCCTCCGATCCAGGAGACTGCGGCGGGAAATTATCCAGAAACAGATTCCAGGCGGGCGATATGCCCCGCCATGGCGTCGCAGAAAGCAGGCAGCAATTGGGGACGTTCCTCCGCGGGATAACCCAGGAAATCCTTGCAATCCCCCACGGCGGCTTTCACGGCCAGCTGCAAATCCTCCAGCCGCATCATCAGCAGATCCCGCTGCACTTTCAGCTTGTCGCTTTCCATCACATTGCTTTTGGACGCCCTTCTCAGCAGGCCGTTCATGCCGGCCAGAATAGCCTGGGCGTCCGGGTCGTCGCTTTCTTCCGGCGCTCTGCTTCCGCTCGGTTCAATCGGCCGGATGGTCACAGTCATGTCCGGGCAGGGCTGTCCCGCTTCCCGCAATTCGCCACAGACCTGCTCGATCAGGTCGGGCCGCTTGCGCAGCAGGGCCCGGTATTTGTTCTGGTAACGCAGCATCAGGGTTTTATCCCCATGGGACAAGTCCATCACCGACGCCCGAACCGACTGGCCCTGCCCCTTCGCCGCCAGCACATGGCGCAGCAGATCGTGGATCTCCTCCTCCGTAAAGGCGACAAAGGGCGCGGCGCGCTTGCAGTCCTCCCCTTCCCGCTCCCGCAGCTGCATATAATAATAATTCCGCACGCTGTTGGGCTTCCGGCCCAGGGTCTCCCCCATGCGCTCAAACACCACGCGCAGGGGCGCGCCGGTTTCGGACGCTTCGCGCACCTCTTTCCGCAATAAATCCGTTTCCTCCCGGCTCCAGCCGGTGTGTGACATATGCATGGTTTGTTCCATGAAAAATACCTCCGCGTTGTTATTTCCTTCCATAGTATGCGCGGAGGGGGAAAAGAATATGCGTATATCGTAAAAAGAGTTATTTCCAGCCCGCGCCTAAAGCGGCGGCGGTTTTGTCCGCGTCCGGGGATACGATCAATGCCAGGTACGCGCCGTTTTCCATGACCCGCGCTTTTTCCAGCTTCACCGCCTCCGCCGGCGCATAATCCCGGTAAATGGCCGCCTGTTCCGAGCGGAAGTCCTCCAGGGATTCCTTGACCGCTTTCTGATCGGTTTCAGGTTTCACCTTCAGGATACAGATCATTTCCGACGTGGCGCGGGTGTTGTCCATACGGAGGCACCAGTCCTCCAGCGTGTCCGCGTCCACCATCAGATGCTTGGCCAGATACTTGGCGTTGGTGTCGGCCAGCTCCTGGAACGCGGCGGACGCGGCGGCCATATCCGCCAGTTCCGCGCAGGTTTTATTCATCGCAGCGGGCTGTTCCTTCGCCCTGCAGCCGCAAAGCAGGCACAAGAGCAGCGCCAGGCAGAGCAGCCTGATCATTTTTTTCTTCATCGCCATTTTCCTTTTATCCTTATTCCATTTCCACCGTATGGGTGCGCACCAATTCTTCCAGCAGTTTCGAGCCTTCCACTTTCAGATGGAATCCGTCCGGCCCAGCATAATCAGGGCTCAGATACCCGTCCTCGTCCGCCAGCAGGGTGAAAGCGTCCAGGAAGTACAGATGCTTTTCCTCCGCCAGCTCAATCAGCCCATCCCGGAACTTCCAGTACCGCTTGATATCCAGCCGTTCTTTTTTCACCCGCGCGCGGCTCGGAGACGTGGGGCACAGCACATAAAAAACCGTGTCCGGATATTCCTGAATCATCCGGTCCATCATCACGCGGTAATCGTTCAGGGTGCCTTCGCAGGTCTTGTGATCCAGGGCATTGCTGCCCAGCAGGATGAAGATTTTTTTATGGGGGTATTGTTCGATCACGTCGTATGCCGTCACGTAGTTATGGCTGTCGTTCTGCAAGTGGAGCAGCTTTTTGTCCATGGAAATCGGGCTCATGCCGACGAGCGTGACGAAGTTCGCGGTGGGAAACAGATCGAGCATTTCGATGTTTTCCATGATGGAATCCCCGATGAACACCGCGTCCTCAAAGTATTCATCCCCCACCGCTTCATGCTCCGGCGGGAACGGCGTGGGAACCTTTGGATTGGACCAGGCCACGCTTTCCTCGGCGCAGGCCGGAACCGCCAGGCACAGCAGCAGCGCCAGGCAGATTATAACCCGTCCAGCAAAGACAGCTCGCGGTTTGATGCCAGAGAGGACAGGCCGTTGACGCATAAAATCATCTCTCCTCCGCATGTTTTTACTTCCTTGACCACGTTTCCGGTGTAGTAGCGCGGGTCGATCGCCACAATCCGGTGATAGTGCCGGGCCAGCAGCGGCAGCAGCGCGTTGGCAAAGGAATCCTTGATCACGAACAGCGTGCCGTCCGGCAGGCTGTCGTTGACCAGCTCCATCAGGCCATGGTTGCCGTACAGCAGGGCGGCATAGCGGTCCCGCTTTTGCAGTTGGGCTTCGTCCACCAGCCCGTCTTTCTCCTCCCCATCCGCAATCAGCCGGATACCGGGAACGATCGCGTAAGAAAAATCATCCGCCTGCTGCCAGGGCAGCGGACACCGGGCGTAAAAGCTGCCATAAAAGGGAACCGGCTCTGCCAGCGCATCCACCGGCAGCGCGTCCAGGCCCAGCGCCTGGCAAATGATTTGGTATCCCGCCTGCGCCCCGCCCATGTTCCAATGGTGGTCGGTGTGGTAATACAGGTCGCCGCAGCCCCTGATCCCGCACAGGGAATCGACCAGGGGAAGCAGATTCGTTTCCTCCGCCGCCGCGTCCAGCAGGGCGCTTTCATCGGCCAGCGGCGCGCCGTCGGGTACGGCGTCCGGGTAAATCAGCGCGGCGGAGGGGACGGCCAGCAGATACGCGGGCGTCCCGGTCTGCTGGGAAAGGGATGTCAGCGCGGCGGCGTTGCGGCGCACGTTGCGCTCGCTGTATCCGTCCGTCCGGCTGAACATCCTGCCGTCCTTTCCCCGAAGTACGCCGTCCGTCATCCGGCGGCCCATGCCCGCTTCCGCGGTCATATACAGGGACACGAAGGCGTCCCGCAAGGGAATCTGATCGGCGGCGAAGGATTCAAACCGGTCTCCCCACCGCCCGCCGGTGAGGGATGAAAGCGAGATCTCCGGCGGCTGGGCCAGCACCCGGTTTTCCATTTCACTGAATTCCCGCCGGGGCAGCAGCCATTGGCCCGCCAGCAGCAAGAGCAGCAGCGCCATGGCTGCGGCGAAGAGAGGCGATTTTTTCATTCCGCGTCCGCCTCCTTAAAACCGGAAGTACAGGAAAGGGTTGTAGGAACTTTTCGTCAGCGCCGCCAGGCTGATCAGCAGCAGCGCGAGCATTCCCGCGAACCGAAGCCAGGCGTACCGCTTCACCAGCCGCTTTCCGCCGTTCACTGCGGCGGGTACGCAGCAAAGCGCGGATACCGCCAGCAGCGGGGCCATCTCCCGCAGCCAGAACAGGGCGTGGCCCTCCCGCCGGAAGACGACCAGGCTTTTCAGCATGGGCAGAATGTTTTCCGCGCCGTTGGCGCTGAACATCATCCAGCCCACCCCCACGCTGACATACATCACGAGCCGCCGTACAATTCCCGGCGCTTTCAGCTGCTCCAGCAGGTATTTGTCCGCGACCAGCATCAGGAAGTACCACAGGCCCCACAGGATGAATTCCCAGCTGGCCCCGTGCCAGAACCCGGTCAGCGACCACACGATCAGCATGTTCAGAACCGTTCGCCCCGCGCAGCGCCGGTTGCCGCCCAGGGGAATGTACACATAATCCCGGAACCAGCCGCTGAGGGTGATATGCCAGCGCCGCCAGAAATCCGTGACGGAGGACGCGGCATAGGGGTGGTTGAAGTTCCGGGGAAAAGAAAAGCCCAGCATCCGGCCCATACCCACGGCCATGACAGAATAGCCCATAAAGTCAAAGTAAATCTGCAGGCTGTAGCACAGCATATACAGCCAGGCGCAGAGGGTGTCCGCCTCCATCAGCTTGCGCATTTCACCGGCGAACGCGCCCAGGGGATTGGCCAGCAGCACCTTGGCCGCCAGCCCGCCGATGAACAGCGCCATGCCCGCTTCCAGAGCCTGCGCTTCCGGCCTGCGCTTTTCATGCAGGGCTTTGGATAAATCGGAGTACCGCACGATCGGCCCGGCAATCAGTTGGGGAAACATGAACAGGAAGGTGCCGAAGGAGAACAGATTCTTTTCGGGCTTCGTCTGCTTCCGGTACACATCCGCCAGATAGCCCGTGGCCTGGAAGGTGAAAAAGCTGATGCCCAGGGGCAGCGCAGACGCGAAGGAAGCGGGCGCGTCCCATCCCAGAATGTCAAAGAAGAAGCGCGCATATTTGAACAGGAACAGAGAGCCCATATTCGCCAGCACGCCCAGCGCCAGCAGGCATCTCCGAACGCCTGGCTTTTCCGCTTTTTCCAGCAGCAGGCCGCATCCCCAATCCGCCACCAGCAGGCCGAAAAACAGCGGCACGAACCGGGCGTCACCCCACGTATAAAAAAACAGGCTGGCAAAAAACAGAAAAGGATTTTGCAGCCGTTTGGGAAGAAACAGATGAATCAAAATCACCGGTGGCAAAAAATAAAGCAGAAAGGAAAGGCTTGAAAAAACCATGCGTTTCTCCCCCTCTTTCTGCTGTATACAGTGATATTATATCATGGCCGGCATATCCTGTCAACGTTCGCCCAGCACGTCCAGCCGAAGGACAGCCGCGCCCATGAGTTCCGCTTCCTGCAAATCGTGTACGGATAGAACCGTCAGCGGGAACACGTTTTTGATCCGCCCGGCGATGCGCTCCCGCAGGGCTTCATCCAGACCCTTGAAGGGCTCGTCCAGCAGCAGCACATCCCCGCCGAAGGCCATGGCCCGGGCCAGCGCGGCCCGTCGCTGCATGCCGCCACTCATTTCCCGGGGCAGCTGGGTTCCGTTGGGGATTTCCATTTGGTTCAGCCAATACTTTGCTTGTTCCGCATTGCTGACCAGCTCCACATTCTTTTCCGCCGTCAGCCAGGGCAGCAGCCGGTCTTCCTGGAACAGGAAGGAGATTTTTTTATTCTCCAAGCCCTTGATTTCTCCGGTTTCCGGCGCTTTCAACCCCGCCAGCACCCGCAGCAGCGTGGTTTTTCCGTAGCCCGAGGGAGCCATCAAAGCCACCGCGCCGGTGTCGGGGAGGGTCAGGCTGAGGTTTTCCAAGACCTTTTTTTCCGGGTAGCCCGCGGAAACGCGGTTCAGAATGATCATTTCCCCGCCTCCTTCCGCCTCCGGGCCAGGGCTTTCAGGCCCGCCTCCAGCGCCATGGACAGCAGGATCACCGTCAGCGTCCAGGCAAAGAGGTCGGGATACTCCAGGTAATTCTTCGCGTCGCTCAGGTGCTTGCCCACGGAATCCGGTGTCAGGGCGATGACCTCCGCCGCGATGCCGCTTTTCCAGGCAAAGCCCAGGCCCGTCATGCACGCCGCCATGAACGCGGGACGCACGGAGGGCGCATACAGATAGCGGAGTTTCTTCCAACGGGAAAAACGGTACATTCGAGCCATTTCTTTTAAGTCGCCGTCCACCGCGCCCAGGGCTTCCTGGGTCGCCGTCCAGATGATGGGCAGCACCATGAGGAAGGAAATGAACACTGGCACATGTGCGCGTTTCAGCCACAGCCACACCAGCAGGATAAAAGAAGAAACCGGCGTGGCGCGGATCACCGTGCGCAGCGGCGACAGCAGCGCGTCCACTCCCTTCACCCAATGGCAGCCCACCGCCAGCAGCACGCCCACGGCCACCGCCAAAAGATAGCCCATCGCCACCCGCAGGAGCGTGAAGCCCACGCTGCGCCAGAAGGTGTCCGTGCCGCACAGACGCGCAAAAGCCAGGGCCGTTTCTCCCGGCCCCGGCAGCAATTTTGGCAGGCCCACCGCCAGGGCGATGGCCCACCAGATACCAATCCAGAACGCGCCGATGAGCGCGCGGCGCAGAATTTCCTTCATTTGCTTCATAAATAGGGAATCATGTCGGCCAGCCGCCCGAAGGTCAAGCCCGGCTTGATGGGGGATTCTTCCGCCATCTGTGCGGTGGTTTCGCCGCTCATCACCAGAATGGACAGCATGCCGAAGTTGACGCCGGTGGCGATGTCGGTGTACAGCCTGTCCCCCACCATGGCCATTTCTTCCTTTTTCAGGCCCGTGACCCGGAGGGTTTCTTCCACGATGCCGCCGTTGGGCTTGCCGATGACCACGTCCGGCTCCCGGCCCGTGCTGGCCTTCACATAGGCGATGGTGGCCCCGATGTCGGGGATGAAGCCCGTTTCCGTGGGGCAGTTGAAGTCCGGGTGGGTGGCGATGTAAGGCAGCCCAGCCCGCACATGGTCGCAGAGCATCGTCATCTTTTTGTAGTCCAGCTCCGTGTCAAAGGCGATCAATACATAGTCGGGATGCTCCTGGTCGATCTGCACCCCCAGGGCTTCCATCTCTTTTGTCTCGATTTCGTTCGCCAGCAGGAAGGCTTTCTTGCCGGGGAAGCGGCTGGTCACGTACCGCGCCGTGGCCTGGCCGCTGGTAAGAACGTTGCGGAATCCCTCCGGCACGCCCATGCGGGCCAGCTTCTGCTTGTAAAAATCCGCCGATTTGGAGGAATTGTTGGTGAGGAACAGGCATTGCCGCCCGGTGTCATGCAGGGCCTGCAGGAAATCCAGCGAGCCGTCGATCAGTTGGTTGCCCAGATAAAAGGTGCCGTCCATATCCAGCAGAAAGCAGCGGATGCCCGATAAACGTTCCCGAATGTCCATGTCAGTTTCCTCCCGTCAGCCCCACGTCAAAGCGGATGAGGTCATTTGTTTTGTGCGCCACGCCCAGCAGTTCCCTGTCCGCGTATACCCGGATATGCCGGTTTTCTTCCAGTTCCGGCATCAGGGCAGAGGGCAGCTTGCCGCCGTTCCGTCCCAGCTTCCAGAAGCGTTCCGGCAAGTCCAGCCGGGGCAGGGATTGCAATGGATACTCCATGGGCAGCAGCAGGGTTTCGATGGCGCCCTGCTCTCCCGCCTCCATCACTTCCTCGATGGTCACGGCCTCCTCGATGCGGAAAGCGCCATGCCTTGTCCGCAGCAGGAACCGCATGTGCGCGGGGGCGTTCAGGGCCTGGCCAATATCGTGGCAGAGGGTGCGAATGTAGGTGCCGCTGCCGCAGTCAATTTGCAGCATGTATCCGTCCGGGCCGGTCTGTTCGCCCAATTCCAAAGTGCGGATTTCCGTAGGCCGGGCCTTGTTTTCCACCGCGACGCCCTTCCGCGCCAGCTCGTACAGCGGCACGCCGTCCCGCTTTAAAGCGGAATAAGCGGGCGGGCGCTGCAAAATGTCTCCCCGGAATCGCGGCAGCACAGCCAAGATTTCCTCCCGGCTGGGTACTCTGGCCGCTTCTTCAATCACCGTCCCCTGGGCGTCCTGGGTGTCCGTGGCCCCAGCGAAAGCAATTTCCGCGATATAGCTCTTGCTCTTGTCCGAAAAATAGTCCAGCAGCCTGGCCGCCCGGCCCACCATAATCGGCAGCACCCCGGCGGCCTCCGGGTCCAGCGTGCCCGCGTGGCCCACCTTTTCCCCGGTCAGGCGCTTCACCACCGCCACCGCCGCCCCGGAGGACATGCCCGGCGGCTTGAGCAAATTGATAAAACCGTTCATTCCTTCCCCTCGGTCAGGTTGATTAAGTCCTGCTCCAATAATGCGCACAGGTCGTCCAGCGTTCCGGGATACCGCAGGCCGGAAGCCTGCTTGTGTCCCCCGCCGCCATACCTGCGGGCGATCACGGAAACATCCCATCCCGGCAGGGAACGCAGGCTGGCCTTCACTTCGCCGCTTTCCCGTTCCTCCGCCAGGAAGCACGCTTCCACGCCAGGCAGGTTCAGGGCATAATTGACGATGTTGGAATTATGCTCCGGCAGGGCGCGGGCCTCCCGGTAGTCCTGGGCGGTGATGCACATCCCGGCGCATGTACCGTTTCCAAATATTTTCAGGCTGTTCAGCGCGCGGCCAAGCAGCCTTGCGCTGGGTTCCTCCCGCAGCAGATGCAGCCGCCGAGCCGCGCCATCCAGGTCCAGCCCGGCTTCCATCAATTCTGAAATAATGGCAAACGCCTCCGCCGTGGTATTGGGCTGGGTGAGATTGCCCGTATCCATGCTGATGGCGCAGTACAGGCAGGCGGCGATTTCCTTCGTCAGCGGCGCGTCCAGCGCCCGCATCGCCCTTCTCACCACGCAGCCTGCCGCCGCTGCGGAGCCGTCCACCGCATTCATCTGCGCATAGCGGGGATTGTCCCCGTGGTGGTCGATCTGCATGTTGACGGGCGCCGCAAGAAACGCTTCCGCGCATGCGCCCATCCGTTCCAGGGTGGCGGTGTCCACGGCAAGCGCGGCGTCAAAGGCTTTGCCTTGCAGGGCTTCCGGGCCCACAATCTCATCCGTGCAGGGTAGAAACCGGAATTGGTTCGGCGTCGGGTCGCCGCAGGCCATGGTGATTTGCTTTCCCATGCCGCGCAGCGTCAGCCCCGCCGCCAGCAGCGAGCCGATGGCGTCCCCATCGGGGGAAATATGGCAGCATAACAAGATGCTGTTCGCGTTTTTCAGCGCGGACAGCATGTCAGGGCAGAATTCACGGTTCTGCGTTTTCTCCATCCCCAGGTTCATCTCCTTGAGAAGCTTCTTCTTGGGGCATTACATCCTTCAATACCTGGGCGATATGCGCGCCGTAGGCGATGTTCCGATCCCGCTCAAACAAGAGTTCGGGCGTATAGCGCAGATCCACCCGCAGGCCCAGTTCATGGCGGATATAACCGGCGGCCTTTTTCAGCGCCTTGATCATGTCCTCCGCCTTGTCGTCCTCCAGCACGCTCACGTACACTTTCGCCCACCGCAGGTCGCGGGTCACGTCCGCCCGGGTCACGGCATAGGTGCCGGTGATCCGCGGGTCGTTCATGTCCCGAATGATGGCGTCGATGGCGTGGCGCACTTCTTCCGAAATCCGGTCAATGCGAAAACTGCTCAAATCAGTTGTCCTTTCTTCACCAAATAGAGTCAAACTTACCAGATGCGTCGAAGGCTGGTCAAGCCTTCGACTGCAATCCGCAGAACCGGCTCCGTCGGTTCGAGGAGCGGGATTTATCCCGCTTCCTTACAGATTTTCTGGCCGTGGCCGCAGGCCACAAGAAAATCTGCAAAACCCGATGAAAGCCCACATTTGTGGGCTTTCATCGGAAAGCGTCAGCGTTCGATTTCCTCCATCACGAAGCACTCGATCACGTCGCCCTCTTTGATGTCGTTGTAGTTTTCCAGGCCAATGCCGCACTCGTAGCCGGAGGCGACTTCCTTCACGTCGTCCTTGAAGCGGCGGAGGGAGCTCAGCTTGCCTTCAAAGATGATCACGTTGTCCCGCAGCAAACGCACGGAGGCGTTGCGCTGCACCTTGCCGTCGGTGACGTAGGAGCCCGCGATGGTACCCGCGCCGGTGATCTTGAAGGTAGAACGCACCTGGGCATGGCCCAGCAGGTTTTCCTTGAACTCGGGGGCGAGCAGGCCCTTCATGGCCTTTTCCACGTCCTCGATGGCCTGGTAGATGATGCGGTACAGGCGGATGTCCACGCCCTCGCGCTCGGCGGCGTCGCGGGCGGTGGAGTCGGGCCGGATGTTGAAGCCGATGATGATGGCGTTGAAGGCGGAGGCCAGGTTCACGTCGTCCTGGGTGATCGCGCCCACGGCGGAATGCAGCACGCGTACCTTCACCTCGTCGTTGGAGAGCTTCTCCAGCGCCTGCTTCACAGCTTCCACGCTGCCCTGCACGTCGGCCTTGATGATGATGTTCAGGTTCTGCACCTTGCCCTCGGCGATGCCCGCGAACAGATTGTCCAGGCTCACCTTGGTGGTGTTGGCGCGGGCGGCCTTGACCTTGTCGCGGCGTTCCTGCGCGACCTGGCGGCTCAGGTGGTCGTCGGCCACGGCGATCATTTCGTCGCCCGCCAGCGGCACTTCGTTAAAGCCGGAGATTTCCACAGGCGTGGAGGGGCCTGCCTTCTGCACGCGCTCGCCCCGGTCGTTGACCATGGCGCGGACGCGACCGGAGGCCATGCCAGCCACGATGTTGTCGCCGACCTTCAAGGTGCCGTTCTGGAGCAGCACAGTGGCCAGCGGGCCGCGGGCTTTGTCCAGCTTGGCTTCGATGATGACGCCCTTGGCCATGCGGTTGGGGTTGGCCTTGAGCTCCATGGTGTCGGCCTGCAAAAGAATCATTTCCAGCAGGTCATCCACGCCGTCGCCGGTCACGGCGCTGACGGGAACCATGATGGTGTCGCCGCCCCAGGCTTCGGGGATCAATTCAAATTTGGTCAGATCCTGCATGATGCGGTCGGCGTTGGCCGCGGGCTTATCCATCTTGTTGATGGCCACCACGATGGGCACGTCGGCGGCCTTGGCGTGGTTGATGGCCTCGATGGTCTGGGGCATCACGCCGTCGTCGGCGGCCACCACCAGCACGGCGATGTCCGTGGCCTGGGCGCCGCGCATACGCATGGCGGTAAAGGCTTCGTGGCCGGGGGTATCCAGGAAGGTGATCTGGCGGCCGTTCAGCTTCACGGTGTAAGCGCCGATGTGCTGGGTGATGCCGCCCGCTTCGGTGGCGGTGACGTGGGCCTTGCGAATGTAGTCCAAGAGGGAAGTCTTGCCGTGGTCCACGTGGCCCATGATGGTGATGACCGGGGGACGGGGCTGCAGGTCTTCTTCGGCGTCCTCCACGTCGGTTTCGGACAGGGCGTCCTCAGCGGTCTTATCCAGCTTCATTTCCAGCTCCACCCCGAATTCGGAGCAGACCAGGGAAGCGGTGTCAAAGTCCAATTCGGAGTTGATGTTGGACATGATGCCCAGCATCAGCAGCTTCTTTAAGATTTCGCCCGCGGGCTTGCCGATGCGCTCGGTCAGATCCTTGACGGTGATGGTCTCGGCGGTCATGAACGCCTTTTCGATCTTGATGGGAGCCATCATCTGCTGGGCGGAAGGCTGCTTCTTGGTGGTGCGCTTCTTGCCGCCGCGCATGGTATCGTCGTCATATCCGCTGTTGTAGCTTTCCTTCTGCAATTGCTTACGGTTTTTCGCCACATGCTCGGGATCGTGCTGGCGGATATACTGCTTCTTGTTGGGATCGTAGTTGCTGACGCGCTCTTTTTCCACCACAGGCGTCAGTTCGGGGCCGCGGCTGCGTCCGCCGCCCATGGGACGGTTGCCGCCCTGGGGACGTCCGCCGCCCTGACCCTGGCCGGCGGGACGGCCATACTGCCCGCCCTGGCCCTGGCCTGCGGGACGGCCGTACTGCCCGCCCTGGCCCTGGCCGGCGGGACGGCCGTACTGCCCGCCCTGGGCCGCGTTGGCCGGACGGCCATACTGACCGGGCTGTCCATTGGCGGGACGCCCATACTGGCCGGGCTGTCCGTTAGCCGGACGGCCATAAGGCCCCTGCGGACGCGGGCCGCCCTGCTGCGGGGCGTTGCCCATAGGACGCGCGGCGGGCCGGGTCTGCTGGGCGCCGGCAGGCGCAGGTCTTCCGGGAGCGGCCACGGGCCGGGCCGCAGGCACCGGCTTTCCGGGAACGGCTGCGGGGCGCGGAGCGGGCGCAGGCTTCGCGGGCTGCTGCGCGGCGGCAGGCTTCGCGGCCTGCTTTTCCTCGGGCTTCGCGGCAGGCTTGGCTGCCTCCGGCTCCTTCTTTTCCGCAGGCGCGGCCTTCGGCGCAGGCTTTTCCTCCGCTTTTTCAGCCGGCTTTTCCTCGTTCTTTTCCGCGGGTTTCTCTGCGGGCTTCTCCGCAGGTTTTTCCGCAGGCTTTTCCACTTCCTGCTTTTCTTCCTTTGCGGGAGCGGGCGCCGCGGGGACAGCCGCCTCGTCCTCATCAGGCATCGTCCAGGCCTTGGCGTGCTGCTTGGTCAGCTCCGCCTGTTCCTCCTGGCGCTTCCGGGCTTTTTCTTCTTCCTCTTCGCGCTGGAACTTCTGTTCCTGCTTGCGCAACGCCTGCATCACGGTATCCAGGCTGCGCCGGATACGCGCCGCGTCCTCCAGGATCACGCCCGCCTGCTGATTGATTTCCTTCGTGGCTTCAGCCAGTTTCACCTTGGTCATTCGATGCTTGCACCCCCGCATTTGGCTTTAATCAGATAAATTGGTTTTTGTATCTATTGAAAAACTATATTGGGCAGATTGATTTTGAGTTCTAAGTTCTTAGTTCTAAGTTCTAAGACTTATTTTGTTTTCCATCCGAGGTTATCCTCTGACCGCAAACAGCTTAGAACTTTGAACTTAGAACTGAAAGCTCTTCCCTACTTCTCGGCTTCTGCCGACAGCAATTCTTCCATGCGCTTTGCCAGATTCCCTTTTCTGACCGCCGCGGCCATCCGTCCGTCCCGACCGCACGCGCGGGAGATTTCGTCCTCCGGCAGCGTGTAGACCGGTACTGACCGGAACGCGCAGGCGTCCAGGAGCTTTTTCTTCGTCCCTTCCGACGCGGCAGCGTCCAGCAGCAGCAGCGCCGCTTTTCCGCTGCGGATCTCCTGCAAAGCGATGTCCGCGCCCAGGGCGATCTGCCCGGCCCGGCAGGCCAGGCCCAGCAGTCCTGAAACGGCGCTCATGCCTGCCCCTCCAGTTCCTTGAGCGCTTCCAGCAGGGAAGCGTGGGTCTCTTCGCCCAGGGCGCATTCAAAGGCCCGCTCCAGCTGCTTTTGCTTGATGGCCCGCTTCAGGCAGTCCGCCGAGCGGCACACATACGCGCCCCGGCCCGGCTTGCGGCCCGTCGTATCGATGGACACCACGCCCTCCGGGGATTTCACCACCCGCAGCAGTTCCTTCTTGGGCTTCATTTCCCGGCAGCCCACGCACATGCGCATGGGCACCTTCTTTTCTTTCATGGGAAAAACCTCTTACATGGTTTCGTCTTCGCCGGATTCGGGCAGCTTGTCGTAATCCTCGGCGTCGTCGGCGATGATGGAGCCGTTGCCCTCAGGCACGTTCGCGGCGTCCTGGGCCCGCAGCTCGTTGTACTGGGTCTGGGATTTGATGTCGATCTTCCAGCCGGTCAGCTTGGCGGCGAGGCGGGCGTTCTGGCCTTCCTTGCCGATCGCCAGGGACAGCTGGTTGTCCGGCACCACGACGCGGCAGATTTTCTCCTCGTCGCTTTGCAGCACCTGTTCCACGAACGCGGGATTCAGGGCGTTGGCGACGAACTCGGCGGGGTCGGCGGACCACTTGATGATGTCGATCTTTTCGTTCTTGAGTTCGCTGACCACCTTGTCCACGCGGCTGCCGCGCGGGCCGACGCAGGCGCCAACGGGGTCGATCATGGCGTCGGTGGAGGCCACGGCCATCTTGGTGCGGCTGCCCGCCTCGCGGGCGATGGACTTGATCTGCACCACGCCGGTGGCGATTTCCGGCACTTCCATTTCAAACAGGCGCTTGACCAGGCCGGGATGGATGCGGCTGACCGCCACCTGGGGCGTGCGGGCCGCGTCCTTATTGGCGCGGTACACCTGCAGAACGTACACCTTGATATGGTCGCCGGAGCGGTATTCCTCGCCGGGCATGAATTCGCTGGCGTCCAGGAAGCCATGAGTGCGGCCCAGTTCGACGTACACGCCCTTGGCGTCCACCCGCTCCACGATGCCGGTGAGGATCTCGTTTTCCTTTTCGATATACTCGTCGTAGATCTTGCCCTTTTCCACGTCCTGGAGCCGCTGGCGGATCACCTGCTTGGCGGTCTGCGCGGCGACGCGGCCAAAGTCCGCGGGCGTCACGTCCATTTCCACAATGTCGCCCAGCTCGTAATTCGGCCCCAGCTTCTTGGCGTCCTCCAGGGAAATCTGCTGGTTTTCGTCCTCCACTTCCTCGGAGACCACCTTGCGGGCGAAAATCTGCACGTCATGTTCCCGGCTCAGCACCACGGAAAGGTTCAGGGGCGCGTTGGCGCTCCGCTTCAAATACCGGCGGTAGGCGGCCTTGCAGCCTTCCTCCACCGCGCTGACGATCTGATCCACGCTGATGTCCTTGGCCTTAGCCAGCGCTTCGATCGCGTCCATCATTTCAGATTTGCGTGCCATGTTGATTACCTGTCCTTCCTGTATGATACACGGGAATCAGGGATTAGGGAATAGGGATTAGGGATTAGAAAAAGTGTCTGCGAATGGCGTGGCAAACCCTCTGTCTAATCTCTGATCACCTAATCCCTAATCACAAATCCCTAATTACTCTAATCACTCGTCTCCGTCCTCGTCCAGCGCGCTCAGATCCGGCACCAGACGCACCTGGGCCACCGCCTTGCGGGGCAGGTCGATCATTTCGTCCCCGCTTTGCAGCAGCACATGTTCCTCGTTCATTTCCCTGAGCAGGCCCTGGGCGGTTTTCCTGCCGTCCACGGGCTTATACATTTTCGTTTCCACCAGCAGGCCGATGGACTTGTCGATGTCCCGCTGCGTTTTCAGCGGCCTGTCGATGCCGGGGGAGCAGACCTCCAGGAAATCGTAATCGAAGGGCTCCAGAAGGGGCTGCACCGCCCGGTGGTATTTCTCGCAGTCGTCCAGGGTGACGCCGGTTTCGGTGTCGATGTAAATGCGCAGGTACCGGCCCGTGGGCTCCTTTTCCATCGCCGCGTCGCACAGCTCATAGTTCAGCTTCTTTGCCAGGGCTTCACAGATCGCTGTGATCTTCTGCATGTTCGCGTTTTTGGGAGGCACTCTCTCCCCTCCTTTCCCGGCGGCTTCCCGTCAAAAAATACAGAAAGAGCGGGATACAACCGCAATGTCAGAAAAACGCAGGGGCGCGAAAAAAAGCTTCAGCCCCATGGCTTTCCTGCTTGCAGCTCCCACTCTTCGTTAAACCCTTCTTTCTCAAAGGACGATTTTTGTTCTTCCGTGATTTCCAGGCAACAGAAAATCACGATAGGTAGTATACCATAGGGAAGAAGGAAATACAAGCGTTTTCCAAAGAAAAAAAGAAAGTTTCGGCAGATTGAATTGATTTTCTGTTTTGTTTTGGGCAATATAGCGGACAAAGGCCCTGGGGCTGATCCCGCTGAGAATGGCTGCGTTATGACGGACGGCGAAGCAGGGGCCTGCGCGGTTCCCCGAATACGGGGAATCGCTGAAAATACAGGCTTAGTAAGTAAAATCCCCTTCAAAAACCAGCGCCGTTTCGCCGGATAAAAGGATCGTGTCCCCGGTACAGGCAACGGACAGCATTCCGCCCGGGAGCTTTACATCAATCGCTTTTCCCGACGGACACAAACCGGTTTTCACTGCCGCCGCCACAGCGGCGCAGGCGCCGGTGCCGCAAGCCAGGGTTTCGCCGTTGCCCCGCTCCCAGACGCGGAGGCGGAGGGTGTTCTTGTTGATGACCCGGCAGAACTCCGTGTTCACGCGCTCGGGGAACATGTCGGCATACTCGAACTGGGGGCCGACAGTGCTTAGATCAATCCCGTCAATGGCGTCGCAGAACACCACGCAGTGGGGATTGCCCACGGATACACAGGTGACGGCGTACTGCTTGCCGCCGATTTCCACATTTTGGTTGACGACTTCCTCTGTATTGGCAAGTACGGGAATCTCCTTCGCGGCGAAGGACGCCTTGCCCATGTCCACGGACACGGAATTCACCTTGCCGTCCCGCAGGTAGCATTTCAGGTGGTGCACCTTCCCCGCCATTTCGATGGTCAGGTATTCGCTGCGCACGTATCCCTTGTCATACAGGTACTTCGCCACGCACCGCAGGTTATTGCCCGCCATTTTGCCTTCGCTGCCGTCCTTGTTGAAGGAGCGCATCTTGGCGTCCGCGATGCCGGACTTTTCGATCAGCACGATGCCGTCCCCGCCGATGCCGAAGTGCGGCGCG
>CADBKQ010000028.1 GCA_902795275.1 uncultured Eubacteriales bacterium | reverse complement strand
TCGGCCCACTTTTGTAATCCTCGGATCGTGGTCTGCTGTGGTGCTCCCGCCGATTTTGTCTGCATTTTTCACCATCGTTCTGAATTTTGTTATACGAAACCACACTTGTTTTAAGGGCAAAGTCAGTCTAATTTATGGTAAGCTAAATAATCGCTTTGGCGTCGGAATGACCTTGAAGGAAAGGGGAAAATGCTGCCCAAGAGAAGCCGCAATGGGCTGAAATGCCGCGTTTGAACTTTGGAGAGGCGTTTTGACTTTGATAGAAGGTTGTTTGGTCTTGAGAGAAATCCATTTGACCTTGGCTGAAGGCTATTTGACATTGCGACGAATCCGTTTGTCTTTTGTGGGGGGAGTACGGCTTCGCATTGGGGGAAAAAATCCCGCTTTTTGTCTCCCAATTCGCAAGAAAAAAACTCGGTCACAGGGTACGTTTTTTACACCATACCGTTGATATTGCTGCTTAAATCTGGTAAAATAGAGGCATAGAAGGGAGGGCGAGACGGTGGGTATGTATTTGAATCCAGGCATGGATGCGTTTGCCGAAGCAGTCAATTCGCCCATTTTCATTGATAAAACTCCGATGATTGCTTTCTTAAATTCTTTGGTTAAAACAAAACAGAAGTATATGAGCGTTTCCCGCCCCCGCCGTTTTGGCAAAACCACGGCGGCAGATATGATCTGTGCTTATTATGGCAGTGGGGCGGAAACAAAATCTTTCTTTGCTGATAAAAAGCTGGCAACGATTGCTGACTGGGATCGATATATTAACAAGTTTGATGTAATAAGAGTTGTCATGACTGAAATGTTCCGACGTAACAAAAGCATAAGCGACGGTATTGACCGGCTCCAGCGCATCGTTCTGCGTGATTTTTTTCTTCAGTATCCCGATATCGATTATTTTGACAAAACTGATTTACTGCAATCTATGTCTGATGTTTACGCAGAAACAGGCCGCCCCTTCGTCATCGTTATCGACGAGTGGGACGCGGTATTCAGGGAGTATCCGAATGACCAGGATGGGCAGAAGCTGTACCTGGACTTCCTGCGGGACTGGCTGAAGGATAAAGAGTATGTTGCCCTTGCCTACATGACCGGCATCCTCCCGATCAAAAAATACGGCAAGCATTCCGCTTTGAACATGTTTGACGAATATTCTATGATCTACCCGATGCAGCTTGCACAATATGCTGGCTTTACGGAAGAGGAAGTACAGGAACTGTGCTATGCGTATGGCCGGGACTATGATCAGATCAAAACATGGTATGACGGTTATAAAGTGACTGATACCATCCCGCCCGATCCTGAATATCAAATGCAAAGAGAAACGGGGGCTTCGCCCGAGCCGAAGACATATTCCCTTTATAGCCCGCTGTCCGTTGTAAAGGCTGTGCAGACAGGCTTCATTTTGAATTACTGGAACAACACAGAAACCTATGAAGCCCTGAGCAAATACATCAGCATGAATTTTGACGGTTTAAGGGAAACCATCGTCATGCTGATGGAGGGCGGGCGGCAGGCTGTTGACATCAGTGGTTATCAGAACGACATGACCAGCTTCAACAGCCGGGACGATATTCTGACGATGCTGATTCATTTGGGATACCTGAGCTTTGATCACGGCGAAGTGTTCATCCCGAACCGGGAAGTGCTGGACGTGTTTAAAACGTCCACGAAGGACGCAAGCTGGCGGCCCGCTTTCCAGATGCTGGCCAACTCCCAGCGACTATTGGAAGCGACTTGGGCGGAGGACGCCGAGACGGTTGCCCGCATGATGGAAGACGCGCATTATACCGCCGGCACAGACAGTTATCACAGCGAGGAAGGCTTGAGTTTTGCCATTCAGCTTGCATACTATAACGCTGTGAATTACTATACGCTATTCCGGGAACTGGGAACAGGGAAAGGCTACGCCGATCAGGTTTACATCCCCCGGCCGGAATACGCCGACAAACCTGTCCTGCTGATCGAACTGAAATACGAGGAATCAGCGGAAACAGCCATCGACCAGATCCACAAGCGCCAATATCCGAAAGGGCTGGAAGCCTACAAAGGAAAGATGCTGCTAGTGGGGATCAACTATAATCGTAACAGCAAAAGTCAGGAATATAAGCATCACACTTGTGTGATTGAGAGAGCGTAAGTAACACACCTGCCCGCTGATTTGCTTCCTCACCGATAAGGAAGAGAATTGGCGGGCAAGTATGCCAGGAATTGTTGTGAATCTCGCCCAAAAATAAAAATCGGCACAGCCGCCGATTTGACCACTGTGCCGTCACGCCGACATTTCTTCTCTTTTCATCACCACCTGCAAGCCATCAGGCATGATGAGCACTTTGTCCACCGTGGCATCAAATGAGCTTTCATCCAGCTCTTTCCAGCCAAGCGCTGCGGTAATTCCGTCCAGCAGTTCAGCCTCGGAAATGTGCCTGCTGCAGCATCCGTTGCTGTTAACACGACCCCGGCACCGCCAGGTTTTGTATGGACCAGAAGCGTTTCTCGCCGTAAAGCGCCGATACAGTTCTCCGCATTCAGGACAGAAAATCCTCCCGTAAAGAAAATGCGCTGTGCTGCGGTGGTTTATGCCTATTTCACGATTCTCTTCCGTCTTTTTCAAACGTTTCTGCACGGCATCCCATACGTCATGGGAAACCACAGCCTCATGATCACCAGAGAGGTATTTACTGTCGTAGGCCTCTGTTGGATCAGGCCGTTTGGTGAGGTAATTCTGCGGTGGATTCTTTTGCAGCAGCCTGTCGCCGACATAAACCTCATTTTTCAGGACGGCCAGGATGGAAGAACTGGAAAACCTCCGGCTTGACCGCATCCGCTTCGCTCCCTTTTCCTCCAGGATGCGGGCAATCTCAGCCGGGCCTTTACCCTTGGCATATTCCTCAAACATAAGTTTCACAATCCAGGCATCTTTGTTGGGAGTCAGTTTTCCATTCACTTCGTCGTAACCCAAAACATGATTGTTGCCGACATGCCGGATGCCCTGCTCCGCCAGTTTTCTGTAGCTCCATTTCACATTTTCAGAAATAGCCCTGCTCTCCTCCTGGGCTGCCGCGGCCATCGCACTGAAAAGAAGGTCTGAATTGGGATCGAACGTGTGGACACCTTCCTTTTCAAACCACACTTCCACATGGATGGATTTGAGCTCGTGTACATATTGCTGCGCTTCGGCAAAATTTCTCGAAAAGCGTGAAATCGATTTGCAGAGGATCAGGTCGATTTTTCCGTCTTTGGCGTCCTGGATCATCTGCATGAATTCCGGCCGCTTCTTCGCGCTGGTGCCTGTGATGCCAGGGTCGGCGTACATTCGGACCATTTCCCAACCTTCCGTCTGGTCGATCAGCTGGGTGTAGTAGTTGATCTGCGTTTCGTAGGATTCCTCCTGCTGCTCTGCCAGCGTGCTGACTCTGGCGTATGGCGCAACCCGCTTCTGTTGTACCTGTTTCGCGATGCGATGGATGATCATGCTTCCATGGCTCCTTCCTTTATTTCATTCGTAGGTGATTTTTCTCTGTGCGCTGTTGCTTTTGCTCTGTTCGCCGCAGCGTTTTCCTTCCCGCTTTTGCGGCTGGTGGTTCTTTTGCCGTAGACCTTGGGAACCGGCGCTTCGTAAGGCTCCGGGTCAAGGATGGTCAAGTCCAGTACTTCCTGCTGCGCATGCTTCAGCCCTTCCATCTGCCTGCCAGGCCAATTCAACACAATTGGCTTCCCGTTAACCATGAGGGTTCCACAGTTCTCGCTTTCGCATGCCCTTGACGTGCGGTCAATCGTGGGATAGGGTTGATCAGAAAGCTTTTTGTACTCGATGCGCACATCGCTGGTTGTTCCGTTCTTCCACTTCACCCGCATGTCAGACCATTGCGGAAAGGTAATCTTCTCAACCAGGTCATGAAGCGTTTTGTACTCGATCTTTCCTGATTCAGGTAGCGCATGGCCCGCCATCTCCAGCGCATCCTGGAATGCTGTCCGAATGTAACTCTCCAGGATGGAGAACGGCGGGCAGGAGGAGCGGTGCCTGCGCAGATTTCCTTTTTCGCTGTGAACGCCGCCGCAGGTCCAGGCATAGGTTTTTGTGTTGCGGGGATGCAGGAAGCGCACCAAATTCTGGCCGCAGATGGGGCATTTGAGGAATCCGTAAAATGGATATTGTACGCAGCCGCGATGCAGATCCCGCATGGCGGACATTATTTGAACCATCTGCCAGGTTTCCTGATCCACGATTGCGGGATGATTGTTTTCCTTGTAGTACTGCTTGATCTTCGCGTCCCGGTTGTCCACCCTGGTGTGCTCGATCGGGTCGCTGATGAAGGATTTTTGCATCAGGAGATTGCCAGCGTATTTTTCGTTGTGGAGGATGTCGGAAATGGTTGTCTGGAACCATCGTTCCTTTCGCCGTACGGTTGGAACACCGTCCGCTTCCAGTGCCTTGCAGATTTCTGGAAGGGACATGCCGGCGGCATAATCCCGAAAAATCCTGCGAACGATCTCGGCTTCCCCTTCCTCTATCACCCAATTTCCGTCTTCGCCCTTCCGGAATCCGTAAGCATGGGACCACTGCGCCTGCCCAGCCGCGTTTCGCATGCGTCTGCCAACCTTCATGTTGTTGGATAGCGAAATGATCTGCTCCTGCGCGCTGGCCGCGAGGATGGACAGGATGAATTCAGACACCATGCTTCCCGTATCCAGCTTTTCTTCGTCGAAAAAGACCGATACACCGTATCGCTTGAGTTCCCGCACATAAGCCAGCGCATCCAAGGTGTTTCTGGAAAATCTGGAAATTGATTTCACCAGGATGCATTGAATTTTTCCGGCTTTGGCATCCTCGATCATGCGTTGGAATTCCTCCCTGTGCCGGACGGATGTGCCGCTGATGCCCCGGTCGGCATATATGCCCGCCAGTACCCATCCGGGATGCTCAGCTATTGTTTTTTGAAACACGGCGATTTGTGTCTCCAGGCTTTTCTTCTGTACATCCAGGTCTGTACTGACGCGGCAATACGCCGCCACGTTAATCATCGCGCTGTTGTTCTGCTGCATCTGCTCGATCACATGGACGTCCGGGGCCAGGCCCGGCGATATCCGGTGAACAATGCTGCTGCTTGTAATCATGCTGTTTTTTCTCCTTTCTCTTCTTCGATCAAAGATTTATTCCTCCGGTCCAGGATTTCCGGATGCTCTTCAAACCATGCCGCCCGTTTCTTGGTGTTCCTGTTGTTCAGAAGGCCTTGATTCATGTAGTCCTGGATCGCTTCATAAACGGAGGGTTCCACAATCGGGTCATGATGCTGTTCCAGGTAAAACTGGTCAACGAAACCGTTGTTCCTGACGCATTTTCCAGTCACGTAATCCAGAACAACGGATTTGTTTGTCAGAAGATCTGTCGAGGACAAACTTATGATTTGCACGGGTTTACATGGAGCAGACATATGTGATAGCCTGTCTGGCGAGCCAGCCATCATTTCCCGCC
The DNA here is from genome assembly GCA_902795275.1 of uncultured Eubacteriales bacterium. Lineage (GTDB taxonomy): Bacteria > Bacillota > Clostridia > Christensenellales > Aristaeellaceae > RUG563. Next base: position 62,054 of record CADBKQ010000028.1, on the reverse strand, counting down.
TATACGGATGTCGGGAATGAATGCTGGCTCGTCAGCTGGCCTACATCACATATGTCAGAGGCTCCATGTCAACCCTGCAAATCCTTTTATTTCTTTGCTTCTACGGGTTTATGCCACCCACACTTTCTAGGGAAGAGCCACATTTCAACGGTTTTTCCCCTTTTGACTGGATTTGTTCCACGGTCAAAGTACCTATGATCCATTGGCAAAATTAGACTGACTTTGCTCTTCGGTCGTTTGCGATTCAGAATAACGAAATTCAGAGCCATGGTCAAAAACGCCGATCATGATCCGAGGCGATGGAAAAGGAAAATGAGCAAAGACATCGAATAATACATACGAGGTGTCCAGGTCATTCGGCATTATGAGCTCACAGCCGAGGAATGGGAGCGTCTTAAGAAGTATTTTCCGGAACGGCAGCCCGGAACGATGGGGAGGCCGTGGAAAGAACCGCGGGACATGCTGAACGGAATCTTCTGGATTGCGCGGAGCGGGGCAGCATGGTGGGACCTGCCGGAGCGGTACGGGCTATGGTAAACGGTATAGATGAAGGAAATGCTGTCGGAAGCGAACCTGTGCAGCCAGACGAGCGAGGAAATCCGCCGAATGCTGAAAACAAGGACAATCCTTGTGCAGAGCGGTAAAGATCAAGAATCAGATCCACGGGATGATGCTGGGATATGGCATAGAAACAAAGGCAGCCCAGTTTCAGAGCGAGAAAAGAGGCAGGAGCTGATGAACGATCTCACGGATCACGAATAGGAGAAACAAATATGGTCTATTATCAGGACGAAGACATATTGATCCGCAACATGGTTCCCTCCGACGCGCAAATCTTCACCGACGGGGAAATCGCCCAGGGCTGGCATGCGACGGTGGAGAAGTACGAAATGCGCCTGCGGGATCAGGCCGCGGGCAGGGCCGTTTCCCTGGTGGCGGAGTACCAGGGCTGCCCGGCGGGGTATGTGAACGTATACCCCAATTCCACGTGGGGCGCGTTCGCCAATCAGGGCCTGCCGGAGATCGTGGATTTCGGGGTGCTGCAAAAGTATCAGCGGCGGGGCATCGGCAGCAAGCTGATGGATATTGCCGAACAAATCGCCGCCCGGTATGCGGACACCGTTTATTTGGGCGTGGGCCTGCACAACGGCTACGGCAGCGCCCAGCGCATGTACGTCAAGCGCGGCTATATCCCCGACGGTTCCGGCGTCTGGTACAGGGACAAGCCCTGCACGCCTTATGACACCATCTATACCAACGACGACGACTTGGTGCTGTACCTGTCGAAACGGCTTGTAACGGGCTGAACAGAAGGATTTACACCTTACGCAAACACGGAATTTTTCGCAGCTCTCCGCAAAAATGAACTGGATTGGGATAACAATGTTTGTTGATTGCTATATGATGGGATTCTTCGCAACGGCGGGCGCTCTGCTTGCCCGCCTGCTCAGAATGACACCGGGGCGTTCACTCCCTCATGCCTATTGCCTCATGCCTATTGACTATTGCCTATTCCCTAATCCCTATTCCCTAATCCCTCATCCCTCTTCCCTCAAATAACTCCTCACTCAACGGGAGGTTCCCATGTCTGTCTGTACCTTATGCCCCCGGCGCTGCGGGGTGGATCGGAGCATAAAAACGGGGTTCTGCGGGATGGGCGAAACGCCGCGCATCGCGCGGGCGGCGCTGCATTTCTGGGAAGAGCCCTGCATTTCCGGCGCGCGGGGCAGCGGCGCGGTGTTCTTCTCCGGCTGCACCCTGCGCTGCGCTTACTGCCAGAATTATGAAATCAGCCACGAAAGAAAGGGACAGGATATTTCTGTTTCACGGCTGACCGACATTTTCCGGGAACTGGAAGCCCAGGGCGCGCACAATATCAACCTGGTGACCGGCACGCCCTTCGCGCCCGTCCTCCTGGACGCGCTGGAATTATACCGCCCGAAGATCCCCATTGTATGGAACACCAGCGGCTATGAAACGATTGAAACGCTGAAGCTGTTGGCAGGCGCGGTGGACGTTTACCTGCCCGACCTGAAGCACGTATCCCCCCGCTTGGCGAAGCTCTGCGCGGGCGCGCCGGATTACTTCGACATCACTTCCGCCGCCATCCGGGAAATGTGCCGCCAGACCGGCGAAGCGGTCTACGATGAAGACGGCATGATGCAAAAGGGCGTGATCGTGCGCCACCTGATCCTGCCCGGCTGCACGGGCGACAGCATCCGCGCCCTGGACTTCATCGCGGACAGCCTGCCAAAGGGCACGCCCGTGTCCCTCATGCGGCAGTATACCCCCGAGCCCTGGTGCACGATCCCCGGCCTGGACCGGCGCGTGACCGACGCGGAATACCAGCGCGTCCTGGCCCATTTTGAAATGCTGGGGCTAACTGGCTACACCCAGGAAAAGGAAGCGGCGGACGGGTGCTTTACCCCAAATTTTGATGGAACAGGTGTCTAATTTTTGTCACGATTGTATCAATTTTCTGTAAAAATGCCTGCCTATAATAAAGCCGTACTCAGAAGGGAAGGAAGATTCCCGGAGAGTGCGGCTTTCAATTTGTGAATAAAAACAAACGAAAGGAAGTATGAATATGAAAAAGCATTTTTATGTGGGCATTGTGGCCGTGCTGATCGCCGTGGTCATGATCGGCGCGACGGTGATCACCGCCAGCGCCGCCACCAACAGCCTGAGCGAAAAAGAAACTGACGCGATTGTGAATACCTCCACCGACCAGAGCAAGATCGAAAGCCCGTTCCTGAACGTGGTCAACGACGTGCGCAACAGCGTGGTGGGCGTGAATAACTACGCCACCTCCACCGCTTATTACGGCTACGGCTTTGGCTATGGCTACGGCCAGCCCGAAACCAAGGAAGCCCTGCGCGGCACCGGCTCCGGCGTGGTCATTACGGAATACGGCCACGTGCTGACCAACTACCATGTGGTGGAAGGCGCTTCCCGCGTCACCGTCACCACCGGCGATGACGACAAGGAGCACGAGGCGAAGGTGGTCGGCTATGACGCGACGCTGGATATTGCCGTGCTGGAAGTGAAGGATCTGAACATCAAGCCTGTTGCGCTGGGCGACAGCGACGCTTTGCAGGTGGGCGAATACGCCATCGTGATCGGCAACCCCATGGGCGAACGCTTTGCCCGCTCCGTTTCCGTCGGCGTTATTTCCGGCCTGGGCCGCGAAGTGACCGACCGCAGCATGGATAAGTACGGCCGTATTTCCACCGTGACCAACACCATGATCCAGACCGACGCTGCCGTCAACTCCGGCAACTCCGGCGGCGGCATGTTCAACACCCTGGGCCAGCTGCAGGGCATCCCCTCCATGTACGCCCTCAGCTCCAGCGGCGGCAGCAGCTTCTTCTTCTCCACCGGCGAGCAGGCGGACAACATCGGCCTGTGCATCCCGATCAATGTGGCGAAGCCCCTGATCACCGAAGTGCTCAAGGATTACAACAGCAACGGCAGCAAGAGCGCCGATACCCGCAGCCAGCAGGGCAGCAGCGCTGAAGAACGCATTGATTCTCCCCTGTTCGGCAAGCCCCGCCTGGGCGTCACCATCACCACCCTGTCCAACAGCTCCCGCTTCGGCCTGCCCGCCGGCGCGTTCGTCCGCGCCGTGGAAGCCGGTTCTCCCGCTGACGACGGCGGCGTGAAGGTGGGCGACATCGTGGTTGAAATGGACGGTACGATCCTGGATTCCCAGAACGCGCTGATCAACAAGCTGAACGGCTACCACGAGGGCGACCAGGTACAGCTGAAAGTGTACCGCGACCCCGAACTGACCGATAACACCAATCTGGACAAGGTCGACGTAAACAAGCTGGGCAACGGCGAATACATCGACCTGACCATCACCCTGCGCGTGGTGGATAACATGAACTTCTGACGCGCCATCCGCCTGCCGCTGTCTCTTCGGGGACAGCGGCGTTTTCGCTTCTCAATGTCCCGGGAATTTGTAAATTATGCTGCGCTTTTCAACCATATTTCACCAGCGAAGTTGACAGAAGAAAGCAGTTATGATATGATACGCATGGGGATATGTATGCCCTCCGGGCATGATCCCCAAAGCGCATTTTGTTATATCCCTCAAATGATGATGGAGGTAACCGTTACGAGACGTTTTTTATTCATCCTCGCCGTGCTGCTGGTGTGTATCTGCCTGCCGGCATGGGCGGAGGAAACCGGGGAAGAACCCGTCCCTTCGGTCGTTTCGGAGGAGAGCGCCGCTTCCGTCCCGGAGAATGACGCCCAGGACGCATCCCCCGAGGAGGATGTGTTTGAGGTCGTCGAAGAATCCAAAGAGGAAGCGCCGGAAGGTCAGCCCCCGCAGGAAGAGCCTGCGGAGGATACTCCCGAAAGCCAGCCCCCGCAGGAAGAGCCTGCGGAAGAAATTCCCGAAAACCAGCCCCCGCGGGAGGAACCCGAGGCCGAGCCTGCGGAAGAAACGCCCGCGCAGACCCATACCGCCGACCATCCGACGCATGAAGTGCAGGCGGGCGAAGCAGCCTACCAATCCATGAACGACCCGGAGAAGCACCGCGTCCTGCGCCGCTTTGATCTGTACTGCGACATCTGCCAGATGGTGGTGCGCGAAAATGTCCGCACCGAAGAAACGGCGGAAGCGCACGCGTTCGCGCTGCTGAGCAGCGTGCCGTCCACCTGCGTTCAGGAAGGCAGTCAAACCTTCGTGTGTACGCTGTGCGGCGATCAGCGTACGGAGCCTCTGCCCCTGGCGGAGCACACCTGGACGGACTGGGAAGAAACATCTGATCCGGAAGCGCCGGCCTGCCTGCGGGATCGGACGCTGACCCGCCGCTGCGCGGTCTGCGGCGCGGAAGAAACCAACGTTCTCCCCGCAAGCGGGCATCAGTGGGTACCCGTCTCCTACACCGAGGCCACCTGCTGCGAGGACGGTGAAGCCGTGCGCAGGTGCATTGTCTGCGGCGAAGAAGAAACCATCGTTCTTCCCGCCTTCGGGCATACCTACGTGCAGTCGAACAATCCGGACACCTTGGGACAGTATGTATGCGCGATCTGCGGCGAAGTGAAGGAAGAGCCGGGCCAGGCCAGCCAGTCCCATATGTACTACAACAACACCGTCACCTCCTTTGGCCCCACCACCCGGGAGCTCATCGGCGGCAGCGTGTGGAACCGGGTCACGCCGGTGGACCTGTCCCAGGAAGGCGTGTTCACGTATCCACTCGTCGCCAGCAACCAGTACACCGTCGGCACGGCGACCCTGGTGAACGGCGAGGACGGCCAGCAGGTGAACTACAAGCTCAGCTCGTCCAAGATCAACGTTCATTCCGAATCGCTGGTGGTCTATCCCAACCTGGAAGCGCTGAAAACCGGCGAGCATGCCGTATCCTTTGATTTCAACAAGCCCATCGACCTGAAATCCTGCTTCGGCGACGACGCGCGCGTGATCGTGGCAATCACCCTGAAAGCCGATTACGACGCCGACGGCGCGGGCGTCCGCCGCTTCTCGGCGGATCAGAACTGGATCGACCAGATGATGGAAATGATTAAGTAGGGATGAGGGATTAGGGATTAGTCATTAGGCTATAGTAGGCACGCCAAAAGCCTTCCCCTCAAGGGGAAGGCTTTTTTTGGTGGGTTCCCTCGTCCATCCCTGCGCAAGCCATGAGGCAGCGCAAAATTCCTCTTTTCTTTTGGGGCTACATCGTGTATAATAAAACTTGCGCAAAGCCGCAAACCCGAATGCGAACGCATGAAGGCCAGCGGGCGGCGCAATACAATATGTTTCCCTTGAGGGCAGGGATGCGTCCGGGCCCGAGAGCGAAAGGAGGCATCAAAGGCTTTTGTTTGGACGCATGGCAAAATCGTCATGCTTTTCTTTTTGGAAAGGAATGAGTTTTCCTGTGGAAGAAGAACGCATCGGTTTTATCGGCATCGTGATCGAGGACCTGACCCAGGCCGCGAAGGTGAACCAGATCATTTCCCAGTTTCAGGAGATGGTGACGGGCCGTATCGGCGTTCCCGACCATGACCGGAACATGGCTGTGATTGGTTTGCTGGTTCGCGGGGACAATATCCGCGTGGGCAGCTTCACCGCCAAGCTGGGCAACGTGCCCGGCGTGCAGGTGAAAAGCGCGATGACAAAAAAGTAAGCAAAAACAAAGAATCGAGGTCAATCAAAAATGAAAAACTTCTTCAAAATCCTGGCCGTGCTGATGCTGGCCGTGAGCATTCCCTTCGTGTGCGCCGCTGAAAACAGCGCCGAGCCCGTGCGCGTCGCCGGGCTGAAAGGCCCCACCGGCATGGCGCTGGCGCACATGATCACCGCGGACGCGGGCAAGAACTATGAACTGAACCTGGTGGCCGCCCCCGCAGAAGTGAACGCGCTGGTCATCTCCGGTCAGGTGGACATTGCCGCCGTGCCGGTCAACGCGGGCGCGGTGCTGTTCAACAAGACCGAGGGCGGCGTGCGCGCCCTGTCCCTCATCACCCGCGGCATGCTGTATGTGCTGGAAAACGGCGACACCATCCACTCCGTCGCCGACCTGGAGGGTCGCGACATCCTGAACGCGGGCCAGGGCGCGACCCCGGAATACGTGATGAACTACATCCTGGAAACCAACGGTGTGAAGGCCAACATGGCCTTTGAAGCCGAGCACGCTGCCGTTGCGTCCAAGGCCATCGAGGGCCTGGCGGACGTGGTGCTGCTGCCCGAACCGTTGGTGACCCAGGTGCTGATGAAGAACCCCAGCTTCCGCAAGGCGCTGGACATTACTGAAGAATTTGCCGCCGCCGCGCAGAAGAACGGCTTTGCCGACGCCCAGTTGTCCATGAGCGTGGTCATCGCCCGGAAGGAATTCGTGGAAGCGCACCCCGAGCAGGTGGCGCAGTTTATGAAGGACCTGGAAGCCTCCATCGCCTTCGCCAATGAAAACGTCAGCGAAGCCGCGAAAGAAATCGCCGCGCTGGAAATCATCCCCGCCGCGCCGATCGCCGAAAAGGCCCTGCCCTCCTGCCGCCTGGTTTTCGTGTCCGGGGAAGATATGCAGGCCCAGGCCGCGCCGCTGTACGACATCCTGTTCGCCGCCAACCCTGCTTCCGTCGGCGGCAAGGCTCCCTCGGAGGAATACTATTTCAAATAATAGGGATTAGACATTAGGGAATAGGGATTAGGAGAAAAGCATGCTTTATGTGTTGAAAACCAACGATAAGCATGACAAATCGCCTAATCCCTATTTCTTATTCCTAATACTAAATCCCATCTAAAAGCTTGAATCTTCGGTCAACGTAGCGCTGCTACGCCTCCCTTCGTTCAGCTTAGCCAGGACGAAAAATCCATCCCGAATCTTTCAATCTTTTAGAAGGTATTTAGTATAATGCCTAATCCCTAATCCCTATTCCCTTCGTCACTTTACAAATCAAACAGGCTCGTTTGTTCATATGTCTGCGGGAATTCGTTCATGTAAGCGAAGCAGTCCTCCGGGTGGGAAAGCATGCCGTTTTCCCGGCAGATGCTTTGAAACAGCGCCATGAGCTTATCTGCGTTGGGGCTGGGTACCTCATAGGCGTTGCCATAGCGTTCGGCGTATCTGCGCGACATGCCGGGAAAATGCCGGTCCAGGGCGGCGTAGAAGTATTCCCGGTCGCCCTCCCGGAGGGTGAGGCCCATGCCGAAAGCCATCACGCCCTTTACGCCCGCCCGGGCGCACGCGGTCAGAATCGCCTGAACGTTCTCCTCCGTATCGTTGAGGAAGGGCAGGATCGGCGTCAGCCACACGATGGTGGGAATGCCCCGCTTCCGCATTTCTTCCAGCACTTCGACCCGGCGCTTCGTATTGCAGACGTTCGGCTCCACGATTTTGCACAGCGCGTCGTCCCAGGTGGTCAGGGTCATCTGCACCACGCACTTGGCCCTCCGGTTGATCTCGTCCAGCAGGTCGATGTCCCGCAGGATGCGGTCGGACTTGGTCTGGACGGTAGCGCCGAAGCCGTATTTCAATATGACTTCCAGGCACTTCCGGGTCAGGCCAAGCTGCTCCTCGCAGTGCATGTAGGGGTCGGACATGGAGCCGGTGCCGATCATGCACTTTTGCCGCTTGGAGCGCAGCGCCTGCTCCAGCAGTTCCGGTGCGTTCCGCTTCACCTCGATGTCTTCAAAGGCGTGGGTGAACTGGTAGCACCGGCTTCTGCTGTCGCAGTAGATGCAGCCGTGGGTGCAGCCCCGGTAGATGTTCATGCCGAAGTGTCCGCCGCTGCCGGTCAGAATCCCTTTCACGTCCACAAAATGCATGCTTTCAGCGCTCCTTACTCCCGCTCAAAATGCACGTCGATGGAGCCGTTGCTGGTGTAAACGGAGAGGGGCTTGCCACCGGGCTGCTGCTTGGGCAGGGAGTTTTTGCCGTTGCTGGTGTGGCTGTCGATGGCCCAGTCGGCCTGCGCGCCCGGCATTTGCCCGCGGATGCTGCTGTTGGAGGTCTTGAGGGTCACGCTCGCGCCTTCGGAACGCCAGACTTCCAGCCTGCCGTTGCTGGTGGTGAGGCGCAGTTCGCCCTTGGCGGTGCAGTCCTCGGCCAGCAGGCCAGTGTTGGAGGTGGTGAGATGCAGGCTGCCGAAGGATTGCAGGTCGCGCCCCTCGATATGGCTGTTGGTGGTGGTCAGCTTCATATCTCCGCCGGAGCGCAGACCGCCGGCTTCGATGCGGCTGTTGGTGGTCCTGCCGGTAAGCTGCTGGCGGCTTCTGATATTATGCAGCACCAGCCGTCCGTTGGTGGACGCGCATTCCAGGCTCAGGCAGGACAGGTCGCTGACCTCAATGCGGCTGTTGCCGGTTTTCAGTTCCGTCTGGCACAGAGCTTGACAGTCGCTCACCTTGATGGAGCAATTGGTAGTGTGGGCCTGCAAATCCACCAGCGCTTCCCTGGGCAGTAACAGTTCCACCGTGGGCGAGGGTTTGTTCCAGACCATCTTGATGACGCCGCCCAGCATGGAGAAGTTGAAGCGGCTGCCACCTTTCGCCCCGGTGGGCCGCTCCAGAGTCAGCACGCCGTCGTCCAGGTTCATTTCGTAGGGGTCGTCATCGCAGGTATAGTAGGTCAGGGTCAGGTCGTTCCCTTCGCAGGCGGTGACCCGGATGGGCATTTCCCCGCACAGCAGGCGGATGGCGCGCACCTGGCTCGCCGGGCAGGAGAAGACTTTCTTTTCATAATCCCCCTCCAGCGATTCCGTGGTGTGGCGCTGGATGTAGTCCATGGCGGAGCTGACCATGTCTCCGATGGAACACATGTCTTCGATGGAACCGCTGAAATTCCTGGCCTCAGTCGTTACATTGCGTGGTTCTGTATCGTCGGCAGGCTTCGGCGGTTCGGGCGGCGTCGGGGGCGTGGGAGGAACGGGCGGTTCAGGGACTTCCACATGTCCCGCCTTCTCCAAATCCTCAAAAGTGCGCAGCAGGCTGCCCGCCAGGGAGGAAAACTTCATGGCTTCGTCTGTCAGGTTTTCGGTATCCTCCGCCTTGCTTTCCTCCTTGGCATAATTGCCCTCCGCCCGCAGGCGTTCGGCGATGGTGTCCGGCTTTTCCATGGCCGAAACGGCGGAGGTTTCGTCCATGCCGTCCTCCATGCGGTCGGCCATCATTTCCTCATAATAATCCAGAATCGCTTTCCGTTGGGTTTCCGGGATGAAATACAGCTTTTCGCTCAGCTTTGCCATGTATTCCGCGCGTGTCATTCTCTTCTGCCTCCCTTGCCGCCTTTGGTCATTCGCTTTTCAAAGTATATTTCACAGGGGAAAACCTGCTCCCTGCGAGGGCCGATTTGCATCTGCCGATACGCAGGCTCTTTGGCGTACCAGTACTCCAGTTCATGCACCATCATTCACCTCCGCGATGAAATCGTACACCTTCTTCACGTCCGCCCATTCCGCCAGGAAATCGGCGATGCGCTTTCGTCCGTCCTCCGTGATGGCGTAATACTTGCGCAGGCGGCTGTTATGCTCCACGCTGTACACCGTCAGGCTGCCCGCCGCTTCCAGCCGCCGCAGCACCGGATACAGCGTGGATTCCGACAGGGTCATGATGGGCTCGATATCCTTGATCAGCCGGTAGCCGTAGGAATCTCCCCGGCTCAGCAGTGACAGGATGCACACCTCCACCATGCCTTTCTTCATCTGAGAATCCACAATATCGCCTCCTTGATAATACTATACAACACGCAGTATTACTTGTCAAGCATTATTTTAAAATTTATTATATTATTTTGAAGCGTAGGTTATGGGCGCTTCGAAGCAGGAAGGAGGGAATAGGGATTAGGGAATAAGAATTAGGGATTAGGGAATAAGAAGAAAGTTCATGTACAAATGGAAAACGCTGAAAAAGCAAACAAAACGCCTAATCCCTAATCCCTATTCCCTATTCCCTCATATAGATATTTTTTCTGAACCGAAAGATTTTTGCAGGAATTTTGGAATCCGTGAAAGAAATAATACAATTGGAGATTCAGGTGCTTTGGAGGACGGGCCATGAAGATTCAGCCTCCCCGGCGAACGCCGGAAAACGAACAAAAACTGATGGTATTGTACAGTCTGGCCCGGCTGGGGCCTTGCACGGAATTGCAGCTTTTGCGGTTCCTGTTTGAGCATGATTTGCTGAATTACTTTGAAATGATGTTTGCCCTGAACGATCTGTGCGACCGGGGCCAGGCCGCGCGCACGAAGAAGAACGCGGGCTTTCTGTACCAGATTACGGACGCGGGCCGGGAAGCGCTGGCGCTGTTTGGCGGCAGGGTACCCATGAGCCTTAAAACGCTGCTGGACGAAACGGAAGCCGAATGGAAAAACCGCTTCCGGCAGGAAACCCAGTGCCGGCAGCAAATCGTGCAGACCGACCGGGGCGAATACGAACTGAACCTGAGCGTGGTGGAGCAGGACATGGACATGCTGCGCCTGAGCCTGTCGCTGCCCACAAGGGAACTGGCGGACCGGCTGGCGAAGCGCTGGCCGGAGAAAGCCGGAGAAATCTATGATACCGTCATTCGCATCCTGACGGAGGACGAAGCATGAACACGTATGCCCTGCTCCTGTGCGGCGGCAGCGGAACCCGGATGGGAGCAAACGAAAACAAAACCCTGCTCAAAATCGGCGGCGTGCCCGCCATCGTACGCTGCTTCCGGGCGTTCCGGGACGCAGTAAAGGGCATTGTGCTGGTCGCGCGGGCGGGAGAGGAACCGATTTTTTCTAATGTATTGGCCGCCTATGGCTGCTCTCCCCTGCGGATCGTGCATGGCGGAGAGGACAGGCAGGCGTCCGCGCTGAACGGCCTGAAAGCATTGCCTCCCGACGCGGACATTGCCCTGATTCACGACGGGGCCCGGCCCTTCGTGACAGAAGAAATCATCCGCCGGGTGATCGAAAGCGTGGAGCAGTACGGCAGCGGGGTCGCCGCCGTGCCCGCCCGGGACACCATCAAGCGAGCGGACAGGGACGGCATTGTGCTGGAAACCCTGGACAGGAGCGAGCTTTGGCAGATGCAGACGCCCCAGGGCTTTTTCGTGAAGGATTTGCTGGCCGCCCATGCCGCGGCGCAGGCCCGCTACACCGACGACGCGGCGCTGATGGAGGCGGCGGGACAGCCCGTGCGGCTGGTGCCCGGCAGCCCGGACAATATCAAACTGACTTCACCGGAGGACTTGCGCATGGTCAACGGCATGATGACGCCCCGCATCGGCACGGGGTTCGACGCCCACCGCTTGGTGGAGGGACGGGCGCTTTGGCTGGGCGGCGCGAAGATTCCCTATGAAAAGGGCCTGCTGGGCCACAGCGACGCCGACGTGGCGCTGCACGCGCTGATGGACGCCTTGCTGGGCGCGGCGGCGATGGGCGACATCGGCAAGCTGTTCCCGGACAAAGACTCGCAATACAAGGATATTTCCTCCGTCCTGCTGCTCAAGGAAGTGGCAAAACGCCTGAAAGACGCGGGCTTCACCGTCGGCAACGCGGACGTGACCATCGTGTGCCAGGCGCCCAGGCTGGCTGATTACATCCCTTCCATGCGCCAGGCAATCGCCTTTGCCCTGGGGATTCCGCAGACCCAGGTGTCCGTGAAAGCCACCACCACCGAGCATATGGGCTACGAGGGCAGCGGCGAGGGCATCAGCGCCCAGGCCGTGGCGATGCTGTTTCAGTAACTGAAAAAATGTACATATAACAAAGGAGGAAACCAACATGCTTTCCAATGGCAACATCTGGCTCGGTACTTCTTCTCAGGGGCCGGTGGAACTGCTCCCGTCCATGGCGAACCGCCACGGCCTCATCGCGGGCGCGACGGGTACCGGCAAAACGGTGACGCTGCAGGTCTTGGCCGAGGGCTTCTCCCAGCTGGGCGTGCCCGTGTTCATGGCCGACGTGAAGGGCGACCTGGCGGGCCTCTGCTCTCCCGGCCAGGGCAGCGCCAAGATCGACAGCCGCCTGGCGACCTGCGGCGTGGAGCACTTCTCCTTCCGCGCCTGCCCCGTCACCTTCTGGGACGTGTACGGCGAGAAGGGCCATCCGGTGCGCACCACGGTCAGCGAAATGGGCCCGCTGCTCCTGGCCCGCATGCTGGGCCTGAACGAGACCCAGACCGGCGTGCTGCATATCATCTTCCGCATCGCGGACGACGAAGGCATGCTGCTGCTGGACCTCAAGGACGTAAAGGCCATGCTGGCCTATGTGGGCGAGAACGCCGCCCGCTATACGCTGGATTACGGCAATGTAGCCAAGGCCACCGTGGGCGCCATCCAGCGGGCCATCGCCATCCTGGAGGATCAGGGCGGCAACCAGTTCTTCGGCGAACCGGGCCTGGACCTGGCCGACTGGCTGGTGCAGGATGAGGACGGCCACGGCATGGTGAACATCCTGGCCGCGGAAAAGCTGTTCCGCAAGCCCGCCATGTACTCCACCTTCCTGCTGTGGATGCTGGGCGAACTCTATGAGCTGCTGCCCGAACAGGGCGACAGCGAGCTGCCGCGCATGGTGTTCTTCTTTGACGAAGCGCATCTGCTCTTTGACGACTGCTCCAAGACGCTGCTGGAGCGCATCGAGCAGGTGGTGCGCCTGATCCGTTCCAAGGGCGTGGGCGTGTACTTCATCACCCAAAGCCCCACCGACGTGCCTTCCTCCATCCTGGGCCAGCTTTCCGGCCGCGTGCAGCACGCCCTGCGCGCCTTCACGCCCCAGGAACAGAAGGTCGTCCGCGCCGTGGCCCAGACCTTCCGGGCAAATCCCGAATTCGACACCAAAGCGGCCCTGACCCAGCTGGCCACCGGCGAAGCGCTGATTTCCTTCTTACAGCATGACGGCACCCCCGGCATCGTGCAGAAGGCCACCATCCTGCCGCCCCAGAGCCAGATCGGCATGATCACCGACGAACTGCGCAAGACCTTCATAGACACCGACGCTATCGGCGAAAAGTACGACGTGCCCTTCGACCGGGAAAGCGCCTATGAGCTGCTCTCCGCCCAGTTCGTACAGACCGGGGCCAAGCAGACCCAGGTGGTGCGCCCCGTGGCCGCGCAGGTGGAGGATGTGCCGGTATCCGCCCAGGTGCAGCCCGCCGAACCCGCCCAGCCCACCTACCAGCCCATGACCTTCCGGGTCTACAACCCTGCCACCGGCCAGTATGAGGAGCAGGTGATGAGCACCCTCCAGCAGCCGGTGTACCAGCAGCCCGCGCAGCAGGCCGCGCCCGTGTATCAGCAGCCGGTTCAGCAGCAGCAGCCGGTGTACCAGCAGGCTCCCGCTTATCCCGTCCCCGCGGCCCAGCCCGCGCAGCAGCCCGCCGCGCCTGCCGCCGAGGAGGAAACCAAGCCGGCGAAGAAGCCTGCCAAGAAACCCAGCGAAATGACCGCCGCGGAAAAGTACCTGAACAGCTTCCTCAACTCCGCCACCACCGGCGCGGGCCGCGAGGTGGGCCGCCAGGTCAGCCGTTCCATCCTGGGCATCTTCGGCATCGGGTCCAGCAAAAAACGGTAATGCTTTGTTCCTTGCAGGGCGGGAAATCGCCCGGCTTGACCAAGTTTTCAGCGAAGGCCGGGCGGTAGCCCAAGGCGTGTACGTCGCCGAGGAGCAACAGAATGTTGCTTCCTCTATCAATTTCTGACCGTAAAATGAGCGGCTCCGGGCATCTTGCCCGGAACCGCCATTTTACAAGAAATTGATGGATCGAATGAAAGGACGGTTTTCCGGCCTTTCATTCGCAGATTGTCGAAAATACTTTTCGACACTCTGATGCCCCGCTGAAAAGCGGGGCAAATTTTTTGGAAAGGTCAGACCGGGTTGGTCAGGTCCGCGCCGAAATACTTGACGGATAGCGCGGCCAGGGTGCCGTCCTCCCGGGCCTGGGCCAGGATCGCGTTGATGGCTTCCACCAGCGTGGCGGTGTCGTCGCCCTTGCGGACGGGATAGCACACCGGGTCGCCGGGGGCGGTGAGCACCACCTTGATGGGGGCTTCGGGATGCTCGCCCATATAATCGTCCACGCTGCCCTTGGCGTTGATGGTGGCGTCCACGCGGCCCTGAATCACCATGGACATGGTTTCGCCCAGGGTGTCCACATACACCACCTCAGCGCCCATCTGCTCGGCCCGCAGGGCGTAGGTGGAGTTGGGAGAATTGGAGGTCTTGCGGCCCTTCAAGTCCTTAAAGGTCTTGATGGTTTCGTTGCCTTCCTTCACGGCCAGCACGATTTCGGTATACACATAAGGATCGGAGAAGGAATACTTTTCCGCCCGTCCCTCGGTGTAGTCCACGCCATTGCAGGCGATGTCGAAGCGGCCCGTGTCCACGCCCGCCAGGATGGACGCCCAGTCGGTTTCCATGAACTGGGGCTCCACGCCCAGGCCGTGGGCAATGAGGGTGCCGATCTCGATGTCAAAGCCAGTCAGCACGTCGTTTTCGTCGTGATAGGTCCAGGGGCTCCAGTTGCCCTCGGTGGCGATGATCAGGGTGCCCCGCTCCTTGATGCGGGCCAGCAGGTCGGGCTGGGCGGTTTCCGCCGATACAGTCACGGAAACGGACAGCAGCATCACAGCGATCAGCAAAGCGAACAGTTTCTTCACAGCCGTTTTCCTCCTTTGATCCATTTCATCTGATAAGAAAAATCCTTCCGCGGAAATCCCTTCCCCCGCGAAAGGACAGATTCAGTTTACCATGTTTTGTCCCATTGGTCAATGGCTGAATTTACAATATTTTCTATCTCTCGGTCAGCTTTTGCATCAGGTCGCTGACGAGAGTATTGAGGGACGGGGAGGCCTTCATATCGGCGGCGACCTTCTGGCAGGCGTGGTTGACGGTGGAATGGTCGCGGCCGCCGAAGCATTCGCCGATGGCGGTCAGCGGCGCGCCGACCACCTCGCGGGAAATATACATGGCGATCTGCCGGGGCATGGCCACGTCGCGGCTGCGGCGCTGGCCTTTGAGCTCGGCGGTGGTCACGTTATAGTAGGCAGCGACGGCCTCCATCACGTCCTCGCAGGTCACGCGGCGGGGCTCGGAGCGGGCGAAGATTTCCCGCAGCGCGTCCTCCGCCAGCGCCTTGTCCACCGGCTTTCCGGTCAGGGAGGAATAGGCCACCAGCCGGGTCAGGCATCCTTCCAATTCGCGCACGTTATTGGTCACGCGCTCGGCGATCATGGTCAGCACGGCGGTGTCCACGTTCAGCATTTCCTCGTCCGCCTTGCGCTTGAGAATCGCCACCCGGGTTTCCAGATCCGGCTTGGAAATGTCGGCGATCAGGCCCCACTCGAAGCGGCTCACCAGCCTTTCTTCCAGCTTCACAATGTCCCGGGGCGGCTTGTCGGAGGTCATGATGATCTGCTTCCCGGCGGTGTGGAGGGTGTTGAAGGTGTGGAAAAACTCCTCCTGCATGCCCATTTTGCCGGTGAGAAACTGCACGTCATCCACCATCAGCACGTCGATGTTGCGGTACTTTTCCCGGAACTCGGCCTGGGTTTTCTTGTTGAGGGCGTTCACCATCTCGTTCATGAACAGCTCGCTGGTCACGTATTTGATGCGCAGCGCGGGGTTCTGGCCGAGCATGTAATTCCCGATGGCGTGTATCAGGTGGGTTTTGCCCAGCCCGACGCCGCCGTAGATGAACAGCGGATTATAGGCGTCCGCCGGGGCCTCGGCCACGGCCAGGGCGGCGGCGTGGGCGAAGCGGTTGTTGCTGCCCACCACAAAGGTGTCGAAGGTATATTTGGGATTCAGATTGGCGTTTTCCGCGGGCTTTTCCTCCAGCGCCGCGCCGGCCCGGTACTTTTCCGTCTGGGCCGGGGTGAGGATTTTCGCTTTCACGGGGCGGCCCGCCACTTCGCTCAGCGAATTGCTGATCAGCACGGAATACCGCGGCACCACGAAGCTGTAATAAAAATCCGTCACCGCTTCGATATAAAACTGATCGTCCTCCGCGCCTAAAGGATGAAGCGCGGCCTTGATCCAGGTGTTGAAGGTGACTTCGGTCATTTCCCGGTGCATCACCACACACGCCTGATCCCATATCGCCTGTATATCCATGAATCGTTTCCGCCTCCGCAGTAAATCTATGCAAACAGGTTTGTACAGCCTGAACAAAAAAACGGGAAAAAAAGAACAGGTTTCATAAGAAAACCAGCGGCAGAATGTGGATAACTTTTTGTGGATAACTTATCGCCATTCCCACCGCGCGACTTATCATACCAGATTTCTCTTGATTTTTCAAGGGGAACCGATGTTTTTCGCTTGGAGGACGGGCCCTGTATATCTTCAAAAGTGTTGATAACTTTTTCCACGCTATCCATGGTAGGTCGGTCGGCGGCACCGCACAACAGATTGACGGACAAGGAAAAACATTCTGCATATTAATATCGTCAATGTATAATTTTTCATAAAAAGCCGCCCGAAACAGCCCGAATTGTTCCCCTGGAGAAGGCGGCGTCGGCCATTATTCATGGTTTTTTAATCTGGCAAGAAAAAACGTTAGACTTATGGTAGGGAAAACGTAATAAAAGCTGAACAGAAAAGTAACGCTTCCCAGGGGAGAAAGCTGGACAAACCCGGCAGAGTGTGGTATCTTTGAGTGGATTGTGAATCCACACGAAGGAGGCGGCGGTATGATCTCCCAGGCGCAGGTGAGGCAGGTGCTGACGCCCTGGCTTGGCGGCCCGCTGCTGAACGCCCTGGAGCCGGTGACAGGCGACATTGCGGGGCGGCTGAACGGATTTTCCATCCGCCGCGGGGCGGATGACCTGGCAGGCGAGTTGGACAGCCTGCTGTTCCGGGCGGTGCGCGGCGCCACGGAAGGGAGCATGCTGGTGCAGCTGCCGGACGAATCCTTCGTGCGCGTGCACGTGGAGGATTTCGCGGTCATGGCGGATGAACTGATGCTGCTGCCGTTCCGGGATTTTCCCACCGACGGGGAGCATTTGCAATTCCTGCGGGACTATTCCCTGCGCCACGCCAGCCTGTCGGCCCTGCGGGCGCTGTACACCCGGTTCGGAGCGCAGCAAAGCCCGAAAGAGCTGGCCGCCATCGTGTCGGTGGTGAAGAGCTGCTATCCCCCCTTCCGGTGGCGGGAATGGCTGAAATGAGGGAATAGGGATTAGGGATTAGGCAATAGGCATTAGGCAATAGGGAATATGACGAGGCAACCGGCGCGAAGCGCGGTTCGCCTTCCCGCCGCTTCCGTATGGAAAAGCGGCGGACGTCAGGGAATGAAGAAACGAGAGTGGAGTGTGAAGAGAGGAGTGTGGAGTGATAGAATGGTTTCAGTTTTATCGAGGACTTATCAGCAAACAGAAAGCATTCACCATATAAAACTCCACTCTCCATACTCCACTCTCCTCACTCCTGTTAATATGAACAGCAACGATAAAGAAGGTTTATAAGGATGGGCAAAATCATTTGCGTCGCCAATCAGAAGGGCGGCGTCGGAAAAACCACCACGGCGGTAAACCTGGCGGCCTGCCTGGCTGACGCGGGCAAGCCCACGCTGCTGGTGGATCTGGACCCCCAGGGCAATGCCAGCAGCGGCATGGGCGTGCGGGCCGGAAAAAAGACGGTCTACGAAGCGCTGCTGGGCGAATGCCCCCTGGAAAGCACGCTGGAAAAAACGAAGCAGAAAAAGCTGACAGTGGCCCCTTCGGACATCCGCCTGGCCGGGGCGGAGCTGGAGCTGGCAAACATGCAGCGGCGGGAATACCGCCTTCGCGCCGCGCTGGAGCCGGTGCGGAAGGATTATGATTATCTGATCATCGACTGTCCCCCTTCCCTGGGGTTGCTGACCGTCAACGCCCTCACCGCCGCCCAGAGCGTGCTGATTCCCATTCAGTGCGAATATTACGCGCTGGAAGGGGTCACGGCGCTGATGAACACGATTCAGCGGGTGAAGCGGAGCCTGAACCCCGGGTTGGAAATCGAAGGCGTGCTGCTCACCATGCTGGACGGGCGCACCAACCTGGGCTTGCAGGTGGTGGCGGAAGTGAAGAAGCACTTCAAGCAGCAGGTGTTCAAAACCACCGTGCCCCGCAACGTGCGCCTGGGCGAAGCGCCAAGCCACGGCCTGCCCATCAATCTGTACGACGGGCGTTCCACCGGCGCAGAAGCGTATCAGGCGCTGGCTAAGGAAGTCATCAAGAAGAACAAGGGGATTTAACATGAAGAAAATGGGTCTGGGCCGGGGGCTGGACGCCCTGCTGCCCGAAACCAACGACATGGACAACATGGTGAGTATGATCGCCGTGACGGAAATCGACCGGAACCCCGATCAGCCGCGGCGGGATTTTGACGAAACCGCTTTGCAGACGCTGGCGGACTCCATCCGCGCGGCGGGCGTTTTGCAGCCGCTGCTGGTGGTGGAGGAAAACGGGCGCTACCGCATCGTGGCGGGCGAGCGCCGGTTCCGCGCGGCGCGCATCGCGGGGCTGGACAAGGTGCCCTGCATCGTGCGCGAGCTTTCGCCGCAGGAGCAGATGGAAGCCGCGCTGATCGAGAATTTGCAGCGCGAGGACCTGAACCCCATCGAGGAAGCCGCCGCCGTGAAGCAGTTCATGGACGCCTGCCATTACACCCAGGAGCAGGCCGCAAAGCGCCTGGGCAAATCCCGCCCCGCGCTGGCGAACCTGCTGCGGCTGCTTTCCCTGCCCCAGGTGGTGCAGGACGACGTGATCGCCGGACGCCTCAGCGCGGGCCACGCCCGGGTGCTGGCCGGGATCGAGGAGGAGCACAGGCAGATCGCCCTGGCCCAGCTGGCCATCCTGGAAGGGCTCAGCGTGCGGGAACTGGAAAAAGCCGCCGCCCAGCCCACGCCCGTGGTCAAGTCCAAGCCCGTCCCCAAGCCCCTGCCCCTGGAACTGCAGGACATGGAAAACCGGATGCAGGAGACCTTCGGCCTGCGCACGCAGCTGAGAGGCACCCGAAAGCGCGGAAAGATCATCCTGCAATACTACAGCGAGGACGAGTTGGAACGGCTGTACCAATGCCTGGAAAAGCTGGAGGGATAACCCATGAAACAATGGACCGCCTGGGCGCTGGCGCTGCTTTTGCTGATGACTGCCGCTCCGGGCGGTCTTTGCAGTATGGCGGCAGAACGGCAAGCGGCGGACGCATACTTTGAAAAGCTCTTCCTCCGGGCCGACGTGGTGGGCGGCGCGGTGCTGATTTCCCAGGAAGGGAAACGGGTGTATGAATCCTATTACGGCGTGGAGGACAGGAAAACCAGGCAGGCAGTGGAAGAAACCACCGTGTACAAGGTGGCCTCCGTGACCAAAATGATTTCCGCCATCGGCGTGATGCAGTTAGTGGACGCCGCCCTCATCGACCTGGACGCCGGCCTGACGACCCAGGACGGCGTTTCCATCCGCAATCCCCGCTTCCCCGACGCCTCCGTCACCCTGCGCCAGGCCATGAGCCACACCAGCTCCCTCCTGGGCTCCGCGCCGTATATCACGCCGCCGGTCTGGGACACGCTGAAACCCACGGACAAGAAATACTTTTCCGACAGCGCGCCGGGCGCCCATTACGAATATTCCAACCTGAACGGCGGCATCCTGTGCAGCATGATTGAAAAGGTCAGCGGCCAGAGCTTCAACGCCTTCATGACGGAGCATATCTTCTCTCCCCTGCATATCAACGCCGCCTTCGCCGCGCACCTGCTCCCGGACGCGAGCCGCCTGGCCACAACGTATTATCCCGATAAGACGGTTTATCGACGCGGGTACCAGTACGTGGAAATCGACGCCAAAGAATACGACGACACCTGCGACCCGGACAATCATTACCGCGCCTCTGTCGGCAGCCTGTATATCAGCCTGGCCGGGCTGGAAAAGCTGGGCCAGGCGCTGGCCGGCGACGGCACCGTGGACGGGGTGCGGCTGCTCTCCGAATATGCCGTGCGCCTCATGCGGCAGGATCAGGCGTCGCTTCCCGGCAGCTCCGTGACGGGCGAAAGCCGCTACGGCCTGTGCGTTTCCCATTTCACCGGCAAGGACGGCGTTACCTGGTACGGCCACCAGGGGCGCTGGGAAGGCCTGCTGACCGACCTGTTTTTCGAGCCGGATACCCAGACCGTGGTGGTCTTCGTGCTGGACGGAGCAAAGCCCGGCAACAACGGTCAGGACATCCACCCCCGCGCGGAGGACGCGCTGGAATACGCAGCTCATTGGGTGCATGACGCGGAAAACAGCTATGTGGTGAAAGAAGAATAACAGAATATAGAATTCGCCCAAGCGGAATATCCCGTTTTCTCCGCGCATACGCTGGAAAAAACAAGAGGAGGCGGGAAAATGACGCAGCAGGCGGTTCGGCGCGCAAAGCGCTTTTCGGGGAAAAACACGGCGATCTGGCGGGGGCTGCTCCTGTCCATTGCCGCGACCGTGGCGGCGGTGGTTCTGTTCGCGGTGGTCATCAGCTTTGTGGATATTCAGGACGGGCTGATCCGGGTCGTCAACCAGGTCATCAAAATCGGCGCGATTTTCCTGGGGGTGTACATGATCGTTCCCCCGGGCGACAGCGCAGGCATCCGGCGCGGAGCGCTGCTGGGGCTGCTGTATATGGGCGTGGGCGTGCTGGTATACGCGCTTTTGTCCCAGCAGCAGATGACGTGGCTGGGCTACCTCACCGACGTGCTCATGGGCGTGGCCGCGGGCGGACTGTCCGGCATGCTGCTGAGCAGCCTGAAAGGGAAATGAAAGGGGTTCTGAGGTAAAGGACGCTTTAGGTTATAAAAGGGATTAGGGATTAGGGAATAGGGATTAGGAAGATAGTGTACAATGAACCTGTCCACAACACGATTGGAAACCAACGAAAAAGCAAAACAAAAATGACTAATCCCTATTCCCTATTCCCTAATCCCTCCGTTACTTAAAGCATCCATTTATTCATACTTGCCTCGTGCTTTCAGCGCATCAAAAAAACCGGGATTGCGGCAAATACTGCAATCCCGGTTCTTGTTATTGAAGGATTATTTTCTTTCCTTGATTTCTTCGCTCAGCTTGGCGGCGAAGTCCTCGAGGGAGTACACGTTGGTCTGGTCGGTCTCCCGGTCGCGGACGGAGATATTGCCCTCGGCGATTTCCTTTTCACCGATGATAATCATGTAGGGCACCTTGTCCTCCTGGCGGGCGTAGCGGATCTTGTAGCCGATCTTTTCGTTGCGGTCGTCCAGCTCCACCCGGAAGCGCCGGTCGCGGAAGTATTCGTACACCTTCCTGGCGTAGTCCATGCTCTTGTCGCTGACGGGCAGCACCTTCACCTGGACGGGAGCCAGCCACAAGGGGAAGATGCCCTTGGTTTCTTCGATCAGGTACGCCATAAAGCGGTCCAGGGAGCCCAGGATGGCGCGGTGCAGCACCACGGGAGTCTTTTCGACGCCGTCCTTGTCGATGTACTTGAGGTCGAACTTGGCGGGCAGGCAGAAGTCCAGCTGGCAGGTAGACAGCGTATATTCCGCGCCGACGGCGGGCTTCACGTTCACGTCCAGCTTGGGGCCATAGAAGGCGGCTTCGCCGATCTCTTCCGTAAAGTTGATGCCCAGCTCGGTGAGCACTTCACGCAGGGCGCTCTCCGCCTTGTTCCACATTTCGTCGTCCTGGTGGTACTTCACCTTGTCCTCGGGGTCGCGGAGGCTCAGGACGCAGCGGTAGTCGGTGATGTTGAAATCCTTGTAGGTGCTGAAAATCAGGTCGCACACGGCGCTGACCTCATCCTTGATCTGCTCGGGGGTCACGAACAGGTGGGCGTCGTTCTGGCAGAAGTGGCGTCCGCGCTCGATGCCCTTCAGGGTGCCGCTGGCTTCAAAGCGGAAGTCATGGGCGATTTCGCCGATGCGGATGGGCAGGTCGCGGTAGGAGTGGGGCCGGTTGGCGTAGATGCGCATATGGTGCGGGCAGTTCATGGGCCGCAGCACGAAGGCTTCGCCCTCCACTTCCATGGCGGGGAACATGTTGTCCTTGTAGTGCTCCCAGTGGCCGCTGGTCTTGTACAGGTCGACGGTGCCCACGCAGGGGGTCAGCACGTGCTGGTAGCCCAGGTAGCGTTCCTTGTCGCGGATGTAGTTTTCCAGCTCCTGCCAGAGGGTATAGCCCTTGGGCAGGAACATGGGCAGGCCCTTGCCCACCAGGTCGTCGCTCATGAACAGCTGCATGTCCTTGCCGATGCGGCGATGGTCGCGGGCCTTGGCTTCTTCCACTTCCTTGAGGTAAGCAGCCAGCTCGTCCTGGTTGCGGAAGGCGGTGCCGTTGAGGCGGGTGAGCATCTTGTTCTTCTGGTCGTTCTTCCAGTACGCGCCGGAGAGGGACATGAGCTTGAAGGCTTTCAGGGCCTTGGTGTAGCACAGGTGCGGGCCCACGCACATGTCGATGTATTCGCCCTGCTGGTAGAAGGTGATCTGGGCATCGTCGGGCAGGTCGGAAATGTGCTCCACCTTGTAAATTTCGCCGCGCTCCTGCATCAGCTTGACCGCCTCGTCCCGGGGCAGCGGATAGACCTTGAAGGGCAGGTTTTCCTTCACGATCTTCTGCATTTCCTTTTCGATGGCGGGCAGGTCTTCGTCGCTGAGCTTCACGTCGCCCAGGTCGATGTCGTAGTGGAAGCCCTTCTCGGTGGCGGGGCCGTAGGCGAAGTGCGCGCCGGGATACAGCCGCTTCACGGCCTGGGCCATGATGTGCGCCGCGCTGTGGCGCAGCACTTCCAGTTCCAGTTCCTCGGGACATTCGGCCACGTGGCCGTCGTTGTAGATGATCTTCATGATTGCGCCTCCTCTTTCGGTTGATGGTTGACCATTGGGGGAGGAAAGCCAGAGAGTACAGATTCCAGAGTGCAGAGTACAGATGATATAGTGTACAGTTCAAAGATTTCAAAGCGATCAGCTAAATCAATCTGAACTCTGTACTCTGAACTCTGTACTCTCTTTATTCTCTGCCTGCTCTTTCTGACGTTCTCCCAGCCTGTTGGGAGGGCATATGAAAACGCCCGTCCCGTCATGTGAATGAAGGGACGAGCGTGAATGGTTTTTCATTCGCCCGCGGTTCCACCCTTGTTGCCTGCCATTTCGTTCTCAAACGGCATCGCCGCTCCTTCACGAAAAAACAGACCCCTTGATGCCGCGCGGTAACGGGCGCGAACCGCCGTCGGTCGGGAGGCGGTATTTCATCCGCGGCCCGCGCGCTCGCACCATCCGCGCGCTCTCTTGGAGCCGTTGAGGAAGAAACGTGTTCTCCGTCATTCCTGGGATGGGGTTATTATACTCCCGCGGAGAGGAAATTGTCAAGACAAAAATCCAAGCGGCGGCTTTACCGGGCTTTCCAGGCTCTGCCTGCCGTGACGGTGATGCGGCTGCCCATCCGGTTCGCCTGAGCAGTGAAGAGCTGTACCCCGTCGTCCATATGGTAATCGCTGGTGATAATAGCGATCCGGCTGACCTCGGGATGGTACCGGTTCAGCAGTTTCAGGGTATAGACGGCGTTATCCTGGGTGGTCATGGCGTTGGACTCCACCAGGATGCGGTCGGAATCAATGCCTTTCTTCCGTAGCCATGCCGCCATCTGGCCCCCTTCCGAAACCGCGCGGTTATTCACGGCGCTGTGCCCGCCGGTACAGACGATGATCGCATCGGGATTCTTTTTGGCGGCGATTGCGAGCATTTCCAGCCGTCCGATCAGCTCCTGCTGCATGCTTCCGTCCGGGTTCAGCTGTAATCCCAGGGCGACCAGGCACAGGCTGCCGCCGGAATTGCTTTTCGTGGACTGCTCCTCTGTTTTTACAGCAGGCACAGATGATCCCCTGCCTTTCGATGTATTTGCGATGACGCGGGATGAGCTGGGTATTACCGTGGTTTTTTTCCCGCCGGTGACAGGCGTGGCGGAGGAACTGCCGGTTTTCCTGTCCACAGTATTACCCGTGCCGCTTTTAAACTGAGCGCCGGCCAGCGCCTTTCCCCCGGAAGCCGTAGGAACGTTAACGACCACTGTGCTGCTTTTTCCCTGGGAAGACACTGAGCGCTTGAAAGTGCGGGCCGACTCGGCGGCGATCTGCATGGTGATTTCCTTTTCGGCCACCGTTTTTGCGAGGTATTGATTCCTGGCGGTCTGCGCCTCTGCCGTCGCAGGCATAAAACAGATCGAAACGGTCAACAGTGCCGATGCGATAAGAACGGGAAGTTTTTTTCTCTTATTCCCCTTCATTTTTTCCTTCTCCTTTTTTGCCTTCCCCGGATCATGCAGGAAAAACAAAAAGCGAATTTGTTCTGATGGGATACTGTGCTTCAATTGATTGAGGAATGAAAAAAACCATAACGACTATAACACAAAACCCGGGAATAGGCAAGTCCGTTTCCATTCACGGAGAATCCTTCGTTTTCAGCGTCCCGGAAGCGAAAAGGGATTGTGCGCAAAGGCACAATCCCGCAATTCTTTTTGAATCTCAGACTTATTCGGAAAAGCCTTCCCAGCTTTCATATTCCGATCCGACGTCATCCGCGTTGGGGTTGCTCTCCGACGCATTGATCGTAAGCGTGTAGCCATAGCCGCCTTGCAGCTTGATTTCTTCGCTGTTGTTCTCAAACGTCATGGTCTCATAGCTGCCGTAGCGCCCGAAGGATTCTTTGATTCCGAACCAATCGCTACCCACGCCGTCTTTGATGGTGTAGACGCCTTTGGGCAGGGTCACTTTCACGGAATCGCTGCCGCCGATGAACACGTAAGAAATGGGGAAGCCTTTTCGATAGAAGCGCAGCAGCATTGCGCGGTCATCGCTTTGGTTGACCTTGACGGTCAGTTCAAAGGGATCGCCCTTGCCCTGGGAGGTGCGCCAGACTTCGCCGTTCTTCGGCCAGGGCTTGATGCATTTCTGCGCCTGCTCGTAAGCGCCGTTGGACCAGCTTTCATTGAACGCTTCATAGGCACTGTAATATTTTTCCTCTTTCAGGAATTCCAGGCCCCGCAGATAAGCCTCGTCGTATTCACTTTCGGGTTCGCTGCTGCTTTCCTCCGTCTCAGCATCCTTTCCTCCGTTCTTCGCTTCCCATGCCTGATAGAGAACAAATTCATCCATGCCGGAGAATGTGCCGGTCAGTTCGTAGGTTTGTTCGTCGTTTCCAATATAAGTATCGCGGGAATAGATGTCATACGGAGCGTAATAGATTCCCTTTTTTACGTTCACCGCAAAGCAGGAAACAGCGAGCGGCCAGTCGCTGTATTCATCGTCCGTTCCAAAAACCAGCAGCGCCCAGTCCGCCTCCTTGATGTTCTTTGCCAGGAGCGCATCGGGAATCATCCAATAATCCCCTTCTTCCGCCAGCTTTTCTGTGGACAGTTCCAGCGGATCGCCGTTCAGGTCGTAGTATACCGCGATGACAGTTTTTCCTTCAAAGACCTCCGGGAGGTCATCCTTGAAGGAGGCGCCTTTCCCCTGCAGCATTTTTGCGTACTTGCTGAATGCGTTCAGGGTGGGATCCGCATCCGCCAGCGCGGGCAGAACGAAGCTGCACAGAAGAATGGCGGTAAGGAGTGTACAAGCTGCCTGCGTCCATTTCTTTTTCATACCCGATTCCTCCCATTTATGCTATTGTGTATCAAACCTTACTTACAGATAATGACTCTGGTTATAAGATTTTCCACCTGTATCCATTATAATCCATTCATTTCCATTGGTCAAGCCATCCATGGCGTTTTTTTCCTTTTTCCGGATAAAAACAAAATTTTACAAAAGAATTGACAAAGCCCGGAGGTTTTGTTGTATAATAAATTGTTTGACTGATTTTCGCAAGGAGGACTGCCCATGCTTCCCCGTTAATACCGCCCGCAGGGATTTGTGGATATATAAAATTAGGAGGATGATCCCATGTCTGACTTACAGCAAGAGGTGGCCTGCCGGCGCACCTTCGCCATCATCAGCCATCCCGACGCGGGCAAAACCACTTTGACCGAAAAGCTATTGTTATACGGCGGCGCCATCCGCCAGGCGGGCAGCGTGAAGGCCCGCCGGGCCGAACGCCACGCGACTTCAGACTGGATGGAGATCGAAAAGCAGCGCGGCATTTCGGTCACGTCCAGCGCCATGCAGTTTGAATTTGACGGCTTCCACATCAACATCCTGGATACCCCCGGCCACCAGGACTTTTCCGAGGACACCTACCGCGTGCTGGTGGCGGCGGACAGCGCCGTCATGCTCATCGACGCGGCCAAGGGCGTGGAGGAGCAGACGGTGAAGCTGTTCAAGGTCTGCCGGATGCGCGGCATTCCCATCTTTACCTTCGTCAACAAAATGGACCGGGCCGCAAAAGACCCCTTTGCCCTGATGGAAGAAATCGAGCAGGTCTTGGGTGTACGGGCCTGCCCCGTAAACTGGCCCATCGGCGTGGACGGGGACTTCCAGGGCGTGTACCACCGGGACGAAAAGACCGTGGAGCTGTACTTCGGCGGCGACCACGGCAAAACGAAAGCGGGCAAGACCGTCATTTCCGTGGACGACCCCGCTTTTGAAACCGCCCTGGACAGGCATTACCGGGAGCGCCTTCGGGACGAAATCGAGCTGCTGGACGAGGCGGGCGACGCCTTCGACCTGGCCGCCGTGCGCAAGGGCGAACTGACCCCCATGTTTTTTGGCAGCGCCGTAACCAACTTCGGCGTGGAGCCTTTCCTCTACCGATTCCTGCGCTACACCGAGCGGCCTCTCCCCCGGGAAAGCGACCAGGGCATGATCGAGCCCGAGGACGAAAACTTCTCCGGCTTCATCTTCAAGATTCAGGCCAACATGAACCCCGCCCACCGCGACCGGCTGGCCTTCCTGCGAGTGGTCAGCGGCGTGTTCCACAAGGGCATGACGGTCTGGCACTCCGGCACCAACAAGGAAATGCAGGTGAAGCAGCCCCAGCAGTTCATGGCCGACGAGCGCGAGGGCATCGAGGACGCCTACCCCGGCGACATCATCGGCCTGTTCGACCCCGGCGTATATCGCCTGGGCGACACCCTCTGCACGGGCCGCAAGATCCGGTTCGAGAAGATCCCCGTGTTCGCGCCGGAACGCTTCGCCCGGGTGCGGCCCCTGGACTCCATGAAGCGCAAGCAGTTCGTGAAGGGTATCAACCAGCTTTCCGAGGAAGGCGCGATTCAGACCTTCCAGCGCAACGAAACGGGCCTGGAGGAGTTCATCGTGGGCGTGGTGGGCGAATTGCAGTTCGACGTGCTCACCTACCGCTTAAAGAGCGAGTACGGTGTGGATCTGGTCATGGACCGCCTGGGCTACCGCTTCGTCCGCTGGATCAGGGAAAGCCCCGTGCCCGCCGACCAGCTGCAACTGACCTCCACCTCCGCCCGGGGCTTTGACGTGAACGGCAACCCCGTGCTGTTCTTTGAAAACGACTGGAGCATCCGCCTGGCCGGCGAAAAGAACAAGGGCCTGGAGCTGAGCGAAATCGCGCCGCGCATCGCGGATAAATTATAACAAAAGGGTCTGCCGCTTGTCCCCGCGGCAGACCCTTTGATGTTATGATTGGCTGCTTTGTTCAGGACAAGCAAAAACCAACATGGGGCGTTTTATAAAATGAAAAAAGAAAAGGTTCAGACTGTCGGCAACATTCCCAGGATGCATCGAAGGGCCGCAACCTTTCGATTGTAATCCGCAGGCGGCGACATGTGCGGCGCCGAGGAGAAAATGAATGTTGCTTCAGACTGCTTCCGAAAAGGGAGCAGGCGATTACTTGCTTCTTAAGCAAATTAAATCCAACACCGATTGCCGGCTTACAACAAAAGTTTTTCAAATCGTCAAGACAGATTTTCACCGGTTCTGCACATAGCCCAGGGTTTTCAGGTCTTCGGCGGAGTCGCGCCAGCCGGGGCGGACCTTCACCCAGAGCTGCAAGTTGACGTGCATACCCAGCAGATTTTCAATGTCGGCGCGGGCTTCCGCGCCGATTTTTTGCAGCATGGCGCCCTTCTTGCCGATGATGATGCCCTTGTGGGAATCGCGCTCGCAGTAGATGGTGGCGTCGATTTCCATGAAATGATCGTTCATTTTCTTCATCGCCATCATCTCTACGCCGATGCCGTGTGGCACCTCGTCCCGGAGATTGCGCAGGGCTTTTTCCCGGATGAGCTCGGCGCAGATGTCGCGCTCGGGCTGGTCGGTGAGCATATCGTCGGGGAAGTACTTGGGGCCCATGGGCAGGTGCGCGGCCAGGTCGGCTTTCAGGGCGTCCACGCCGTCGCCGGACTTGGCGCTGATGGGCAGGATGCCGTCGTATTTCGCGTCCTTGAAGGAGTCGATGATGGCCAGCAGGTTCTTGGGCTCCACCAGGTCGATCTTGTTGAGCACCAGCAGCTTGTACACCTTTTTATGGCTCATTTCCTCAACGATGCTGCGGTCGTGGGGGCCGATGGCAGTCACGTCCACCAGCACCAGCAGGGCGTCGATGCCCTCCATGGCTTCCTCGATGGACTGCACCATGAACTCGCCCAGCTTCGTGCGGGGGCGGTGGATGCCCGGCGTGTCCACGAACACGATCTGGCAGTTCTCCCCGCCCATCACGCCCATCACCCGGTTGCGGGTGGTCTGGGGACGGCTGGACACGATGGCGACCTTCTCCCCTACCAGCGTGTTCAGCAGCGTGGATTTGCCCACATTGGGCCGGCCCACGATGGTGGCAAAGCCGGAATGGAAATCCTTCTTTTCTGTCATATAGGTTCCCTTCTTATTTACGTTCGTTTGGTAAGGGTACAGAGTTCAGAGTACAGAGTACAGATTGATATAGTTCACCCATTGAGCAACACCATGCGCGCACACAAAAATATCTGCACTCTGAACTCTGTACTCTGCATCATTATTCTTTCCCCAGGATGTCCAGCACCCCGCTGTTGGGGCCGAAGCTGTGGGGCAGCAGATCAGAGAGGGGCGCTTCGTCGCGCTCGTCGCCGCAGGCCACGATGACCCGGAGATTCGGGGCGAATTCGTTCAGCGCCTGGCGGCAGATGCCGCAGGGCCAGGCTATGGACTTTTCGGCGGCGATGGCGATGGCGGTGAATTCCCGCACACCCTCGCTGACCGCCTTGAACAGGGCGGTGCGCTCGGCGCAGTTGCTCACGCCGTAGGAGGCGTTTTCAATGTTGCAGCCCTGGAACACCCGGCCGTCCTTCGCCAGCAGCGCCGCGCCTACCTTGAAATGGGAGTAGGGAGAATAGGAAAACTGCATGGCTTCCTTCGCCAAGGCGATCAGTTCGTCGTCCGTCACCCGGCCGATTCCGGCTTTGTTCAGCGCTTTTTCTTCCATGGCCCGCATCCTCTCTTTGTCGTCGTCGTTCATATGGTCGTAGCCCATCAGATGAAACAGGGCGTGGGCGGTGAGGTAGGCAAACTCCCGCTCCAGCGAATGGCCGTATTCTTTCGCCTGCTCCTGCGCCCGGGGCAGGGAAATGATGATGTCGCCCAGGAAGCAGCGGCCCGTTTCGTCCCGTTCCCGCAGCAGCTTTTTTTCACAATGGCCCAGGGTTTTTGAGGGCTTCACGTCCGTGGAAGGGAAGGACAGCACGTCGGTGGCCCGGTCGATGCTCCGGTACTCCCGGTTGATGGCCCGGATGGTTTCGTCGTCCGTCACCCGCAGCTGGGCGTACACCGGCAGGGTGATGCTTTCTGCATGCGCGCAGGCGTTCGCCGTCTTTTGCAGCAGCTGATCCGCGCCCTCCGGCATGGGAACGTCCCAGGCAATCTCCAAATACGCGCTCATTTGTCGTCCTCTTCCTCTTCGGGCGGCAAGGGGCTTTCTTCCGGTTCCGCCCCGGCTTCTTCCTTCGCCAGCAGTTCCCGCTCCATTTCCTTGGTGGGAAGCGGTTCCACGCTGACCAGCTTTTCCACGGAAACGGGCTTGGCGGCGGGAATGGGTTCCACCGTCACCAGCCTGGAGGGGCCGACGGGGTTCACCCGGGGCACCGTGTATTCTTCCTTGCCCGCGGGGACGCCCTCCTTCTCCTGCATGATTTCCGCGGTGGTTTTCTCCGCCTGCTGCTGCACCTTGATCTCGTCCATGTCGGGATACTCGATGCGCTCATGGAACACGCCCACCAGCACCTGGCTGGCCGCGGCGCAGATGCGCTCGATGTCCCGCAGGGTCAGGGGGCTGTCGCTGAGCTGCCCATCCTCCAGCTTGCCGCGCACCAGCTTGACGATAAATTCCTCAATGCCTTCCGGCGTAGGGTTTTTCATGGTGCGCACGGCTGCCTCGATGGTGTCGCACAGCATCACGATGGCGGCTTCCTTGGTGGTCGGCGGACGGCCGTCGTAGCGGAACACGTTAATATCCACAGGGTTGCCGTTGGCCTGCTGCAATGCCTTGTGGTAGAAGAACATCACGGGCGTGTTGCCATGGTGCTGGGCGATGATCTGCTGCACCGCCTCGGGCAGCCGGTACGCCTTCGCCAGCGCCACGCCGTCGCGGGTATGGGAGGTGATGATGGCGGCGGACACGTAGGGGTCCACGTGGTCATGGGCGTTCACGCCGCCCATCTGGTTTTCCGTGAAATAGGAGGGGCGCTTCAATTTGCCGATGTCGTGGTAATAGCCGCCCACCCGGGCCAGCAGCGGATTGGCGCCGATGGCTTCGGCGGCGGCCTCCGCCAGGTTGCTGACGATGGTGCAGTGGTGGTAGGTGCCCGGCGCCTCCAGCAGCAGCCGCCGCAGCAGCGGCTGGTTGGGGTTGGACAGCTCCATCAGCTTCATGGGCGTGGGCAGGTTAAAGATCATTTCCAGCAGGGGCTGCAGGCCGATGCACAGCAGCGCCCCGATCAGCGCGCCGCCGCACATCCAGGCCGCGTGGCCCAGCGCGCCGGACAATTCGCTGTTGGTCATCAGGCCGATGGCCAGGATGGAAAGGAAATCAATGCCGCCCGCCGCCGCGCCGGATAAAAGCACCCACAGCCTGCTGGTTCTGCGGTGCATCAGCATCGCCGCCGCGGTGCCGGAGAGCAGGCCGGTGACGATCATAGTCACCATTTTATCGGCATATTCCTCGCTCCCGCCCGCGGCCACCGCCGCCACCAGGATGGTGAGGGCCGCGTTGCAGATCACGGCGGGGCGCAGCCCCAGCAGCGCGGTCATCAGCAGCGCGCAGAGCACCGTGGGCGCCAGGTAGGCGTTGGCGATGCGCGCCACCAGGCTGACGGCCAGGGTGATGAGGAACACGGTGAACATGAGGATGATTTTGCTGGTTTCATCCAGCACATTGTCGTCCTTGATGTGGGCGAGCAAAAACAGCATGACCGCCATCACCAGCCCCACCAGCAGCGCCGCGCCGATGTAAATGGTCATATCCACTTCGCCGTTGCTCAGCAGGCCCAGGGTGGACAGCATGGCCAGCTGGTTGGCGGTGATCCTGCCCTGGCCCCGGACGACGATGTTCTGTCCCTGCTTGTACACCACGGGCTCCACCGCTTCCCGGGCGGCTTCCCTCGCCGCGTCGGTCACTTCCTGGTCGATGAGCATATTGGCCTGGATGCAGGCGTTCAGCACGGCGGGCACGATGTTCTGCCCCAGGGTAATGGAGATGCGGAAATTCACGATCTGGCGGATGTTGTACACCGCCGTGCTCTCCTGGCCCTGGGTCACGTGGCCCTGCATGGTGCTTTGCAGCACAGCGTAGAGCAGGGTGTAGGCTTCCTCCAGCTCCTCCGTCTTGCAGCGCATCAGGCTGGTGAGCTGGTAATCGGAGAGGTTGATGAGGGTGAGCAGGTCGCGGGCGTACTGCAATTCCTCCTTGGTGTACACCTTGGAGCTGGAATTGTCGCTCAGCGTGCCGGCATACTGGCGCACGGCGCGCAGCTGGCCGAAGATGCGGTCAAAATCGCTCATCACCTGCTCGGTGATGCCTTCCTGATAGCGGTACGTGGGCGTCACCTGGTTGGCGGCTTCCTTGCGCTTTTGTTCGGTGCTCAGCTCGTCCACCACGTCCTTGGTGGCGGAAATGGTGGTGGTAGGCACCATGCCGACTTGCAGGTTATACCGCATGGGCACGATGGCCACCTCGAACAGCCCGATGATGACCGCCACGCCCAGCATGCAGATCATCACCCGCAGAGCGTCCACGGAGTGAAAAAGCTCCCGGAGGGACAGCTTCTTGCCGTTTTTGTTTTTCTGCTTCATTCCCCGTCCCCTTCTTTCGCCTCATAGGCTTCATAGGCGCGGACAATCTTCTGTACCAGCTCGTGGCGCACAACATCCCGGGCGGTGAGCTCCACCACGCTGATGCCCTCCACGCCGCGCAGCACGTCCATGGCTTCCACCAGGCCGCTCTTGCGGCCCTTGGGCAGGTCGATCTGGGACACGTCGCCGGTGACGATGCAGCGGGAGGACGCGCCCAGGCGGGTCAAAAACATTTTCATCTGTTCGGGGGTGGTGTTCTGGGCTTCGTCTAAGATGATAAAGGCGTCGCCCAGGGTGCGGCCGCGCATGAAGGCCAGGGGGGCCACCTCCAGCGTGCCCCGCTCCGTCAGGCGCTGGTAGCTTTCCACGCCCATGATCTCATACAGTGCGTCGTACAGGGGCCGCAGGTAGGGGTCCACCTTCTGGGTCATGTCGCCGGGCAGGAAGCCCAATCGTTCTCCCGCTTCCACGGCGGGGCGGGTGAGCACGATGCGCTCCACTTCCTTGTTTTTCAGCGCCACCACCGCCATGGCCATGGCCAGGTAGGTTTTGCCCGTGCCCGCGGGGCCGACGCAGAGGGTCAGTTCCCCATTCCGCACGGCGTTTACATATTCCCTCTGGCCCAGGGTCTTGCACTGGATGCGGCGGCCCCGGTGGGTGATGGCCACCACGTCGCTGAGGATCTCTTCGATTTCATCCAGCCGCCCTTCCCGGGCCAGGGCCACGGCGTAGCGGATGCGGGAGGCGTCCACGATTTCGCCCTTGCGGAGCATTTCCAGGAGCTTTTGAATGACCCGCTCGGCCATTTCCACGTCCGGCGCGCTGCCCTGCAAAGCCAATTCCTGGCCCCGCAGGGAGGCGGATACGTTCAATTCCTGCTCCAGCGCGGCCATGTTCCGGTCGTTCATGCCAAACAGCGACAGATAGGATTCCATGTTTTCAAGCGTCAACTGCAAAAAACTGCGCATCTCCTTCGGGTCTGTTTATTGGGGATGGCGGCCGATGTCCCGCAGCACTTCGGCGGTGGCCGTCACGGTAATATTATCCCCTTCTATCATACTGAAATTTATCCATTTGTCAACTGTTTCATCATATATTACGGCCTGATTCAGCCTGAAAACCGCCGCTTCCGCCCCTTCCCGCTTCACTTCTTCCAAATCGCGGTCCTGCTCCCGCAGGGCGACTTCCGAAAACGTTTCCCGCGCCAGCCACACGGGCAGCCACGCCCCGCCCAGAGGGACGGTTTTTCTGTCCCTGTCGCTGGTAAGGTAGTCCGGTTCCTCCTCCCGGCACCAGGCGAAGAAAGGCGTTTCGATCACCCGGAGCGCGGTTTCTCTGCCCGTGGGCTCGGACACCGTTTCCGTGACCGGCACGCGGGCGGCCACGCTGATCCACTGCCGGGCGATCACCTCGCCCCGGGCTTGTACGGGATGAACCGCATTGTCCTTGCCCCGTTCCTCCCCTTTGATGAGCGTTTGGCCCGCCTTCACGAAGTCCCC
Source organism: uncultured Eubacteriales bacterium (assembly GCA_902795275.1). Lineage (GTDB taxonomy): Bacteria > Bacillota > Clostridia > Christensenellales > Aristaeellaceae > RUG563. The sequence goes on along the minus strand of CADBKQ010000028.1, from coordinate 27,939 downwards.
CGCTTTCACCAGCGGCGTACCCGCATAGGTGGTGACGCGGTGGATGAGTCCGTCCGCTGCCGCCACCACGTCGCCGGAGCCTTCGTAGCTCACCGTATCCGGCGGCGGCACGCCCTCCTCCAGCCGCACCACCAGGCTGACGCCCTCCCATTCCGTCCGTACCCATTTCACCTTGGGCAGACGCCAGGCCAGTTTGTCCCGCAGCGCGGACAGGCTGACAGCGCTTCGCCGGATGCCGGGGCGGACGCCCTGCTCCTCCAGGAACGATCTGACCTCGCCCAGGTATGCCCCGGCGTTTTCCACCCGCACATCCCACACATACCCCAGCGCCCAGATCAGCAGTCCCAGGGCAATCAGCGCCCCGGCCCATAAACCGATTCTTTTTCCCAGCCGCTTTTCCAGCCGCAGGAAGCCCACGGGCTGGGCCTCGCTGACCTCATAGCCCTTTTCTTCCGCCAATGCCCTGAACGCCGCATAGTCCTTCGGGGAGCAGCGCAGCAGCAGGGAACGGCTTTTTTCCCGCTTGACCCGGCTGAAGGAAATGCCCTGCTTCCGCGCTTCGTTCAGCAGCTTTTCCATGCCCAGGCCCTTTGCGTGAAACTGCACCTGTCCGCTCATGCTTTTTCCCCATCCACCGCCACGTCCTCCACCTTGCCGTGAATCAGTAAGTCCTGCACGCCCAGGTGGTCAATGATCAAGTCCTGGCCCGACACCGTGACCAGCCCGGACTTGCTCCGGATGCGGATGCACTTGGTCTCGTAGGAAAACAGCCCCTTGTGTCCCTCGATCACTACTTCTTCCCGGCCCGTCAGGATGATCCGCGCCGCGCCCTTTCCCACCTCCGGCGGGGCGATTTCGCTGATTTTCATGCGCATTCACCTCGGGGGAGTATATGCGTTCCAGGCGCAAAAAAAGAACGGGAAAGCGAATTGCTGTCCCGAACAGAAAAGGTAGGAGGTAGGAGGTTTATCATGATTGCGCATTTGAGTAAAAGCACACATAATAAAACATCCTACTTCCTACCTTCTACCTCCTACCTCGCTTTACTTCCCGCTCCTGGCCTTGCCCAGGTACGCTTCCTTCACCTTGGGGTCGTCCAGCAATTGTTTGCCGGTGCCGTGCATGGTGATGGAGCCGGTTTCCAGCACATAGGCGGAATCCGCGATGCGCAGGGCAGCGTTGGCGTTCTGCTCCACCAGCAGGATGGTGATGCCCTCCTCGTGGAGGCGCTCGATGATTTTGAAAATATCCCGGATCACCAGCGGGGCCAGGCCCAGGGAGGGCTCGTCCATCATGAGCAGCTTGGGCCGCATCATCATGGCCCGGCCCACGGCCAGCATCTGCTGCTCGCCGCCGGACAGGGTGCCCGCGGGCTGCCAGGAGCGTTCCTCCAGCCGGGGGAACATCTGGTACACGTGCTCGATGTCGGGAGTCAGGTCGTCCTTGCGCAGGTACGCGCCGACCTTCAGGTTTTCCAGCACCGTCAGGTTGGGGAACACCCGCCGTCCCTCCGGCACCATGCCGATGCCCTCGGACACGATCTTCTGGGGCGTCTGGCCGCTGATCACCTGGCCGTCGTAGGTGATGGTGCCTTCTTTCAGCGGCACCAGGCCGGAGATGGCGCGGAGCGTGGTGGACTTGCCCGCGCCGTTCGCGCCGATCAGGGTCACGATCTCGCCCTTCTCCACGGTCAGGGAAATGCCTTTGATGGCCTCGATGCCGCCGTAGCTGACCTTCAAATCCTTGATGTATAACAGGCTCATTCGTCATTCCCTCCCAGATAGGCGTCGATGACCGCCTGGTTGTTCTGAATTTCCTCGGGGGTGCCCTCGGCGATCTGCTTGCCGAACTCGATCACGTAGATGCGGTCGGAAATGCCCATGACCAAATCCATGTGGTGCTCGATGACGAACACGGTGAGGTTGAAATCGTTCTTGATCTGCTGGATGAACTGGCCCAGCTCGATGGTCTCCTGGGGATTCATGCCGGCGGCGGGCTCGTCCAGCAAAAGAAGTGTCGGCTCCGTCGCCAGGGCCCGGGCGATTTCCAGGCGGCGCTGCTTGCCGTAGGGCAGGGAGGTGGCCTTTTCTTCCGCCACGTCAGCCAGGCCCACGATGTCCAGCAGCTCCATGGCCTTTTCCCGGTTGCGGTTTTCTTCCTTGTCGTTCAGGTGGAACGTGGCGGAAAACACGTTGCTGGTGCGCCGCAGGTGGGTGCCGATGAGCACGTTTTCAAAGGCCGTCTGGCTTTTGAAGAGGCGGATGTTCTGGAAGGTGCGGGCGATGCCCATATGGGTGATTTTGTCCGGCGTCATCTGCACATGCATGCCCTTGAACTTTTCCGGGTCGTTCCCCGCGTACATGCGCTTCATTTTCCCGGTGGGATGGGCGGCGGCAATCACCTTGTCGTGGAAATACACCGCGCCGTTGGTGGGCTCGTACACGCCGGTGATGCAGTTGAACGCGGTGGTTTTGCCCGCGCCGTTGGGGCCGATGAGGGCCACGATCTCGCCTTCGTCAATGCGCATGGACAGGTCGTTGATGGCCACCACGCCGCCAAACTGCATGGTGATGTTTTCCAGGCGCAACACATTCTTGCTCATTTCGCCGCCCTCCTTTCCTGCTTTTTCGCCCCGCTCCCGAGATCCCACAGCTCCTTGTCGCCCATGATGCCCCGGCGGAAGAACAGCACCACGATCATGATGATCACGGAGAACACCACCAGCCGGAAGCCGTTGCGCAGGAAGGGCACTTCAAAGTCGCCGATCATCTGCTTTTCATCCAGGAACCGCAGCCACCATTCGGAGCACGCCACGAACAGGAAAGAAGAAATCACGCTGCCAGTGACGGAGCCGATGCCGCCGATGACCACGATGAGCAAAATCTCATAGGTCATGGCGGTGGTGAAGCTCTTGGCCTGCACGGTGGTCTGGTACATGGCCAGCATCGCGCCGCCCACGCCCGCGAAGAAGGAGGAAATGCAGAAGGCCAGCTGCTTGTGGTGGGCCAGGTTGATGCCCATGGCCTCCGCCGCCACCTCGTCATCCCGGATGGCCTTGAAGGCCCGGCCGTAATTGGAGCGGATGAGCAGCACGATCAGGAAAATGCACACCCCGGAGATGATGAAGGGAATCAGGGTGGACAGGTAAACCGTCACGTTTCCGTCCGCATCCCGGAGGTTGAAATCGTTGAAGTTGGGGAACAGGCGCAGCATGTTGGAGCCATTGGTCAGCGGGCCCAGGTTGTTCCACTGGAAGATGGCCCGGACGATTTCGGCGAAGCCCAGCGTCGCAATGGCCAGATAGTCGCTCTTGAGCCGCAGCACCGGCAGGCCGATCAGGAAGGCAAAAAACGCCGCCGCCAGCCCGGCCATGATCATCGCCAGCACCACCGGCACCGTGAACTGCACCAGGCCGCCGTCATAGTACTGGTACACCTGGGCGCGCAGCTCTACGGGAATGGTGAAAATGCCGTAGACGTAAGCGCCCACCAGCATAAAGCCCGCCTGGCCCAGAGAGAAAATGCCCGTGAAGCCGTTCAGCAGGTTCATGGACACGGCCACCAGCGCGTAGGTAGCGCCTTTTTTCAGCACGGTGAACAGCATCGACGTGGCGGGCAGCTTCTGCTCCGCGATAAACACCGCCAGGTAAATGACCGCCACCACCACCCAGGTAATGATAAACGGGCGTTTGGACTGCTTTGATTTCATCGCGCTCACCTCACACCTTGTCGGCGGCGGATTCGCCGAACAGACCTGTCGGCTTCACCACCAGAATAATGATCAGCAGGGCGAAGGTGAAGGCGTCCGAGAAGGTGGCCAGGCCAACCGGCTTGTCAATCAGCCCCGACTTGAACAGGATCACGTCCAGCCCTTTGATGATATTTTCCATGATGCCGATGATAAACGCGCCGATCACCGCCCCCGGTATGGAGCCGATGCCGCCGAACACCGCCGCCACGAAGGCTTTCAGGCCGGGCATGGCGCCGGAGGTCTGGATCACGGTGGTGTAGTTGGTGAAGTACAGCACGCTGCCCACGCCCGCCAGGAAGGAACCGATCACGAAGGTCGCTGAAATGACCTGGTTGATCTTGATGCCCATGAGCTGGCTGGTTTCAAAATCCTTGGACACGGCGCGCATGGCCATGCCGATTTTCGTTTTGTTGATCAGCATCACCAGCGCCACCACCAGCACGATCACCAGCACGGGAGTGATCACGGTGACCAGCTTTGTCTTCGCCGTTCCCAGCACGATGGTTTCCGAGATCCAGGGAATGGTGGGATACTGCTTGTTCAAGCCGCCGGTGATGTACAGCACCAGGTTTTGCAGCGTGTAGCTGACCCCGATGGCGGAAATCATCACGCTCATGCGCGGGGCGGAACGCAGCGGCTTATACGCCACGCGCTCGATCAGGAAACCCACCAGCGCCGTCAGAATCAGCACCAGCGGAATGGCGACCCACAGCGGCACGCCTGCCGCCACGATATACACCATCATGATGCCCGCCACCATGAACACGTCGCCGTGGGCGAAGTTGATCAGGCGCAGGATGCCGTACACCATGGTGTACCCGATGGCGATCAGGGCGTACTGTCCGCCCACCGAAATGCCGGACAGCAGGTAAGGGAAGATGGTATCCCACACGGTTGGAACACGACCTTTCTTTCACAAACAATAAATACAAGGACGCGGCGGAGGCAAGCATGGCCCCCGCCGCAGGAAGCGATGGAAAAACCATCAGGGATGCGGATGGATTATTCTACGGTCTGCTCGGTGAGGAACAGCCATTCGCCGGTGGCGTTGTCCACGGTCTTGACGAAGGCGGAGGTGCGGATGGCGTCGCCAGTTTCGTCGAAGGCAATGTGGCCGGACACGCCGTCGATTTCCACGGCGGGCAGAGCGGCCATCACAGCGGCGGAATCGGTGGTGCCGGCGGCCTGCAGCGCGGCCAGGGCGGTGTAGTAGCCGTCATAGCCCATCACGGACACGGCGGAAATCATGTCGTTGCCGCCGTTGTTGGTCAGGGCTTCCGCGTCGCTGTTCAGCCAGGCCTTGAAGCCTTCGTCGAATTCAGCGTTGGCGCCTTCCTGATAGAAGGTGGTGATGATGACCTGCACGTTGGTGCCCTTAGCGGCCTCGGCCACCACGTTGCTGTCCAGGGTATCGCCGCCCAGCACGGGGATCTCCAGGCCCTGAGCAGACGCCTGGGAAATGATCTGGGTGGAGTAGGCGATGGACACGGGGCAGAAGAACACGTTCGCGCCGTACATGGCGGCGTTGGTCAGGTAAGAGGTGAAGTCAGAGGTGCCGGTGGGGAAGTCTTCCTTGATCACGGTGCCGCCCAGGGCTTCAAAAGCCTGCTTGAAGTAGGTGATCAGGCCCTGGTCATAGTCGTTGCCCAGCTCGCCCAGGCAGTAAGCGGTAGCGGCGCCCAGGGTCTTGGAAGCGTAGTTGGCCAAAACGGTGCCCTGGAAGGGATCCAGGAAGCAGACGCGGAAGTAGTGGCTGTTGCCCGCGGTCACCTGGGGATTGGTGCAGGTCAGGCCGATGGCGGGGATCTTGGCGTCGGCGAAGTACTGGGAGCCGGCGATGGAAACGCCGGAGCCGTAGGAGCCCAGCACCACGCTCACGTTTTCAGAAACCAGCTTCTGCGCGGCGGAGGGAGCCTTGTCGGTGGAGGAGCCGTTGTCGGCCGTGACCAGCTCGACCTTGTATTCCTTGCCGCCGATTTCCACGGTGGGGGTCTTCACGTTGGCGTACTGCACGCCCAGGGCTTCCTGCTTGCCGCCGGCGCCGGAGTCGCCGGAAGCGGGCTCATAAATGCCGATCTTCACGATGTCTTCCGCCAGCGCGAGGGCGGGAAGCATCAGCATCAAAGCCAATACGAGAGCGATAACCTTCTTCATCATTATTCATCTCCGTTTCTTATTTGACATTCTTGTACGAATATCGGATAATATCATACCTTCTTTGGCATATGATTGCAAGCGTTTCTACATAAAAATGCAAAACGGATACAATTTGCCGAAAGGTATCGCACTTATCATCTTCTGATTGTAAGGATTCAGCCGCCATTTCCCGTTCGCTCCCGGCTGGTTTTTGGGTTTTATACCAGAAAAATTTGCCGTTTCCGGTTTCAAGGCTTGCATCATGCGCCAAAATACATTATACTATAGATTGATTCAGATTGTCCATCTGGATCAGAACCGGCTTTTAAGGAGGTTCGCAAACATGGAGTGCAAAATCAAGAATGACCTGGGCACCATTTATATTGCCGAAGACGTGATGCTCAAGGTCGTTGGTTATGCGGCGTTGGAGTGCTATGGCATTGTGGCCATGTGTTCCAAGCGTGCCAAGGACGGCCTGGTGGAATGGCTGGGCCGGGAAAATCTGAGCAAGGGCGTATCTGTGCGCCTGGTGGATGACCAGTTGGATGTGGATTTGTTCATCGTGGTGGAATACGGCATTTCCGTGGCCGAGGTGTGCAAAACCATCGTCGAGGTCGTGCGCTATAAGCTCGAAAGCATGACGGGCGTCAAGGTTCGCTCCGTCAACATTTCCGTGGAAGGCATCCGCATTTGATTTTCCACGATTGAACGGAGGGAAACCCTTTGATACAGGTACAGTCGATTGACGGGCTGCTGCTGCGGGAAATGGTGATCGCGGGGGCGGCTTTACTGGAAAAGAACCGGGAAATGGTGGACGCCCTGAACGTGTTCCCCGTGCCCGACGGGGATACCGGCACCAACATGTCCCTGACCATGGCCAGCGCCACCCGGGAAATCAACTCCAAGGAATATGCCCGGGCGGACGAAGCGGCGGACGCGCTGAGCAAGGGCGCGCTGCGCGGCGCCCGCGGCAACAGCGGCGTCATTACCAGCCAGCTCTACCGCGGCTTTGCCAAGGCTTTAAAAGGCGTGGACAAAATCACGCCCGTGCAGTTCGCCGCCGCCCTGCAAAAGGGCGCGGAAACCGCCTATAAAGCGGTGATGAAGCCCAAAGAAGGCACCATTCTGACCGTGGCCCGCACCATCGCCGAGGATGCCGTGAAGCAGGCCGAGGCTGCGCCGGATGATTACGATGCGCTGTTCAACGTGATCCTGCAAAGCGGCGAAGCCATCCTCAAGCGCACCCCCGAAATGCTGCCCGTGCTGAAACAGGCGGGCGTGGTGGACGCGGGCGGGCGCGGCCTGCTGCTGATTTACACCGGCTACGCCGCCGTGCTGCGGGGCGAAACCATTGAGGAAGCCGCCGCAGAGGAAGCCGCCGCCGAAGCCGCTGAGTTCGTGGACGACCACGAGGCGATTGAAGAAATCAAGTTCGCCTACCATATCCGCTTCAACGTGAAGCATATCAAGGAAGAAGTGCAGGAAAGCGACATCGACCATTTCCGCCGCCGCCTGAACCGGGTGGGGGACATGGTGCAGCTGGAGGGCGGCAAGGAAGACGGCCTGACCGCCCACGTGCATACCAACGACCCCGGCCGGGTGATGCAGTACGGCATGGAGCTGGGCGAGCTGACCGACATCGAAGTGGAAAACCTGCTGGAAACCCGCCGCCTGAAAGAACAGGCCGAGGAAGAGCAGCACCGGAAGGAGCCGCCCAAGCCCTACGGCATGGTGAGCGTGTCCCTGGGCGAAGGCTTCTCCAGCATCCTCAAGGATTTGCAGGTGGACGTCATCGTGGAGGGCGGGCAGACCATGAACCCCTCCATCGAGGATTTGTCCAAGGCCATCGAATCCGTGAACGCGGAAACGGTGTTCGTGTTCCCCAACAACGGCAACATCATCCTGGCCGCCCAGCAGGCCGCGAAGATCAGCGACAAAAATGTAATGGTCATTCCCACCAAGAACGTAGCTATGGGCATCGCCGCGGCGGTGGCTTTCCAGCCCGACCTGAGCGCCGAGGAAAATGCCGAGCGCATGGAAGAAGCCGCCCAGAAGGTGCGCACCGGCACCATCACCTACGCCGTGCGTGACAGCGATTTCGAGGACATGCACATCGCCGAGGGCGATATTATCGGCCTGCATAACGGCAAGGTGGAGTTCAGGTCCGACAACGTACACGACGTGGCGCTGGAGCTGCTCAAGGCCATCGTCACCGAGGACGACGGCCTGATCACGGTGTACTACGGCGCGGATACCAAGGAAGAAGACGCCGAAGCCCTGGGCGCGGAAATCGAAGAGCTCTATCCCGACTGCGACGTGGAAGTGCATGCCGGCGGCCAGCCGCTGTACTATTACCTGCTGGCGGTGGAATAATCAAAACAGCCAAAAGAAACAGCATGGCAGGACGCTTTGCCATGCTGTTTTGTTTGGGATAAGAAGGAGTAGTTGGATGCTTTATTGTTTTGCTATTTCGTTGGTTTCCAATCGTGTTGTGGACAGGTTCATTGTACACTATCTTCCTAATCCCTATTCCCTAATCCCTTTTATAACCTAAAGCGTCCTTTATTTCACTCCTGCGCCTTCGTCACCAGCCTGTCCTTGCAGCGCTTGAGCCAGCCGCCTTTGAGGTAATAGACGATAAAGAGGGTGGAGGCCACGATCCAGGTGACGGGGTAGCTGATCATGGTCAGGGTGATGGAGGGATTGCGGGACACAAAGCCCAGCAGCCACACCAGCCGCAGCACGCACACGCCAAAGAACGTAAACATCGTGGGCATCAGGGATTCCCCTGCCCCGCGCAGCGCCCCGGACAGGATCTCCACAAACACATAGGTCACGAAGAACGGCGAAATCAGGCGCAGGATCTCCATGCCCCGCTGAATCACCTCTTCCTCATTGGCAAAGAGATGGTAGATCCTTTCGCCCAGCAGGAGCATCAGCGCGGTGCAGAGTCCGGCGGCGGCAAGGGCCATCACCAGGCACTGCCGCACGCCCTGCTTCACCCGGTCAAACTTCATGGCCCCGAAGTTCTGGCCCACGAAGGTGGTGATGGATATGCCGAAGGCATTCAGGATCATCCAGTACAGGCCGTCCATGCGCCCCCAGGCGCTCCAGGCGGCGGACACGTCGGTGCCGAAGCCGTTCACAAAGGTCTGGATGATCACGTTGGAAATGGAATACATCACCGACTGCAGGCCCGCGGGCAGGCCAATGCGCACGATGCGGGCCAGCAGATCGCCATGGAAGCGGATTTTCCGCACGTCCAGATGATACGCCATGCGCGAACGCACCAGCACCACGATCACCAGCACAGCGCTGACGGTTTGGCTCAGGATGGTGGCCCAGGCCGCGCCCGCCACGCCCATGTCCAGGCCCATCACCAGGAACAGGTCCAGCACGATATTGGTCATGCAGGAAACGATCAGGAAATACAGCGGCCGCCGGGAATCGCCCACCGCCCGCAGAATGCCGCTGCCCACGTTGTAAATCAGGGAGGGCACCATGCCGAGAAAATAAATGCGGATGTAGGTGACGGCGGGCTGCATCACGTCCTCGGGCGTGCGCATGAGGCGCAACAGCGTCGGGGAGAAAAAATAGCCGAACAGCGTCAGCAGCAGCCCGCCGGTCAGGGCCAGCGCCAGGGCGGTGTGTACCGTGCGGGACACCTGGCTGTTCTGCCGCGCACCGAAAAACTGGGAGATGATCACCGTCGCGCCGGAGGACAGGCCCACAAAAAAGCCCACGATCAGGTTGATCAGGTTGCCCGTGGAGCCGCCCACCGCCGCCAGCGCCTGCTTGCCCACGTACTTGCCCACGATCATGGCATCGGCGGTGTTGTACAGCTGCTGAAAAAAAGTGCCCAGCAGAATCGGGAAGAAAAACAGGAGGATTTGCTGCCAGATCACCCCGTCCACGATGCCGTAGCCCGTTTCGGGCTTCGTTCTTTTGTTCATGCTGCCGCTCCTTTGCGCTGGCTGAAATAGAAAACAGATTTCAAGGCTGCGTGACGCAGTGCGGGACGATGGATCGCCCACAGATTGCCCGCTGCAGAATCAATGCCATCATAATGCTTTTGTTCCGTCCGGTCAAGAGGATGCGGAAAAATCGTGTTTTTGAAAAAAATGCTTGACAAACATAATCCTCTTTGTTATAATTACTTCTGCGTTTGAGAGTTCTGCTCCCGAATGCGGAGTGTTGGGGAATGGTGTAACGGCAGCACCTACGACTCTGACTCGTATTGTCAAGGTTCAAATCCTTGTTCCCCAGCCATTTGCCTCCATTGTCTAGAGGCCTAGGACGCCGCCCTCTCAAGGCGGAAACATGGGTTCGAATCCCATTGGGGGTGCCACCCATAAACGCCAACCTTGATCCAGGGCTGGCGTTTTTTGTTGCAAAAGAATCCCTTATTTTCTGGGCTTTCCGGGCCTCCCCCGTTTAGGGATAGGCGGTCGGAATCAGAATTAAGGGATTTTTTCGAGGCATCCATAGAAGATGTGGGTTAAGTCACATTCAGCAATAAGGTTATCGATATTCCGAAAGCCGTAGGCCATCCGAATCGTCAGCTTGATCTTGTTATTGGCAGCCTCGACTCTGGCATTGGAGATCTGGTGTGTCACGGTGGCGACAATCGCATCTATATGACGTCGGATCTTGCCAACGGAGACGATCCCGAAGGAAATCGCCGTTGGGACGCCCAAGATAAACGCCTTGCGGCTGAGGGCGATTTCCCGCTCCACATCACGATAGGTGTTGTTGCGGTTGAATACTTTTATACGCGCTTTGAGTTTTGAAAGCAATTCTTTCGAGGGCTGCAGCAAACTTGCCACGCTCACTATCAGAACAGAAAAGATTCCTGATTATGCGTTTCAAGCTTTCTCCAGTTTAAGGAAACTGCATATGAGTACTTATCTTCCCACCGTGTTTGGTGAAAACCTGATGGATGTGTTTGATGACTTTGACCGTCGCTTCTTCTGCGGTTTCAACCGCCCGGAGCATGTCCTCTACGGCAAAAACGCCGCTCACATGATGAAAACCGATGTGAAGGAAACAGATGAAGACTATGAGGTGGATGTGGATCTGCCTGGCTTCACGAAGGACGAAATCAAACTGGAACTGAACAACGGGTACCTGACGATCTCCACCGAAAAGAGTCTGGAGAAGAAGGACGAAAAGAAGGGCAAAGTGCTGCGCCAGGAACGTTACTCCGGCACAATGCAGCGCAGCTTCTATGTGGGTGACAGCGTGACCGAAGAAGACATCAAGGCCAAATACGAAAATGGCGTCCTGAGTTTGACTATCCCGAAGAAGGAAGCGAAAAAGGCACCTGAGAAGAAAACCATCCTGATTGAAGGGTAAGTATACTTAAGCACATTTGCCCGCTGGAGCAATATCCGGCGGTTTTTTTCTTTTCTGCCCCTCTGGAATGTACTCTTGCATCCCAAAATTCGCATTGTCTTTTCATGCTTATTCTGGTATAATAATATCCCAAATAAATCCAGCCATCCCCATCACCCTTCTCGATAGCCTGACCGTCCACCAATCGATAGTGAAAGGAAGAATAGCCCGCCCGCCCCTTACGGAAGGAGTGCCTCAAATGAATAGCTCACATCTCGTTGTTGACCTACGCGATAAGCAGGACTACCTCGCTGGGCATATTCCAGGAGCTCGACATATGTCCCTGGCGGATATTATGCGGGAGGTGAAGGAACGGGATGCTCCGATTGCCCTATACTGCTACAATGGAATACGAAGCCTACGGGTAGCTTTGATGCTCCAGGATAAGGGGTATCGGAACGTGAAAAAAATAGGTGGGATTCACCGGTATGACGGGGATCTGGTCAGTTGATGCATATTAAAGCTGCTGTGGAAAGGGAAAAAGGTTCTTCACAGCCGCTTTAATTGTTATCCGGCATCTCCCTCTTATGAAACGCCATCGCCACATGCCCTCCATCAAGGAATCCCTCAATGTACATTTCGATTGCCAGGGCCGCACCGGAGGCGTTGACTGCTGATACCAGTTGATCCAACTTCACCTTGTCCAACCCGTATTTCTTTATCAGGTTCTGGGTGATTATCCGTTCCGCTTCCAGGGAATCGCTATACTCCGGATACTCCTTTGGGCTTAACTGCATCCTGTGTTCCACCTCATCCAGACGAATGCCCGCTACCATCTCAGCTATTTCTCGCATTTCCCCGTGCCTCCTCCCGTGTAGAGGATCTCCATCATCAGGCGAATGCCGAACCTCACGCCTTCGGCGAAGGCCGCTTCTCCTTCATCCATAACCAGTTCCATATAGGCGTTTTGGCTGGCATCGATCAAGCTTCGCTTTTCCTCCGGGAGAGCCGCCAGGAGCTCCTCCTGCGCCTTGTCCAGTCTGTCGCGGGCGCTCGTGTTTTTCACTGTGATAGTGGAGTAGGGGCTGATTTTCCCTCTGTACAAATCTTCCATGAGCATGCAAATAAACCTCCTCTTTTTTCTCCCGACATCCGGCTGTGCCTTCTCTTTCGTAACGCGCTTATAGCTTGGCTTTGCGTAGCACAAAAAAATGCGCCTCCGTAGTGGTAGGTATACTACCGTCAGAAGGCGCACATAGCAAGAGGGTCTGGGGAAAGTTATCAGAAACGTAAGAAAAAGCGATGTCGAAGAGGGGACATCGAAAAAGCACCGTCGAAGCGACGCACATGAAAGGCGCTTAACCCGGCTGTGACGCGAGAAAATTGCAGTTCACAGCCTATTTAAGCGAGAACGTAGTGATGGAGAACAGCATCTTGGAATGCTTCGGCCAATAATTTTTTTAATCCTTCCCCTTTTTCCCGATCTTTTCAAACAGCGGGAAAACCATCGGGTAAACACCGATCATCGCAAAAACGATGATGGCATAGCGCGCTGTGCGGATCAAGAACGCTCCCAGTGTCCCACCTTTGAGGAACTCTTCGCTGAAAGGCATCTTCAGCAGCTTGTTCAGCACAATGAAGATTGCGAACGCGCCGACTACTCGCAGGATCATCGCCCAGAGGTTCCGGGTATCGCTGAAATTCACGAACTTCTCCTCAAAATGGATGGCAGCAATGATGCCGATCATCAGGCCCAGGGCAGTAAAGTAATCATCGGTCCGGACGTAAAACAGCCCAGGCAGCACAGAGCCCAGCAGGATCAGATGCCGGATCCATTCGTTCTTTACTTTCTTCTCGAGCAGCGTGCAGATCCCGACGCAGATCAGGCCAAGCGCCCATCCGGCCAGAACATCCGTTGGATAATGCATTCCGGTGACGGAGCGGCTGAGGCCTACCAGGAAAATGATGACGCACGCGAGAAGCCACATCCATTTTTTCTTCACTTCCCTCGCGAGGGGAATAAACAACGCCATGACCGAAGCACTGTGCATACTGGGGAAGGAATAACCGTGAGCGGCAACATCAGTCAACGGAGCATTGTTTCCGACATCCGCTACACCCCGCACCCGGTCCGGATGTTCCATATAAGGTCTGGGCCGCAGTACGACAGACTTGATCATCGGCAGCCAGCTGTTGACCGCAGCGATAATCAAAGCCAGGCGTTTTCCGCTTTCTTTCTTCCAGCAGAACAGAATGATCAGCACCACCAGCAGCAGGCCCATCTCACCGCCGAGAAAGCCCAGCGCTGATATGAATGTGCCGTTCAGGTCTCCCACCGTTTTCTGAAGCCATTCAATCAGATTTACTTCCCATTCCATCGTTCTTGTCGTCGAGTAGGCAGTCTCGACCTTCCTTTCTTGAATTAATGTGTCAAAGGGTTGCCTGGCATTATTACTGAAGGACAGATTGTGGTACTGCCCAAACCTTGTGTACCAACTATTTGATTCTCATATCGTATGGTTCTTCAGGCTTCATTACTGGATCTGCTTTCCGGACACATCAAATTGGTACTCTTTTTCGTAATTTTGAAATGGCCAAATGCTGACAGTCTTTTCCACGTTGTTGTAAATTGCGCTGTACTGGGTCATAGAAGTTCCCGTTGCCTCGGTATACGGACTCTGTACGGCGCTTCGCAGGATGACCAGGGCGGAGGATTCAGGCATCATCGTCCGGCCGTCCTTTCTGAATCGTTCAAGCTGACTTGCAATGGCCACAAAGCGATGATAGCCATGGCCATAGCCGAAATGGTAGAGAAGATTGCCATTCTTGTCAACCATTGCAACGGGTACCTCGCGGAGCGTCCCGCCTTTAAAATAATCATCCATATCGTCGGAACCAAGATAGAAGTTCGTCACAACATCGGTGTCGATCACAGAAACGACGCTGTTGCGGCTTTCGATCAAGGCATAGTGATCCTGAGCGTCCGACACGAATATATGACACTCCTGCCAGTCCTCCGGTTTGACGATCGCAGTGTCTACCTTGGCAATGGCTTCTTCCACATTGGCACAGTCATCCAGCATATAGCGCACCAGCATGCTTGCGGCAACGCCGAACCGGCCTGGTTGGTCGCCTTCCTTGATGTTTACCCGCATTATGGAAACAAACAGGCCTTTCTCGTTGATGCCGTCCATGCACTGGTAGGGAAGAATATCAAGCAAGGTACTGTCAAAACCTTCCAAGTCCGGGCCGCCAGCCCGATAAAGAGGATCGTTTGGGGCGCACCATATGGCGTCCGCCAGGGCAATGGATTCATATTTCCCCTCAGGCTTGCAGTGCAGCACGAAGTTCAGCCCTGTCAGCGTTGGATCATCCCCGGACACGCGGTGCTGAATATCGTAGTTCCGGCATGATAGGGGTTCACCGTCCAGGTTATGGGTAAAGAATGTGGAGCAGCCGGGCTCAATATATCCGGCTCTTTTCAGGGAAGCGATTACCTCCGAACTGTAATAATCATCGGTGTAATCCATGTAGTAGAGGTAGCCGTCGCCGTCAATGCGCCGCATCTCTTCTGCCATGGAAACCACAGGAAACAAAAACCAGATAATAAGAAACAGGAAAAGGAGTCCCCCGAGAGTCTTCTGAGCTTTCATAATGAAGTTTTTCCTTTCAGGGTGAACCCCAGATGTGGGTTGTATTACGGATACCATTATACCAGTAACGGAGCGGATAGTCCAGCTTGCAGAAGATTTAATATTTTTGTAACATCTCAGAAAGAACTGTTGGGATGAGTGCCGCTGGGCTTTTTTTCATGAGGATAGTCCTCCTTCTTTTTTTCAAGGTTTCCTTCGATTCTATTCTGCATGAATCGATCTCTATCTCCCACGATATTCATGGCGGGTTTAGAAAAAACCAGTTTGTCGATGTGATGGAGAATGATCATCATAATTGAGAGTGCGGCATGCCGATGGAAGGAGACTCCTTCGGCGTATTTTTGTTTTTGCGCCTGTCTGGAAAAAAGGCATGGAAAAACAGTTCTGGATATGTTACAATACTGTGCGGTAAAACTGAACAGCTCAGTGAGTTTCTTTCTATGCTATTGACAGATAATCGTCTGTCCCGAAACGCTTACCGGCTGACATTCCTGGTATCATCAGACAGTAAATAAATTGAAGAATATGCACGGCATCAACGCCGGTTACCACTATGAGGGCTGCGCATTGTACCGGACGAAGGAGGTGCAGGGCGGCCCGGCATCAGCAGAAAAGGAGATTGGCCATGAGAGCAATGAGAAACATATGCGTCATTGCGATCAGCCAGACGATGCTGGGCGGGAGCTATCCGCTGTTCACGGAGGATTCCGACAGCTATAAGGCTCCGCTTTATGCGGAGAAGGCGCGGATGACAACCTGTTCGTATGCGGCACGGGCGACGCCACCGTTATCGCGGTGGGCTTTGATTCCGGCGCGACGCTGAAAGCGACCATCCGCATGGGAATCCTGTATGGCGCGGTGACCCAGGCCCCTGTGAACATTGGCTGCTTTACCATTGACATTCTGCTGGCCAGCGCGAAAGGAGAGCCGGTGCAGGATACGGATACCGGCTGCGCCTTTTATACGATAGACAATATCGACGCCGAAGAAATCGCGCAAAACCTGTATGACTGACAAGGCATGATGTTTGCAGGGACCATGAAAAAACACCAAAGCATATCATACAGAAGGGGGTGAAGCAAGTATGCATGAAGCCTTGTATCGGTTTATCCATGTACATTATATGGAAATCCTTGCCGCTTTTCCCGTGGTGCTTCTTCTGATCGGCCTGTCGATTGCGATACGGATCGATCAGTACATTCTCAGGCAGAAAAGACGAATCATGCTGATCATCTGCGTGCTGGTTTTCAGCCTGATCGCCCAGAACTTCCTGGACAATCTGCTGACATACGGTACCCCGATGATCACGCTCAGAAAAGTGATCGATATCTACGGCTATGCCATCCGGCCCGTCATCCTGCTGCTCTTTCTGTACATCGTCTGCCCCCGGAAGCCGAGCAAACTTTGGTGGGTTCTGATCGGCATCAACGCCGGAGTGTACCTGACAGCGATGTTTACCGATATTTGCTTTACGATCAACGAGGAGAACATGTTCCAGGGCGGCTGGCCTGTGCTGAGAAACAGCTGTATGATTTCCAGCCTGCTTCTTTTGGGTGCGTTGGTCATTTCCTCGCTGCGTGACTACCATCCGCTCAAACGGAAAGAGATCTGGATACCGGTTTTTTCGGTTTCCATTATTCTCTTTTCGCTGCTGCTGGATTCCTGTGTGCATGAGACGCAGCAGCCCGTCAGCTTTTTAACCATCTCCATTGTGATCAGCAGCGCGCTGTACTACATCTGGCTTCATTTTCAGTTTGTGCGGGCACATGAGAAGGACCTGGCCGCGGAGCAGCGCATTCAGATCATGATGTCGCAGATTCAACCCCATTTTCTGTACAATACGCTCGCCACCATCCGCAGCCTCTGCCTGAAGTCGCCGGAAACAGCGGCGCAGACCATCGACAAGTTTTCAAGATACCTGCGGCAGAACCTGGACACATTGAGCCAGTCCGGTCTGATCCCCTTCAAGCAGGAACTGGAGCATGTGAAGATTTACACGGAGATCGAAATGCTGATGTTCCCCTACATTCATATACGATATGATATCGAAGACGATCGTTTCATGCTGCCGATGCTGACCGTGCAGCCACTGGTAGAGAACGCCATCCGGCACGGTGTGCGGGCCAGAGACGTCGGCCAGATAGACATTACCGTCCGAAAAAACGAAACCGGTCACACGATCACCATCGCAGATAACGGTCTTGGATTTGATCCCTCAACCATTGATACGGCGGATGAAAAGCACATTGGGATCCGAAACGTCCGGGAGCGGCTGGAAAAGCAGTGCGGCGGATCTCTTCGCGTAGAGAGCCGGCAGGACGAAGGGACCGAGGTCACGCTTTTCATCCCGCGGGCATCGCAGGCTGATGGAGAATCGAAACAGGAGGGAGCCGTTCGATGAAGGTTCTGTGTGTGGATGACGCGCTGCCAATCATGGAAGACACCGTGACCATGTGTAAAAAACTGCCGGAGATCACCTCCGTCACAGGCTTTACCCGCCCCCGGGAAGCGATGGAATGGCTGGAAAATCATCCCGTGGATCTGGCGCTTCTGGATATTGACATGCCGGAAATCACCGGGCTGATGCTGGCGGAGCATCTGAAACGGAAGTACCCTGACGCAGCGGTCATTTTCCTGACGGCTTTTCCGCAGTATGCAGTGCAGGCCATCAAGCTGCGCGCAAGCGGCTACCTGCTCAAACCTGTCAATCCGGAAGAGTTGGAAGAAGAAGTGGCCTATGCCCGGTCCCGAAAGCCAGAGCGGCCTTCAGACCATATTGTGGTGCAGACCTTCGGCAATTTTGAAATCTTTGTGGACGGAGAGACCCTGTTTTTTCATCGCACGAAAGCGAAGGAATTGCTGGCCTATCTGATTGACCGGAACGGGCGGGGCGTGAACCGTCCCGGCATCTTTGCCGCATTGTGGGAGGAAGGACTCTACGATTATTCCAGGCAAAAATACCTGGATGTCATTATTCGTTCTCTTCGGGAAACACTCAAGGAAGCGGAAATAGAGGAAATTCTGGAGATAAAGAACGGCTTCCTGCGAATTCGGCCCGAGCTTGTCAATTGCGATCTGTACCGTTTCCTCAAGAATGACCCGGAGGCCGTAAACGCATACAGAGGGGAATACATGGAGGAATACCCCTGGGCGATATTCAATACAGAATCCCTGTCAGCACGGGGGTAAACCCGCCTCCGTGCGCTTTCCAAGACAGAACAGCCTGGCGATTTAGAATCCCAGGCTTTTTTGTTTCAGCCTCTCCAACTCTCCTGATTTGATGGAAATCTGATGGATGGGGTGCGATATGATATTTTTGTCCGTTTGACCTCAGGAACGGATGGGAAGGCAGAAACAGGCGGTTTCCCTGCGCCGCCTCACACAACGCATCTGCAAAGGAGGAAACGCACATGACAAAACGCGTTCTGGCACTGATGACCGCGCTCGCGCTGCTTCTTGGCTGCGCTGCGGCTGAATCCACGTCCGAACCGGCGGAGGGCTTTCACGAAATTGAAATGAAGCCCTATCCCTTCTACCTATTCGAATCGGACAACAGAACAGAGGATTTTCCCTTGTATTTTGTAGACGACGCGGCCGATTTTCCCTTTGTGGAACTGTTCGATTGGGTCAAAATATTGAATCAGTTTTTTCCTTCAAAGCATGAATTTGCAGGTTATCAGGTAACGGCAGCTGTAGCCGACGCGGAGAGCCAAACGGTGGTCCTTGAGCGGGAAAACGGCAGCGTGATGGCCTGCGATTTCACGAACGGAACCGTTGTGTTCAGCGATCCCGTCGCGTTCCGGCAGGATACCAGCGGGCTGTACATCAACCTCGGCTCCGTTTCGAGCGTTGATCCGAATTCGCCGGACGTGCTGTGTGTGACAAACAGCCGGGAACGGCGGGGCAACAGCATGCTGATGAAACTGAGGGAGAACTACGCCATTCCCATGATTGCCCAGGACGGAAAATATCTCATGCCGCTGCAGACGCTTTCCTTCCTGACCCTCTCCAGGGAGAATTCAGCCGCTTTCTTTAACCAGGAAGCACTGATCATCGCCGACGTCTCCCGAATCAGTCACCCGGATAAAATGCTGCTGAACAAGCTGTACACAGCGGGAATGCTGACAAATGAGCTTTGGATAGAATCCAGAGAAAACACGAAAACCTTTCAGGAAAGGCTTCAGTATATTCTGGAAGCCATCGGCCAGACAGAGGATGGCCGGAATGCCATCGAAACATACAGGGAACAGCTGCAGCAGTCGCTTGGCGCGGTTTATTACGCAGGGCCCACAGGCAACCGCAGCGCTGCTTTGTCGGCATACGGCTACAGCGAACTGTGCATGGAGCTGGACTATACCTACGGTTTAAAGGAGGAGCACGGCGTTCAGAGCTTTGCCCACTATCTCAATCAGGCCGGCCTGACGCAGAAGCTGTTTGATCCTGACGCTGCGGCCGCAGACGGTGCGATCGGAGAGTTGACGGAATACTGGCTGGATGACGGGCATTCCGGATTTGACGCCAACTCTTATCTGGTCGGCTATACAGGCAGCACATGGGACACCGGATTCAGCATGTCGCAGTCAGGCGATCTGTATGAGACGGTCGCTCAGATCCGGCAGAACTATCCTGACGCCGTTCTTCCGTACTATGAAGTTGGCGATACTGCCTACATCACATTTGACGTCTTCGACATCGATCCTTCCATTCGTTTGTTGTCCGATTACTATGCGCTGGATGAACAGGGCGCTCTTCCGCAGGATACAATCGGTCTTCTGATCACGGCGCACCGGGAAATCACCCGGGAAAACAGCCCGATTGAGAATGTGGTGATGGACCTGTCCATGAACAGCGGAGGCACATCCCCCGCCGCGGTGTTTGCCATCTGCTGGTTCCTGGGCGATGCGCAGGTGTCCGCTGTGGATCCCCTTTCAGGCGCTGAATCTACGGTATCTTATCGGGCGGATCTCAATCTGGATCATCGGTTTGATGAATATGACAGTCTATCCGGCCTGAACCTGTTCTGCCTGATTTCCCCCGAGTCATTCTCCTGTGGCAATCTGGTTCCCTGGGCCTTCAAGGAAGACGGACGGGTGACGTTGCTGGGAAAGACCACCGGCGGCGGCAGCTGCGTCGTCAGGCAGCTGTCCACGGCCTGGGGTACCGCGTATCAAATTTCCGGTGATATCCGTATTTCCTTTGTCAAAAACGGCGCCTATTACAACGTCGACAAGGGCGTTGATCCCGACTGTTTCATTCGGTCCTACAATGATTTCTTCGACAGGGAAGCTCTGACTGCGTACATTCATGAGCTGCGCTGATCTTCTCCGGAAGATCTTGCATCGATATCTATCGCAACAATAATCAAAGAGGAGGAACTCACATGCTGAAAAGAATGATTGCTCTGCTTGCCGTCCTGACGCTGCTGTCAGGCTGCGCCGCAGCTGAAACGGTGAGCGATGGAACCCGTCAGATCGGAATGAAGACCGTTCCTTTCTATATCAGAAGCCTGGATAACCAGCTGCCCGGCGGCTTTCCGCTGTATTTCGCGGACGGCGCGGAAGACCTGGCCTATGTCGATCTAAGCGACTGGGCGAACCTCATGAACGCGGTCATCCCGGATCCGACCGAACCAAAGTTCGACGGCATTCAGGTGACAGCCGAGGCGGATGAAACAGAAAATGTGGTCATCCTGAAGCGCGAAAACGGGCATATGATGGCTGTGGATTTTGAAAACAGTCAGATCATCTGGGACGACTATATCGGCTTCCTACAGGGAACAAGCGGGCCGTATCTGGATCTGTCCACCCTGCCGGAAACCGACGCGCAGGGACAGCCGGTCTATCTGAACCGGGTCAATACCCGGGAGCGTCACGGAAGCAGCACGCTGCTGAAACTGTCGGATTACTATGGCGTTTCCGTCATCGCCCAGGGCGGGAAGTATCTCGTGCCGCTGCAGACGCTTTCGGCTTTTACCCTCTCTCCCATGTATCTCGGCGTGTATTACAATCAAGAATGCCTGATTGCCGCCCCTATCGGGGAGATGAGAAATATAAAAGGGCAGATTGGCGGCTATCTGCAGGCATACGGGCTGATGACGCCGGAGCTGTTGGCGGAAGCGGCGCAGAACTGTGCCACCGCTGCGGAAAGGAAAGCATATATCCTGAACGCTGTCAGCCAGACCGAAATGGGCCAGGCGATCATTGCCCAGATTCAGCTTGCCTTTGACCAGTCGCTTTACGGTCTGTATGCCGCCTCCTCTCCCAAAGAAAACCGCAGCGAAGCCCTGACCAACTACGGCTACGGTGAGCTCTGCATGGAGCTGGATTTCTTCTACGGCCTGAAGGACGCGCATAACATTGATCATTTCACCGACTTTTTCATGCAGACCGAGCAGGCGGTGGAGCTGCTGAACCCTGATCCTGTAACCGCGGATCAGGTGATCTATGAAATGACTGCTTACTGGCTGGACGACGGCCATTCCGGACCGGCCTCGCACTCCTATCTGATCGATCCGGATTATACCGATGATATCAATATCGGGTTCAGCGTAGAATCCCGCGCAGACCTCGCGGAAACGTTTGCGGCGCTTCGCGCGGCGTATCCTGAATATATGCAGCCCTATTACGAAGTGGGCAATACGGCCTACGTCACCCTGGACACCTTTTTCATGAATCCCGCAATTGACTACTACGCTGCCGCAGAAAAAGGCGAGCTGCCCGATCCTTCCACGGACACCATCAGCCTGATCTATTACGCGCACCAACAAATCACCCGGGAAGACAGCCCCATTGAGAACGTTGTGCTGGATCTGAGCCTGAACGAAGGCGGCACAGCGCCTGCGGCATTCTGGACGCTCGGCTGGTTCCTGGGAGACGCGCAGGTATCCGTTTCCCATACCGCCACCGGCGCTGAAGCCACCATCGCTTACCGCGCCGACGTGAACCTGGATCATCAGTATGATGAAAAGGATACCATTTCCAGCCTGAATCTGTACTGCTTGACTTCTCCCCGGTCTTTCTCCTGCGGCAACCTGGTTCCCTGGGCATTCAAGGCAGACGGAAGGGTGACGCTGCTGGGCCGTGTGACCGGCGGCGGGAGCTGCTCCGTGAATTACATGACCACGGCCTGGGGAACCAGCCATCAGCTTTCCGGCCCGATGCGGATTTCCTTTATGAAAAACGGCGCGTACTACGATGTGGATCAGGGCGCTGAACCGGACTATTTCATCCGGGATTACCGCAATTTCTACGACCGGAACGCACTGACGGAAATTATCAGCAGTCTGCGCTGAAGGAACTCAAGCGATGCTTTCATACGGCCACCGTATGAGGCAATAGGAAAAGGAGGATGAAAAGACAATGAAGAGGTGGACAGGCATCGCGCTGGCTGTCATCCTGGTGATGACGCTGCTTGGCGCTGCCACAGCGGACGAGGTGCCGCAGCCCGAAGGCGGCAAAAAGTTCGAGACCGACTGGGCAGTTCAGGGCATTCTCGTTCAGATCAACTATGAGGAGGAAGGGTACCGCGTTTTCATCGCAACCGAGTCCCGCCGGGAAGGCACGGGCACTGAATGGTCCTACAGCTGCTATTATCATCCTGAGGATGATACGCTGGTATCCGTCTCTTCCAGCAAGCAGACTTATACCTTTACCCCGATCGTACAGGAAGAGGGAGAGGATGATCTGGAGAAGATGGGCCAGGAAGACGAGCGGATCTATGCGCCTGCTGAATACGATGGGTTTGACGACGAGGGAACGGAAACTGTATTCTCCATCGATGAACATGGCCACCTGGTTTGGACGGACGGTCATGAAAACATGGGCGCGGATCTGGAGTTTTCCAACATCGGCCGCTTTCTCGGCAGTTGGAAAAACGACGCCGAGGGCGTTTATGTGATGATCGTGTGGAACGGCTATCGGGAGAGCATGTTTGATGATGTTTTCATCAAGCGCGAGGGTGCAGACCCCGGGAGCTTTACCCTCTTCGTCATGACCGGCATGTATAACGAAGAGACGGGCAAGCTGGAGTGCGTCGGCAGCGCCTGGACAAGGAACGCTGAAGAAAAAATGGTCACGGATGGTGAGACCTACGACGCATTCTTCTCTATCATGGGCAACGGAGGCCTCCTGTTCGAGACCGCCAACGGAATCGAGCTGGAACCGGATTTTGGCACGGATGGCTGAATCACATGACAGTAACAGAACAATATAGGAGGATGTTATCATGAAGTATCCAAACGCCGCGAAAGGCATCAACAAGATCTATATCGCCGAGATTCTGAGCATCATGGCAGCCGTGCTGGCTGTTGTCATGATGATCCTGGTGGCTGCGAACAATGTAGATACGAGCATCAGCGGCGAAGAAGCCGCGCAGGTGCTGCAAAAAGCAAACATCGGCACGTCCTTTGTCGTCCTTGGCGTCGTCATGATGCTGCTCATGCTGGTCAGCTTCTTTATGAACCTCACAGGCATCATCAGCGCGTCGAAAGATGAGGCGGGGTTCAAACGCGCCCTGTGGGTGCTTCTGGCGGGGATCGTGTTTGAAATCATCGCATCCGCCCTTCAGAACAGCAGCCTACAGGCCGCCAACTGGCTGAAGGTTCCCGCTACCCTTTGCGATCTGGTCGTCATGATCTTCGTGCTGGAAGGGATCACCACCTTGGCGGACAGCCTCGTCCGCAAAGATATCTCCGATATGTGCGCGAAATGCCGTACTTATCTGCTCTGTGTGCTGAGCCTCTCGGCGGCTGCGGAGGTACTCGCATCGCTTGGCGTCACCGGTTCAGCCATGCACTCTACCACTGGTATTGCCGCCTATCTGCTGGAGATCGTTGCCTATGTGTTCTACCTGCGGGTGCTGAACAAGGCGCGGCTGATGCAGTAACACTGCGGCAGCCGCAGAAAGGGGGCTAATCACAGCATGGAATATATACTGGAAACCAAAGACCTGACGAAGGTCTACGGCCAGAAGGAAGCCGCCAAGGACGTGAACCTGCACATCCAGCAAGGGCAGATTTACGGCCTGATCGGCCGGAACGGCGCAGGGAAAACCACGATCATGCGAATGATCAGCGGACTGTCCAGACCGACCAGGGGCAGCTATTCCCTGTTTGGCAAAACCGGGCTGGCCATGCAGATGATGCTGAAGGACGTGGGCGTGCTGATCGAGCATCCCGGCCTGTATCCGAAGCTCTCGGCCTATGAGAATCTGAAAATCAAGTGCATCGGCGTGGGGATCAAGCCCAAGGGGTACGTTGAAAACCTGTTGAAAACCGTGGGGCTGGAAAACACGGACGTTAAAAAGGGAGCCGGTTCCTACTCCCTCGGTATGCGGCAGCGGCTGGGCATCGCCCTTGCGCTGGTGGGCGACCCTAAAATGATCATTCTGGATGAACCCATCAACGGCCTGGATCCCCAGGGTATCGTAGAGGTGCGTGAACTGTTGTCCAGGCTTCGGGACGAGCGGGGCATCACCATCATGATTTCCAGCCATATCCTGGATGAACTGGCAAAGGTTGCCGACAGCTACGGCATCATCCATGAAGGGACGCTACTGGATGAATTCAGCGCGGAGGAACTGCACGAGCGCTGCGGGAAGAGCCTCGTTCTCCGCACGGACGATACCTCAAAAACGCTGCGAGTGCTGGAAAACATGAACCTTCACGGAGCGGTCCGTGAGCCCGACGGAAGCCTGCGAATCGGGCGGGGAATGGATCGGGCCAAGGAAATCTCCAAAGCAATCATTGACGCGGGGATCGGCCTGGAGGAAATCTATCTGCGCACGATGACGCTTGAGGAATACTACCTTGGCATGACGGGAGGTGAACACAATGGGTAAGCTGATTCGGATGGACCTGTACCGGATGCTGAAATCCAAAACGTTTCTGGTCTGCCTCTCAGTGGCATTCGTGCTGGCGCTGGCCAACGCGCCGGTGGCCAAACTGATGTATACGCTGGCTAATTCGCTTTCTTCTGAAATCAATGAGACCTTTGCGGCTGAAGTGAACCTTTCCGACCTTCTCAGTGATCCGTTTCCCATGATGGGCCTCATGCTGGCCCTGCTTTCCCTGTGCTTCTTCTTCTATGCGGACGTGGAAAACGGATATATCAAAAACATCGCCGGGCGTATGCCGATGAAAGGCTTTACGATCCTTTCCAAGTTCGTGGCGTCCGGCGTGCACAACCTGTGCTTTGCCGCGGCTGGCATCATCGGGAATCTGATCGGCACCGTGCTCGTACAGCGGATCGTCATGGATGCCAATGTGCTGGACAGCATCCGCGTGCTGGCGCTGAAGCTCCTTCTGGCACAAAGCCTCTGCGCCATGCTGGTGCTGGTGGTATCCACCTTCCGCAGCAAATCGCTGGGTATGATCCTGGCCGTGCTCTTTGGAATGGGGCTGACCTCCCTGATTTACATGGGCATCAACGAGGGCCTGAAACCGCTTTTCGGCGAAGGGACGGATATCAGCAAAATCATGCCGGATTCCGTGATGAACGAAACGCCCCTGGGCACGCTGAAGGCACTGGTGGTCGCCATTGTGGCGGGCGCTGTCTTCCTGCTTCCGGCGATCAGGATTTTTGACAGGAAAGATGTAAAATGATCCAATGGTCATTTATAAATTAAAACAGAAATTGGAGGAATTGAGAATGGGTATTCTTGGTGTTATTCTTGGAATTGTAGCCGTACTGCTTGCCCTGCTTGGAACGTTCCTGTTCGGCACAACCGGCATGATCATCGCCGTGGCAGTCGCTGCTGTGGCGATACTGCTTGCCTTTCTGAAGAGAAAGAAGGACAAGAAAGGCGGTATCGCCGCGATCGTCATTGGCGTACTCGCTATCATTCTAGCGTTCTCCATGAACAACGTTTGGTCGAAGGCGTTTACGGAACTGCACACAAAGGCCATCGCAGTAAAACCGGACGGTTTGTGGGCGAGCGTTTCTGATGACACCAGCGGCGGTCTGATGGGTATCATCAGTAAACTTCCGAAGGATGAAACCAGCATGAACGCATTGATAGAAGAAATGAATGAGCTGAACAAAATATCAGAAGCACAGCAGTAAAAATAAGATAAACCGCCCATGTGCCCAGGAAAAGCCATGGGCGGTTTTTTCGTGAACGCATATTTATTTTCGGCCATAAGTTTTTCTTGTCCGGCGCACTGTTTTTCGTTATAATGGAATTGGAACGGTTCACCCATACAGGAAGATGAGCGGGAGTGAGGATATGATCATCGAAAAGACAAAGCTTCAGGCGTTTCTTGAAGCGGAAGTAAACAAAACCAAAGCATGTATTATCCGGTAAAAGCCGGCCTTTTTCGGCGCTATTTCGTGAAAAAGCTGCCCTGCGGCAAGCTGCATCCAAACCCCAATGACGAATTCTGTTTTCCTGATATCGGCCCGAATTATGAGATTATTTCAAAATACGCAAAAGAATACCTGATCATAAAGGACAGCGGAGCGAACGCAGAGTTTTATAAAAGCGAAGCACGCGAACCGATACTGGTGGAAAGAATCAGCCCTGACGGCTACATGATTTTGAACGGGCATCACAGATGGGCGGCGGCGCTCCAGATTGGGCTGAAACGGCTTCCGGTTCAAATCGTCGATTTGACGCAGGAAACGGATATTCAAAAAATGCTGCGGGCCACCGGCTTTCATAAGCGGGTCACGCTGGATCTGGATGAAGTCGTGTTTCGTCCGGACAGCGATTCCTGCCTGGAGAAGGGGCTGCCATTCCCCGCCAACAGGATATTCAAAGAACGCATCCGGCTTGGAATCCCCGCGTTGTTCCATACGCTGAAGAGCAAGGGCTATGATATTTGGATTTACACCGCCCAGTATTATTCCCTTGACTATTTGAAGCGGTATTTCTGGCATTATCGCGTCCGTGTGACAGGCATCGTCACCGGCACCGCCAGGAAGGGCCCGGCGGGTACCGACACAATGAAGGAAATGGAAAAGCTGCTTGAAACAAAATATAAATCCACGGTTCATATTGACAACGATATGGTGCTGCGCACGTTCAGAGGGGAACGGAACTTTGAGGATTATCCGCTGGAAGCACCCGCGTCCGGCTGGTCGCGGGAAGTAGTGGAAATCATTGAAGGGATGAAGCCGCATGAGTAAACGAACCGGCCCTGAAAAAATGCAGGTGTCCTTTGACCTGGATGAAGTTTTGTTTGTCTCTCCGCGAACGCATAAAACGGAGCCGAAGCTGCCCTTCCCTCTCTGCAAAATCTTCACGGAGCGGCTGCGCCTTGGAACGCCGGAGCTCATCAATGAACTGCAAAAGCTGGGCTATGAGGTGTGGGTTTACACATCTTCCTTCCGGACGGAACGCTATATCCGCTGGCTGTTTCGCTTTTATGGCGTTCGGTTTGACGGAATTGTGAACGGATTCCGGCATCAGAAAGAAGTGCAGCGGAACAACAAAACCATTCTGCCCCAAAAGCTGCCGAACAGATACCGCATTTCTTTGCATGTGGACGATGAGGAAGCGGTTTGTTCCATGGCGGGGCAGTACGGTTTTCGGGCGTATAAACTGTTTGCCCAGGATGATGAATGGAAAGAAAAAATACTCCAGCGGGCAGAACAAATTAAGAAGATGGATCAGCTTTCCAGATCGGAGCTGTGAGGAAGCGTAGCGTTTCTGCTCCATATATTTGTGTAGCATATGATAAGACGTTCATCTTCATTCTTTGCTATGCAGAGGGGTTTCGTTTCCCCATCCTCCACTGTACACGCAACAATCAGATGAAGCCCTTGTTCGCAGGCAGAACGAATAATTAGCGCCATTTTTACCGCAGAAGTGGCATCTTCTATGGGTTTCATGGATAGCTGATCCAGCTTCATCCAGAATTGCTTTTCTGTCATTCTATGTCCTCCAAACCTACATACTTTGATGCTTTTCTATTTATTGATTCACCAACAAATACTTGAACTATGAAAGAAAATATGATATAATAAGAGAGGCATCCATAGAAGATGTGGGTTAAGTCACCTTCACCGGAGCCCTACCCGGTAAGTAGATCACCCTCCCACCGCAGCGAAGGTAGATCAGAGCAATA
>CADBKQ010000027.1 GCA_902795275.1 uncultured Eubacteriales bacterium | reverse complement strand
ACGTTGGATTCTGCAAATTGTATCCCCGCTTGATGTCAATGCTTCTTTTTTCTTCCTGATTTTCTCCGCAGTGATTGAGACCAGCTGTCATTTGCTTATAGGAAAGTTGAGCTATTGAGTCTACAATGGGTGAAAATCAAGACATAATATGGCAATATTGATGCGATATTGCCGAAACGCAGAATGGAGGTGAGTAATCGTGCAGTAGTATGAAGCAACATCAATAAAGCTCGAATGAAAGTATTATCAGGAAACGAAGATGGCCATCACGAAGACGCAAAACGGAACATCAAAATTGTGCTGGAGGGCCGCCTGGACACTGCCACCGCTTCGGAATTGGAACAGGAACTGAAGGACAGGATAGACAGCGCTAAAACCGTGACGATAGATTGTTCCAAGCTGGACTACATCTCTTCCGCCAGGCTGCGGGTGCTGTTCTCTGCACACAAGGCTATGTGCGCAAAAGGCGGCATGAATGTCGTGAACGTAAACGAGATCGTCAAAGAAGTATTTGACGTGACCGGTTTCGCGGATATTCCGACCATTGAATGAGCAACCCTTACTGACTGAACAGGAGAAAACACCGTGAAACGCATACAACTATCGGATCATTTCAAGATTTCCACCATCCTGCTTTTTTCCCTGCCCAGCATCGGCATGCAGATCGTGGACAACACTTATCAGGTGGCGGACGGATATTTCATTTCCAACTATATCAGCGAGGCGGCCTTTGAGGCGGAGAACCTGATTTTCCCGCCCCTTCTGATCGTGATGTACGTGGGGCTTATGTTCGGCACCGGCGCCAGCGCCCTGATTTCAAAAGAATTAGGCGAAGGGCAAAAGGAGAAAGCCAATAAAATCCTGAGCATGGCGACGCTGGTGCTGGCCGTGCTCGGGGTGGTTTTGTCTGCCGCGCTGTATTTCCTTTTACCTTCCATCGCCCGCTGGGTGGGCGCTTCGGAAGCGCTGGCGCCGGACTGCGTGACCTATGGCAGGGTGCTTGCTTTCTTCATGCCCTTCCAGATGCTTTCCATGGCTTTCCATCCGCTGCTGATTACGGCGGAGCGGCCAGGCCTGGGGCTGATTACCACCATTGCCAACGCGGCGGCCAACATCCTGCTGGACTGGGCGTTTGTGGCCGGGTTCGGTTGGGGCATGGAGGGCGCGGCGGTGGCTACCGGCCTTGCCTGGCTGGTCAGCGCCGTGATTCCCTTCGTCTATTTCGCCAATCAAAAGCATGCCCTGCATTTCACCCGCCCGGCTTTGGATTTTGGCGCGTTGGGGCAGACGATGTACAACGGCGCGTCGGAAATGGTGGTTGGTGTTTCCTACGCCGTCGTGGCCCTGATCTTCAACCTGCAACTGCTGCGCTATTTGGGCGAGGACGGCGTGGGCGCGTATGCCGTGAGCGAATATGTGGGCGGCCTGTTCTCGGCGGTGTTCTATGGCGTCAGCATGAGCATCGTGCCGGTGGTGGGTTATCACTCGGGGCAAAAGAATATCAAAGAGCTTCATAGCCTGCGGCGCAACGGCATCCTGCTGATGGGCATATTCGGACTTGCCATGACCGGGCTGTGCCAGATTTTGGCCGACCCCATCTCACGAGTATTTGTGGGCTATAATGAGGATTTAACCGCTCTTTCCATCCTGGCCCTGCGGCTGGTTTCCCTGCCTTTCCTGCTGGGCGGGATCACCACATACAGCTCCTCTTATTTTACGGGCTTGAACCAGGGTTCGGCCTCCCTGGCCATTGCGGCGGTGAAGGGCTTCGCCGGGCCCCTCATGGCGGTTTTCCTGCTTCCGCTGCTCATGGGTTCCACCGGCTTGTGGCTTGCCACGCCCGCGGCGGAAATCTTAGCGCTGGGAACGGCGCTGCTGTGCTTCCTGCTGTGGAAAAACAGAGAACCCCGAATCATGGCGGACAGTGATAAAGGACACGCTGCCGAATGATAAAGGAAACCGCAAACAGCGTTTCGTGAAAAATGGAGGGAAGACAAGATGGAGCTGAAAAGCGTAAAGCTCAAACCCTGGAGCAAAGAGTTCCGGCATGTGAAGCGATTGCTGAAAAGCCAGATTCCGCCCGATGAACGATTGCCGTTTGTTGAACTGCGATTGGGAACATGCAGGAAGAAAGCTGATTGTACCTGTTTCTACGATCAGGATACGCTTGCCGGTTTCTATTATGTTCTTATCAAAGAAAAAGCTGTGTTCCTCCTGTATCTTGTTGTGAATCCGGCTGTGCAATCCAGGGGATACGGTACGGCGATCCTGCGGGAGTTGGAGAAAAAGTATCCCGGAAAACAAATCGATTTGCACATTGAGATACCCAAGGATCTCTGTTCATTGGAGGAACAGGCGGCGAAAAGATACCGGTTCTACGAGCGCGCCGGGTTCCGTTACACCGGATGGACGACAGAGGATGACGGCGTAAAATACTGGATCGTAAGCAATTGCGGAACGGGTTTTGATACGCAGGCGCATAGCGCCTTTTTGATCAAGGATCGTAAAACCGGCAAAGCAATCTTCAACCATGAACAGGCTTGAATGCTTTTCTAAACGATCAACAGCGGGAAAGAAATGAAAAAGATGAAAACCGTTATTCAGCAATTTTTGGCGCAGGCGGAGAAGCATCCGCAGAACGTAGCCGTCCTGGATATTCAGGGCGCTTATACCTATGACCAGCTGAACCGCCGTTCCGCGTATTTGGCGGAACAGATTCTTATGCTGCTTTCCCGGGAAGGGAAGCAAAATGGAAGGGCCGCGCTGCTGCTGCCCCGGACGAAGGATTATTTAACTTCTCTGCTGGCCGTTCTCCGGGCGGGCTGCGCCGCCGTGCCCATGGATGCGGAATACCCGGCGGAACGGGTGCGCGCCATGCTGGAGGACGTGGGCTGCGCTGTCTGCATTACCACGAAGGACCGGGAAAAAGAGAGGACAGACACGCCCTGCCTGTTTCTGGAGGATGTTTTCCCGGAGGCTGAAGACGTGCCCGAAGCGGACACCGCCCTGGATCGTTCCGATCTGGACGCGGAGGGGCTGATCCTGTATACCTCCGGCTCCACGGGAAAGCCCAAGGGCGTCATCCATCGCCAGAAGGTGCTGAACGTCAATCCCGATACCATGACCGGGGTCCTTCCGCTTTCCGAAAGCACCCGTACCCTGTGCATCGCGGGGTTCAGCTTTATCGCGTCCCTGATCGACCTGACCCTTCCTTTGTTCTTCGGCGGCAGCGTATACATTGCCAATGAAACGGAACGGAAGAACGTGGATATGCTCTGGGCGCTGTTTGGCAGGCGGCGGATCACCGGCATGTTCCTGCCGCCCCAGATGTACAGCGTGATGCGGAAGCTGCACGGGCCGCTGCCGCTTGCATACGTGCTGCTCTCCGGCGAAAAAGCGCGGGTGGAGCATACGGCAGATGATCCTCTGGTTTATGAATTTTACGGGGCCAGCGAATCCCCAGCCATGCTAATGCACCGGATGGGCGAGGGCGACGCCCGTTCTTTGGGAAAGCCCTGCCGGGGCATTTCAGCGTATTTAATGGACGAAGAAGGCCAATTTCTGAAGGAACCCAGCATGATCGGGGAACTGTGCGTCGACAGCCCTTACATGGCGATGGGCTATCACGGCCTGCCGGAAGAAACGGCGAAAAAGTTTGCCGATCATCCGTCTATGCCCGGAAAGCGCCTCTTCCACACCGGCGACTATATGGCCTGGGACGAAAACGGGGATTTGATCTTCCACGGCCGGAAGGATCACATGGTCAAGGTGCGCGGCTACCGGGTGGAGCTGGACGAGGTGCGCCGCGCCGCCGCCCGCTTTGAGGGTATTGAGGAAGCGGCCTGCGTGCCCGTTCAGGTAAACGGCGGGGATCCATATCTGCTGCTACTACACAGGCCGGGAAGCGTCCCCGGAGGCGCTGAAAGCGTTTATCGGCGCGTCCCTGCCGGAGTACATGGTGCCGGAATACTGCGTGCATCTGGACGCCCTGCCCCGGAACGACCGGAACAAGGTGGATTTTCAAGCCCTGAAAGCCCTGGAAATCAGGACGGAAGAAGCGGATTACGAGCCGCCGGAAACGGAGCTGGAGAAAACCATCTGCCGGGTGTTTGCCGAAACATTGGAAATGGAGCGGGCCAGCGTGACCGCGGACTATTTCGCGTGCGGCGGCACGTCCTTAAGCGCGGCGGTGCTCATCAGCCACCTGAGTGAAGACTATACCGTCTCCTTCCAGGATATTTCCGCCCATCCCACGCCACGGAAGCTGGCCGCTTTCCTGGAATCCAAAAAGGACGCGGCACTGCCGCCCATGGATCGGGAGGATTACCCCCTGACCAAAACGCAATTGGGCATTTATCTGGAAAGCATGACCGGCGGCAGCAAGGAAACTTACACCTGCTCCTATCTGGCGCAGGCTGCCCCGGAGGTCACGGCGGAACAGTTGATCCGTGCAGCCCGGGCCCTGATCGCCGCCCATCCCGGCATGAAGTATATCATCCGGGCGGGCGCGGACGGTATGCCCCGCATGGTCATGACGCCGGACGCGGACATCGACGTGCCGGTGTTTGACGGCACGGAAGAAAACAGGCTGGACTTCATGAAGACCTTTATGCCCGTGGTGCCCATGATGGATAGCGTTTTGCTGCACCTGGCGGTATACCGCACGCCGGTTCGCTGCTATTTCGCCATCAAATCCCACTTGATTTTCTTTGACGGCACCGCCATCAGCCAATTCATCGCGGAAATGAACCGGGCGCTGGCGGGAAAGCCCTTGGCGGGCGAGGCATGCACCATCCAGCAGGCGGCCATGATCGAGGAAAGGCAGCTTGAGGACGGTACCCACGAAAAAGCAAAGGATTATTACCTGAATCTGTTCAAGGACGCGGAAGACGTGCCCGCCCTGCCCGGCGATTTGAACGGGCCGCTGACCCCCGGCGTGAGCGAAAATATGCGCTATGAGCCCGGCACGCTGACTGCTGAACGGGTGAAAGCTTTCTGCGAAAAGCAGCATATTTCCGAGAGCAGCTTCTTTATGGGCGCTATGGCGCTGATGCTGGGCAAGTACCTAAACAGCCAGCACGTTTCCTTTTCAACGGTATATAACGGCAGACCCCTTTCGGAAATGAGCCATACCATGGGTACGCTGATCAAGCGTATCCCCGTTTATGGCGACCTGCGTAAGGATCAGCCTGTGGGGGACTTCCTACGGGGCGTCAGCAAGCAGATTTTTACCACCATGGCCAACGATATTTTTTCCTTTGACGAGGTGCTGAAAACCTGCCCCGTCAACGAGGACGTGGAGTTCATTTATCAAGGCGATATGTTCACAGACAACATGGGGACCGTAGACGAGCGCCCGCAGTGCGGGATGAAGCGAGGCGAAGGTCCAATGAGCAACAGAGCGCGGCAAGCGGAAGCGAAGCCGCGCGACAATTGCGAAATGAGGGCGGCTGGTGAAAGCCTGTTGCAAGGCGATAAATGGTTCATGGAGCACTACCACACCGGCATGGTGACGGGCTGCATGTCCATCCAGTTCTTTTCCACGGCGGGCCTGTACAACATGACCATCGAATACCGGAACGAAAAATTCACGGAAAAGTGGGTGCGCCGCTTCGCCCAGGATTTATTTACCACGGCGGAGCAGCTTTTGACCGCTTCCTCCATCGGGCAGGTTTCACTGCTTACGGAAGCCGAGGAAAGGGCGGCGGAGGGCAGCACAAAAAAGGATCACGCCTGGTTCACGGAACGCTACGGAGATCAGGAAGACGATTGGTGCAGCATTCCCGCGCCGGATCACGAGAGCACCAACATCAATCAGGCCGGGCGGATGCGGCGGCTGTCCTTTGACGCAGAACAGGTGGCGGCAGCGGAGGAATACTGGGGCGTTTCCCACTCCGTTATAGCCATCAGCGCGGGCATCATGGCGCTCTCCCGTTTCACCGGAAAAAAGCACGTGATGATCAATTGGATTTTTAACAACCGTCTGGCCTCCGAAGCGGAAAACACCGTGGGCATGCTGATCCGGAACCTGCCCGCCGCCATTCGGATGGAAGAAGTTTCCTCTGTCCGTGAACTGCTTCATTCCGTAAAAGAACAGGTTGCGGAGGGCATTGCCCACGCAAGCTGGGATTTTATGTCCGAAACCCGGCAGGCTTATGTGAACGACTGCATGGAGGTCAATCTACAGTTGGGCATCAACGGGGATGAGATGGACGCGTTGCCTCATGAACTGATTGAACTGAAAGACGAATTTAGCGCTGCGGGCGCCAGGTTGGAGCTGGAGCTGCTGGAAAACGAATTCAGCGACGGCGGCTTCGATTCCGAAATGGAATACGCGGAAGGGCTGTTTGATAAAGAGCGGATCGAAGCGTTTCACGATCTGTATATTGAAATTCTGGAAAGAATCATTCTTGGACGGGATGAAATCCTGTAACCGGGAAACCTTATAATCGATGCAAGCAAAACCCAAAATGCACCGCCCTGAAAAAGCGGTGCATTTTTATGAAAGCAGCCGTCCCCTTATTCGGTCAGGCCGTTTTTCCGCCGCCTTTGTACTGTACGCACAGCATGGTCATATCGTCGAACTGCTCCGCGTCCTTAACGAAACCGTCCACCGCACGGCGCACGCCCTCGAGCACGCCTTCCGGCTCGGCGTCCTTGACCCCGTTTAAGGCGTTTAGCATCCGTTCCGTACCGAACAGTTCTTTTTCGCTGCTGGTTGCTTCCGGCACGCCGTCCGTGTACAGGAACAGCCTGTCGCCGGGGGACAATTGCAGCTCATACTGCTTGTATTTCACCCCGTCCATACCGCCGATGACGAAACCGTGTTTATCCTTGAACAACTCGAAATCGCCGCCCGCGTGCCGCAGCGCCGGGTATTCATGACCCGCGTTTGCGGCGGTGACCTTGCCGGTGGACAGTTCCAGAATCCCCAGCCAGACCGTGACGAACATTTCTTCCCGATTATTGGAGCAGATGGAGGCGTTGGCGTCCGTCAGAATCTGGGCGGGAGATTTGCCTAACATGGCGTTGCTGGCCAGGATGATCTTGGAGGCCATCATGAACAGCGCCGCTGGCACGCCCTTGCCGGATACGTCCGCCATCACCATGCACAAATGGTCGTCGTCCACTAAGAAGAAATCGTAGAAATCGCCGCCCACTTCTTTGGCCGGATCCATGGAGGCGTAAATATCAAATTCCGGGCGCTCCGGAAAGGCGGGATAGATGTTGGGCAGCATATCCGCCTGAATACTGGAGGCCATGGTCAGCTCGGTTTCGATGCGGGAGCTTTCCTTTTGCTGCTTTTCGTAAGCCTCGTTTTGGGTCTGCACGATGACGGAGAACAAATAGACCGCCGCGCCTACAGTGGCGAAAATGATCAGCTGTACCCCGTAGAAAGCGCTTTGAATCACGATGGCCGCGATGGGCGCGATCAGATAGACCCAAAAGGCGGATTTGACCCGGCGATCCACCTCCCCGCAGAAGCGCAGCAGCAGCACCGCGTCGATCACCAGCATGATCAGCGGGCAAAGGTTGGAAAGCACATACAGCGGGGCGCGGTGATATACGTTGCTTTCGTCAAAGGTATAAATCAGGTCGAAACACCAGCCCACGATCAAAAGCGCCGCGTGGACGCACAGCAGGGCCGTCAGCACGATCAGCAGCGTTTTTTTTGCTTTGACCTTTGAGACGGAAAGCACCAGCATGGACATCATGTGGGCCATGAAGCCCGCCGCCAGCACTTCAATAAACGTAACGATATACAGCGCCGCGCGCACCCCTGTTCCTGCTATCCCGTCCATGAGCTGCCGGGCCAGGTGGGTGGAAATGTAAAGCAGGAGCAAAAGGAAGAAGATTTGGAAATACCGCCGCACTTCCTTCCGCAGATGGACGGAAGCCGTGATCTGCAAAAAGCACAGGCCGCAAATCC
Organism: uncultured Eubacteriales bacterium; assembly: GCA_902795275.1. GTDB lineage: Bacteria > Bacillota > Clostridia > Christensenellales > Aristaeellaceae > RUG563. Next base: position 38,052 of record CADBKQ010000027.1, on the reverse strand, counting down.
CGATGCCTGCGGCAATGAACAGCATGTTGATGAGGTTCACGGGGGTCACGCTGAAAACCATATGGATTCCTCCTTCTGAATCGGGGATCGATCGAGCCTGCCGGCGATCCCCGCCCTAGCGGGCGTCATTCGTAAATATAGTATCTGTTTTGGGGATCGGCTTTTGCCTGGTATAAAGCTGTATCAGCTTTTTTGAATAGCTCGGAGTAGTTCTTTTCATGGCCATGATACAGGGCAATGCCTATGCTGATGTTCACCGTTTTCGCTTTATCGGGCAATGTGACGCTTTTTGACACGTTTGCAACGATGTCGGAGGCGATTTCGCGGGCAGTATCAGGGTCGTCGGTATCTTTGATAAAAACGATGAATTCATCGCCGCCGAAACGTCCCGCGATTTCATGCGCGTGGATAAACCTGCCCTCAAGGAGACGGCCTAGCTGAATGATGACGTGATCTCCCACGTCATGGCCGTAGGTATCGTTGATGGATTTGAAACGGTCCACGTCTAAGATGAACATGATCCCTTTGTCGTTGCCGCCTGTTAAGAACGCATTGATTTCCCTCGTCAGAGAGCCTTTGTTCTTTAAGCCGGTCATTTCATCCGTATCTTTTTGAGTTTTGATTTTTCTGGTTAAGACGAATTCCCGGATGCGGATGGAATTGGCGATAACGTTCAGAAAACAGCCGATGATCGTGTAAGACGTAACATTGTATAGATCAAGCCGCCAGACGTCATAGGGCTTGACCCCGTGCATCCAAATCAGGAACACGGCGGCCGCGGCGCACAGCTCAATGGTCATGAAAAACGGTTTATCGATCATGAACATGGGCATGACCAGTAAAAAAACGATGAATGTCACGGCGTTATTGGTCGGACTGTTTTGGCTGATAAACCCGCCGATCAGAAAGAGAAAAGACATGGACAGATAAATCAAAAGCTGCCCAACAAGCGAATCCTTCTTTAACTTGAAGAAGAGATAAATGGCAAAAACAGAATAGAGGAAACCTGCCAAATATAACGGTCTGTTGGGCTTTACCAGCGTGTTGAATAAGGAAATGACACACATAACGCCAAAGGCCGCCGCCATGAGGAAATGCAGGATCTTCCATACCTCAAAATTGGAGACGTAAGCGTCCTTTTTGATGTCGTTGTAGGCGTCCTTTTCGATTCCACTGTAGAAATAATAGTTCCGTATGGTTCTTAACATGTTTCGTCCTTTCATAAATGACGCTCAGGAGGGCAGCTTGATTTTCGGCATATACCGTGTATACCGTTCCGATACGCGGTATGGAATATTTTCCTGCTTCAACACTTCGCAGAACAAATCCAGGGGTTTTCGATCCTTGCTGACCACCTGGAAGGTGATGCAAAAGGCGTCCTTCAAAGCGTTTACTTCAAGCATCAGGTCGCCGTCCGAGATGGTATAGAAGCCCTGGATGTGCTCTTCCATCCCGCCCCAATCCGTCTGCCCGACATAACTGATGGTATATGTATCCCTGGGGTCGCTTCGGAAGGTGCTGTTCTTTGCGGCGAACTGCTTTTTAGCTTTCAGATTCGGCTGATCGTCAATTCCCTTGTGCGCCTTGTCCAGCTTTTTGAACCGCTCAAAGCTCAATTCCGACTGGTTCTGGGTAATGACCGCGCCCCTCGCGCGCATATTGAGCTTTTGGATGGATTCGTCCTTCATGCTCCATTCGTAGCGGACGTGGATGAACCGGACAAAATCCCGATAGGAGAGATTCGCGCCGATGTCCTTGCGATAGTCCGCCGCGATCCTTCCCGCAAGAAAGGTCCCATCCTTTTCCTTGAACAGGCGGGAAGTCGCCTTGAACATCAACGCCGTCAGGATGGTGTTGGGGCTTCCGTCGATGCTGGCCGCGTATTCCATAAAGCCCCGGGCGGGGATTTCTACCTGATAGTAATAGTTATCTTTGGCAAACGGATTGAGCAGGTACTTGAGGAATCTGCCTAAATGCAGATTGGTGTCGCCGCCCGTATAACGGCTGATCGGCTCGTCGTCGGGCAGCTTGTCCGCGTCGGGGAAGAACAGTTCGCCGTCGGCCACGGGCGTTCCCGGCAGTTTGACATCCTTCGGCGCTTCAATCGGCCCGTACTTTTTGACCATGTACTGATACAGGGTGGCTTTTACCCAGAACAGCCCGCCCATCGCGCCGCAGAGCGAATGGGAGTAGTTGAACCAGACGCAATTATCTCGGTAAGTGATCGCAAACAGATGTCCATTTACCGCATCGCTGCCAAGGATCAGCCTTTCGTCCTTTTCGGGCAGCACGGCAATGGGCTTATCATTGTGCTCCAGGGTGTAGTTCTGCCCTTCGTCCAGCCCGACCTTGACGCTGAAATAGGGCAGCCTGCCAATGGCCGTCTGTGCCGCCTCCGCCAGTTTCTCCCTGTCAACCGGCGCGTCCAGGAGGACTTTCATCCGCACAGTAAACGGTACTTTTTCCATGTATTCGTACAGAAGATAGATGTCAGGATTCTTACTCATTTCATTGCCTGTCCTTTCACAATGTTTACGCTGATCGTTGTATCACGCTTCGATGACGACCGAAACCACGTTCAGATGGTAGGAGTAGCTGTAAACGATGTCCTTCGCCGTCTTCTGTACCATGCTGACGCCGATCTTGGAAAAGCTATTTTCTTCCCGCTCAAAAACAAGGGGGTTGTACGGATCGTCGTAGTTTCTCAAAATGATCTCGATCTTTTCCGCGTCGCGGAAAACCTTGATATCCATGTACGCCTTTTTCCCGGAATTTTTCATGGCGCTTTTGTGTTCCAGGTAATCCGCCGCGATCTCCTCCATGCACAGGGCGGACGCATACGCGGTTTTGGGCGGTACGCTATTTTTAAGGAGGAAGCTTTGCAGCTGTTCAGAAACGAAGGAAACGTTTCTCGCGTCGGTGGGGATGCTCACATCCAGTTCCGTGGTGCGATCCCCATACTTTTTGAGGGCCAGCAGCTTTTCCAGCGGCACGGGAAATTTTCCTTTGTTTACGATCACAAACAGGAGATAGAACACGATAAAGAACGGAATGAAATTAAATCCCATGGCCAGCCAGATGCCCGTCATGCCGAAGGACTTGCTGAGTACGGGGATCAGCAGCGGATACAGCACGCTGTCCGGCACCGCGGCAATCAGCAGGGAAAGCGTGAGATGCCCGGTCGATTCGTAAACGGCGTTAAATACAAAGGGAAACACTATCACGATGCCGCTCAAGGCAATCAGGATCACGCCCGTATGGGCGTCGGCGTTTTCGGCGATATGGTAAAAGGACAGCAGGGGATTCTTTAGCAGCAGCAGCACAGCCGCCATACCCGCCGCGTAAAGAAGGCCGATTTTGAGCGCCGCGGTGAAAGTCTTCTTGATGCCTTCGTTGTCGCGCCCCCCGTGCAGGATGCCCATGAGCGGCTCGCTGGCATAGAAAGCGCCGCGCCCGGCCATGCGCACGATGTTGAACAGCGTCTTGAGGACGGAAATCAACGCCAGGGCGGCGGTGCCGTCCGCGAAGGACGCTAAGATGATGCGGTTGACGACGGTAGCGCTGACCGAATCCAGCATATTGTCGATGGATGAGGGCAGCCCCCGCCGCAGCATATCCAGGGAATCCATAAGGTTTTCCCGATTGACGGGGTAGAAGCCAAACTTTACGTGTATCTTCCTGCGGCGCATCATCAGCCAGGCGGCGGCCATCTGCGCCAAAGCACCCAGGGCGGAACCGATGCCAAGACCCGCGATTTTGGATTTTTCCGGCAGGATGATGATAAAAACGACGGACGATACTACGTTGACCGCGACGCAGATCACGCTGCAAATCATCCGGTCCGTCTGATACCCATAGGTGGCCATAACGATCTGGAACAGGGACCCGAGGGTGAAAAACAGGATCATCATGCAGGCTGTCTGGACGTACAGCCGTCCCATTTCAACAGCTTGTTCGGACGCCTTGGCCGCGCCCGAAATCTTCAGGATGCCATCCGTTCCGAAAACGCACAGGGCGATGAAGACCGCGTCCGCGACGAACGTAAAGGATAGCGTAAGGGAAAAAATACGCTGATAATCCTTCGTATCGCTTTTGCCCAATGCCGCCAAAAGCTTTAGGAAGCCGCCGCGCAGGATCATGCTGGTAAAAGAAATCATGAGGCCGATGACCGGCAATCCCAGCGCCACCGCCGCCACCGCGTCGGAGCCGAGATAATGGCCCGCCACGATGGTGTCCACCATAAACGTCATCATCTGCACCAGCGCGTAGACCATACAGGACGGCATGACCTTCCGGACCGTATTTGCCGATAATACATTGGATTGCAATTCTGTCTTCAAAGCCGAATCTCCTTCTCGAATTTCTTATACCTTTTTCTAAAATAAATGCTTTAGAGGGAAAAGGTATAACATGGAAATTATAGCCTTTTTTGATTCATTGGAAAAGGGGGACGTTCCAAATTGTCACGCTTTTTTTCGCAAACCGCTTGAAATATGCACGAAAAATATTATACAATAGTGTTGAACAGCAGGATGCACATACGAATTCGGATAAAATTGTTCTTTCGGCATAAAGGAGAGATTATCAAAATGAATGGGAAAAAGAAAGGCTGGATCGTTCTGACGCTGGTCATCGCTTTAGCCGCAGTGGGCGCCGGCGGGTATTTTACGGGGCAAAACACAGCGGCTTCGCGTTATCAGGCGCAACAGGACAAGGAAATTTTGCTCAATCTAAGCGAATGGGACGGCCTGGGCGAAATCGATGGGCCGATCTACGTGACGGGACATAAAAGCCCGGATTCCGATACGGTGGGTTCAGCCATCGCTTACGCGGCGCTTCTGCGGGCGCTGGGATACGACGCGCAGCCGGTCGTACTGGGAAACGTCAATCATGAAACGCGGTACATCCTCGACGCGGCCAAGCTGGACGCGCCTCCTTTGCTTGAAGACGCTACCGGCTGCACCATGGCGCTGGTGGATCACAGCGAATACCTGCAATCGGCGGACGGCTTAGAGTACGCGCATATCATCAGCATCATCGATCACCACGGGGACGGCACCGTGCAGACCGGCAATCAGCTGATTTATGACGCGAGGCCCTTGGGCGCGACGGCGACGATCGTTTGGCTAAGATATCGGGACGCCGGGCTTTCGCCGGATCAGCAGACCGCGCTTGTGATGATGGGCGCGATCCTTTCGGACACAAGGAATCTTCAATCCGAAGCGACCACTTTCGCGGACAGGGAGGCCCTCCGGGAACTCACCGGCATCGCGGGGATTTCCGATACAGACGCCTTTTACAGCGAAATGTACAAGGCGCTGCTTTCCTATGAAGGAATGACGGATGAAGAAATCTATTTTAGCGACTACAAAGAATATGAAACCGAAGGCATAAAATACGGCATCGCCTGTATCAAAGCCTACGACGCGGAAAGCGCGATCGATTTGGCGGAGCGCTTGAAAGCGGTAATCCCGTCCGTGCTTGCGTCCACTGAAATGGATATGTCGTTCATTAAGATCGGCATTTCCCACGACGATCTTTCTCTTTCGTATCTTGTGCCTTTGAATGACGCCGCCGCCGTAGTGCTTGAAGCCGCTTTTGGCGAAACAGCCGTTTTTGATGGTACCTCCTATGTGCTGCCAGAAAACATAAGCCGAAAAACCGTCATGGTTCCGGCAATCACGGATGTTCTGAAAGTGTATACAGCGCTGTAAAGCGAACAGCCATTTTTAGAAGCTGTCTGTACGACCGAGCAATTACGCTCATTTCTACCTGAATCCGTGAAACTCGAAGCTTGACAATCAGTCAGACCCGTTGAAATCATTGGTTTCGAAGCACATGATCCAGTACCGCAGAAAAACACCCAACAGGTGCTGAAAATGTAGTGTTTTCAAGCCCTCGTCCTGGCGAATTGCCCGGAGGCGAGGTTCCTGTGGACATGGATGTGACTCCTTTCGATAATTCTAAAACGATGAAGGAAGGGGTATCCCGGACATACAAAGGTTTTGACGGGTATGCGCCCATGGTGGCTTACATCGGAACAGAAGGCTTCATGGCAAACATTGAACTCAGGGAAGGAAAACAGCACTGTCAGGCCCATACGCCAGAGTTTCTGAGGGAAACCCTGGCGGTATCACACCGCATGACCGACAAGCCACTGCTGATCCGGATGGATTCAGGGAATGATGCTGCGGAGAATCTGGGAATATTGATTGAGGATGGTTCCTGGTTCATCGTCAAACGAAATCCACGCAAGGAATCCAGGGAAGGCTGGCTGAATGAACTGCGCGGCTGCTGCAAAGATATCCGCCATCCACGTCCCGGGAAAGATGTGTATGTGGGGACGACTTGGAAAGATGTATCTTACAAGACCAATTCCGGCGAAATGAAGACGATGGGAATGCGAATCGTCTACGAAATCATTGAACGCACCATTGACAAGAACGGGCAGATTCTCATGATCCCGGACGTTGAACTGAACATGTTCTGGACCAACCTGGGATGGTCAGATGATGATGTCATCGCTTCCTACGGTCACCCGGTCAAGATACCACAACGCGGCGGCAAGCAGGATGAAATGATGATACTCTACGATGTTAACCGAGCCGAAGAGGTTGAGATTGATCTTTGTAAAAATGGATATGTTAATGTATGGGTCAAAAAAGCCAGGCAGGGTTTTGTATCTTTCAATGATCCTGTCCCGCCAACTGTCAATTGCTTCTAAGCGCCGATTGACAATTGTGTCAGAATAATCATAATGGTTGACCATGTTATGCTTTTGCAGCGTCTCCCTGACGGATTTCATATATCTTTGATATATCGAGTTGTAATTGATCTTCATGGGCGGATCATACAGATGCTGTTTTGCTCTGCTGCATCTATGAGTTGATATACGCAGGGTTTTGCCTGCCTGTTTTCATCAAACAACAGGGGATGCTGCTTGATCTTGGGCAGGTTTCGGTTCATGCCAAAGCCGTCCAGCCACGTCCTGTCGTCCGCCACGCCCCAGGTGGTGACGCAGTCGATCACATCGGCATAGCTCCGGTAAACCTCAAACAGCTTTACATAGATTTCGTTGATCTTATCCAGCTTTTCGGGCGTCGCCCGCAGGGCCTCCCGAACGTATTCCTCAAAGCCTGGGTCACCTGGCTTGAGCCGTCTGTCGCTCCGGTTCAGTGTGGCCATCATGGAAACGTCCAGCTCCGTTATATGGATGCGCAGGCCCAGGCTCGCGTAGATTTCAATGGATCGCTTGAGCTCGTCGTAATCCGGGGCCGCGAAATAATGCTGCTGCATGCCCATACCGTCCACGCGGCAGCCCTTCTCCCGAAGATTGCGGATCAGCGTGACGATGCGTTCCCGCTTTTCCGGCATACATTCGTTGTAATCGTTGTAGAAAAGCTGGGCGTCCGGGGCGGCGTACCTGTCCATGGAGCGGAAAGCCGCCTCGATAAAACCGGCCCCGCAGAGCTTATAATAATCGCTGTTCCGATAGACGGGGCTTTCGTCCGGCGCTTTCGCCGGGTCGAGGGGATCGTCCCGGGTGGCTTCGTTGACCACGTCCCAGGCGTAAACGTCCCCGTTGTAGCGCTGGCATATCGCCTTGCTGTGGGCGTCGATGCGGGCATAAATCAGTTCGGGGGAAGCGGGACTGTCTCCGTCCCGATACATCCAGGCGGGCGTCTGGTTGTGCCATACGGGCGCGTGGGCGCGAACCTTCACGCCCATTTGACGCGCCATAGCAACGATGGTGTCCGCCCACTCAAATTGAAACTGTCCCTCTTCCGGTTCCGTCAGCGCGTACTTCATTTCGTTCTCCGGCGTCAGGCTGCTGAAATGCTCAAGGAGCAGGCTGTGATACGCAGAAAGACCGAAAGAAGATACCGCCGCGCCGACTTTGAAATATTTTTCATACGCTTTTGCCAGGGAAAAGACTTCGCTCATGTTCTTTTCTCCTTTAGCCAGCATCAAAAATTCCGTCAGAAAAAACGGACGACTTCATCCAGCTCCTTGCGAGGCCGCACAGACGGTTCCGCGCTGCGTTTGCCAACCGCAATGACGGACATGATTTCTTCGTTTTCCGGGATGCGAAGCTTTTCCCGGATCACATCGGCGTCCCGTATCCCCATAATCAGGGTATCATATCCGGCGTTTGCGGCGGCCAGCGTAAGATAAGCGTCATGCAGGCCCAGGTCATACGCGCCCCAGCCGTTTCCGATTTCGTTGACGGGGGTTTCTCCATTGAAGCCCACCACGTTCTTTACATAGGTGGTCACGATCAGCGCGGCATGGGCGGAACTGTTTTGGTTAAAAGAAGGCAGTGCGGACGCACGGAGGTCTTCCAGGATTTCCGGCGTTTCCACCGCATAGCAGCGGGAAGTCTGCTGGTTCTTCCAGGAGGGGGCTTGCTGGGCCTGTTTGAGAATCTCAACGAGCGTTTCGTGATCGATCCCCGCGCTGTATCCGCGGACGCTGCGCCGGGCCATCATCAATTCTTTGAATTCCATCGTTGTTCCCTTCTTTCTCTGAACCTTTGTCAAGCGTCCAGCTTGGCGGACGCTTCCCTGAGCAGCTCAATGATCGGCAGATGCTGGGGACACACGCCCTCGCACTGTCCGCATGCGATGCACGCCGAGGCGCGCCCGTGCCCCTGGCCGATCAGTCCGCCGTAAAACGCCTTGGGCCGGAACACGTCGCCGTACAGATTCATGGTATTGACGGCGCGGAACACGTCGGGAATGGCAATGTTCATGGGGCAGCCGGGCGTGCAGTACCGGCAGGAGGTGCAGCCGATCTGCGGCACGTTCAGCATGATGGTTTTTACCTTTTCAACCAGCGCTTTTTCGTCTTCCGTCAGCGGTTCAAAGTGCGCGAACGTGCCGATATTGTCCCTCATCTGTTCTTCCGTGCTCATGCCTGAAAGAATGGTCATCACGCCGGGCAGAGAGCCCACGAAGCGCAGCGCCCAGGAAGCGATGGAAGCGTCGGGCCGAACCGCCTTGTACATGGCTTCCAATTCCGGCGTCAGCTTGGCCAGGGTGCCGCCCTTCACCGGCTCCATGATGATCATGGGAATATTCCGGCTGTGCAGGATCTCGTACAGCTCCCCGGAACGAACCACCGGGTTCTTCCAGTCAGCGTAATTCAATTGAATTTGAACGAATTCGATTTCGGGATGGGCGTTCAGGATTTGGGTCAGGTAAGCCGGGCTTCCGTGGAAGGAGAAGCCGAAATGCCTGATCTTACCTTCCGCCTTCTTTTGCAGGCCCCAGTTGTAGCAGTTAAGCCTTTCGTAGGTTTCGCCGTTCCCGCCGTCCTCGATGGAATGGAGCAGATAGAAATCGAAGTAATCCACGCCGCACCGTTCCAGCTGTTCGTTGAAAATCCGATCCCGGTCATCCTCATTTTTCATGCACCAGGCGGGCAGCTTGGTGGCCAGCATGAACCGATCCCGGGGATACCGCTTGACCAGCGCTTCCTTGATGGCCTTTTCAGAATTGCCGCCGTGATACACATAGGCGGTGTCAAAGTAATTCATCCCCGCCCGCATGTAGGCGTCCACCATATGACAGACATGCTCGATGTCGATTTTCCCTTCCTTTTCAGGCAGCCGCATCAGCCCGAAGCCTAACTTCGGCATGGTATCCAATTGAATACTCATTGCTCCGTCTTCCTTTCTTTCATCGCTTCCATGATTCCGCACTTCTATTTTTGCTCCGCCCGCTCAGGAGAGGGCCATGGCTTCATACCAGGAAACCGCCCGCTTCGTCCATCCGGCCATGCACATGCCGCTGCCGTCCGCAAAGCCGTGGCCGCCGGACGCGCCGATCTCCATCATGCAAGGAATATGCAGCCTGTCCAGCGCCGCGGCCAGCAGACGGGAGTTTTCAGGATTCACCAATTCATCCCCGGCTGCCAGGAAGATGGCGCAGGGCGGGAAGCCCTCCGCGTGCTCGGGGATTTCGTAGGAAGTGCGCGCCGCCTCCTCCAGGGAACAGCCGTAAAGCCGGATGGCGGACGCCAAATCGGCGGAGCCGTAGCGGATCCTTTCCTTCAAGCTGGTGACGGGATAAACGGGAAAAACCGCCTGAGGCTTGGGGAAGCCGTAAGCCGCGTAACCCAACTTCGTGTTCCACAGGCACACCAGATACCCGCCAGCGGAGAAGCCGCAGGTGATATACCGATCTCCTTTTACGTGGAAGCGCGCTTCGTTTTCCCGGATGAAGCCCAGCGCCCGGGAAAAATCCTCCATATTCTTTTCCAGCAGTTTTTCCGCGCCGTCCACCTGATACGTCAGAATGAACACATGATAGCCCCAGCGGTTGAACTGCTCCGCAATGGGCCAGCCCTCCGTCAGGTTCCACACGTTGACGAATCCGCCGCCCGGCACCAGGAAAATAAAAGGACGTTCAGAAGCTTTAGGATCGTCCGAGGGGAACCAGACGATATTGGTGCCCTTCCGCGCCGGTTCCTGCGCACATTCTTTCTCTGTGTACAGCGGATAATACCACGCGCCTGTTTCAGCCGCCTGGTACAAGCGTACCATCCCGCGCCCGATATCGCTTGTAAAAAAGTGCTCCGTCCGAATTTGCGTAAGCGTTTTGTCCCACAGAGGTTCTTCTTTCAGATCCCTGTTCCGGATCGCTTCGGCGGCAATGGGGGCGATGCGCGGGTCGCTCAGCAGCGCGCCCAAGGTTTCGTTTTCATAAGCCATCGTTCTGCACTCCTTACCATACAGTCAGTATCGGATCAAATATATCCAATAATTGGATCATAAACCTTAGAGTAAACTTTAAGTCAAGAGGCAGAAGCCAATCTGACCAAAATCATTTTTCTGTTTTATTTCTTATGCTTTTTCTTCCTTAATCGGCGCGTGATGCACCTGCATCCGAATAGCCTGGGGATTATTGCCAAACCCCTTGGCGAACAAGGCCGCCCCGCTCACGTGCCGGGCGTTTTCCGGCACTTCGATCCGAATTTAGTCATCCGCGAAATGCTCTTTAGCGTGGAAGGTTTTGCAGATGGCGTGATAATTCCCGAAAACGGTCAGCTTATCGCCAATTTGGAACACGGTGTCCGCCTGGGCGGGCATTGGCTTTCCGCCGTGTTGCTCCACAAGCATGACCAGGATACCGGTATTTGCGCGCAATTGGGTTTGGGCAAGGCTGAGGCCCTGGTATTCTTCCGGGATATGGCGAAGCGTCACCTGGGCGATGGTTTCGGAGCCGATATAGTCCATCAGCATCACCGCGTTGAAGGTCTCCTGCCGATCAAAGACGCGATCCGCAGCACGCCGAAGAAGATTCTCGCCCCATGCGTGGAACTTCGGCACGCGCATAAAAATGAAGATCATGGCGGCTGTTATCAGCGGTATCAGAATGCCCCCATACTGCTGTTCAAAATTGACGAGCTTCACGGATAAAAACACGTTGACCAGCGCGGATACGATGGTGATATTGAACACGTAACCGAAAAGCATGGTAACGCGCGCAAGCCTGCGCCTGCGGCGGGAAGTCAGGATCGCTTCGCTTTCCCGCGTGGTAAAACCTGTTCCCGTCAAAAGCGAGAGCACCTGAAAGCGGGCCCGTTCATCCGGCAGTCCCGTCAAGCGGAAGAAAAAAGTAAACAGCTCCGTAATGACCCAGTACAAAAGAATGATCAGGGAAAAGAGCAGAAAAGAGAGGTTGATATTCATTCTTTCCATTCCTCCCATGAAAGAGGTTTTCATAATTGGAATTGACCTTGCGGGAAGGGGAGGGCCCGTTTTCGGAGGATTAGGACAGGTACGTTTCGATAAATTCATTCAAGGGCAGAGGCTTTGAAAAATAATAACCCTGGAGATAATCACAGCCGATTTCCGTCAAGGCGTCCGCGGCTTCCTTCGTCTCCACGCCTTCCGCCGTAATGCTGAAGCCCATCTGCTTAAACGCCTGCACCAGCGCGGGAAGCAAAGAATCTCTGTCCCGGACATAGTCCCAAACGATGCTCATATCCAGCTTAATATTAGAAAAGGCGTGCCTTTTTACCTGATGGAGATTTGAAAAGCCGGAGCCGTAATCATCCACGGCGATCTGGAAGCCGCTGCGCTGCAACGCCTCGATTTGGCGCGCCTGCTTGTCATAGTTGAGCATGGCTTCCTCTGTGATTTCAAGATGGATTTTGTCCACGGGCACGTTATATTTTTGAAGGATGGAAGAAAACAACGGAGCCAGGCCGCTGCTCATGCACTGGATGGGCGAAAGATTCACGTTGATCCACCGCAGCGCCGAAGCTTGAGCGCCACGCTCCCGGAGAAAAGCGCAGGTCTTTCGCAGAACCTGCTCGCCCAGTAGATTGATCTGTCCGTTTTTTTCGGCGATCGGAATAAATAAGCCGGGCGGTATCAGCTTTCCGCCGTCGTCTCTGATGCGGGCCAGCGCTTCGGCGAAAAACACCTGACGGGTATGGCTGTCGATGATGGGCTGCAGAAACACTTCAACCTGATCGTTGTCGATGGCCTGATCCAGCCAGCGCTTGATTTCGATCTGGGCGTCAAACTTTTGCAGGGTTTCTTGCGACATGACGCTCTGCTCGATATCCGCGCTTTCTCCCGCTTCATCCAGCGCGTAAATCAGGGTGTTGACGATCCTGTCCGAGGTGGTATCCTGGCCGGACAGCCCAATTTCCACATAGGTGACGTTCAGGTTAAGCTCCACGCTTTCCGCCCTCCAGGGCTGCTGGAAACGCTCGGATATATCGCGGCGTATTGTTTCCCAGTCCGCGTTTTCAGCGCCCACAAGCGCGAAATTGCCGCCCCGCAGATAGAAAAGCAGAAAATGCGGAAAATGCTTCACCAGCCAGGAAATGATCAGCCCCAGACCCTGATCCATCTGGATGCCGCCGTACATGCTGCGTTCGTCATTGTAATTCCGGATGGCAAACCCAAGCGCCTTTTTGTTTTTTCGGTGCAGCGGATCGTCCAGCCATTCGGTAAAGGCGCGGGTGTTGAAGGCGGGGCCACGGTCCGTAATATAAAGATCGGGGTTTTCAAAAGAAAGGAAAATGATGAGGATCGCAAGCAGGCAGAACACATTCATCACCAGATACTGCGGATACAGGATGCGCACGATATTGCCGGCGATCAGGATGAAATGGAAAGCAAAAGCGCTGATGAGAAAGCTTTTCCGGGTGCGCTTGCCAAAGCAGATCAGCAGGATGATGCCAAACGCCAGATAGAAAAAGGAGCACGCAGGCAGGATGCCGTACAAGGGCCCTCTGTGATAACCGGCGCTGTCCACCGAATAGACCGCGCCTGTAAACGGGCTGGAAAGCACGATCCCTTCGCAGAGGATAAAAACAAGGGACGCAGTATGCTTGATCCAGGAGAAACGGGGAATGTCCAGCTTGAGAACGACCAGCGTGAGATAGAAAAAGGCCAATATCCTGGCGATAAAGGATACAAAATAGAGCAGATTCAGCAAGGATACCAGCGGCAGGGGCAAAGCCTCATACTGCTCATCCGCCAGGGTTGCCAATACATCTGTGAGGATCGTCGCCACGTCGGTTACGATCAGGATCAAAAACGCCTTATTCATCCGGTTGGCAAGGCGAGGCCGGAAAAAATAATATGCCAGCAGGATGACCAGCACCAGCAGACTGGGCAGAACAAAGCTCGTATTCCACATGGGGGACTGCTCCTTATCGGTTCATTGGACGCATAGAAACATCGTGCGCATCAGAGAAAAAAGGCGGGTACATTTCGCGCTGATGCCGGGATGCCTTCACGAATCAATTCCATTCTACTTGATTTTTTGCCGCAATGCAAGGGCATATTTCCCTTTTTGTGGAAGACGTTATATTTTTACCAGGGATAAGCTTCCCCGGAATAGGTGATGAACACGGGGCCGTCCTTGTCGTGGCGTTTGGTCTCAAACAGCAGCCGCAGGGTTTCCGCGTGTTCGTAGGGGTCCAGCGGCGCTTCGGTGTTGCCGGGATTGGTGCGCATCCAGCCGGGATGGAGGCAGATGATGTTCAGGTTCGGATCGTTCCTGAAATAGTTGCGCAGGGTCATGGTGAGCATGTTCAGGGCGGCCTTTTCTGTACCGTAATCCAGATAGAAGGTGCGGTAGCACCTGCCGATGCTGCCCGCCTCCGAGGAAATATTCACTACCAACGCGCCTATTTCGCTCTTTTTCAGCAGCGGCAGGAACGCCTTGACCACCCGGATAGGCCTCACCGCTCCCACATTGACGGCGGGAGCAATGAGATCCAGATCGAAATCAGGCAGCTCCTTCATGGTGTCCGCCGAAGCAGTGGTGGCATTGTTGATAATGAGATCAATGTGATCCGTCCATCTGGCGGCTTCCTCTGCGGCAACGTTCACCGAGGCTGTGGAGGCAATGTCCATTGTGAGGATATGCAACTGATCCGGGTATTCCTTTTGCAGGGCTTCCAGTGCCTCCGATGGGCGGCGGATGCTGGCGAATACCCGGTCGCCGTTTTCCAAATAGCGCCTTACCAGATTGAAGCCCAAAGCGTAAGGCCGGCCTGTGCCGGTAATCAAAACGGTTTGCGGCATGGAACATATCTCCTTTCAGATGCTTGGGAATTGGATTTATTTCAATGTCAGGCTGTTCAAATACGCGCCCACGAAGATCGCCGGGGAATTCCAGTAAATGGCGATTTCGTTGGTATCCGCACTGGGCGTTTCATCCAGAAAATACTTGGCCGGGGGCGTATCCTCTCCCAGCTTTTCTCTGGTGGCCGTGTAGGGAAAACGCTTGTTGGGCCCGCCGGAAATCAGACCGGGCACCGGCGCTTCCACATCATCCGCGCCGGAAGGCCGATGATGCGGATGGAGGACGCTCTTTTCCCCGAACCCGGTGACAAAACAGGTGTCCAGCGCGTTCATGCCCAAGGCGTAGTGCCATTGCAGCAAAGCCGCGTCCCGCATGTCTTCCTGTCCGGTGATCAGCGCGTTCAGGATCATGGCCATGGCGTGGCTCATGATGGGCAGGATGCTGCCCCATACATAGCGCGCCGGATCGAGGGCGGTGCCGTAACCTGACTTTTGGGATAAGGCGAGATATGCTTCGCTCTGCTCAAGATAATCCTTTTTCAATGCCGCGTACAGGATGTCCCCGGCCTTTTCTTTTACATCGAACAGGCAGCACAGCGCGCCTAAGCCGCCTACGTTCGCCCAGCCGAACTGCGTCAACTGCTGTCCGCGGGCATAGGATGCTTCCGCAGCTTCCCGAAAACGGGCTTCCTGGGTGGCGGCGAATAATTCACAGGCGGCCCAGAAACGCTCGTCTGCATCGCTCCGATCGCCGTATTGGCCCGTGCGCACGCCTTCGGGATTTTGGAAAGGAACGAAAGCCGGGTTTCGCCCGAGCCAGTCCCATGCCCGCAGGGCGGAAAGCAGCATCCGGTTGGCAAAAGGCGCGTCGAAAGTGCGGTAAACGCGGCACGCCAGGGCCAAACACGCGCAGGCCGCACCGGTGGCGCAGGAGGAAACCGGCATCAGATATTCCGTCTCTTGATCCTCCTGCGGCATGATGAAGGGGGCGAAGCGCGCTTTGGTGAGCTTGTGATGAAACGCGCCGTCCGCGCGCTGCATTTGCAGCAGCCATTCCAGCTCATACCGGGCTTCGTACAGGATATCCGGCACGCCGTTTCCGGATTCCGGGATGTTCAGTTGGTCAGAGCAGCCGTTTGGAAACAGCATCCAGGCGTACAGCAGATGTGCCACGGTCACCGCCCCGGGCCCCACATACTTGCCATAATCCCCCGCGTCGTGCCAGCCGCCGACAACCTTTTGCCGTTTGTTCCGGTCTTCCCAATCCACCGCCGGAGCCGTATGGCAGGCGGGATGGGCGTAGGCACCGGCATGGTTTGCTTCCAGCGCACAGCCGCAGCGCTGATAATACAGCCCCTTGATGAGCGCGTTGGTCACGTCGCGCCAGGGTTCTTTATGTACCGTGATCTTACGCCGTTCATCCGCCGCCTCCAAAAAGTATGTTCCGGGCGCGGACAGATGAAGCGTCACAGCGGCAACCTGTTCCCCGGAAGCTTCATCCCATTGAGGCGACAGATGATCAAACCTGCGGATTTCTCCGCCGCGTTCATCCCGCAGGATCAGAGGTCCGTTCGTCAGCACCGTCACCCGCTGAGGCAAATAGGGATCGTAGCCCAGTTGATTGATCCGAATCTTTGAAGGAGAATCCATGGCCTGTCTTCCTTTCAGGATAGTTCAAAGATGAAATGATCGTGGGACGGATGTCCTCTGCGAAGCGCAGTCCCAGCAGGTTTCATCAGTAGTACATGTCAAATCCGTTTTCCAGACGGTCGGCGTAGGTTTTTCCGGCTTCGTAAAGGGCGGGCAGCATGTAGTCTTTGTTGTACCGCACCACCGGAATCCGGTCATACGCCCGCATACCCATATGAGTCAGGCCCCGTTCCAACTGGGTCAGACATTCCAGCGTTCCCCGCCCTGTTCCGCCCGCGCAGGCAACCAGCACGCAACGTTTGTCCGCAAGAAAATGGTTGTGCGTGGCGTCGCTGCGGCGAAGCCTGTCAAAGAACGCCTTGAAGCATTCCGTCATGTCGGACCAGTACACCGCGCTGATCCAGACGATTCCGTCCGCTTCCTTTAACGTTCCATAAATCTCCGCGAAATCATCCCGGATCACGCACGCGCCTGTTTTATTGCAGGTTCCCCAGCCGTTGCCGCAGGCCCTGCAATGCTCCAGCTTCTTTTTGTTCAGATGGATTTCCTCGATCTGTGCGCCCGCGTCCGTAAGCCCTTTCACAAACTGGTCTTTGGCGGACGCTGTCAGACCGTCTTCATTGGGACTTGACCATACCACAGCTATTTTTCTCATTCGTCATTCTCCTTCCGCGACCATTACCGCAAGATCATGGAACCCGCTCCTGTTCGCATCACTTCGGCGAGCGGCGATGAGTGTGATTCCATGGGTTCGTTTGCATAAGCCATTAGTCCGCACTCCTTCCGATCCGATCAAATTCCGGAACGAATACATCCAATAATTGGATCATATACCTTAGAGTTAAGTTTAAGTCAAGCCTTAAAATACAAAATCGAGCCCCTAAAGCAAAAAACATTCAGGCAGTGGGGAGGAAAGAAAACGTAATTTCGAGTACGAGAAATATTTATTTCTCGCTGCCTTGTTTCCATCTGGCTTCCTTGATATAATGATGAAGAAAGCGACACATAAGGAGGCGTCACAATGCAATTCTTGATCAAAGCATATGATGGAGAAGGTATGCTGGATAAGCGGATGGAGGTTCGGCCCCGGCATCTGAAGGGCATGAAAGCCCTGGGCAAACAAATCATCTGCGCCGGGGGCCTGCTGGACGAGGCTGGCAGGATGAAGGGCTCCGCGCTTGTGATGGAGTTTCCTGACCGCGCCGCCCTGGATGAGTATCTGAAGAATGAGCCTTATGTGGTGGAGGGCGTGTGGCAGAAGATCGAGGTTGAGCGCATGAACGTGGTTCTCGTGAACGGCGAGAAAGCATAACGAGCAAGGCCGCCGTTGTCACCGGCGGGGCACATGGCATCGGGAAAGCCATTCCAGTTTGTTGGGTTGCTGAAAAAGTGGCTATCGAAGGGGCAATAACATGGAAACGAAGTATTACACTGTCGTCCGGATTGATGGGGACTATGCGTGGCTGAACAGGACGGACAAGGAAGAGGAGCCGTTACTCGTTTCGCGTGCGCTACTGCCAGTGGAGATTGACGAAGGAACGAATCTGAAGTATGAGATGCTTCAGTATGAGATTATATGAGAATCGCAACATGGAAACAAGATGATCCCAGAGAATCAAGCCTGCATGACCTGACGAGGGAAATATACGATCATCTGAACGGCATGGGCATTAAAGAGTAAAATTTTCGTTCCCCTCTTGATATCTGCTGATAAAAGAATATAATAGAGGCGTTAGAGGCGTCTAATCAGAGAGACGCCTTCAGCACTTTATTATTTGAGGCAGACAAAAAACGGGAGGTATTCATTTGAAAGGTTATCTTTCGATACAAGAGACGGTTAAGAGATGGGAAGTATCTGTCCGTTGGGTCAATCAATATATTCTTGAAGGACGAATTCCAGGATGTGATTGCTTTGGTCGTTCTTGGGCTGTTTCGGAAAATGCGGTGAAACCAAAGAAGCAGAAACCGGGCGAAAAAAGCGGGAGAGCGAAGAAAAGTCCTTGTGATCGTCTTATTTTTTTGAATGATGGTTAGGCTGTACTAACACCAAGAAGGAAATGAAACGTGGATGTTCGTGCTTCCAATAAAAGCCCGCTGGATTGGCCCCGTATCCGGCATTTGTCTAACACCGGCTGTTTGAAGGAGGATTGAACCATGGCAAGAAAAGATTCCGAGCATCAGAAGAAATCCATGAGCAGGCTTTTCCGGGGCAAAGCGATTTTCAAGCCCCTGAACACGGGCTGGATCGACGGGCATGTGGCCTGCGTGCGGGAATGGATTTCCAATATCTTCTTTGAGAGCATCTTGGTGCCGGGCCATACCTGGGGACATATGGTCTATCTGATCGACGATGCCTATCTTTTCACCGGCGACACGATCTGGTTCGGGGCGGACGGCGGGTACAGCTTCCTCAGTACGCTGGCGGAAGATAACAGGCTGGCCGTTCAGTCCCTCAAGAAGCTGGAAGAAAACATCCGGGGACGCAATCGCCGTATTGCGGTCATCACCGGGCATACCGGCTGGACGGACGTTCTGGATTTTGCCTTTGCCCATCGGGCAGAAATCTGCAAGCCCTTCACCAGGCATTATTCTGATCCCGAAGCTCCCTACGATGGCTACATCGAGGATGACGATACGGAAGAAAAGGCCAGAGCCGTCCGGCTGGGAAAGAAAAACCGCTGAAAACGAGGTGACGCGCAATGAACATGGACACAGGAATCGGACTTCTGATCCCATTTGTCGGCACGTCCGCTGGGGCTGCCTGCGTATTCTTCATGAAAAAGGCGCTCTCCCGGGGCGTTCAGCGGGCTTTGACCGGTTTTGCCAGCGGCGTGATGGTGGCGGCTTCTATCTGGAGCCTGCTCATTCCCGCCATGCAGCAGGCGGAGCCCATGGGTAAGCTCTCTTTCCTGCCCGCGATGATCGGTTTCTGGTGCGGCATCCTGTTTCTCTTGCTGCTGGATTCCGTCATTCCGCACCTGCACATGAACGCGAATCAAGTGGAGGGCCCGAAAAGCAGGCTGGCCCGGACCACCATGATGGTTTTGGCCGTTACGCTTCACAACATCCCGGAAGGCATGGCGGTGGGGGTGGTGTATGCCGGGTTTCTGTCCGGCTCGGCGGAGATCACCGCAGGCGGGGCGCTGGCCCTGTCCTTGGGCATCGCCATTCAGAATTTCCCGGAAGGGGCCATCATTTCCATGCCGCTGCACGCAGAAGGAAAGGGCAAGGGCCGGGCGTTCCTGGACGGTGTGCTGTCCGGCGCAGTAGAGCCTGTCGCCGCGCTGCTGACCATCCTTTTATCCTCCCTGATCGTGCCCGCCATGCCGTGTCTGCTGAGTTTCGCGGCAGGAGCCATGATGTATGTGGTGGTGGAAGAACTGATCCCGGAAATGAGCGAGGGCGAGCACAGCAATGTAGGCGTGTTGATGTTCGCGGCGGGCTTTACCCTGATGATGGCGCTGGATGTAGCGCTGGGATAGAAGGAGCATTCGCATGACGAAAAAGATATGGGACTTATACGCGCCGATCTATAAACAGGCCATAAAAGCGGATCAGCATATCTACGATTTTATGTATAGCCGGATTCCGGAGATGATCCGGGGCAAGGTCGTGCTGGAGATCGCCACAGGCCCCGGATTGCTTGCAAAGCACGTGGCCCCGGCGACGAAAAAGATGATTGCCACGGACTATTCCGACGGCATGATCGCCCAGGCGAAGAAGGGCGAACCTATCCCTAATCTGACCTTTGAAGTGGCGGACGCTATGAACCTGCCATACGCCAACGGTTCTTTCGACGCAGTGATCATCGCCAATGCTTTGCACATCGTGCCTGATCCGGGAAAAGTGCTGAATGAAATCAAACGGGTGCTGCGGCCCGGCGGGCTGCTCATTGCCCCCAATTTTGTGGAGCATAAAGGAACACTGGGAAGCCGTATCTGGTCAGGCATCCTGCGCATCGCGGGCATTCGTTTTGAGCATCAATGGACGGCAAGGCAATATCTGAATTTCATAGGAAATCACGGCTGGCGCGTGACCTTCAGCAAGGAAATGGCGGCGCGGATCGCCATGATGTACGCGGAGTGTGAAAGGAAATACGGAGAATGAAGCAATATACGCCCGAAAAGCTGGTAGCTGTCAGCCGCTATAAAACGCTGTTCCCTACACTGTCCCCGGAGATTCAGCGGGACGTGTACAGCCGGATGCGGGTGCTGATCGAAGAAGAAAAACAGTATTGCGATCAGGGAAACTACAAGCACCTGGCGCAAATTCTGACCACCATCGCACTGTATGAGGTATTGCAGCAGCATGGAAAAAGCGAGCCGGAAGCGTTCAAAATCATCTCGGAAGCCATGTGGGCTGCGTTGACGCCGAAAACTTATCAGAAAATGGCTCGGCTTTCATTCTTCCTCACGGCCATGAAGAAAATCCTGCCCTTTGGTTTTCGACATGGCTCCGGCGCAGGCTGGCGTTACACCTGGCACTTGGACGAGGACCCCAAAAACCGTTTCCATTTCGAGTGTCGGGAATGCCTGTATTGGCACATTTTCCACGAACGGAACCTAATACTAAATCCCATCTAGGTCAACGTAGCGCTGCTACGCCTCCCTTCGTTCAGCTTAGCCAGGACGAAAAATCCATCCCGAATCTTTCAATCTTTTAGAAGGTATTTAGTATAATGAAGCTGGGAGTCATGTTCTGCCATTCGGATATCATCAATTTTGGCAGCTTACGCCGTTGGGAAAACGGTACACCTCCTGGGTTTTGATTACTCCGTTTTCCATCCAGCCTACGATGTGCCGCCCGCTGGACGCGCCGATGTCAATAGCAAGCGTAAACAGCATCGGGATTTCACTCCTCTCTATTCTCTAAAGCGTCTGATGATTTGGTTATCAGCTGACCGCCCCGAATGCTGATCGTTAAGTTATTCTCTTTGACCGGCATAACGCAGTCCAACTGGCTGAAAAAACCATCCGCAGGATGAAGATTATAACCAGTTGGCGATGCGGGATCGATCTGGAGGCCCGCAAAATATCGGGCCAGCAGGTAAATGGGGCTGGCGGCCCAGGCATGGCACAGACTCTTGCCGAATGGATCGCCATACATGGCGTATTGCTTCTCCAAGGGCAGGCTGGGATCGTATTCCTCCCAGAAGGTGACCGCGCCGAGCTTCAGCATTCCGCCCCAATAGCTTTTGATTTCGGCAAGCACTTCTTTGAGATACCCCAATTTGCACAGAGCGTCCAGTTCAAAGAACCGGAAATATGGGGTGGTGATGGCAGGCACGGAATCATTGAACAGCACGGTTTTTGCGATTTCCCGCTTCCGTTCTTCACAAATAAGGTCGAACACCACGGCCAGGATATTGGCGTGGCGGGTCACATGGCGTTTGCCGGACGTGAAGGAGTCCACGTAAGCGCGTTTCTCCGCGTCCCAGAAAGAACAGTCGATCGCGGCCAGCAGGGCCGCTTTTTCTTTTTCATAGAACGCTTTTTCCGACCTTGACCCATACCGCGCCATCACGCCGTAAGCCGCCGCCAGCAGCATTTGTTCGGCGCAGAGAGGGCCGTCCCGGTCAAAGTCCGCCCAGTCGATGAACACCCAGTCCTGTTGCCGTCCAACGGTGAAGCCGTGCTCGTCCCGCTGGCGCATGAGTAAGTCCATCAGGCTCACCATTTGAGGCCACATGCGGCGCAGAAAGGCTTCGTCATGGTACGTTGCTTCATGCTCGCCCATGGCTAAGATCCACAGGAGGGAATAGTCCAGGATCGTGTTGATGTGGGTGGTCACGGGATCGTTGCCCCGGAGGGCAATCAGGGTGCGCTGCTCGATCTCCTTGTCGCCGGTCAGATAACGGTTCACGAACAGGGATTGATAGGCATCGCCGCTCCAGATCCATTTGTCCCGCTTCACGCCGTCCAAAAAAAACACGTCGCAGCACAGGGAAAAGGTGTGGGCCGCCACAGCGAAAATGCGGTTCAGTTCTTCATCGTCGCAATGGAAGGAAGCCCGGACGGGAATATCCACATACCGATGATGCGCGCGAACGGACACTTCTTCCGCCCTGTAACCTGGCAGAAAAGCGTACCGCATGGCCTGGCGCGGACAGCGGCGCGTTTCCGGATCCGGGCGGCAGAAAAAATAGCAGTCTTTCCCGGCCAGCGCTTCCGCTTGCGATTCCCCAAGGTATACCAGGGGAAGCGCTTCCTTCTCTGAAAGGACGTTTACCTCCAATTCGGCGGTCAGCTCCGTTTCAAAGGAAAACAGCGCGCCGCCGTTTATTTCCTCCGCCGCCACGGGCGCATAGCTGGTTTCCATCATGGGCCATTCCGCCACGTTCTGTTCCGGTTCGGTGAAATATCGATTGCTGGCGGCGGGCACGGGGGGATCGCAGTAATCCTCCACTGTCCAGTCCCCGTCAGAACAGATCACGTCCCCCTGGACGTACACCGCCGGGACGCAGCCGATGCATCCGATATGCAGGCCGATCCTGATTTCCCCCGCTTCGCAGGAAATGGGCTGGCCGAAGGGATATTTGCGCCCGTTCACGTCGGCGTAGCCAGCCGCGCCGGGGGGGCCGAACACGGTAAAGGATTCGGGCGTTTCCAATCGGTACGTCCTGCGGAAAACCACCCGCTGGCGGAAACCGTCGCTTTTCCAGAACGCAGGCCAGGAGCAGCCCCGTTCTACCCGGGAAAAATTCTGTTTCAGCGCGTGGTATTTTTCCAGATCGCCGGGATACCACAGCCATTTTGCCTGATAATTCATTCCGCGTCACTCCTTGCATACGATTTCCGCTTGGGCGGTCTGTTCTCCGTCGGTGACGGTCACCCGCACGGCACCCGCTTCCCCGGCCCGCACCACGGCCTGGGCTTCGCCGAAGTACGTGGGCACAGTTTTCTGGGCATAATTTCCACGGAAATAAGTGCAGCCGTTGGCTGTGCCCATCACTTCCCCGTTCTCCGCCGATACGGTGACAGGGCGGCGCTCCAGGGGCTTGATTTCTCTATTTTCGTCGGTATAGCGCATCCGCAGATACACCATTTCCCCAGGGCGGCAAGCCAACCTTTCCGGTTCCAGGCGCAGCACCGTTTTGTCTCCCGCCGTTATCAGCGTGTCGCTGCCCATCTCCCTGCCGCTTTCATCCAAAGCGATGGCCCGCAGTTCGCCGGGCTGGTATGCTGTTTTGAAGATCACCCGGCAGGCTTTTGGCACTGGCTTCGTCCCGATTTCGTTCCCGTTCAACAGCAGCTTCACCTGCCTGCCGGTGGAATACACCTCCACCTGGGTTCCCCTGCCCTCGCAGCCCGGATACGTCCAGCTTCGGAGGGCGCGGGTCAACTGCCAGCCGGTCAGGGTGGGCTTTACGGTTTCACTGGGCGGAACGACCGCCAACCTTGGCCCCGGTTCCAGATCAAAGCACACCCGCGTATAATCCGCTTCGGGGGTCAGCTTGCCGGTCACGTCGATACGGCAGGTGCCGCCACGGATGCGGTCTTCGGGGTCGCCGGTGCGGTAGCTTCCGTATTCCGGGCTGTCCCCGCCGCATTCACCGATGTAATCCCAGCCCGCCCAGACGAAATCCCCGATGATCTGGGGATGGGTCTTGGCAAGCTCCCAGAAGGGCCGGGCGTCCCCGATCAGGGTTTCCGAGCCCAAGATCAGACGCTTTGGGTATTTCCGGCAATCCTTCCGATAGCGCCAGTTGCCGTAATTGTACCCCGCAATGTCCATGGCGGCGAACACGTCCCGGGTTTTCCAATCGCAGGGCGGCAGCCACGCGCCGAACTTCATGAAATCCGTGCCCAGCTTGGCGGCCATGTTGTTGAAGAACTCCGAGCCCACGGATTTCTTTTTCTTTTTGGGCGGCTCGGCCTGCTTTTGAGCGCTGGCTTCCGCCTGCTTTTTTGCCTTTTCGTCGCTGTATACGCCCATGCCGATGCTGCTTAAGAAATTGAAGAAAATATTGATGCCGCAGGTCACGGGCCGGGTGGGATCGATCTCATGGAGATACGCCGTAAAATCCCGCTGCAATTGGATGCCTTTCTCTTGGGCGCTTTCCGCCACTTCGTTGCCGGTGGAATACAGGATCACGCAGGGGTGGTTATAGTCTTTGTCCACCAGGCTGCATAGGTCTTTTTTCCACCAAGCGAGCACATGGGAGGCGTAATCGTGCTCGGTTTTGTGCATGTACCAGCAATCCACGTACTCATCCATCATCAGCATGCCCAGCTTATCGCAGGCGTCCAGCAGATATTTGGACGCGGGATTGTGGGCGGAGCGCAGGGCGTTGTACCCCGCCGCCTGCAGGATGCGGACGCGGCGTTCCTCCGCTTCGGGATAGGTGCAGGCCCCCAGCAGGCCGTTATCGTGATGGATGCACGCACCCCGCAGCACCACCCGCTCCCCATTGACGGCCATGCCCTGCCCTGGGTCCCAGGAAAGGGTGCGGACGCCGAAAACGATTTCCGCCTGATCTTCCCCAAAGGCGGCGCGGAGGGTGTAGAGCGCCGGATGCTCCGGGCTCCAAAGCTCCGCGCTGTCCAGTTCCATTTCCAGGCTGTTTTTCCCATGGACGGCGGCGATCACGGTATGGGCCAGCCTCTTGTTTCCGTCAAGCACCTCGACGTCCGCAATGCCGTCGCCCACGACGGTTAATCCGACCTGTATGCGTTTGGGCGCGATGGACAGGGTGGTGACGCGAAGGCCGTCCCGGACGATGCGCTTTTCGCCGCCAGACCACAGCCACACGGGCCGATAGAGGCCCGTGCCGGAATACCAGCGGGAATTGGGCTGATCGGCATTATGGGCGATCACGGTGATTTCGTTTTCCCCATCTTCCTGGAGCAGCCCGTCCAAATCAATGGAAAAATCCGTATAGCCGTAGGGCGGCGCGTCCACGTGCCGGCCGTTTACGGTGATTTCCGGGTCGTGATACACGCCCTCAAATTCCAGCTCCAGGTGTTTGCCTTTCGCCGCTTCAGGAATGGCAAACACTTTTCGGTATTCGTAATCCCCGCCCTCGAAAAAGCCGATGTTCCCTTCGCCTAAGCTGTCGGGCACCCGGCGTTCCGTTCGCATGGCATCGTGGGGCAGCCGCACGCGATACGCTTCCAAATCTCCCTTCAAGGGCCGGCATGTCCAATTTCCGTTAAAGTCCAGCTTTTTCATGGTTTTTCATTTCCTTTCCAATGCTTTTTGCAGATCCTGAATGACCTGTTCCGTGCGGATGCGCGCGCCTTCCGTACTGGTGTGGCTGTCGATCAGCCAGAAATACCGGCCTGGCAGCAGGTAATCTTCCATTTCCGAAATCAGCGGCATGGATAAATTTACTTGCAGCCACTGATGAAGCGCCCGCCGCGCTTCCGGGGTGCTTTGCTCCGTCAGGGAAGCGCTGTTGCGGGGGGTATAACTGAAATAGACCGCAACGCCCTTTTCCACGAAGGGCGCCAGCGCATTGTTCAGGCTTTGGATGGTTTCATCGGGGAAGCTGTCCACCGTGTAATCCACGATGTTGTGGCGCAGGCGTTCATTCGTTTCCCCGTTGGGCCGGGGCAGGATGAAATCGCCGTAGGGATTGTAAGTACTGAAGGCGTAAAAGTTTCCGTCGTCGGCATAATTGGCTGGACTGACCGAATAGCTTTTCTTCGGCATTTTGCTTCGAATATACAGGTATTCCCCAAAGCTGTCGAACACGCCGGAAAAAGCGCTCATATCCAATTCCGCTGCCGCGCCGTAATTGCTTTCCATCATGGCCCAGAAGCCCGTGTCCAGCCGGTTGGAAACGCAGAATTGTTCTTTGACGGCGTCAAACTCCGGGGCGTAGAGCAGGATGTCGCCAGCTTCCATGTGATTCAGGATCAAAGCCAATTGGGGCAGGGCGTTGGTGTAGGCGTACACGCCCATGTTGACGGGTTCATATTCAGGAAACGCTTCTCTCAGCAGGGGCGAATCGTACCCGTATCGCCCGGAGGAACCGGAGGAGAGCACGATTTTCCGCTTTCCTGCCAGCGTCAGCAGGTAATCGTACTTATCCTGGAAGGTATCAAAGTAACTGCCGCTGTAAACCGGGCTGGTGGCGGCGTTGATCCGCAGCGTCATCGGGCCGGTACAGCCGGAGAAACTGCCGTCTGAAATGGTTTCCAGGCTGTCGTACAAAATGATGGTATCAAACGTACAGTCTGTAAACGCTTGTTCCTCCACCATCCGCAGAGCCGGAGCCAGCACCAGCAGCGCAAAATACTTTTCCTGAAATGCCCCCGCCCGGATCGACCGCACGGGAAGCCCCGCATGCGTCAGGGGAAGCACGCAGGTTTCCTCCGTCCCATGATAGCCGATCACGGAAGCGGTTTTCCCGTCGGTTTCCCAGTCAAAATCCACGTCTGGGGTACAGGGAAGCCACTGGGCATACAGCTGATTGCCCTCCGCCGGGTCGTGCCGGCTGCCCAGACCCACCGACAGGCCGCTTCCGTCCGGTTCTGTGTTCCAGCCGGTCAGCACATGATCCGCCCATTCAAACCAGACCGTACCGGGGAGGGTGTTTTCCCGCCGGTGAACGAACATGATTTCGCGGGTCAGGGTATCCCCAGCCTGTCCGCGCAGCGCGCCGCCGTTGTCGAAATAATGAATACTGGTGGCGGTTTTTGCCGCGGAGGGCGCTTCTGTTCTGGACGCGGGAGACGCAGCGCTTTGCTCTGCTTCTTGCTCAAGCGGTGCATTTTCCTCCATTGGTCGCAGCCGGGCGGCGTGGGGTGCCCAAAAATAATTCGTGCAATAGCTGCTGTAGCGTTCTCTCGGTACGGCGATGATAGCGCCGGTGCCGTCCAGCAGTCCTTCTCCCACAGAACACAGGCCCGGATCGTCCTGGAACAGGAGGATGGTTTTCAGGGAATCACAGCCGGAAAACGCGCCATCCGGGATGAAACGGATATTGTTTTGCAGGGTTAGTTCCTTTAGAGAAATGTTGCCTGCGAACACAGCTGCGTCAAAGGAAACGACGGGCTTTCCTTCGTGGCTCACAGGGACGGTCAGGCTTTCCCGCCCCACCCCCATCCCGGAAAGCCCGGTGATGTACAGGCAATCTTTACGCTGTTCGTACAGAAAACAGGCTTCATCCTCATTGTTTCCCTCCCGGGGAACAAACGCGGCTGTTTCCGGCTGGGCGGGCATTCCAAAGGTCACGGGGCTTTCGTCGCCTAAAGCGGCTTTCAGTTCCTCCGCGAGCAGAGCCGTATTCACCGCCGCTCCGGCGCCGTTCAAATGGAAATTGGTGTCATAGAACCAGCCGGGCGCCATGAGGACCCGTTCCGCCGAACCCAGCAGTCCGCAGGTCAGGGACGCGCGAAGCCTCTCCGTGAAAGCATCCATGCGCTCCCATTCCTCCGCCTGCATCGCCGATGCGTTCATGGGGCAGAAACGGAAATAGACCCGCACATGTTTCTTTCGGCAGGCTTCCGTAAAATCATTCACCCGCCGGATAAAATCTTCCGTGGGCAAATCCTTATCGAAGCGCAGGGGCATATTCCCATCCCAGCCCCCCGGCATTTGGTTGGCCGGGCGCAGGGAAGACAGGATATCCCCTTTCTCCGTGAAGGAGGAACGGGCGTAAATCCCCGATCCGTCCGGACCGGTGCCAAGCATGGAAAACCGGGCTTTCTGGGCGGCGTATTGCGGAAACGCCGCCAGCATGTCCTGCCAGCGGGAAGCGTCCAGCCGCAAAAGCAACGCCGGGTTTTCCTCCGCCGCCTGCCACATGGACAGGGCGTCAAACCAATCGGACAGGGTTTGCTTACTGAGTTCCGGGGAAAAGATCACGATATCCCCGCTGTTCAGGGAAGGCAGGGCCAATTCCAGCATCACTGTGGTCCCAAGGCCAGCGTACAGCCCGAAATTCACCGCCCGATAGCCGAGAAGCTGTTTCTCCAGCAGTTCGCAGTCGAAGCCGAAAGCCGCTCCGCTGCCGCCGATCAGCACGATTTTGGGGGATGCCGCCTGGTCCAGGGCGGCGGCCTTATCGGTCAGCGCCGCCAGGTAGGTTTTGCCGTATTGGGCGGGCAGGCAAAAGGCAAAGCACAGGAGCAGCACGGGCACGATCAGCAGCAAAACAGCCAGACAGACAGCCCACTTTTTCCCACGCATGCTTTTACCTCCTTTCCGGACCAAAATCAAAACTGGAAATAAATGAACGCGCTGGCCCCGTGTCCCGCCGCCCGCACAAACCAGGCCGCCAGGATGCAGACGGTCAAAAAAACATAGGTCAAATCCCATACCTTTTCATGATGGGACAGGCGGTTCAGCAGCGGCAGCTGCATCAGCGCCAGCGTCAGGCAAGCCGCTTCCTTCCACCCCATGGCTGCCTGCGCGATGCCCGTTTGCACATCCCAGCCGGAAACCAGGGAAGCAAGCAGCGCTCCCGCCTGCCCCAGGCTTTCCGCCCGGAACAGCAGCCAGGAAAACAGCACCAGCGCGCCTGTGATGAACCAATTGACCCAATCCGAAAGACGCCAGCCATCCGCTTTGTTTTCCTTCCGTCCCAGCAGGATTTCCACAGCGCACAGTAACCCGTGGTACAGGCCCCAAAGGACGAACGTCCAGTTGGCCCCGTGCCAAAGCCCGCTGAGCAAAAACACGGCCAGCGTGGCGGCGATCTGCTGGATTTTTCCTTTGCGGCTGCCGCCCAGGGGGATATAGACGTAATCCGTGAACCACGCTGTCAACGACATGTGCCACCGCCGCCAAAAGCCCCGTACCGTGCGGGAAAGGTAGGGCCGGTCAAAGTTTCGCCGAAGGCTGATCCCCAGCAGCAGCGCGCTGCCCCGGGCGATTTCCGAATAGCCCGCGAAATCGCAGTAGATTTGGAAGGAAAACAGCAGCGCTCCCAAGAAAACTGCGCTGCCGTCCGGGTTTGCCAAGGCGAAAACGCGGTTCACCATGGGCGCGGCCATGTCCGCGATCACCAGCTTCCGGAAAAAGCCGGACAGGAGCAGCTTGAGGCCCTGCTTTGTATCCTGTTCCTTGGGGTCCGGCGTATCCGTCAATTGGGGCAGCAGCGCGCCTGCCCGTTCGATGGGGCCCGCCACCAGTTGGGGAAAGAAACAGATGTACAGGGCATAGCGGCCCAGGTGCTTTGCCGCCTGCAGCCTGCCCCGGTACACGTCGATCACGTAAGACATGGCCTGGAACGTATAGAAGGAGCAGCCCACGGGCAGCAGGATGTTCCAGGGAGACCAGGAACCGCCGAACAGGCTGAACAGGGCATCCGCCAGGAAGTTAAAATATTTGAACCAAATCAGCAGGCCCACGCAGCCCACGACGGCGGCGGATAATCCCAGCTTCCGGCCCAGGATGCTTTTTGCATTTTGGATGCAATAGGCGCAACCATAGGTCAGCAGCACCACGCCTATGATCACCAATGTCAGCGGCGCGGACCAGCAGGCGTAAAAGAACAGGCTGGATGTCAGCAGCAGCGCCCAGCGGAACCGCCGGGGTAAGAAGCGGTAAAACAAAACCACCGCGCCAAGAAACAGCACATAGCCCGGCGTGTCAAAGCTCATGGCCGTTTCTCCTTTTCACCTGCGAAACGCAGAGCAGCACCAGGGAAGCAAGCAGGAGATCCTTTCCTTCCAGCCCCAGCACCAGCGTGGCCGCTGCCGCCAGCATGAAGCACGCGCCGCCCAGCCAGCCCAAGCGAAAGGAGGCTTTCCACGCGCCGGCTGCCGTCAGGATCAGCGCGGCCAGGGCCAGCAGGGCGCACAGCAGCGCCATAAGAGTTTGCATGGGATACCTCCTTTCTGAAAGTAGTTCAGGCAGTAGGCAATAGGAGTAGGCAATAGGTTCGGTCAACGTAGCGCTGCTACGCCTCCCTTCGTTCAGCTTAGCCAGGACGAAAAATCCATCCCGAATCTTTCAATCTTTTAGAAGGTATTTAGTATAAATCATCTATTGCCTATTGCCTACTGCCTATTGCCTAAATCACATAAAGTGCTTTTAGAGGGCCGTCGAAACAATCCGGATGAAGAAAGCGGACGGCCAGAAGCTTGGCCCTCTGACCGTCCGCGGGGAATAGGGAAAATCAGGCTTTCTTCTTCCGCAGGGAGAAGAAGGCGGCGATCACGGCGATGAGCATTCCCGCGCCCAGCAGCGCCATGCTCCAGATGGCGGTCTGGGCGGAGCCCAGGTTGGCCGCCGTCTGCACTTCTTTCGCCACGTCGGCGTTGGAGAAGTAGATGTAGCCCAGGCCGTCCACGCGGCCCGCGATCAGGTTCATGAGGCCGAAGGCCATCAGGGCGGGCGCGGCCACGCGCAGTATGCCGGTCACGATTTCCACGATTTTATTGCCTTTGACCAGGTACAGGGCAATGGCGAGCACCAGGCAGGCTGCCGCGCCCCAGATCGCCAGGGCAAAGTTGTTCACGGCAGCGTCCTTATAATATCCTTCGCCGCCGATGTTGGCGCTGTACGCGATGAACGCCGCCACGGCCAGCAGGGCCGCGAAACAGGTGATCCACGCGCCGACAGATAATTTCTTCATACGATTAGCCCTCCTTCTTCTTGGAAATCAGGGTCAGGATCAGCCAGGCGGCGCAGCTTACGCAGGCGCAGACCATGCTGACGGTCTTCACCGTAGTGATGGCGTTATCCCACCAGGTGTTTACCCGCTCGGTGGTCACGTTCAGCACGGCGCTGTTGGCGAAGGTGTACAGCTGATACTTCAGGTTTTCACGGGCCTTTTCCACCAGCGCGGAATCGTTCTTCACCGCGTCCACGGAGAGGTATGCCCAGGTCTTGTCCACGCCGTTTTCGCCCTGGTTGATGTGGTTGTCGTTCTGGGCGAAGTCGGCCACCTGGGTGATGCCGCTCATGACCATGGATTCAGCGTTGAAGTAATACTTGTTGTTCATCATGTCGGTGGAGATGAGGCCGGTATAGCCCCATTCATCCCGCAGGATGGTGGTGAGCATGCCCGCGTGATGGGCCGCGTTGGTGGCGCCGATGCGGTTGAAGGCGATCATGACCGCCAGGCCATGGGCGTCGCTTAAACCGCCCTGGAAGCCCCGCAGGTCGGTTTCGCGGAATTTCTGTTCCGTCATGTACGCGGAAACGCCGCCGCGGTTATGCTCTTGGTCGTTGAAGCCCATATGCTTGGGGCCGTTCATGATGCCCTTTTCGGCGCAGCCCTTCAGGATGGCGTAGCCGATGCGGTTGGTCAGCATGGGGTCTTCGGAGATGTACTCATAGTTGCGGCCATTGTAGGGGGTGCGGCGCTGGGTCAGGCCCGTGCCCCACAGGTCGAAGCGGTTCAGCCACAGGCCGCTGTTGCCTTCGATGAGGCCCCAGGCGTAGGCCAGCTCGGGGTTGAAGGAGGAGCCCATCAGGGTCTGGGAATGGACGTTGAATTTGTAGGTCTTGCCGGTAGCTTCGTCGGTATAGCCGGAGGTGAAGCCGCTGACGCCCTCGTTCTGCACCACCACGGGGTTTTCCACGTTGGTCAGGGTGTCGGAGGTGCTGCCGCCGTGAATGACCGCGCCTACGGCCTCGTCAATGGTGATTTCATGCACCAGATCATCCCAGTAAGCGTTATTGATATCATCCCGCTGTTCGTCCTGGATGCTGGCGGCGTTGAAGCGGACGCCCTTGTCCACGCCCTCGGCGGCGGGGGAATCGGTCTTGACGGTGTAGGTTTTGCCCTGGAGTTCGGCGATCCATTCGTCCTTCCTGGGGCTGTCCGCGAGCTTGATTTCTACTTCATTGTAATTGATGGGATAGGTGCCTTCCCAATCCTGACGGGAGAGGTAGGTCACGGTGTCCGTGCCCGTCCAGTAGTTGAGGTCCGCGTCGTCCGCCACATTGGTCACAGTATGGCCGATGGCGATGGAGAAGGTCTTGTTATCCAGGGAGGCAAGGTTCCAGGTCACAACCGCGCCGGCCGCTTCCGCGTCCATGCCGTCCGCCACGGTCTTGCCCTGCTGGGCCAGGAAGTTGTTGACGGCCGCGTGGGAACCGGCGGCGGCGGTGAACAGGTAATCCCCCGCGTCCAGGATCCAGGTCTTGGCCTGCTTGTAATCATAGCTGGCCAGGTACTTGGTGGGCACGGTGATGGTCACATTGGCCGTGCCGCCCGCCTTCACCTGGGTCTTGCCGGAATTCAGGAACATGACGGCGGATTTTTCCACCAGGTTTTCCCGGTCGTAATCGGTGTAGGGCTGCTGCACGTACAGCTGGGCCAGGAAGAGGCCATCCTTGCCGGAGTTGTTCTTGATTTCGATGACGGCGGTAATATCGCCATTTTCGCTGAGGTCCACGTTCACGCTCTTCAACGTCTGGGTGTAATCCAGATAGGAGAGGCCGTGGCCGAAAGAATACAGCACTTCCGCGTTGTAGTCCCAGGCCGCACCCTGCGTGGCTCCGGCGGCGGAAGCGGCCTTATAGTCGGGGTTCATGACGGCGTCGTAATAGCGGGTTTCAAAATACTTGTAGCCCACATAGATGCCTTCGGCTTCCACGATGTAATGGCCGCCGTTGTAGGTGGTGGCGCCGCCGAAGGAACTGGCCTTGGTGTTCACGATGGTTTCGCCGGGATACCGGGGATCGGCGCCTTCCACGCCCACGATCTCATAATCGGTGTAGTAGCTGCCGCCGAAGTTCACCACGGCGGGGATGGAAGCGTTGTCCGCCACGTAGGTATCGGGCAGCGCACCGGTGGCATTCACTTCGCCCAAAAGCACTTTGGCTACGCCGGTGAGCTGATAGTCATTGATGACGCCGATGTAGGCGATGCCGTCCACTTCATGGGCCCCGCCCTTGGCAATGTCCTTGAGCACCATGGTGTTGCCGGAGTTGACGAGCACCAGCACCTTATCGCAGGTTTCCTTCGCCACGTCGATGACGGCCAGTTCATCGTCGGACAGGGCCAGGGGGTCTTTGCCGGTGGCTTCGCCCGCGTAGTTCAGGGCAGAGCCGGGAGCATAGGTGTTGCCTTCGCCAGCGCCCCGGGCGAACACCACGATAGCCACGGAACCGGCCTTGATGCTGTCCTTCCAATCGGTGGGCGCGCCCTTTTCCTCGAACAGTTCCGGGGGCACTTCCACGATCTGGTATTCAGCCATGTCGCCGGGAGCCGCCACGTAGATGTTGTCATAGCCCACGGATTCCTGCAATTCGCCCGTCCAGCGGTTGGGCACCATTTCCACATGCTTGTTCAGGATGCTGTTCATGTAGAAATCTTTCACGGTTTCGTTGATGGTCAGGCCCGCTTCGGTGAGGGCGGCCACTAAATCCACCGCGTCGGCGTTGCCCGCCTTCAGGTCGCCGTTGGCGTAAGGATACGGCGCGTAAGCGGCCAGGCCGAAGAGAACGACCTCGTTCTCCTTGGAAAGGGGCAGCACGCCATTGTCATTCTTCATGACCACGGTGCCTTCCTCGCCCTCCCGGATGGCCAGGGCCTTGGCGGCGGCCATCATGTCCTCGATGGTGGCGTAGTCCTTCTGGAACCGGGCCGCGCTTTCATCGTTGATGGTCACGTAGCTGCTGGTGCCCAGCATCCCGTCGAGCTGGCTGCGGTAGTTCTCCGTCAGGCCCTGGCCTAAGCTGGACAGCACGAACAGCACTGCCATCAGCGCGGTAACGCCACGGAACAGGGAAGCGGTTTTCTGGGATTTCATGCGTTGCTTCATCCTTTCTTTTGGATGGCCGGCGTGCTCGCCGTGCGGCCCGCTGGCACGCGCAACGGCTTCGCCGTTCGCTCATCCTGATTGTTTTGGGGTTCCTCCTTATAAAATGAATACGGTTTTTTCCGTATCACTTCCGATGGAAAAAGGGTGTTCAGTTCAGATCAAACGACAGGAAATCGAAGGTGCCGCCCTGGCCTTCGATACTGAAATACAGGGCTTCTTTCGCGCCTAAACCGTCCGGCAGTTTGCCGGCAAAGGCTTTTTCCTGCAAAGCGGTTTCCACAGGGATGCGGCAGACAGGTTCACCGTGTTCCTGCGTCCGGACGGTGACGATGCAGCCGTTACCGTACCCTTGTAAATGGATGGTGATTTCCTTCGTATCCCGTAGGTCGAAATACTTGAAGCCTACCGTGCAGCCGGTACAGAAGTTGGACACGTACTGATCGGGCCCTTCCTCCCGATCCTTGCCCTTCTGGGTGAGGAAGGGGTTGTCCGCCTTGGGGTATTTGATCATGCTCATGAACCGGGTGCCGCTCTTTCCGTACACGTTGCAGGCGATGTAAGCAGGATAATTGCCCTTGCCGGACAGGGGCCCGCCGTTCAGGCCGCAGGAGGTCATTTCCGCCTGATAAAATTTTCCGTTTTCAAAGCGGATTTCTTCGGCGCAGGCTTGCCGGGAGCTTTGTTTCCTGTTGGAATGGCGGTGATAGAAGATATAGTGTTTCCCGCCTATCTCGATGAGGCTGCCGTGGGTGTTGCCGGTGCACATCCGGGCGTGCTTCACGTTCGGCACGCCGGGCAGGCCCACGTCCCCGCAGGAGACCAGGATGCCGCCGTACTCAAAGCCTCCGTCGGGCCTATCGCTTACCGCATAGCACAGGTTGTGGCTGTTCAGGGAGCTGTAAATAAAGTAATACTTTCCATGGAACTTGCGCATGGAGCTGGCTTCCCCAAAGGGCTGTTCCTCAAAAGCCGTGCCCTTGGCTTCATCCCCGGTCTTTACGCCGATATACCGGAGCTCGTCCCCGGAAATCACGGTGAGCATATCCTTGGTATCCAGTTCAAAGAACATGGGGCCCTTTTTCGTGGGGGCGGAACCGTCCAGCAGGATGGGATTGCCGCCGAAGGCAAAGCCGGTATACAGGTACAGCCGCCCGTCCTCGTCCATGAGGCAGCCCGGGTCAAACTGGAAAGGCTCGTTCCGCTTGCCGATGGGGGTGCCGTCCTGATATTTCACGTAGCCATAAAATTCGTACTTCCCGGCGGGCTCGCCGCACACCGCCACGGAGATCATTTTCGTGCCGCCCATGAAGTAATACAGGTAATACCGTCCGTCCGGGCCCGCCACCATGTCCGGCGCGGCCAGGCCGTTGGTCAGGCGCACCTTGGGCGCGGCGGGGTCTTGCTCCCGCTTGTAGATGCAGCCGTGATACATCCAATTGCCCAAATCATCCACCGGGGCGGACCAGCACACGTAATCCCCCAAACAGAAGTTCAGGCCGTTGAACAGGTCATGGGAACCGTACACATATACCCGACCGTTCACGATATGGGGCTCGGCATCCGGCACATACTCCCAGCTGGGCAGATAGGGGTTGAAGGCTTGCTTCGTTTTCATGACAGACCTCCTTATAGAAAGTACTTATCAATGAGGTACGCGGGCGTGCAGCTCCAGGCGTGGCAATAGCTGTTCACGATCATGCCGCCGTAGGGAGAAGCACGGAGGTCGGCGGGGTCGTAACATTCCCAGAAGGTGTCGGCTCCTGCGTTCAGCATCCCGCCCCAGTAGGCCCGCAGATGTTTTTCGGCTTCTTCCTTCAAGCCCGCTTTCAGCAGCGCCGTCACATAATAATGGTGCATGTAGGGCGTCGCCATCTGAGGCGCGCCGGGTGTTTCCAGCGCTTTTTCAAACGCGGCGCGCGCCTTGCCGTCCGGCATCACGCCCGCCAGGGTCAGCCACACTTGTGTATGGATGGAAATCTGCCCGCCTGACAGGAAGCATTGCTCTTCCGCCGACCAGAAATGCCTGAGCGCCGCTTCCCGCAGGCTGGCCGCCCTGTTTTCATATGCCCCCCGCCTCTTTCCGTCACCTGCCCGCACGCACAGCGCCGCGCAGGCGTCCAGCGAAAGGATCAGCACGCCCTGCAAAGCGGCGGTGCGATCCAGGGCGTCGCTCCAATCGATGAAGCCCGTTTTCCCGGCGTCCGGTTTCAGCACGTTTTCGCCGTTCAGCCAGTGGGCCAGCACCCAATCCCCCTGCTCCAAAGCAGGTTCCAGCAAATCTTTCAGCGTTTCGGCGTCGCCGGTCTCAGCTAAATACTCTTCCAGCGCCACGGGATAAAGCAGGGCATAGTCCATTAAAAAGGTGTCGTCCGCAGCCGGTTCCGGGGAAGTAAACACGTTGGCGCTCATACGCCCGTCCGGAAACCGGGTTCCCGCGAACAGGTACAGGCAGCGCTTGATCACATCCATACTGCGGAAAGAGGTATAACTCGTCAGCGCTTCCAGCCGCATGTCGCCCAGCCACAGCCGCTGGTCGCGCTTGGGCCCGTCCTCCAGCACGTCCTGGGTGCATTCGGCCAGAGTGCGCAGACCGGCGTCGTAAATGCGCTTGAGTTCCCCGTCCGGGAAGCGCTTTTCGGGAACGTTTGCCCAGTTTGCCGCGCTCTCCGCCCGGCACATCGCGTCTTTGAGCACCAGCTGATATTTGGGCGAGGTATCCAGCACCGTGAGGCGCACATAGCGGAAGGCGTACCGCCTGGGCAACGTGACTGCCGCCGGCAGCCTGTCCAGGTGCAGCCTTTCCTGCTGGATCCAGCTGTGAGACAGCCAGCCGTGATAATCCTCCGGGTTTTCCGTCAGTTCCCCCGCCATTTCCGCAAAATCCAGCTGGATAAACGCGGGCGCGTCCTGATGGGACCCCGCGGTGGAAAGATTCAGCGTAAGCCGGCCCACCAGATGCCGCCCGAAGTCCAGCAGCACCTGGTCGCCCCGATACAGTGGACGGGCAGAAAGGGATTCAGCCGCTACCGTTTCCCCATTGACAAGGCAGACCGAAGGAATGGGGTATTCCGTATATTGCAGAACCGGTTTCAGCGCTTCCGCTTTTGCCAGCAGGCGCGGATCGCTGCGGGGCTGAAAGTCCGGGATAATGGAGATCAGTTCCATGCTTGAGCACCTTCCGTGGATAGATTCAAAAACCGGCAAGTCATTTTCGATTTCTATTATACAGAAAAAACCATTTTGCGCTATGTTCATTTTTAATCTGTTTAACTGATTTATTTTAATATTTAAATTATTCAAAATGTTATTTCAGGGAAATATCAATCCATTTTCTTTTTCAAATTTTATTTTGCGCAAAAGAATTGACAGAAAGAAAAAACGAATGTATACTGAGTTTATCATGAAAGGGGGGAGTGTATGGATGAAACACGGGTGATGGCCCAATTGCGCGCCCTCAATGAAAGCGAACTGTTCTACCGGAATTACCGCCTGGCAAAGTTTTCTCCCAGCGGATTTGAAGCGTTTCTTCAACAGATCGACCCGGAACAGGTACGGCGGCTGAATCTGATCGTTCCCGAATGGCCGGACACCATTCCGTCGGAATACCTGGACAACCAGTTCTTTTCTCCCGACCGTCAGGTGGGCATTCACGTATTCAAGCACAACTGCTATACCCCGCCGATCCCCCACCGCCACAATTTCTTTGAATTGTTTTACGTGCTGGAGGGCCGGTGCGCCCATCAGGTGCGCGACCATACTTCCACGATGACCACGGGCGATCTGTGCTTCATCCAGCCCCGGATGACCCACGCCCTGGATGTGAGCGATGAAAGCGTCATTATCGACGTGCTCATCCGCAAGTCTACCTTCCGGCATTACTTCTACAGCATCCTCCAGGGTGACAACCTGCTGGCGAATTTCTTCATGAGCACGCTTTACAGCGAACGGGGTATCGACTACCTGATTTTCCACACCGGGGACGATATGGATCTGCACCGGGCCTTTGTGGAGCTGTGCGGCGAATTCATGGAACGGCAGGATTACTATTCCATGCTGGTGAACGCCATTGTGACAAAGATTTTCGTGCTGCTGCTGCGGAAATACATGGACGCCTGCGAACTGCCGCAGGATCAGTTTCACGATTCCCAGACCGCCGTGCGCATCGCCCGGTAT